>NZ_DAMACX010000001.1:0-38322 GCF_031998825.1 Pseudescherichia sp.
ACATTTTCCTCAGTGTATGAGTAAAATGTGTCAACGCTATTCAGGACGGGTCACAGGCGAAAAAAAAGCCCGCATTTGCATGCGAGCTCTTCTTTAAATGTGGCGGTGAGAGAGGGGTTCGAACCCTCGATACGTTGCCGTATACACACTTTCCAGGCGTGCTCCTTCAGCCACTCGGACACCTCACCGTATTGTTTTTGCTGCCTTCCTCTCGGGGGCAACGGGGCGCTACTATAGGGAGTTGCGCTAAAACGGTCAAGCTTATTTTCTGCTTTAACGTGCGTTCGGTTAAGCCGTGAGCAAATGCACCAGAAGGGCACAAACCGTAGCCCCGGTAAGCAGAGCGCCACCGGGGGATCAGGGGCGGAGTGCTGCTCACTACCGGGGGGGATTGACTCGCTTCGCTCGCCGTTACTCGGCCCATCCATGGGCCTCGCCCCTTCGGGGCCAACGCAGGCGTTGTTCAAAAACGCTCCCGGCGTTTTTGTGTCGGGCAGCCCGCTCGCTGTGCTCCCGGTCTGTCCAACGGGCAGTTGCCCGTTGTCGAACCCCGGTCGGAGGTTCTCATCCCCCCGTAGCGAGAATATAAAAGAAAAAAGCCCGTACTTACGTACAGGCTCTTATCTGAAATATGGCGGTGAGGGGGGGGATTGACTCGCTTCGCTCGCCCTCCGGGCAGCCCGCTCGCTGTGCTCACGGTCTGTCCAACGGGCAGTTGCCCGTTGTCGAACCCCGGCCGGAGGTTCTTATCCCCCCGTAGCGAGAATATAAAAGAAAAAAGCCCGTACTTACGTACAGGCTCTTATCTGAAATATGGCGGTGAGGGGGGGATTCGAACCCCCGATACGTTGCCGTATACACACTTTCCAGGCGTGCTCCTTCAGCCACTCGGACACCTCACCATATTGTCTTCCCAGCATCGCTGGGACGGCGCTAATGTAGGGAAATCCGCTCCCTCCGTCAATCCTCTTTTTCAATAATTTAGCGCGTTTAGACAAACTTCAAGCAACGTGCTTTCTAAATATCCAGGAACTGTTTTTTTTATCATCAGTAACCTTTATCCCTGAGCGCAGAACAAATTTGTTATCCTCATCAATAGATAACAATTCAACTAAACCAAAGCACGATCGCATCTGGAGTCAGTATGGATATCATCTTCTATCACCCGTCTTTCGATACGCAATTTTGGCTGGAGAAACTCTCCCAGGCACTTCCCCATTCACGAGTCCGTGAATGGAAGCCGGGCGATAACGAACCCGCCGACTATGCGCTGGTCTGGCATCCTCCGGTAGAAATGTTGCAGGGCCGCAAACTGAAAGCCGTCTTTGCCCTCGGCGCAGGCGTGGACTCCATTCTTAGCCAGCTTAACGCCAACCCGGATATGCTGCCTGAATCCATTCCGCTGTTCCGCCTCGAAGACACTGGCATGGCGTTGCAGATGCAGGAGTATGCCGTGAGCCAGGTACTGCACTGGTTCCGACGATTTGATGATTACCAGGCGCAAAAACAGCAGGCCCGCTGGCAGGAGCTGGAAGAGTACCCGCGCGAAGACTTTACTATCGGCATTCTTGGCGCAGGCGTGCTGGGGTCGAAAGTAGCTGAAAGCCTTCAGGCATGGGGCTTTCCGCTGCGCTGCTGGAGTCGTAGCCGCAAATCCTGGCCCGGCGTTGAGAGCTTTGCTGGCGAAGCCGAGCTGGGGAATTTCCTTAAAGGAACCCGCGTCTTGATTAACCTTCTGCCTAATACCCCAGAGACCCAGGGCATTATTAACCTGGCGCTGCTGAACCAGCTGGCGGATAACGCTTATCTACTCAACCTTGCGCGCGGCGTGCATGTCGTTGAGGAAGATCTCCTCAAGGCGCTCGATAGCGGCAAAATGAAAGGAGCCATGCTGGACGTCTTTAGCAAAGAGCCTCTCCCGGCCAGCAGCCCGCTATGGGCGCATCCCCGCGTGGCGATGACCCCACACATTGCCGCCGTGACGCGCCCGAATGAGGCTATCGACTATATTGCCCGGACCATCACAAAGCTGGAGCAGGGCGAAACGGTAACCGGACAGGTTGACCGGATCCGCGGCTACTAGCACCGGGTTTTCATTAAAAAGGGTAATAATTCCTGTTATCCTTGCGCATTATTAACAGAGGAGAGCGTCATGTACCCCGTTGACCTGCACATGCATACCGTCGCCAGCACCCACGCTTACAGCACCCTCCACGACTATATTGCGATTGCCAAAAGCAAAGGTCTTAAGCTGTTTGCTATCACCGATCACGGCCCCGATATGGCCGATGCGCCGCACTACTGGCACTTCGTGAACATGCGTATCTGGCCGCGGCTGGTGGATGGGGTAGGGATCCTGCGCGGTATTGAGGCCAACATCAAAAATACCGCCGGTGAGATTGACTGCACCGGGCCGATGCTGCCCGCGTTGGATCTCATCATTGCTGGCTTCCATGAGCCGGTATTCGCGCCGCAGGACCAGGCGACGAACACCGAGGCGATGATTGCTACCATGGCCAGCGGTAACGTGCATATCATCAGCCATCCGGGCAATCCGAAGTATCCTGTCGATATACCAGCCATTGCCGCAGCGGCAGCGAAGTATAATGTCGCGCTGGAGATCAATAACTCCTCCTTCCTCCACTCGCGCAAGGGCAGCGAGGCGAACTGCCGGGCTATCGCCGCTGCCGTGCGTGATGCCGGAGGCTGGGTGGCATTAGGATCCGACTCGCATACCGCCTTTTCGCTGGGTGATTTTACCGAGTGTCGCAAGGTGCTGAATGACGTCGATTTTCCCGAAGATCGGATCCTTAACGTCTCGCCGCGCCGCCTGTTAAACTTCCTTGAATCGCGCGGAATGCCGCCGATTGCCGAGTTTGCTGAACTTTAATTTTTTAACGGAACCTATAATGAACGAGTTTTCAATCCTCTGCCGCGTGCTTGGCTCACTCTACTACCGCCAGCCTGAGGATCCGCTTTTAGCCCCGCTCTATACGCTGATCCGCGAGGGCAAGCTGGCAGCAAACTGGCCGCTGGAGCAGGATGAGCTGCTTGCCCGGCTGCAAAAGAGCGTCGACGATCCCGCTCTGGTGACGGATTACCACAATCTGTTCATCGGCGACGAGTGCAGCGTTGCGCCATATCGCCATGCGTGGCAGGAGGGGGCAAACGAGGCAGAGGTCAGAGCATTTTTGGCCGCCCGGGGTATGCCGCTGACCGATGTGCCAGCGGATCATTTTGGTACTCTGCTGCTGGCTGCCTCCTGGCTGGAGGATAATGCTGCGGAGGATGAGAGTGAGGCCCTGGAGACGCTGTTTGCCGACTACCTGCTGCCCTGGTGCGGAACGTTCCTTGGCAAGGTTGAAGCCCACGCTGTGACTCCCTTCTGGCGCACCATGGCATCGCTCACCCGAGATGCTATCGCCGCCATGTGGGATGAGCTTGAGGAAGAGTCCGCAGAGTAATGTGATTCAAATCACAATAACAATGTAACAATAATCGCCAGCTTGCAAATAACGTGCTGGCGATCTCATTTCAATGATGCGCTTCTGCTAAGATGCGCGCCATGAACATACTCTTCTCAATTGCATTAACAACGGGCATTCTCTCCGGCCTTTGGGGCTGGGTTGCCGTCTCACTGGGCCTGCTGAGCTGGGCGGGTTTCCTTGGCTGTACGGCCTATTTCGCATGCCCGCAGGGTGGGATTAAAGGGCTACTGATCTCCGCCTTTACGGTAATGAGCGGCGTAGCCTGGGCTCAGGTGATTATTTATGGCAGCGCATTAAGCCCACATTTGAGCATTGTCAGCTATTTGCTCACTGGCGTCGTAGCCTTCCTGATGTGCATCCAGGCAAAGAGTCTATTACTCTCCTTTGTTCCCGGCACCTTTATCGGCGCCTGTGCCACCTTTGCCGGGCAGGGCGACTGGCGAACCGTCGTCCCGTCGCTGGCCGTCGGCTTACTGTTTGGTTACGCGATGAAGAATAGCGGTCTGTGGCTGGCGAGCTGGCGCGAAAGAGCAGCCAGTGGCAGTACAAAAAAAAGCGTGGCGGAGGAGTCCGCCACGCTTCGATAGTGCTCAGGAGCGATTACGACTCTGGCGGCGTCGCCATATGGCGGTATTTCACCAGAATCGGATCTTCACTCTCTGCCTTGTTTTGCAGATCCCACAGTCCGCGATCGATACCATCGTTGATCAGGTAAATCACCCCGGTTTCAATCGCTGACATCAGACACAGCATGACGGGTTCGTTCGCGGTAAAGCCGACCTCACCCTCCAGCAGACGCTGGTAGTCAATGAAGCGGAACACCCCGGCCTGCACCTCATAGGAGAGGATCGTCTTGCTGGTATTGACCGACGACAGGATCTCCCCGGTACTCACGTTGACCACGCGCAGGTTAACCGCGACCTGGTCAAGCTGGTACTGGGTGTCGGCACCGATGCCAAAGTAACGTGCACCCACTCCACCGGACTTCACGTTGCTCTCATAGCCGATAATCGAGCCTTCGACCATCACGTTAGCTGCGGTCAGCGACTGAAGCGGGAAGCGGTTATTAACCGCCACCGTGCCGTTCTCCTGCGCCGCACGAATGATCTTCCGCTCGTTAAGCAGGTTCTGCAGTCCCTGACGCTCAAGCGGAATAAACCAGCGTGAATCCTTCAGCGCCGTAACCAGCATAGACGTGGCGCTCTGCGGAACGGCGGTGGAGAAGTTACTCGCCGGATAGGCTTTAAACTGTCCGGTTTCATCCTGAATATTATAAACAGAGACAAATATCTTACCGGTTGGCATCGGCAGATGGGTTAAATCTTGATAACTCTGGGCCCGAGGCATTAATGTTGGTTTGGCTGCTTCTTTCGGTGGTGCCGTTAAGCATCCGCTGAGTAAACAGACAGCCAGCATGGTGAGTAAGCGCTGCATAATTATTATTCCTGTAAAAACGGTAGCTGTGCTTTAAAAGTCGGTTGAACCACTTTGTAAACCCGACACCTCTATAGTGGATGTTTTCCCGGTTTTTCGATCTGTTACGTTGAGCTGAAGTTGTCCGTCGTTATTCGCGATATCAACAATAAAATCACTGGTGATCATTCTTCCCGGCTTGCCAGTATTGATATTGGTCAGTAATCCTCCCAGTACCTGAGACTGAATTGCCTGGGTAAAGTTATCCAGCGCTGAGGGTGTTTCTATTCCGTAAGTATCGTCATAATCCGGATCTTTATAGGAGTTTTGTGCCTGGGCGCTATTTAATAAAAACGCGCCGTTATTGGGGTTGCCACCAAAATTAGGATTGCGAAACTGAAAGGTCATATTTCCAGCCCATATTGATGGCGAGACAAGCAAAAGCGTGACTACGGCACAGGCAATACGCATGTGAGCCTCCGAAAGAAATTTATCGTGTTTTAGAATTCATCTCGCGCTAAATCGCCAGTACCAAGCAATGCTTGATCGATCTGCCGGCGATCCAGTGCTTCCTGGGTTTGCGCTATCGCGGCGTTGACGTTGTTGTCAAAGTCGCGTTTGGTAGGAAATAAAAACGTCTGGAATATTACGTCCTGATTGACCGTAATGGTTATCCAGCTTCCCCACCGTGCGCTGGGACGTTCATTGATGCTCAGGTTCCCTGTATAACTGCTTTCCCATTTATCACTAAAAGCACGATAAAAATCGTGTCCAACAGAAGAGACCGTACGATCGGTCAGCAATCCGGGAACTTCCACTTCGACAGCGCGCAGGTTCCCGGCAGCCAGCAGGAGACCTGCGGCTGCAAACCATGCAACGAACCGTTTCATGAGATTATCGCCTGAGGTTATCGTTAGCCCAGGAGACAGCCTGTGTACGATTTTTTACGGATATCTTTTTGAAAAGATTGTAGAGATGGGTTTTTACCGTATTTTCACTAATAAACAGCGAGCGGGCAATCTCATTATTCGATGCACCAATTCGCAATTTATTAAGGATCTCCTTCTCCCGGTGCGTGAGCAGCGCGGCTTCGGAGCTGTTGTAACGGTAGTTACCGGAGTGGGTAATGAGGTAGCTTGCCAGCTTCTGGGAGAAGTAGCACTCGCCGCGCTGTACGCTGAGAAGACCATCAACAACACGGGACTGATCTTCCGTCACATAGAAAACGCCGTTGATGTGCGGCCAGCTCTCTATGTCACGGAACGGGTACTCGTCCGGCGTATTCAGCAATAACAGCTTAACTGCATTGTTTTTCCTGCCTAAATTGTCCTGCCAGTAATGGATCAGCTTTTTATCTGCCTCCATCATGTCGAACAGAATCACGCTTCCGGGCGATATATCATCCAGAGAACGTTGAATATTATGCACTTTCCCCGAAAGAGAGAGGGACTGTTTCAGATGCTGCAGCAAGGCAGCAGCCTGTAGAGAAGGTTTAGTAATCAAGAGAATAGATTGACTTTGAAAACTCTGGACTTCATTAAACATAATAAACCCCGCTTGTTGGTACACCTGTCTTTTTCCCCAGGTCTTACTGGGTATCCAGAAGTACTGACAGATGTTGCACTGCTGTGTGTAATCAATAAGAGTGAGCCCTAAGGGCGAAATTTAACAAAAACTCAAACATACTGCTGATTTCAATCTAGCCATTACCAATCTTAAATCAAGTGTTAAACATGTAACAAAATGTAAAAGTAAATTTTAAAATGTAATATTACAGATTATTTGATGTATAAATTTCATGGAAAAGTTGTACAAATTAATGCTTTTGCATCAGATTTAAAAATCATACAAATTATTTTAACTTGCTGTTTTTAAAAGGAATATATGTTCATTTACAAGATTTTGATTTTTTTATGCTGCTAAATTTTATGAACTTGCGTTATCAAAATCAGGGTAGGGGTGAAAAAAGTTGCCTTGGTGATCGCAAAACCACAAAATTTTTATGCGTACCCGTATGTGGCTGCTACCAGGGCATAACTCAGTTCCGGTTGTTATAACGCTCAAACCTGTACCAAACTTCTGTCGCAAAATTTATTTTATGCATCATCTGGCTATTTTTTAGGACGTTAGCACTTTAAGGTGAACATATAGATAAAAATACCACTGCCGGGTGAGATATTATTAATATTTACCGTTACATACTCTTTTCCGTAACGCAGCGTTAACGGATGTAAAAATACGTTAATAACAGCGGAGCACAATATTTATCAGTGAAAATACTCCAGGTCCAGGTGACAACATGAAAAACAGAACGTTGATTATGGTGTTAACAATGCTGGGTGCGCCTGGGATAGCCGCCGCGTCAAGTTATGATCTGGCCATGTCAGAATATAACTTTGCGGTAAATGAATTGAGCAAAACGTCTTACAATCAGGCTGCGATAATTGGCCAGGACGGTACCAATAATAGCGCCCAGCTACGTCAGGATGGATCTAAAATGCACGCTGTTATCTCCCAGGAAGGGGCGAGTAACCGGGCAAAGATCGATCAGGCAGGAGCCTATAACTTTGCGTATATAGATCAGTCAGGCAGTGTCAATGACGCGAGTATAACGCAAGGTGCATACGGTAATACCGCAATGATTATTCAGAAAGGTTCGGGTAACAAAGCGAATATTACTCAGTATGGTACGCAAAAAACGGCAGTTGTAGTGCAGAGGCAATCACAAATGGCTATTCGCGTTATTCAACGCTAAATCCGTTGTGAAACTAATATATCAATCCGATGGGAGTTAACCATGAAATTCATTAAAGTGGCAGCATTGGCAGCGATCGTTATTTCCGGCAGCGCTTTCGCAGGTTCCGTTGGTCAATATGGTGGCGGCAGCTTCGGCGGCCCGAACTCTGAATTAAGCATTTTCCAGTACGGCAGCAATAACTCCGCACTGGCTCTGCAGACCGATGCTCGTGACTCCGATCTGACCGTGACTCAGCATGGCTCACGTAACGCCGCAGACGTAGGCCAGGGTTCTGATGACAGCTCTATCAGCCTGTCCCAGAACGGCTCTCGTAACAATGCCACTGTCGACCAGTGGAACAGCCGCCACTCTGATATCGACGTACGTCAATACGGTACCGCTAACGGCGCGCTGGTTAACCAGACCGCGTCTCAGTCTTACGTAGAAGTACGTCAGGTTGGCTACGGCAACAACGCAACGGCTAACCAGTACTAATTCTATCTGGTGCGAAAAAACAGGGCTTCGGCCCTGTTTTTTTATCAGGAGGCCGCCATGCACCCCTTTCTCTTAGTTGCCGCCCTGGCCAGCCAGATTACGTTTCTGACCGAGCGCCAACAGGATATCTATACCATTACCCCCCAGGTCGTTGTTACCCAGCCCTGCGTTTGCCAAATCCAGATCCTCACCGTACACGCGGGCGTAAGCGGGCAGAGCAATACCCAGCAGCGAAAAACCCTCACCCTGCAAGCTAACCAGCCGACCAAACTTGCGCGCCTGAGCATGAATATCTCGCCAAAAGATACGGTCAAAGTTGTCGTGACGGTGACCGACGGAGATGCCTTGCACCTCGTGCAGCAGTGGCCAGCTGAGCAATAAAGCAACAATATTCAGTGTAAAATCAACCTGCTGGATCGCTATACTGTCTGACCGAACGCCGTGTAATTTCTCCCGCCTGCCACACCCTGCTATACACTTAGTTGAAAGCGATGAGATAAGAGAGGCAAATATGCAATCGCGTATGGAGGTTATTCAGGGTGACATCACCACGTTACAGGTAGATGTCATTGTTAATGCGGCTAACCCCTCCTTAATGGGTGGGGGCGGCGTCGATGGCGCTATCCATCGCGCCGCCGGGCCAGCGCTGCTGGCCGCCTGTAAAGCCGTGCGGGAGCAGCAGGGCGAGTGTCCGCCGGGCCATGCGGTGATCACCCTTGCCGGGGCACTACCGGCGAAGGCAGTGATCCATACCGTAGGGCCAATCTGGCGCGGCGGTGAGGATCATGAGCAACGCCTGCTGGAAGATGCCTACCGTAATAGCCTGAAGCTGGCAGAGGCCAACGGTTATCACTCGGTGGCGTTTCCGGCAATCAGCACCGGCATCTACGGTTTCCCTAAACCTGCCGCAGCGGAGATCGCTGTCGCTACGGTTTCGGATTATCTAACCCGGCATCCGTCGATTGGTCAGGTATACTTTGTCTGTTATGACGATGAAAATGCCCGGCTTTATCAACGACTCCTCACCCAGCAGGGTGACGAACCAGACGCATAATACGCGGCTGGGGCGCGCTATCGCCCCTGCCCGGGCGGCCCATCCCGATGCGTGCGGCATTCTGGCGCTGGACAATAGCCTTGACGCCTTTGCTGCACGCTATCGGCTGATTGAGATGGCTGAGCGTACCCTGGACATTCAGTACTATATCTGGGAAGACGATATGTCCGGGCGGCTGCTGCTCTCCCAGCTGCTTAAAGCGGCCCGGCGGGGCGTAACGATCCGCCTGTTGCTGGACGATAACAACACCCAGGGGCTGGATGATATTCTGCGCAAGCTAAATGCCCATGACCATATCGACGTTCGTCTGTTTAACCCTTTCTCGTTTCGCCTCTTCAGGTCGCTGGGCTACCTTACTGACTTTGCGCGCCTTAACCGACGGATGCACAATAAAAGCTTTACCGCCGATGGTGAAGTTACCATTGTGGGCGGCAGAAATATTGGCGACGCCTACTTTGGCGCCGGGGAGCAGCCGCTCTTCTCCGATCTTGACGTGCTGGCGATCGGCCCGGTGGTGAGCGACGTGGTGGCAGACTTTGAACGCTACTGGACCTGCCAGTCGGTTTCCACGCTTGAGAAAGTGCTCGATATTAAAGATGACGATATCGACGGACATATTCAGGTGCCCGAGTCCTGGTACAACGATGAGACGGCACGGCGCTACCTCTCCAAGCTTGAAACCACCCAGTTCTCTACCCGCCTGGAGGCGGGAACGCTGCCTATGCTGTGGGCCAAAACTCGCTTGCTGAGCGACGACCCGCGCAAGGGACAGGGCAGGGCGCGCGAACATACCCTGCTGCCGCAGCGTCTGGTGAAGGTGATGGGGATGCCGCAGGAGCAGATTGATATCATCTCTGCCTATTTTGTTCCGACCCGCGCCGGGGTAGCGCAGCTGCTGCAGATGGTACGCAAAGGGGTGAAAATCGCCATTCTTACTAACTCGCTGGCGGCGAACGATGTGGCGGTGGTACACGCGGGCTATGCGCGCTGGCGTAAAAAGCTGCTGCGCCACGGCGTCGCCTTATATGAGCTAAAACCCACCCGGGAAGGTGGCCGACATATTCACGATCGCGGCCTGACGGGTAACTCCGGCTCCAGCCTGCATGCTAAAACCTTTAGCATTGATGGGGCAAAGGTGTTTATCGGCTCGTTTAATTTCGATCCCCGTTCGGCCATGCTCAACACCGAAATGGGTTTCGTGATTGAGAGCCAGCCGCTGGCGCAGGTGATCCATAAACGTTTTCAGCAGAGCCAGCGCGATGCTGCCTGGGAGCTGCGCCTTGACCGCTGGGGGCGAATTAACTGGATCGACACCAAGGACGGTCAGGAGCAGGTATTAAAGAAGGAGCCTAAAACACGTTTCTGGCAGCGAATGCTGGTGCGATTAGCCTCCCGGCTGCCGGTAGAGTGGCTCCTTTAACGCTAGTTTTGCACCTGTTTCGGCTGCGCTTTGCTCACCTCAGGCTTGCCGGAGAAGAGAAAACGCAGCAGCGGAATGCGCAGATGCACCTCATAGAGTGCAACGGCACAGCCCACCACAAAGATCAGCCCGCAGATAAAGCCCAGCGTATTCGAGTGAATATGCGGAGTGATCCATGCGCCAAAGAGCAGCGTCAGCGGATGGTGCACCAGGTAGATAAAGAGCGATGCGTTGACGAAGTAGGTTACTCGCGACGACTGGAAGTTAAGCAGCCGGTGCCCGAGGGAAAAGACCACGTTCACCATCCACAGCCCCATCACCATAGTAATCACGCTCTCCGTCTCATACATCCATGCATCGCCGCTGCCGTAGCGCTGGTTCAGCAGATAGGCCACAAAGGCCAGCGCTGCGCCCAGGGTGCAGCCCCACGACGGCGTAGTGAAGAGCGCCTTGAGCCGAGGCGTAATAAAGGTTAGTGCTCCCAGCACAAAAAACGGCAGATAGAACAGGGTCTGCATAACGGCAAAGTTAAACAGGCCGTCGCTGAGGATCGGCGGATAGAGAACTAACAGGGTGCGGCGCAGCGCGGCATACAGCACGCCAAGCAGAAGAAACAGCAGCGTTAGCTTTGGCAGGGTAAGCTGGTTTAGCAGCGCGTCCGGATCCGCCGCTACCGCCTGTTTGAGCTTACGGAACAGCACCAGTCCCAGCGTAGTCAGCACTACCAGCACCAGTAAAAACCAGAGGTGGGAAACCAGATCCCATACTAAGGTATTATACTTGTCATAGAGGGAGAGGGTGTGCCAGCTGTCAGCCTTGCCTTTAACGTGCTGAAGCAACAGGAACTGCGGCAGCGTTAACAGCGGGATAGCGGTCAGCATAGGGATGCCCACGCGCTCAACGCGTACTTTCCACCAGCGCTTCAAGGGATAGCGCAGATAGAGCATATAAGAGAAGTAGCCCGAGATAACAAAGAAGACCTGCATCCGGAAAGCGTGGATAAAGTCGTTAAACAGGGTCAGCCACCACGAAGGCGTAGCGCTGTTCACGTGCCAGACGTGGCTTGAGTAGATTAATGAGATATGAAAGGGGATGCCTAACAGCATCAGCCACGCGCGAATGGAATCCAGAAAGTATTCGCGCTGTGCGGGTATTTTACTCATATCACTCCGTGCAATATCAGACTTATCGCCTTATCCCTAAGGCCAGTTATGATTACATTCGTTGGCAACCCTACACTAAGCGTGGCGGCCTGTCTCCAGGATAAACGCGCAATTGGCAAGGTGTTGCTTTTATTTGCTTATCCACTGAGCCAGCGGCTGAACAAAGCGGGGATTAAGTTGTCGGATTGCCTGAAATACCATTAAAATAGATCGGATCGATTTAAGCACACAAAGGGGGAAGTGCTTAGTTATTATGAAACATAATCTACAAGTGATGAAAATGCGTTGGTTAGGCGCAGCGGTGCTGTTATCCCTGTACTCTTCATCGGGTTGGGCCTTTAACATCGATGACGTGGCAAAACAGGCGCAGTCGTTAGCCGCAAAAGGCTATGAAGCCCCGAAAAGCAACCTGCCCTCTGTCTTCCGTGACATGAAATACGCGGACTATCAGCAGATTCAATTCAATCACGACAAAGCGTATTGGAACAACGTTAAAACCCCATTTAAGCTTGAGTTCTACCACCAGGGTATGTACTTCGACCTGCCGGTAACCGTCAATGAAGTGACGGCGACGGCGGTGCATAAGATCAAGTACAGTCCGGACTATTTCAACTTTGGCAACGTCCAGCACGATAAGGACACGGTCAAAGATTTAGGCTTTGCCGGCTTCAAGGTTCTCTATCCTATCAACAGCAAAGACAAGAACGATGAAATTGTCAGCATGCTGGGGGCGAGCTACTTCCGCGTGATCGGTGCCGGGCAGGTTTACGGTCTCTCCGCCCGCGGCCTGGCCATCGACACGGCGCTGCCGTCCGGCGAAGAGTTCCCGCACTTCCGCGAATTCTGGGTTGAACGCCCGAAACCCACCGACAAACGCCTGACTATCTATGCCCTGCTGGATTCACCGCGCGCGACCGGAGCCTACCGGTTTGTGGTGATCCCGGGCCGTGACACCGTAGTGGACGTGCAATCTAAAGTTTACCTGCGCGATAAGGTCGGTAAGCTGGGCGTCGCCCCGCTGACCAGTATGTTCCTCTTTGGGCCAAACCAGCCGTCACCGGCGACCAACTTCCGCCCGGAGCTGCACGACTCCAACGGCCTCTCAATGCATGCCGGTAACGGGGAGTGGATCTGGCGTCCGCTAAACAACCCGAAACACCTGGCCGTGAGCAGCTATGCCATGGAGAACCCGCAGGGCTTTGGTCTGCTGCAGCGTGGCCGCGAGTTTAATCGCTTCGAAGATATCGACGATCGCTACGATCTGCGTCCGAGCGCCTGGGTCACACCGAAAGGCGAGTGGGGCAAAGGGAAAATCGAGCTGGTAGAGATCCCAACCAACGATGAGACCAACGACAACATCGTGGCCTACTGGACGCCGGATCAGCTGCCGGAAGCCGGTAAAGAGATGAACTTTAAGTACACCATCACCTTTAGCCGCGACGAAGACAAACTGCATGCCCCGGATAACGCGTGGGTCACGCAGACGCGCCGCTCAACCGGTGATGTCAAACAGTCCAACCTGATCCGCCAGCCGGACGGCACCCTGGCGTTTGTCGTCGACTTCACCGGTGAAGAGATGAAAAAGCTGGCGCAGGATACCCCTGTTACTGCCCAGGTCAGCATCGGTGATAATGGTGAAATCGTTGAAAACGCTGTGCGCTATAACCCGGTCACTCAGGGATGGCGTTTAACCTTACGCGTTAAGGTTAAAGACCAGAAAAAGACGACCGATATGCGTGCTGCGCTGGTGAATGCCGAGCAGCCGCTGAGTGAAACCTGGAGCTATCAGCTACCTGCCAATGAATAAGACAACTGAGTATATCGACGCGCTGTCGCTTTCCGCTGACGGGAAAGCGGCGCTGCCGACAACGGATCTGCGTGCCGTGCACGAAGCGCTGGACGCTGAGCATCGCCACTATGAGCGGGACGATGACACGCCGCTGGGTTCAGTTCAGGCGCGCCTTGAGCACGCCTGGCCGGATTCGCTGGCGGAAGGGCAACTGATTAAGGACGATGAAGGACGCAGTCAGCTAAAGGCGATGCCCGAGGCGAAGCGCTCCTCTATGTTCCCCGATCCGTGGCGTACGAACCCGATTGGCCGTTTCTGGGATCGCCTGCGCGGTCGCGACGTACCGCCGCGCTACCTGTCGCGATTGACTAAAGAGCAGCAGGCGAGCGAGCAGAAGTGGCGTACGGTGGGCTCTATCCGCCGTTACATTCTGCTGTTGCTGACCATCGCGCAGACGGTGGTGGCGACCTGGTACATGAAAACCATTCTCCCCTATCAGGGCTGGGCGCTGATTGCCCCGGAAGACATGATGGGGCAGGATCTGCTGGTCTCCTCTATGCAGCTTCTGCCCTATGTGCTGCAAACGGGGATCCTGATCCTCTTTGCGGTGCTCTTCTGCTGGGTGTCGGCCGGGTTCTGGACCGCGCTGATGGGCTTTCTTCAGCTGCTGATCGGCCGTGATAAATACAGCATTTCAGCCTCCACGGTGGGGGATGAGGCGCTTAATCCGCAGCACCGCACCGCGCTGATTATGCCGATCTGTAATGAGGACGTTGACCGCGTTTTCGCTGGCCTGCGTGCGACCTGGGAGTCGGTGAAAGCCACCGGTAATGCCGAGCACTTCGACGTCTATATTCTCAGCGACAGCTACAATCCTGATATCTGCGTGGCAGAGCAAAAGGCGTGGATGGAGCTGATTGCCGAGGTGCAGGGTGAAGGGCAGATTTTCTATCGCCGTCGCCGCCGTCGCGTGAAGCGTAAAAGCGGTAACATTGACGACTTCTGCCGCCGCTGGGGCAGCCAGTATAGCTACATGGTAGTGCTGGATGCGGATTCCGTCATGACTGGTGACTGCCTGTGCGGTCTGGTGCGTCTGATGGAGGCTAACCCGAACGCCGGGATTATCCAGTCTTCGCCGCGCGCCTCCGGTATGGATACCCTTTATGCGCGCTGCCAGCAGTTTGCTACTCGCGTTTACGGGCCACTCTTTACCGCCGGTCTGCACTTCTGGCAGCTTGGGGAGTCGCACTACTGGGGCCATAACGCCATCATCCGCGTGAAGCCGTTTATCGAGCATTGTGCGCTGGCCCCGCTGCCGGGCGAAGGCTCGTTTGCTGGCTCTATCCTCTCCCACGACTTCGTAGAGGCGGCTCTGATGCGTCGCGCCGGTTGGGGGGTGTGGATCGCCTACGATCTGCCTGGCTCCTATGAGGAGCTGCCGCCGAACCTGCTGGATGAGCTGAAACGCGACCGCCGCTGGTGTCATGGCAACCTAATGAACTTCCGGTTGTTCCTGGTGAAAGGGATGCACCCGGTGCACCGCGCCGTGTTCCTGACCGGGGTGATGTCCTACCTCTCTGCGCCGCTGTGGTTTATGTTCCTCGCGCTCTCTACGGCGCTGCAGGTGGTTCACGCCCTGACCGAGCCGCAGTACTTCCTGCAGCCGCGTCAGCTGTTCCCGGTGTGGCCGCAGTGGCGTCCGGAGCTGGCGATCGCGCTCTTTGCCTCGACCATGGTGCTGCTGTTCCTGCCGAAGCTGCTGAGTATCATCCTGATCTGGTGCAAGGGCACGAAAGAGTACGGCGGGTTCCTGCGCGTGACGGCGTCGCTGCTGCTGGAGGTGCTCTTCTCTGTGCTGCTGGCCCCGGTACGTATGCTGTTCCACACCGTGTTCGTGGTCAGCGCCTTCCTCGGCTGGGAAGTGGTCTGGAACTCACCGCAGCGTGACGATGATTCTACCCCGTGGGGCGAGGCGTTTATGCGTCACGGCTCGCAGATGCTGCTTGGTCTGGTTTGGGCAATTGGCATGGCGTGGCTGGATCTGCGCTTCCTGTTCTGGCTGGCACCGATTGTCGTCTCGCTGATCCTCTCCCCGTTTGTCTCGGTGATTTCGAGCCGCGCAACGGTAGGCCTGCGGACTAAACGCTGGAAGCTGTTCCTGATCCCGGAAGAGTACTCGCCGCCGCAGGTGCTGGTGGATACTGACAAGTATCTGACGCTGAACCGTGAACGGTCGCTGGAAAATGGCTTTATGCACGCCGTGTTCAATCCGTCGTATAACGCCCTGGCCACCGCCATGGCAACGGCCCGTCACCGTGCAAGCCAGGTGTTGGAGATTGCCCGCGATCGCCACGTAGAGCAAGCGCTGAACGAAACGCCGGATAAACTCTCCCGCGACCGTCGTCTGGTGCTGCTGAGCGATCCGGTGACAATGTCACGTTTGCACCACCGTGTCTGGTCCGCGCCGGAGCGTTATTCATCGTGGATTAGTGAGTACGACGCGCTGAAAACGAAATAAGTTTGCAACGCCCGGCGGCGCTGCGCTTGCACGGGCCTACAGAGTAAGTAGGCCGGGTAAGCGTAGCGCCACCCGGCAAAAGCAATACCGGCCCAGTAGCCGGTATTTTTATATGGGATAAACTATGCGGATAATCACTCTGGTGATCATGGCGATGCTACTTAGCGGATGCGGCAGTATCATCAGCCGTACTATTCCGGGGCAGGGACATGGGAACCAGTACTACCCCGGCGTACAGTGGGACGTACGCGACTCAAAGTGGCGCTACATCACCGTGCTGGATCTCCCTTTCTCGCTGGTCTTTGACACGCTCCTGCTGCCGATTGATGCGCATCACGGCCCCTACGAGTAATTAACGCTCGTCCCACTCGTCCGCTGCGGTACGACCCTCTTCGGTATCCAGCGGCGGTTGGAGCTGGTATTCACCCTCATCCCACTCGTGGAGGGTATTCTCTTCCAGCCACTCCTGGCGCAGCTCAATCTCGTCGAACTCGCCGTCAAAAACGCTCTGCGCGGCTTCGCCGGTCAATAATGGCAGGCACTCCCCATCCTCGCCCTCGTCGGCTAAAAATTCCACCTGCCACATGATCTCGCCATCCTGTAGCACATACTTTTGCATATTAAACTGCTGAACGTTGGCGCTCTCTTCGTCTAGCTCAGGACTGTTGGCCAGAAACTCTTCACGAGCAGCATCAATGGCTTCTTCCAGCGTGGCGTACATGGTCATTGGTTTCTCCCTGTGAAATTGACATGTTGTTCAGGGAAAGAATAGTTGAATCTGAGATTTTACAAGAACGATCGGGGAAAATAATTCAGGTGTGGGCGATGGGGATCGTAGGCCGGATAAGGCATTATGCCGCCATCCGGCGTTACGGGAATCAAAAGTTAGTAGCGTGACGGCACGCCTTCGGGACGAGTTTTAAAGCGGCGATGCAGCCACATGTACTGCTCAGGGGCCATCAGAATGCACTTCTCGACGATCTTGTTCATCCAGGCGGCGGTGGTTTCGGCATCGTCCAGCGGCGGTGACAGCTCAGGGTCGAGCATCACCAGCTCGTAGCCTTTACCGTCCGGTTTGCGGCGCGGGACAAAGGGCACCAGCGCTGCGCCAGAGAGACGCGAGAGCATCCAGGTTCCCGAGGTGGTGGCCGCCTGATCGACGGCAAACAGCGGCACAAATACGCTGGCACGCGGGCCGTAATCATGGTCCGGTGCGTACCAGACAACTTCACCGCTCTTCAGCGCCTTCACCATGCCTTTCAGATCTTTGCGATCGAGCATGCTTTTATTGGATCGCAGGCGTCCCCAGGTTTGCAGCCAGTCGATCACCGGATTATCGTTGGGGCGATAAACGCCAATGCCCGGCGTCTGCATGCCAAACATGCGCGCCCCCAGCTCCAGGGTTAAAAAGTGAACGCCGATCAGCAAAATACCGCGCTTTTGCCGTTGCAGCTCGTAGACAGGCTCAAAATTAATCACCTCCATCCAGCGGGCAAGACGTTTATCTGACCAGAACCAGGCCATACCGGTCTCCAGCAGGCCCATGCCGGTAGACTCAAAGTTTTTTACTACCAGCGCGTGACGCTCGTCAGGAGGCATGTCAGGAAAACAGAGCTCGAGGTTGCGCGTAGCAACGTGCACCCGGCGCTTCATTAAACGCATAGCCAGCCGTCCCAGACCCGAGCCCAGGCGGTAGAGGAACGGGTAGGGCAGCTGGACAATAAGCCATAACATCCCTATGCCGAACCACGTCAGCCAGTAGCGAGGGTGCAGCAACGCTGCTGAAAATTGCGGTAAATGCGTTTGGTCTTTCCTGTTATCCAACGCCTGTTCTCCTTTTTAATCGTTCTGGTGTGCAAATGTAACGTAAACGCCGGGGATGTAAATTAACAGTAATTGCTTTATGATGCTGCCCGATTTTCATTGATCATTCACCGATTGCAGGAAACGTACACCATGCCAGTGTTACACAACCGCATTTCGAATGAGGAGCTGAAGGCGCGTATGCTTGCTGAAACCGAGCCGCGCATCACTGTCTCATTCTATCAATACTTTACCATTATCGATCCACAGACGACACGCGATGCATTATACAAGGCCTTAACCGCGCTGAACGTATTTGGTCGCGTCTACCTGGCCCATGAGGGTATTAACGCCCAGATCAGCGTCCCGGAGAGCCAGTACGATGCGCTGCGCGCCTGTCTTTACGCTTTTGATCCTGCGCTGGACGGCCTGCGCCTGAACGTGGCTCTGGATGACGACGGCAAATCGTTCTGGGTATTGCGCATGAAGGTGCGGGACCGCATCGTGGCTGACGGTATTGACGATCCCACCTTTGACGCCAGCGACGTCGGTGAGTATCTCAAGGCCGCCGACGTTAACGCCATGCTCGACGATCCCGACGCAATCTTTATCGATATGCGTAACCACTACGAGTACGAAGTGGGGCATTTTGAGCAGGCGCTGGAGATCCCGGCGGATACCTTCCGCGAGCAGCTGCCGAAAGCGGTTGAGATGATGCAGGAGCATAAGGATAAAAAGATCGTTATGTACTGCACCGGCGGCATCCGCTGTGAGAAGGCCAGCGCGTGGATGAAGCACAACGGCTTTAACAAGGTGTGGCATATCGAAGGCGGTATCATTGAGTACGCCCGCCGGGCGCGGGAGCAGGGGCTGCCGGTACGCTTTATCGGTAAAAACTTTGTTTTCGATGAGCGGATGGGGGAGCGAATCTCTGAGGATGTGATTGCCCACTGCCACCAGTGCGGCACGCCGTGCGATAGCCATACCAACTGCCTGAACGACGGCTGCCACCTGCTGTTTATTCAGTGCCCGTCATGTGCGGAGAAGTATAAGGGATGCTGTAGCGAGCTGTGCCAGACGGAGCGTGAGCTGCCGGAAGAGGAGCAGCGTCGCCGTCGGGCAGGGCGTGAGAACGGGAATAAGATCTTTAATAAATCCCGCGGTCGACTGAATACCAAACTCGGCATTCCGGACCCGGAGTAAGCGTTATAAGCCTGCCGGGGACTCCCCGGCAGAGCGTCTACAAGGCGGCGTTATTTCTGGCGCACGCCCTCAACGGAGATAATCAGATCCACTTCCTGCGATGCCGGACCGAGATCGGTGTTGATGTTGAAGTCCTTCAGCTTGATTTTACCCTCGGCCTCAAAGCCCGCGCGGACGCCGCCCCACGGATCGTCACCCTGACCAATCAGCTTCGCCTCAAGAGTAACCGGCTTGGTCACGCCGTTAAGGGTCAGGTTACCGGTGATATCCAGCTCGTCGCCATCTTTCTTAACGCCGGTTGAGGCAAAGGTCGCCTGCGGGAATTTCGCGACGTTAAGGAAATCCGCGCTGCGCAGGTGCTTATCACGCTCGGCGTGGTTGGTGTCAACGCTGTTGGTATTGATGGTGACATTAACCTTATCCGCGGCGGGATTCTGCTCGTCAAAGGTAAAGGTCCCGTCGAAATCTTTAAAGGTGCCGTAGAGCCAGCTGTAGCCGAGGTGCTGGATGCGGAAGTTAACGAAGGCGTGCTGGCCCTCTTTATCAATTTTGTAGTCAGCAGCCACTGCCGAACCGGTGGTGAACAGCAGCGCGCCGAAAGTTAATGCCAGCAGGTTTTTCTTCATCTTATGCTCCAGAGTCAGGGGACGATTTACCCAGCATACGTTTGAGGGTGTCGTCTTTATCAATAAAGTGGTGTTTAAGGGCCGCCAGGGCGTGCAGGACCGAGAGAATGACCACGCTCCATGCCAGCCACAGATGTAGGGTGCCCGCGAGATCGGCCTGCGCACCCGCGTCAGTCAGGGTAGCGGGGAGCTCAAACAGGCCAAACACGCTGATGGGTTGACCGTCGGCGGTAGAGATCAGATACCCGCTGATGACAATGGCGAACAGCAGGGCGTAAAGAGTGATATGCGCGGCAACGGCGGCGACATGGGTAAGCCGGGAGTAGGAGGCCAGCGCCTTAGGCGGCGGTGAGACATGACGCCAGATCAGGCGAACCACCAGACCCATCATCAGCAGCACGCCAATGCTTTTATGCAGCTCCGGGGCCTGATGATACCAGCCATCATAATAGCTCAGGGTGACCATCCACAGGCCAAGGGCAAACATGCCGTAAACCACAAGGGCAACTAGCCAGTGTAACGCAATAGAGACCGCGCCATAGCGGCGAGCAGAATTACGCAGTTGCATAAAGTTAACCATACTCAAATATAAAGTTAACTTAAAATGGCCTGCAAAAAATATTAATGCAACTTAAAAATAACAAAAGCGATCGCTATTTTATTTTGTTCAGTTTTTTTGCTTCGATTTGCCTGATAACTTTCAATGATTTCGTCTCAAACAACACGGCAATGCCTGTCATCTGAAGTTGCAGGCTAGTTAGCCTGCTTACGGTCATTCAAAAAAACTGCGTTAAAACCAGGGTTTATTAAAGTAATGTCAATTTTTGTCAATATTACCTATTCGGCATAGATTATATAAATAAGGTCAATTAACGCCAGCAGGGACCAGATAGCAATATAGGCCATCAAATGTTCGCGGACATTTTCAGTCAACCATGTAAATAACCGGCGCATTATATCTCCAGAGACAATTAAGCGAGAACAGGCCCACAAGGGGCCTTTTGCTTATCCTGCCATGAAACGTCGTAGCGAAAACGGGGTTAAATCAAACGTTGATGTTTTACCCGCCGCAAAATCGGCAGCAATTTCGCCCAGCACAGAAGCAAACTTAAATCCGTGCCCGCTCAGACCGGTGATCACCAGCGTGCCGGCGCTCTCCGGCAGCGTATCGATGATAAAGTCCTCATCCGGGGAGTTATCATAGGTGCAGGCTGCGCCATACAGGCAGCCGCCGATGCCTGGCAGGCACTGGCGCAGGAAGGGGAAGCACTCGGAGCCGTCGGTAGCCACGCGGCCAAAGGGCACGCGCTCATCCTCGCCGTTGATGGACTGTCCGCCGTTATGCCTGCCGATTTTCAGCGCATCGTCTTCCGCCGGGAAACCGTAGTACTGGTCGCCGTTCGCTAGCTCGCCGGTAAAGGCCGGGAAGTTGTTTTTGCGGCTGTAGCGACCATCGGCCTGATACCAGGCAAAGACCTTACGTACTGGCTGAATGGGCAGGGAGGGGAGCAGCTGCTTCACCCACGTTCCGGCGCTCACCAGCAGCTTCGCCCCCTGATACTCACCGTCGGCCGTCTCTACGGTTATCCCATCAGCATGGTGGTGGATCGCCGTCACCGGGCAGTTAAATAGCTGGGCACAGCCAGCTTCTCGGGCGAGGCGGATCCAGGTTTTTATCGCCAGCTCGCTCTTCAGCACGCCGGAGTTGGCTTCAAACAGGGCGATGTAATCATCAGGCACGCGGAATTCAGGCCAGCGTGCCATCAGCGCTGCAGCGTCAAGCTGCTCTACGTCAAGGTTAAACTGTTGGGCGCTCTGGGCAACGTTACGCAGAAAGTCAGAGTCGGCAGGCCCCAGGTTAACAACGCCGCTGCGGATAAACACCTCTTCACCGCTCTCGGCTGCCAGCTGCTCCCATAGCGCCTGCGCCCTGAGCACCAGCGGAACATACTTCTCGCCTTCACCATAGGCATGGCGGATCAGCCGCGTATCGCCATGGTGGCTACCCTGCTGGTGGGGTGGCATATGGGCATCGGTCATTAGCACCTTTAGCCCCGCCCGGGTGGCGTAATAGCCCGCAGCAGCGCCGACGGAACCGCTGCCGATAATAATGAGATCGTATTTCATAAGGCTCTCCTGGCAAAAACTGTGCTCAGGAGAGTAATTAACCCGTCGGCGTTATACAAGCCAGAAATAAATAAGGCACCCTAAGGGTGCCTGTTGGTTGAAAAATGAGCATTCATTAATGCCGCCTGTACTCGTTTTCCTGGTAGTCGCCAGATTCGATCTTGGCAATGCCGGCTTCTAAAATCGATATAAATTGACGGGCAACGTCGGTCGTTAACCACAGAGTCTGTCCGACCTCAGTGTCATCACGGTCAGCAGTGTCATTACGGTCAGCGTGGTTCGGGGTCTGGTAGTGCAGGCGCAGCATCAGCGCATCGTAGCTGTCCACGGTGCTGATGTCCCACCCTACGAGCGGATGGGTTTGAATGACTTCATTATTTTTTACCATTTTAACCCCCTAAATGCGTGTTTAAGGACAACGACTCTTGAGGTTCAATGCGTGTTTATTGAAGCAACTTAAGTATATCAATAATTAAGCAGATTGCGCTAATAAAAAAAGAGGGGCTCTTTTTTCTGAACTTTCTTAGAATTTTTTGAACAAGAAAACGACTAATTACGGCTTATTTATTACAGAGATAAGCGGCACCATCAGAATAATGCTTAAAAGTGAAAAAAAAGCCGGGGCGACCCGGCAAAAGCACAATAGGGAAACAACCATTAATCCTGCGTAAACCAGTCGTCAGCGCTCTCCCAGGTTTGCTGGAGGATCTCGCTAACACGCTCTTTATCACCTTTGGCACCACCGAGAACAGACAGATTGTTGGCGGCTGCATAGCGGACGGTCACCCTGTTTTCGGTATCGGGATAGTCGCTCTGCAGACGGCGGGAGAGTTCGCTTGCCAGCGCGTCAATCGCGCCCGGCGGTAAGGGTGTTGTTTTAGCGATGGTCACTTCGATACGCATGATTGCCCCCTGGATGATGTACTGTATTTTTATACAGTATAGACAAGGAACTTACAACAGGGGGCAGATTAATTTTTAGCGACGGATCCGCCAGTTAACGCGCTCACCCGCCAGGAAAGGGATCAGCGTGTCATCACTCAGGGCGATGCTTTCCGGCACCTGCTCCTCTTCGCGGACCAGCTCAACGTAACCTTCGTTGACCGGCAGACCGTAGAAGCGTGGGCCGTTGAGCGAGCAGAAGGCCTCAAGATGCGCCAGGGCGTTCATCTCTTCAAACACGGTGGCGTAGCTGGCCAGCGCCGTCGGAGCGTTGAAACAGCCTGCGCAGCCGCAGCTGGTCTCTTTACGCAGGCGAGCATGCGGGGCGGAGTCGGTACCGAGGAAGGCACGCTCAAAGCCGCTGGCGACCAGCTCACGCAGCGCCTGCTGATGGACGTTACGCTTCAGGATCGGCAGGCAGTAGAGATGCGGACGCACGCCGCCCACCAGCATATGGTTACGGTTGAACATCAGATGCTGCGGGGTGATAGTCGCCGCCAGCAGCTCGTTACCGTCACGTACATAGTCGGCTGCATCTTTGGTGGTGATGTGCTCAAACACGACCTTAAGCTCCGGCAGGCGCTGACGCAGCGGCTCCATCACCGTCTCAATAAAGCGTGCCTCGCGATCGAAAATATCGATCTCGGCGTGAGTCACTTCGCCGTGTACCAGCAGCGGCATACCCAGCGTCTGCATGCGCTCGAGCACCGGCATGATAGCGTCGATGCTGGTGACCCCGTGGCTGGAGTTGGTGGTAGCATTAGCCGGATAGAGCTTGGCAGCGGTAAATACGCCCTCTTTAAAACCGCGTTCGACTTCGTTGGGATCCAGCGAGTCGGTGAGGTAGCAGGTCATTAGCGGGGTAAAGTCGTGGCCGGCAGGGACGGCGGCAAGAATACGCTGGCGATAGGCGATGGCGGCATCAACGGTGGTCACCGGCGGCGCCAGGTTTGGCATCACGATAGCGCGGCCATAGGTTTCACTGGTATAGGGCACCACAGTCTTTAACATATCGCCATCGCGCAGATGTACGTGCCAGTCGTCAGGGCGGCGAATTTTCAAAACCTGGGGTTGTGCTGTCATGGTAGTGCTCCGGCTAAAGTAAAGTCAGTGATGGCTGGTTTTATGCCGGGCACTAAGCATAGGCGTAAACGTTTTCGTTTGCACCTCTTTCCTGATCGCAGAACCAAAATTGCCGCCTGCCAGCTCAGTTAACGAACGGGATAACAATCTCGCCAGCTTTGATCTCCAGCCCTTTGGCATACTTTTTCGCCAGCGCTTCGCCTTTGCTGCTGTCCTCGCTCAGAACGTAAGCGGGCTGCTGGTTAAAGTAGTTTTGCAGAGCCTGGTTCAGGTAAGGAAGCAGGCTCTGAACCACCGGCTGCATCTTCTGTGGCATCACCGAGGCGTCTACCACCTCCATCTGCTGAAGAAAGATCGCCCCTTTTTCCTTATTGAAAACCGGCAGCGCCTTGAGCTTTAGCTTGACGGTAGCCTGCTGGCTACCAAAGAGCGAGTTGAGATCCAGCCCGGCATCGCCGGAGAGGGTGACTTTGTTTGGCTCCTCACGGCCAATAGCGCTGACCAGATTATTCAGCACAATATGTGCATCCGCTACCCCCGGCAGGCCAAGATCGCGGGAGAAGTTATTGTGTTTCTGCAGCGCCTGGTTGATCTCCTGCTCGCTGACGGTGTACTGGGTGAGCTGGTTACAACCCGCCAGCAGGCCGCCTGCGACAAGGGCTGCGGCAAATAAAATCTTCTTCATGGGATCCCTCAAAAGCCATCCATTGATGCCATCGTGACACAAAGCAGTCTGGCGTGCCAGCAGGAGGCGTAACAGCAGAAAAGGCTGAAAGCGATGGCGGAAACCTGGGCTTCCGCCGGGCCGGAGGTTAAATTGCGATGGATGACAGAAGGTTAATTTGCGTCTGCTTAGCCATATTGTCGCGGTAGTCGGCGACGCGCGTAGGCCAGACGATACCGGGCACAATCGTCAGGTTGCGCAGCAGCGGGAAGAGGTGGATATCATCCTCGGAGAGTTCACCGTTAACCGCATTGGGCTGGACAATATGCTTATCCAGATCGCGCAGGTCGTCGCTGATTTTTTTTACCAGCCCAGGGGTATGGGCAAGATGTTCGCTAAAGTCGCCGATAGCCGCCTCTTTCTTATTGGTAAAGTAAGCCCGCGCTTCAGGCGTCGCAAACTCATCAAACGGCGCTTTGGCAAAGCGGGGGAGCAGCAGGCGGTTAGTGTACTCGTTGACTTTGCGTAACCATGCTTCAATGGCTGGCTTACGCGCACCGGTGAGCAGCGGTTCGCCGTCAAGTTGGTCAACGTACTTCACAATGTCCAGGCTCTCGGCCATGTAGCGGCTGTCATCTTTTTGCAGGATCGGCGCCATCTTCTGGCCAATCATGCGCGTAGGCGTGGCTTCATCATCGCTAAGTAATACGTTGAGTTCGACGGGCAGATTCTTCAGGCCGAAGATCATACGGGCTTTCAGGCAGTACGGGCAGTGATCGTAAATATAGAGCTTCACGTTTCCCCTCCAGGTGATGGTTGTCCGTAACCATCAGTATGGAAGAGAAAAAAGCGCCTTTCAAATCAGGCCTCAGGTTCGAGCACCCCTGGCTGGGTATGCCTGGGGCTGAACTGCCACCAGAGCGCAAGAAGAGTGACCAGGCCAATGGCTGAGAGCATCATCCACGGCAGCTCGGGCTGGCTGAACGCTTTCCCGGCGTCGAATAGCCAGCCACCCCCCGCGTAGCCAAGGAAACCGCCGAAGGCGAGACCGAGGCGGCTAAAGCCCATATAGCTGCCCCGTGCCCGGGAATTCGCCAGCTCGGCGCTCAGGGTTTCCCGCGCCGGTTCGGCAATAATCGAGCCGATATAGAACGTGCAAATTAATGTAAAGAGCTGCTGTAGCGAGCTGACCATGCCAATCGGCAGCAGGCTGAGGGCCATAAATAGCAGGCCAGCCATCAGGCGCTGCTCCAGGAGGAAGCGCTTTTCGCTCCAGCGAGCGAGCGGATAGAGCAGGGTCAGGGAGAGGCTCGCCTCAATGGCATACATCCATTTCACCGCCGCCGGAGAGCCTGCAATGTCATTAACCATGATGGGCAGCATCAGCATCACCTGTACCGCCAGCATGTAGTAGCCGGTTAGGGTGAGCACGTAGGTCACGAAGCGTTTGTCGCCCATCACCCGGCTGAGTCCCTCCCGCACCGGCGTTTTTACCGTCGAGAGCGTCCAGTTCGGCAGCAGCCAGGCGTTAAAGGCGGCGCAGAGGACAAAGATCACTGCGCCCGTAGCGCACACCAGGCGGAAATCGTACTGCAACAGCCAGCTGCCGAGCAGGGCACCAATCACCGCTCCGGCGCTGTCCTGCATCATCAGCAGCGAGAAGAAACGTCCGCGCAGGTGAGGGCGGATCAGCTTGACCACCAGCGCCGAGCGCGGCGGATCGAACAGCGTACCGCCGAGGCCGGAGAGGATGCATGAGCTCCAGAGCAGCCACGGCTCCTGCGCCACGGCCATAGTGGCGAAACCGGCGGCTCGCATCAGCATGCCGGTGACGATCATCGGCTTGGCACCGAAGCGATCGGCGATAGCGCCACCGAAGATCCCCAGCCCCTGCTGGATAAGCTGACGCAGGCCGAGGGCGATACCCACCATCAGGGCGGCCCAGCCGAGCTGATCCACAAAACGAATAGAAATAAGCGGGAAGACGACGAAAAAACCTAACACAACCAGCATATTATCAATAAGCAGGAAATATTTACCCAGGCGCCTGGCCTGCGATACGCGGGACATCTCCCCTCCCGGGAATGTCAAAAGAGTTACCCTGCTATTCTGCGTTGTTGCTGACTGTTTTCCCACCGTTGCGGCGACGATATTTTTTTATCAAAGCAACCCTTTGATTGATGCTCTTTATCGTAATAGTGGCGTGCCGCAGGTATAGTTATCCGCAGGGGTAATAAGACGTTTCGACAGGAGTGGTGATTAATGTTCGGCTATCGTAATAACGTTCCAAAAGCGCGCTTGACGACGGACCGGCTGGTGGTGCGTTTAGTGCATGAGCGCGATGCATGGCGTCTGGCAGACTACTACGCAGAAAACCGCCAGTTTTTAAAACCCTGGGAACCCATTCGCGATGAGAGCCACTGCTATCCGTCAGGCTGGCAGGCGCGTCTCAGCATGATTAACGAATTTCATAAGCAGGGGACCGCCTTCTACTTTGCGCTGCTTGACCCTGAAGAGAAAGAGATCATGGGCGTAGCCAACTTCTCCAACGTGGTGCGCGGCTCGTTTCACGCCTGCTATCTGGGCTACTCTATTGGTCAAAAGTGGCAGGGGCAGGGGCTGATGTTTGAGGCGCTGACCGCTGCGATCCGCTATATGCAGCGCACCCAGCATATACACCGCATTATGGCTAACTACATGCCGCACAACCAGCGCAGCGGTGGTCTGCTGGCGCGGCTGGGCTTTGAAAAAGAGGGCTATGCCAAAGCCTATCTGCTGATTGATGGTGAGTGGCGCGATCATGTGCTGACGGCGCTGACCACACCGGAGTGGACCGCAGGCCGCAACTAAGGAAATAATAAGATGAAAATCCTGTTAAGCCCCGCCGAAGCGCGGATTATCGGCTGCCTGCTGGAGAAGCAGGTCACGACCCCGGAGCAGTACCCTCTCTCTCTTAATGCAGTGGTGAGCGCTTGCAATCAAAAAACCAACCGTGAACCCGTTATGTCGCTGGGCGACGCCGAAGTGCAGGATCTCCTCGACGCCCTGGTTAAGCGGCACTATCTGCGTAACGTCAGCGGCTTCGGCAACCGGGTCACGAAATACGAGCAGCGCTTTTGTAACTCCGAATTTGGTAACCTCAAGCTCAGCAGCAGTGAGACGGCGCTCGTCACTACGCTGCTGCTGCGCGGCGCGCAGACCCCAGGCGAGCTGCGGATGCGGGCAGCGAGAATGCATGAGTTTGCCGACGTGCCGGAGGTTGAACAAACCTTAGAGGCGCTGGCAAGCCGGGAAGATGGGCCTTTTGTGGTCCGTCTGCCGCGCGAGCCGGGCAAACGTGAAAGCCGCTACATGCACCTGTTTAGCGGCGAAGCAGTTCCGGAGGCCACCGCCGATGTGAGCGAAGCGTTACCGTCAGAGGATCTCGCTACACGGGTGGCGGCGCTGGAGAGTGAAGTCGCCGAACTGAAGCAGCGTCTCGATTCGCTGCTGGCACACCTGGGAGATTAACCATGACACAGTTACGCATAGGCGTAGTGGGGCTGGGCGGTATCGCCCAGAAGGCCTGGCTGCCGGTACTGGGCGCGGCCACCGACTGGACGCTGCAGGCGGCCTGGTCGCCGTCGCGGGAGAAAGCGTTAGCCATTTGCCAGCGTTGGCGGGTGCCCTACGCCGGATCGCTGCCGGAGCTGGCCGCCCAGTGCGATGCGGTGTTTGTCCACACCTCTACCGCCTCGCACTACGCGGTGGTAAGCGAGCTGCTAAACGCCGGTGTGCATGTCTGCGTCGATAAACCGCTGGCGGAGAGCCTTGCCGATGCCGAGCGGCTGGTGGCGCTGGCCGCACGTAAGAATCTGATCCTGATGGTCGGCTTTAACCGCCGCTTCGCGCCGCTCTACCGCGATCTGAAAACCCGGCTGGCTGCCGGGGCCTCGCTGCGCATGGACAAGCACCGGAGCGACAGCGTCGGGCCGCAGGATCTGCGCTTTACGCTGCTGGATGACTACCTTCACGTGGTGGATACCGCCCTGTGGCTGGCGGGCGGCGAAGGCCAGCTCAACGGCGGCACGCTGCTCACCAATGACGAGGGGCAGATGATCTACGCCGAGCACCACTTTAGCCACGATGCTCTGCACATCACCACCAGCATGCATCGCCGGGCGGGTAGCCAGCGCGAGTGGGTGCAGGCGGTGACCGACGGCGGGCTGTACGACGTAACCGATATGCGCGAGTGGCGGGAAGAGCAGGGCAGCGGCATTAGGCTGCGTCCGATTCCCGGCTGGCAGAGCACCCTTGAGCAGCGCGGATTCGTTGGCTGCGCCCAACATTTTATCTCCTGCGTGAAAAATCAGACTGCGCCTGAAACTTCCGGTGAGCAGGCGGTGCTGGCCCAGCGCATCATTGACAGGCTCTGGCGCGAGGCGATGGCCGAATAACCCACTGTAGTATCTGGTAATAGTTTCTGGATGTAGTATTTCATCGCAATCCAGGTAGACTAAGCGCTTCTTCTAACGCCTGCTTTGCAGGCGTTTTGCCGCAGGGTTCGGATTAATACGGTAATGAATTTATTAAAATCGCTGGCTGCGGTCAGCTCGATGACTCTCTTTTCTCGCGTGTTGGGTTTTGCTCGCGACGCCATTGTGGCGCGGGTGTTTGGCGCAGGGATGGCAACTGACGCCTTCTTCGTGGCGTTCAAACTCCCCAACCTGCTGCGTCGTATCTTTGCCGAAGGTGCGTTCTCTCAGGCCTTCGTGCCGATTCTGGCCGAGTACAAAAGCAAGCAGGGGGAGGATGCCACCCGCGTCTTTGTCGCCTATGTCTCTGGTCTGCTCACGCTGGTGCTGGCGATTGTCACCCTCGCCGGGATGCTGGCCGCGCCCTGGGTAATTATGGTCACCGCGCCGGGCTTTGCCGATACCGCCGACAAGTTTGCGCTCACTACCCAGCTGCTGAAGATCACCTTTCCCTACATTCTGCTGATTTCGCTGGCCTCGCTGGTGGGGGCGATCCTTAACACCTGGAACCGCTTTTCGGTGCCGGCCTTCGCGCCTACCTTCTTAAACATCAGCATGATTGGTTTTGCGCTCTTTGCCGCGCCGCTGTTTCACCCTCCGGTGCTGGCCCTGGCCTGGGCAGTCACCGTCGGCGGCGTATTGCAGCTCTTCTACCAGCTGCCGCACCTCAAAAAGATCGGCATGCTGGTGCTGCCGCGCATCAGCTTTCGTGATGCGGGGGCGATCCGTGTCGTTAAGCAGATGGGACCCGCTATTCTTGGCGTCTCGGTCAGCCAGATCTCACTGATCATCAACACCATATTTGCCTCGTTCCTGGTCTCCGGTTCGGTCTCGTGGATGTACTACGCCGACCGCCTGATGGAGTTCCCTTCTGGCGTGCTGGGCGTGGCGCTGGGCACTATCCTGCTCCCGTCGCTCTCCCGCAGCTTCGCCAGCGGCAACCACGACGAATACTGCCGCCTGATGGACTGGGGCCTGCGCCTCTGCTTCCTGCTGGCGCTGCCGAGCGCCGTGGCGCTGGGGATCCTCGCCAAACCGCTAACGGTCTCGCTGTTCCAGTACGGTAAATTCTCCGCCTTCGACGCGCTGATGACCCAGCGGGCGCTGGTAGCCTACTCCGTGGGGCTGATGGGGCTTATTGTGGTGAAGGTCCTGGCACCGGGGTTCTACTCGCGACAGGATATCAAAACCCCGGTTAAAATCGCCATTGTCACGCTGATTGTGACCCAGCTGATGAACCTGGCCTTTATCGGCCCGTTCAAACACGCCGGACTGGCGCTGTCGATTGGCCTTGCTGCCTGCCTCAACGCCAGCCTGCTCTACTGGCAGCTGCGTAAGCAGCAGATTTTTACCCCGCAGCCGGGCTGGCAGCGTTTCCTGCTGCGTCTGGTCGTGGCGGTGGTGGTGATGGCCGCAGCGCTGTTAGGCGTGCTCTCGATCATGCCGGAGTGGTCGCAGGGGACGATGGCCTGGCGTCTGCTGCGCCTGATGGCGGTGGTGGCGGTGGGGGCCATAGCCTACTTCGCCACGCTGGCGCTGCTGGGCTTTAAAGTGAAAGAGTTTGCTCGCCGGACGGCGTAAAATAGCTCAGGCCTGGGCAGCGCGCCCGGGCCTGCGCGGTGAGAGGTCAGATGGAGATTTTCTTGCCGCCGCGGTGGGACACTGAAGTCTGGCCATTTGCGCCGTAGAGGGCAGGCTCCTGATGCGGTTTTAACACCTCCAGCGCCTGTCTGTTGCGCTGGATCTGATCTTCCAGCAGCCAGCCGTTGTGCTGGTTAAGCTCGCGCAGGTGCTGCGTTTTTTTGGTGATAGTCAGCCAGCGGCCCGCGATATCATCGTTTGCGCTCTGCTTCATATTCTGTTCGGCACGACGCTGCTGTTCAAGATAGTCCAGCGTGGCGAGCAACGAACTCTTCTCTTCGGTAATACGCTGTAGCGCGCTGCCGTTGATCTGGCCCGCCGAAAGATGTTGTTGCTCAGCATCCATCACGCCTTTCAGCGCGTTCAGGATAACTGTCATTTGATCAAGAACTTCTGACAGTTTGCTCATACGCTCACTTACTCTGTAAGAAACTCTGCGCTTCGCTAATCAGGGCATCGGCAATTTTGCCGGTATCCATTTTCAGCTCGCCGTTGCGGATCGCGGTTTTCAGGGCTTCCACGCGCTCCATATTGATATCTTCACTGCCCGCCTGGGTCAGTTTGGTTTGCGCATTGCTAATGGTGACGCTGGTGCTGTTCGCCGTAGCGGATTTTTCCAGACGCGCTTTTGGAGTCTGAGTGTCGTTAGTTTCGCGCGGCTGGACAGTGCTTACCGGCTTTAATGGCGATGTACGATCAATGCTCATAGTGTTGTCCTCATCGAGGGTTCGCGGCGTTAGGGCTTGCCATCATCATATATTGCTTAATTATCGGCAAGGGCCGCAAAATCTTTAAAAAGATTACAGATTAATAAGAATATTCCCATCAGGCGCCACCGTTCCGCTCACCACCTGGCCCGATGCCATCCGCACGCGGGCGTTTTGCGCCACCGAGGCGTTGTTCAGGGCCTTGCCTTCACCGTTTACGCTAAAGCCGTCGCCGCTGGCGATCACCTGTACACGCTCTCCGGCTTTTACGCGCCATGACTGGCGCAGCATCGAGAGCTGAATGGCCTGGCCCGGCGCGAGATCGCGCAGGCTTACCGCATCCTGGGCCTGGTTGATATCCAGCATGCTGCGCGGCGGGAGCCGATCCAGACGGCCACGCTTCAGGGTCACGCTGCCCGGCTCCAGCGTGCTACCACGCGTAATCGCCTGGGCTGCTACAACGTAGTTGCCGGTCGCCTCTACCATGACCTGTAAATAGCGTTTCTCATTGGCGCACTGGGCCAGCACGTTAACGCTGCCCCACAGCTTCGCGTTACCCGCGACGCTTAGCGCCGGTTGTTCACAGGCAGGCAGAAGATTCGCCGGGGTTCGCACCTTAACGGCGACCTCATCGCTAAAGCCCGCCAGCCGTTGGGAAAAAAAGGTGGTCAGCTGGGCGGTGAGATCCTGGGCCGACGCCAGTGGGCTGGCGAACAGCAAAATTGCGCCGCATACGCTTTTCACACTGTGCATGACTTGCTCCTGCCTGGATTAGAGAGTGAGGGGATTTTACCCGTACGGCAGATCTATCAACGCAATAAATAGCGACGCATTTTGCGTTTATTCCAACGATAAGGCGTGCCCTCTGCCCTTTAAGCTGTCATCTGTCATTTTCTCATCAGCGTAACGTCATCAGCGGGGGAGACATGCTCGATAAACTCGATGCCGCGCTACGATTTCAGCAAGAAGCATTAAACCTGCGCGCCCAGCGCCAGGAAGTTCTGGCCGCCAATATTGCCAACGCCGATACCCCGGGGTATCAGGCGCGCGATATGGATTTTGCCAGCGAACTTAAAAAAGTGATGGAGCGCGGCCGGGCCGAAACCAGCGGTGTATCGCTGGCGCTGACCTCCAGCCGTCATATTCCTGCCCAGACCATCGCTGCACCGTCTACTGAACTGCTCTATCGCATTCCCGATCAGCCTTCACTGGACGGTAACACCGTCGATATGGACCGGGAGCGTACCCAGTTTGCCGATAACAGCCTGCAATACCAGACCGGGCTGAGCGTTCTGGGTGGACAGATCAAAGGCATGATGAGCGTGCTGCAGGGGGGGAATTAATAGATGGCACTACTGAACATTTTTGATATCGCCGGATCGGCGCTGACCGCTCAGTCCCAGCGGCTGAACGTGGCGGCCAGTAACCTGGCCAACGCCGATAGCGCCACCGGCCCGGACGGCCAGCCTTACCGCGCTAAGCAGGTAGTTTTCCAGGTCAATGCCGCAGCGGGCGCACCCACTGGCGGCGTCAAGGTCGCCAGCGTTATTGAGAGCCAGGCCCCGGACAAGCTGGTCTTTGAGCCAGGCAACCCGCTTGCCGATGCGAAAGGCTACGTGCGGATGCCCAACGTGGACGTCGTCGGTGAGATGGTTAACTCCATGTCCGCCTCGCGCAGCTACCAGGCAAACGTTGAAGTACTTAACACCGTGAAGAGCATGATGCTGAAAACGCTCACGCTTGGCTCGTAAAGGAGAGTCGCATGTCTATTGCTGTAAATCTCAACGACACCACCAGCACTACCGCCACATCGACAGCTACCAGCGCGGCAAGCGGCAGTAGCGCAACGGATCTGCAGAGCAGCTTTCTGACGCTGCTGGTTGCCCAGCTTAAAAACCAGGATCCCACCAATCCGATGGAGAATAACGAGCTGACCACCCAGTTGGCGCAGATCAATACCGTCAGCGGCATTGAGAAGCTCAATACCACCCTGGGCGCTATCTCCGGTCAGATCGACAACAGCCAGTCGTTACAGGCGAGCACCCTGATCGGTCACGGCGTGATGATCCCTGGTACCACCGTGCTGGCGGGTAGCGAAACGACGACACCGTTTGGCGTTGAGCTGACCCAGGCGGCGGATAAAGTTACCGCGACCATCACCGATAAAAACAACGTGGTGGTGCGCACCATCGATATTGGCGGCCTGAGCGCGGGTGTTCACACCTTTAGCTGGGACGGCAAGATGACCGACGGCACTGCCGCGCCGGACAGCGCCTACACCGTTTCTATCAGCGCCAGCAGCGGCTCCACCCAGCTGGTGGCCCAGCCGCTGCAGTTTGCGCTGGTGCAGGGCATTACCAAAGGCAGCACCGGTAACACCTTAGATTTGGGTACCTACGGTACCACCACCCTCGACGAAGTACGGCAGATTATATAAGCCTTTACACTTATCAGGAGTAAGTCATGGCCTTTTCACAAGCGGTCAGCGGCCTGAATGCTGCGGCCACCAACCTCGATGTCATTGGTAACAACATCGCCAACTCCGCCACCTATGGCTTTAAATCTGGCACCGCGTCCTTCGCCGATATGTTTGCCGGTTCTAAAGTCGGTCTCGGCGTGAAGGTTGCGGGTATTACCCAGGATTTCACCGACGGCACAACCACCAACACCGGCCGTGGCCTGGACGTTGCCATCAGCCAGAGCGGCTTCTTCCGCCTGGTCGACAGCAACGGTTCGGTATTCTACAGCCGCAACGGCCAGTTCAAGCTGGATGAAAACCGCAATATCGTTAACATGCAGGGTCTGCAGCTGACCGGCTTCCCGGCCACCGGCACCCCGCCGACCATCCAGCAGGGCGCAAACCCGACGGCGATCTCCATTCCGAACACGCTGATGTCGGCAAAAACGACCACCACCGCCGCGATGCAGATCAACCTTAACTCCTCTGATGCACTGCCGTCGATCGCGACGTTCGATCCGACCAATGCTGACAGCTACAACAAAAAAGGATCTGTCACTGTTTATGACACCCAGGGCAACGCTCATGACATGAACGTTTACTATGTCAAAACGGCCAATAACACCTGGGATGTCTGGACGCAAGACTCCAGCGTAACGGGTGCAACGGCAACGAAATCGGCGCAGATGAGTTTTGATAACAACGGTAACCTGGACGAGGTGAGGAACTATACCCTTAACACCACGACCAATCCGGCATCCTGGGATCTGGCAGTGGCCCCTAACGCCCAGCCGCAGGTCAAGATTATTACCGCTGCGCTAAATGGTGCGACGCCAGCATCTTTTAGCCTGAGCTTCCTGAACTCCATGCAGCAGAACACCGGCGCAAACAACATCGTGGCGACCAGCCAGAACGGCTACAAGCCGGGTGACCTGGTGAGCTATCAGATCAACGACGATGGCACCGTAGTGGGTAACTACTCTAACGAGCAGACCCAGCTGCTGGGCCAGATCGTGCTGGCTAACTTCGCTAACAACGAAGGCCTGGCGTCCGAAGGCGACAACGTCTGGACGGCGACCCAGTCCTCCGGCGTGGCGCTGCTGGGCACCGCAGGCAACGGTAACTTCGGTACCCTGACCAACGGCGCGCTGGAAGCATCCAACACCGATCTGAGTAAAGAGCTGGTCAATATGATCGTCGCGCAGCGTAACTATCAGTCGAACGCGCAGACCATCAAAACCCAGGATCAGATCCTTAACACCCTGGTTAACCTGCGCTAAGCGCCTGACGGGACGGCTTCATGGATCACGCAATATATACCGCGATGGGCGCGGCCAGCCAGACGCTCAACCAGCAGGCGGTCACGGCCAGCAACCTCGCGAACGCCTCCACGCCAGGCTTTCGTGCGCAGCTCAATGCGCTGCGCGCCGTGCCGGTAGAGGGCCTGTCGCTGCCTACGCGCACGCTGGTAACCGCGTCTACTCCCGGCGCGGATATGACGCCGGGCCAGATGGATTACACCTCCCGCCCGCTGGACGTTGCGCTGCAACAGGACGGCTGGCTGGCGGTGCAGACCCCGGACGGCACCGAGGGCTATACCCGCAACGGTAACATGCAGGTTAGCCCAGCGGGCCAGCTGACCATCCAGGGCAACCCGGTAATGGGCGATGCGGGTCCAATTGCCGTGCCGGAAGGGGCAGAGATCACCATTGCGGCGGACGGCACCATCTCAGCGCTGACCCCGGGGGATCCGCCTAATACGGTGTCGCCAATTGGCAAGCTGAAGCTGGTCAAGGCGACCGGGGCTGAAGTGGTGCGCGGCGATGACGGCATGTTCCGTCTCAGCCAGGCTGCCCAGGCGACCCGTGGCGCAACCCTGCAGGCCGATCCCACCATCCGCGTGATGTCGGGCGTGCTGGAGGGGAGCAACGTCAAGCCGGTTGAAGCGATGACCGATATGATCGCCAGCGCGCGTCGCTTTGAGATGCAGATGAAGGTCATCAGCAGCGTTGATGAAAATGAGCAGCGTGCTAACTCACTGCTGTCGATGAGCTAATACAGGACTATTTATGATTAACTCCTTATGGATTGCCAAGACCGGCCTCGACGCCCAGCAAACCAATATGGACGTCATCGCCAACAACCTGGCGAACGTCAGCACTAACGGTTTCAAGCGTCAGCGTGCGGTCTTTGAAGATCTGCTCTATCAGACCGTTCGCCAGCCAGGCGCGCAGTCTTCCGAGCAGACTACGCTGCCGTCAGGCCTGCAGATTGGTACCGGCGTGCGTCCGGTGGCCACCGAGCGCCTGCACAGCCAGGGTAACCTCTCCCAGACCAACAACAGCAAAGACGTGGCGATCAAAGGCCAGGGTTTCTTCCAGGTGATGCTGCCGGATGGTACCTCGGCCTATACCCGTGACGGCTCTTTCCAGGTGGATCAGAATGGCCAGCTGGTGACCGCAGGCGGCTTCCAGGTGCAGCCGGCGATCACTATTCCGGCAAACTCCCTGAGCATCACCATCGGCCGTGACGGCGTAGTGAGCGTGACCCAGCAGGGCCAGGCCGCGCCGGTACAGGTAGGACAGCTCAACCTGACTACCTTTATGAACGATACCGGTCTGGAAAGCATTGGTGAGAACCTCTACACCGAAACGCAGTCCTCCGGCGCGCCGAACGATACGACGCCCGGCCTGAACGGTGCGGGGCTGCTCTACCAGGGGTATGTTGAAACCTCTAACGTGAACGTGGCTGAAGAGCTGGTGAATATGATCCAGGTTCAGCGCGCTTACGAAATTAACAGTAAAGCCGTATCGACCACCGATCAGATGCTGCAAAAACTGACGCAACTCTAAGGCGCGCTCCGGCGCGGTGGTAATCGCCGCGCCGGGCCCCTGATTTCGAAGATGAAAGCAATGCATAAATCCGCCGCGTTTCGTTATCCGCTTATGGCTTTGGTGGCACTTACCCTTAACGGGTGTGCCTGGATCCCCTCGACGCCGCTGGTGCAGGGCGCAACCACCGCGCAGCCCACGCCAGGCCCGCAGCCCATTGTCAACGGCTCTATTTTTCAGACTGCCCAGCCGATTAACTACGGCTATCAACCGCTGTTTGAGGATCGCAGACCGCGTAACGTAGGCGATACGCTGACCATCGTGCTGCAAGAGAACGTCAGCGCCAGTAAAAGCTCGTCGGCGAACGCCAGCCGCGACGGCAAAACCAACTTCGGCGTTGATACCACGCCGCGCTACTTAGAAGGCCTGTTTGGCAACGCCCGTGCGGATGTCGATGCCTCCGGCGGCAACAGCTTTAACGGTAAGGGTGGGGCCAACGCCAGCAACACCTTCAGCGGAACGCTGACCGTCACGGTTGACCAGGTATTGGCCAATGGCAACTTACACGTTGTGGGTGAAAAACAGATCGCCATTAACCAGGGCACTGAGTTCATCCGCTTCTCGGGTGTCGTGAACCCACGCACCATCAGCGGCAGCAACTCCGTTCCGTCCACCCAGGTGGCGGATGCGCGCATCGAATATGTCGGCAACGGCTATATCAATGAAGCGCAGAATATGGGCTGGCTGCAACGCTTCTTCCTTAACCTCTCGCCGATGTAACGGGGTGACCAATGTTTAAATATCTGGCAGGGATCGCGCTGGTACTGGTAGCTACACTTGCCCAGGCCGAGCGCATCCGCGACCTCACCAGCGTACAGGGCGTACGACAGAACTCACTGATTGGCTACGGGCTGGTTGTCGGCCTTGACGGTACGGGGGACCAGACCACCCAGACGCCGTTCACTACCCAGAGCCTGAATAACATGCTCTCCCAGATGGGGATCACCGTTCCCGCCGGGACCAACATGCAGCTCAAGAACGTGGCGGCGGTGATGGTGACCGCTCAGTTCCCGGCCTTTGCTCGCCAGGGGCAGACCATCGACGTGGTGGTCTCCTCAATGGGTAACGCCAAGAGCCTGCGCGGCGGTACGCTCATCATGACCCCGCTGAAAGGGGTTGATAACCAGGTCTATGCTCTGGCGCAGGGTAACGTGCTGGTCGGCGGCGCGGGCGCGGCGGCAGGCGGCAGCAGCGTGCAGGTTAACCAACTCAACGGCGGACGTATCACCGGCGGCGCGGTTGTCGAGCGTGAGCTGCCGAGCCAGTTTGGCTCCGGTAACACCATCAACCTGCAGCTGAACCAGGAAGATTTCACCCTCGCGCAGCAGATTACCGACACCATTAACCGCGCGCGCGGCTACGGCAGCGCCTCGGCGCTGGATGCGCGCACTATTCAGATCCGCGTCCCGAGCGGCAACAGCTCGCAGGTGCGTTTCCTCGCCGATATCCAGAATATGGAAGTGGGCGTAGCGCCGCAGGATGCGAAGGTCGTGATCAACTCCCGCACCGGCTCAGTAGTCATGAACCGCGAAGTGACGCTGGACAGCTGCGCAGTGGCGCAGTGTAACCTCTCGGTGACCGTAAAC
>NZ_DAMACX010000001.1:38360-144225 GCF_031998825.1 Pseudescherichia sp.
GCCAGAGTGGCGGTTCGTTGCAGAGAGTCCGCTCCAGCGCCAACCTGAACAACGTTGTCCGGGCGCTAAACGCGCTGGGTGCGACGCCGATCGATCTGATGTCGATTCTTCAGTCAATGCAGAGTGCAGGCTGCCTGCGCGCCAAACTGGAAATTATCTAATGCTAACCGACAGCCGAATGATGGCGAGCGCGGCATGGGATGCGCAATCGCTGAATGAACTGAAAACCCAGGCAGGGCAGGATCCGCAGGCTAACCTGCGTCCGGTGGCCCGCCAGGTGGAAGGGATGTTCGTGCAGATGATGCTGAAGAGCATGCGTGAAGCCCTGCCAAAAGACGGCCTGTTCAGCAGCGACTCCAGCCGCATGTATACCAGCATGTATGACCAGCAGATTGCCCAGCAGATGACCGCGGGCAAGGGGCTGGGGCTGGCGGAGATGATGGTGAAGCAGATGTCCGGCGGCCAGAGTGAACCCACAGAGGCACTTTCGCAGGTGCCGATGAAGTTCCCGCTGGAAACGGTGACCAGTTATCAAAACCAGGCCCTGACCCAGATGGTGCGCAAGGCGATGCCGAAAACGCCCGACGGCGGAGGCAACGATGCTGCGCTCTCTGGGGATAGCAAAGAGTTCCTTGCCCAGCTGTCGCTGCCGGCGCGGCTGGCCAGTGAGCAGAGCGGGGTGCCGCACCACCTGATCCTCGCCCAGGCGGCGCTGGAGTCGGGCTGGGGCCAGCGGCAGATCAAACGGGAAAACGGCGAGCCGAGCTTTAACCTGTTTGGCGTTAAGGCCAGCGGCAGCTGGAAGGGGCCTACCACCGAGATCACCACCACCGAGTATGAGAACGGTGAGGCGAAGAAGGTGAAGGCCAAGTTCCGTGTCTACGGCTCCTATCTGGAGGCGCTGTCGGACTACGTCGGCCTGCTGTCGCGCAACCCGCGCTATGCCGCCGTCACCACCGCGGCGACCGCCGAGCAGGGGGCACAGGCGTTGCAGAGTGCGGGCTACGCCACCGATCCGAACTATGCCCGTAAGCTTACCAGCATGATCCAGCAGCTGAAATCCCTCAGCGATAAGGTGAGCAAGGCCTACAGCAACGATATTGAAAATCTGTTCTGACAGCTCTCAAGTTCAGCAAGGCGCTGCCGATAATCGTTAGCAGGACTTATGTCTAAAAGTGTATAAGGAATCTCCATGTCCAGTAGCTTGATTAACAGCGCCATGAGCGGGCTGAGTGCAGCCCAGGCCGCGCTGAATACCGTCAGTAATAACATCTCCAGTTATAACGTCGCGGGCTATACCCGTCAGACGACGGTGCTGGCACAGGCAAACAGTACGCTGGGTGCAGGCGGTTGGGTTGGCAACGGGGTGAACGTCACCGGCGTCCAGCGCGAATATGACGCCTTCATCACCAATCAGCTGCGCGCAGCGCAGACCCAGAGCAGCGGCCTGACCACGCGCTACGAGCAGATGTCCAAAATTGATGACATGCTCTCTGGCTCGACCAATACCCTGGCCACCACCATGCAGGACTTCTTCACCAGCCTGCAAACCCTGGTGAGCAACGCCGAAGATCCGGCCTCCCGCCAGACGCTGCTGGGCAAGGCCGACGGGCTGGTAAACCAGTTCAAGGTGACCGATCAGTATCTGCGCGATCAGGATAAGCAGGTTAACCTGTCTATCTCCTCCAGCGTGGATCAGATCAATAACTACACCACCCAGATCGCTAACCTTAACGATCAGATCTCGCGCCTGACCGGCGTGGGCGCAGGCTCCTCGCCAAACAACCTGCTGGATCAGCGCGATCAGCTGGTGAGCGAGCTCAACAAGATTGTTGGCGTGGAAGTGAGCGTCCAGGACGGCGGCACCTATAACATCAGCATGGCTAATGGTTACACTCTGGTTCAGGGCAGCGCCTCACGCCAGCTGGCTGCCGTGCCGTCCAGCGCCGATCCGTCCCGTACCACCGTTGCCTACGTTGATGCCACCGCAGGCAACGTGGAGATCCCAGAGAAGTTGCTCAACAGCGGCTCCCTCGGCGGACTGCTGACCTTCCGCAGCCAGAACCTCGACCAGACCCGCAACTCGCTGGGCCAGCTGGCGCTCTCCTTTGCTGACGCCTTCAACGCCCAGCATGCCAACGGCTATGACGCCAACGGCGACAAGGGCGGTGACTTCTTTACTATTGGCTCACCCTCCACGCTGAGCAACGCCAAAAACACCGGCGATGCGTCACTGGCCACCACGGTCAGCGACAGCAGCAAAGTGCAGGCGACCGACTATAAGGTGGTCTACGACGGATCAAAGTGGCAGGTGACTCGCCTGTCAGATAACACCTCGTTTACCGCTACGCCGGATGCTAACGACGGCAGCCTGAACTTTGATGGCCTGAAGGTGAGCATCAGCGCTACCAACGGTGCGGGCAATAACGACAGCTTTATTATCAAGCCGACGGCCAACGCCATCGTCAATATGGATCTGGCATTCCAGGACGAGTCGAAAATTGCTATGGCGGCGTCGGCCACCAGCGGCGACAGCGATAACGTCAACGGCCAGGCGCTGCTGGATCTGCAGAAGAGCAAGAGCGTCGGCGGCAACAAGAGCTTCAACGATGCCTATGCCGCACTGGTCAGCACCGTGGGAAGCACCACGGCCACGCTGAAGAGCAGCAGCACCACCCAGGATAACGTCGTGACCCAGCTGAGCAACCAGCAGCAGTCTATCTCCGGCGTTAACCTCGACGAAGAGTACGGTAACCTGCAGCGTTACCAGCAATATTATCTCGCTAACGCACAGGTCTTACAGACGGCAAGCTCGCTGTTTGATGCGTTACTGAACATCCGCTAAGCAAGAGGTTAATGATGCGCGTTAGCACTCAGATGATGTATGAACAAAACATGCGGGGTGTCACCAGTTCGCAGAGCAAATGGCTAAGCTACGGTGAGCAGATGTCTACCGGCAAGCGCGTAAACCGTGCTTCCGACGACCCTATCGCTGCCTCGCAGGCGGTGGTGCTCTCCCAGGCCCAGGCGCAGAACAGCCAGTATCAGCTGGCCCGCACCTTCGCGACCCAGAAAGTGTCGCTGGAAGACAGCATTCTGGATCAGGTCTCTACCGCGATCCAGTCGGCGCAGTCCAAAGTGATCAACAGCGGCAACGGCTCCCTGAGCGACGATGACCGCGCCTCGCTGGCAACCGATCTGCAGGGTATTCGTGACCAGATCATGAACCTGGCCAACAGCACCGACGGCAACGGTCGCTATATCTTTGCTGGCTACAAAACCGAAAGCGCACCGTTCGATCAGGCTACCGGTCAGTACGGCGGCGGCGCGCAGCCGATTACCCAGCAGGTAGACGCCGCGCGGACCATGGTGATTGCCCACACCGGCACCCAGGTCTTTGACAGCGTCACCAGCAATGCGGTACCAGAGCCGGATGGTTCAGCCCCGGAAACGAACCTGTTTGCGATGCTGGACTCGGCGATCGCATCGCTGAAAACGCCGGTAAGCGGAGATGAAACCGCCCAGGCCACGGCCCAGGACGTGATGGATAAAACCAACCGCGGCCTGCGCAATGCCCTTAACAACGTCCTGACCGTGCGTGCCGAAGTGGGGACCCAGCTTAATGAGCTGGATAACCTTGACGCGCTGGGTACCGATCGCGCGCTGGGCCAAACCCAGCAGATGAGCGATCTGGTTGACGTTGACTGGAATGCGGCTATCTCCTCCTACACCATGCAGCAGGCGGCGTTACAGGCATCCTATAAAGCGTTTTCCGATATGCAGGGTATGTCGCTGTTCCAGATTAACTCTTAAAAAAAAGAAAACCTGTCCGGTTAAAGGGACAGGTATACGTTCTCTTTGCAGGCCGCCCTCATTGACCGGGGCGGCTTTTTTTTATCCGATGTTTGCTACCGCTGAGCGACCTGTACCGGTTGTCAGGCGGATTACCAGAGCAATGATGCCTGAGAGCGTCGCCAGAGCCACAACGCCAGGCCAGCCCGCCAGGGTATAGATTTTGCTGCCGAGGGCCGAGCCAGCCGCCATGCCAATAAACACCACGGTAAACAGCAGGGCGTTGAGACGACCCCGCGCCTGCGGCTCCAGGCTATAAACCAGGTTCTGGTGAGCAACGAGGCTCGACTGCAATCCGAGATCAAAGCCCACCGCCGCAATGGCAATCAGCACCAGCTGCATCTGGGTAGAGAGCAGCGGCAGGGCAAACATCAGGGCAAAGGAGACGGTGACCAACGCTGCACCTAGCTGGGTAACTTTCGCCGCCCCGACCCGGTCAGCCAGACCACCGGCCAGCGGTGCAGCCAGCGCACCTGCCGCGCCAGCAATCCCAAAAGTCCCTGCTACCGCGCTGCCAAGGTGAAAACGATCTAACAGCATCACCGCCAGGGTAGACCAGAAGGCGCTAAAGGCCACCGAGAGAAAACCTTGCGCCAGCGCGGCGCGGCGCAGGGCAGGGTAGCGCCCCCACAGCTGAGCTACAGAGCGCATTAGCGCCGGGTAGCTGAGGGTAGAGTGGACAGCAAAGCGGGGCAGTACCGCCCACATCACCACGCCAATAAAAGCGATGCTCGCCGCCGCCAGCTGGTACATCACCCGCCAGCCAAAGGCGGCACCCATGAAGCCGCTTACCGTCCGGGAGAGCAGGATCCCCAGCAGCAGGCCGGTCATCACGGTGCCGACGGTTTTCCCCTGTTTCCCTTCAGGGGCAAGGATCGCTGCAGCGGGCACGATATCCTGCGCCATGGTCGCTGCCATCCCCAACAGCAGGCTTATCGCCAGCAGGGTACTAAGGTGGCTGGTCAGGCTGCAGGCCAGCAGGAAGAGGGCCAGCGCGGCACATTTCACCAGGATCAGCATCCGGCGATCGTAGCGGTCTCCCAGCGGCAGCAGAAACAGAATGCCCAGCGCGTAGCCCGCCTGAGTCAGCGTCGGCACGAGTCCCATGCCGTTAACGGTTAGATGGAGATCGCGACCCATCAGCGGCAGCAGAGGCTGCGCATAATAGATAGCGGCAACGCTGAATCCGGCTCCTATCGCCAGGATAAAGATAATCCAACGCGGTACGTCAAAGGGTGATGCCTGGCGGTTCATAATCGAGTCCTCAAAGATGGTGTGAGGACATTTTTGCTGAAGAGGGCGTGGCGCGGTAGCCGGTCTAATGGTAAAAAAGCTATACGCGAAACGTATAGGCAAAAATAAAATGAAGCGAAGTGAACGTATAGATAGGGTCGATCTCATGCATACCTTTGTGCGTATCGTTGAAAGCGGCTCCCTGTCGGCAGCTGCCAGGCTGCTGGAGACCACTCAGGCGACGGTAAGTCGTCGTCTGCAGTCGCTTGAGACCCTACTGGGGGTAAAGCTGATCCTGCGCACGACCCACGCCATGAAGCTGACTGATGATGGCGAGCGCTGCTACCAGCATGCCAGGCGGCTGCTGTCGGCCTGGTCCACGCTTGAGGATGAGGTGAGTCACGCCGGGGATGAACCCGTCGGCACGCTGCGGGTGCGCGCCCCCCACGCCTTCGGTCAGGAGCAGCTGCTCGCACCGCTGACCCGCTTTCTGAGCCAGCATCCGCAGCTCTCGGTTGAGTGGATGCTGAACGATAAAAACGTAGATTTCCTGAGCGCTAACATCGACTGCGCTATCCGCGTCGGCGCGGAGATCGATCCGAGCACGGTGTCGGTACTATTGGCGGAGGTGCCGCGCAGCGTCGTGATTGCGCCTGCGCTGCTTGCTCACACCCCAGCCATGACCGAACCGCAGCAGCTGGCGGCGCTGCCGTGGGTGGCGCTCAGTACCTTCTATCAGCACAGTATCAGCCTGACCCATACCGCCGGGGCGGTTGAGCAGGTAACCATTGCCCCCAGGCTCTATACCGACAGCCTCTATGTTGCACGCAGTACGGCCCTGCAGGGATTAGGCGCGGTAATAATCTCAAGCTGGGCGGTGGCTGAGGATTTACGTGAAGGCAGGCTGGTCAGGCTGCTGCCCGATTGGGAGGCAGCCCCGCTGCCGGTACATCTGGTCTACCCGTGGGCGCGCTACTATCCGGCCCGGCTGCGGGCCTTTTTGCAAATGATGCGCGAGGCGGTCCCCGGCATCACCGGTATGCGCCTGCCTGCCAGCGAGGCATAAAAAAAGCCGACCCGGAGGTCGGCTTATTGCTAGCTGAGCGTGTTACTCAGGCTGCTGCGGGCGCGTTGCCGGGGCAGTGGCCTGATGGGTGGCGCTATGGCCGCCCGCAGAACCTTTACCCGAGAACTCAAACGCCGGGCGAACCCAGTCACTGTGGCGCGGCGGCTCAGGAACGTATTCCGGGGCTGGCGCACGGGTCATCGGTGCAGTCGCCAGGCTATGCAGCGGTTTCGCAGCAACAGGTTCAGCGGCAACGGCTGGCTTCACCGCTACTGCCGGTTTCGGCTCAACCACTGGTTTCGCTTCTGGCTCTGGCTGCGCTTCAACAACAGGTTTCGTCTCAGCGACAGGCTGCGCTTCAACAGCTGGCTTCGTCTCAGCGACAGGCTCAGCGGCTTTTACCTCTTCAACCTTTTCAACAGGGGCTTCAGCAGGCTCGGCAATCTCAGCGATGTGCTCAGCAACCGGAACATCTTCCTGATCAATCAGCTGCGGCTGCTCATCAACCGGCGTCTCAATCGCTTCAGGGTGCGTGGTTTCCACCGCGGCAGGCTGTGACTCGCTCACGACGGTTTCCGGCTCGACAACAGTAGGCTCAGCTGCGACTGGTTCAACAGTTGCTGGTTCAACAATTGCTGGTTCCACAGCGGCTGGTTCAGCGCTGACGGCTGCAGCAATCGGCTCGGCCACTGGCTCAACGATCGGCTGCTGGATGGCTTCCGGTGCGGTCTCAACGGCAGTTTCATCCTGTACCGGCTCAACGTTCTGGGCAACCGGGTAGCGGATCCACACTTTACCTGACGCCATCTCCGGCGATGCACAGGCTACGGTCAGCGGCATCGGCGACTGGGTCGGGTAGCGTTCGTCACGGTAGCGACGGCGGCGCTGGCCACTGACGCGCAGGTGACGCGGAGAACGGCGTGAGCGGCGCGGCATACCGGCGTTATCACGGTTCTCGGCAGAGTCGTCCTGCTCCTGAACGGGCTGCTCAACGACCGCAGGCAGATCGACCTTCGCCAGCTCGGTATGGGACGCCTGGGCATCCGTCACCGGGGTAGCGGTAGCGGTCTCTTCCACGATGGCTTCAGAGGACGGAGCTGACTCAAAACGCACTTTCTGGTTCAGCTGGCGCTGTTTACGGCGCGGCATCACCTGAACACGATCTTCCTGTTCCGCTTCCGGAGCAGGCTGCTCGTCGCGGTTCAGGGCTTTCACTTCCTGCTGGGCCTGACGCTTCTCGTCGTTGCGGCGGCGGTTGCGTTCGCGGCGCGACTGCTGCTGCTCGTCACGGGATTTGGATTTATCCGCGTCGTCAGCAACGACCTGCTGCGGCTGGCGAACTTCGCGAACTTCACCGGTCGGCTGCTGTTTTTCACGGCGGCTGCGGCGGTTTTCGTCACGCTCACGGTTATCACGATTATCGCGGCTGTCACGACCTTCGCGCACTTCCGCACCTTCGCTACGGCTGTCGCGACGCTCATTACGATCGCCACGGTCACCGCGTTCGTTGCGGTCACGACGGTTATTCTGGCGCGGCTTGCGACGCTCCTGAGAACGGGCCGGTTTCTCTTCCTTAACTTCCTCTTCCGCTTTTACTTCCACCGGCTGGCTGGCAGGCTCGCTGGCGAACACCTTCTTCAGTGCACCAAAGAGGCGGCCCAGCAGGCCAGTTTCTGCGGCGGCAGGCTGTGCAGCGGTCGGCTGCGCTTTCTCTTCCGCGGCCGGCGCCGGCTGCGGCGCAGGGGCTGGTGGAATGTCAGGCATCACGAAGGTCGCCAGCGCAGGCTGTTCAGGCTGTTTGCGCTCGGCGTACTCCTCTTCGGACGGCAGCGCCATCGCCTCTTCATGCAGCTTCGGCAGCTTGTAGCTCAGGGTCGACGTCTCTTCGCCCTTACGCACGCGCAGCACGGAGTAGTGGGGGGTTTCCATCTGGTCGTTTGGCACGATCACGCACTTAATACCGCCCTGACGCGCTTCGATCGCGCTTACCGCCGCACGTTTTTCGTTGAGCAGGTAGGAGGCAATCGGTACAGGAACAATCGCGTGAACTTCCTGAGTGTTCTCCTTCAGCGCTTCCTCTTCAATCAGACGCAGAATAGAGAGCGACAGGGACTCGTTGTCACGGATGGTGCCGGTACCGCTACAGCGTGGGCAGACGTGGTGGCTGGACTCGCCGAGGGACGGGCTCAGACGCTGGCGGGACATCTCCAGCAGGCCAAAGCGAGAAATATGGCTGATCTGAATACGGGCACGGTCCTGGCGCACCGCTTCGCGCAGGCGGTTTTCTACCGCACGCTGGTGGCGAACCGGGGTCATATCGATAAAGTCGATAACGATCAGGCCACCGAGGTCGCGCAGGCGCAGCTGGCGGGCAATTTCGTCGGCCGCTTCCAGGTTGGTGTTAAACGCCGTCTCTTCGATATCGCCGCCGCGGGTCGCGCGGGCGGAGTTGATATCAATCGCGGTCAGCGCTTCGGTGGAGTCGATAACGATGGAGCCGCCGGAAGGCAGACGCACTTCACGCTGGAAGGCAGACTCGATCTGCGACTCGATCTGGTAGTGGCTGAACAGCGGGATCTCACCGGTGTAGAGCTTGATTTTGCTGCTAAAGTCCGGACGGCCCAACGCCGCGATATGCTGGCGTGCCATCTCCATCACTTTCGGGTTGTCGATGAGGATCTCACCGATATCCTGGCGCAGATAGTCGCGGAAGGCGCGAACAATAACGTTGCTCTCCTGGTGGATCAGGAACGGAGCAGGGCGGTTTTCAGCGGCTTTCTTGATCGCTTCCCAGTGCTTCAGGCGGAAGCTGAGGTCCCACTGCAGCGCTTCGGCCGATTTGCCAACGCCTGCGGTACGAACGATCAGTCCCATGCCGTCCGGCATGTCCAGGCTCGCCAGCGCCTCTTTCAGCTCGGTACGGTCGTCGCCTTCGATACGGCGAGAGATGCCGCCCGCACGCGGGTTGTTTGGCATCAGAACCAGGTAGCTACCGGCAAGGCTGATAAAGGTGGTTAAGGCTGCGCCTTTGTTACCGCGCTCTTCTTTGTCGATCTGGACAATGACTTCCTGGCCTTCGCGCAGCACATCTTTGATGTTCGGGCGGCCATGAGCACTGTAGTTAGCAGGGAAGTATTCGCGGGCGATCTCTTTGAGAGGGAGGAAGCCGTGACGCTCAGCACCGTAGTCAACAAATGCGGCTTCAAGGCTCGGTTCGATACGGGTAATTTTGCCTTTGTAGATGTTCGCTTTTTTCTGTTCGTGTCCCGGGCTTTCGATATCCAGGTCGTACAGGCGCTGCCCATCAACAAGGGCGACGCGCAACTCTTCCTGCTGAGTTGCGTTAATTAACATTCTTTTCATCGTAACTTACTCATTATTCTTACATTGACGACTAAGCTGCGGGCATAGTTAACGCCTTTCCGGGGGTGAACCGATGGCCTCGTGTCTGTTCACGTCGCCAACCTCACGGTTGTCGCACGCTTAAGAGGCGCAGAGTGTCGGCTGCCTGTATTTCATACGGAAAAACAGCGCAATTATCAGGGGAACTGCCTGGGTATTACTCTCCAGAGTCGATCCCTTTACCGGTAAGGACTGCAACCCGCAGCCCGCTAAGTGCCTGAAGGATCAATACGTCTTACGCCATTGCTGCGTGGATGATCGGACAAGCAAAATTGGTCATTCCGCAAATTTCCTTGTTTAACAAGATTCAAGCGGAAACAGCTTCATTATTCCTTGCTAAATCTGTTATAGCAAGATGACTTTTGCCATTTATCACCCGGTTACTAACAGTTTTTTCACGTTTGCCCAGGGATTGTTCTAAAACCCAGCGAAAAGCGTGATGACAGTCAACAAGAGACCGCCAGACATAAATATAAGCATATAAAAATGAGTGGCGCGAATCGGCCTGGGCTTTTAGAATCGCCCCCCATGAAAACAGAGACCCCATCCGTAAGAATTGTTGCTATTGCGGCCGACGACGCCGGGCAACGTATCGATAACTTTTTGCGCACCCAGCTCAAAGGCGTGCCGAAAAGTATGATCTACCGCATCCTGCGTAAAGGCGAAGTGCGGGTTAACAAGAAGCGCGTGAAGCCCGAGTATAAGCTGGAAGGCGGGGATGAGGTGCGTATCCCGCCGGTACGTGTCGCCGAGCGCGAAGAGGAGGCGGTGTCACCACATCTGAATAAGGTGGCCGCGCTGTCGGATGTTATCCTTTATGAAGACGATCATATTCTGGTGCTGAACAAGCCCTCCGGTACCGCGGTGCACGGCGGCAGCGGGCTGAGCTTCGGCGTCATTGAAGGCCTGCGCGCCCTGCGCCCGGAGGCGCGCTTCCTGGAGCTGGTACACCGTCTGGACCGGGATACCTCCGGCGTGCTGCTGGTGGCCAAGAAGCGCTCGGCGCTGCGCTCCCTGCATGAGCAGCTGCGCGATAAAGGCATGCAGAAGGACTATCTGGCGCTGGTGCGCGGCCAGTGGCAGTCGCACGTCAAAACGGTTCAGGCTCCGCTGCTGAAGAATATTCTGCAGAGCGGGGAGCGAATTGTGCGGGTTAATAGCGAAGGTAAACCCTCAGAGACGCGCTTTAAGGTTGAAGAGCGCTATGCGTTCGCGACGCTGGTGCGCTGTAGCCCGATTACCGGCCGTACCCACCAGATCCGCGTTCATACCCAGCACGCCGGGCATCCTATCGCCTTTGACGATCGCTACGGCGACCGCGAGTTTGATAAGCAGCTGGCAGGCACCGGGTTAAACCGTCTCTTCCTGCACGCGGCGGCGTTGAAGTTTACCCATCCGGGTACTGGCGAAACCCTGCGCATTGAAGCACCGCTGGATGAGCAGCTGAAGCGCTGCCTGAAGGTGTTGCGCGGGTAACGTAACGCCCGGCGGCGCAAGCTTGCCGGGCCTACGATCCTGTAGGCCGGGTCAGGCGAAGCCGCCACCCGGCGTTGGTTTAGGCTAAAAGAGGATTGCAGTGCTCCCGGCGCAGCATCTGGCAGAGCGCGATCAGCGGCAGCCCCACCAGCGTGTTTGGATCCCGACCTTCAAGGCGGTCAAACAGTGCAATCCCCAACCCCTCGCTTTTAAAGCTACCGGCGCAGTTCAGCGGCCGCTCTTTACGCAGATAGTCAGTAATCTCCTGCTCGCTCAGGTGGCGAAAGTGAACGTCAAACGGTTCGCACTCGGTTTGCAGGTGGCCGGTGGCGGAGTTATAGAGCGCCAGCCCGGTATAGAAGGTGATGATATTACCCCGCGCCTTCATTAACTGCTGAAAGGCTTTCTCCTCCGTTAACGGCTTGCCGGTTATTTCACCGTCCAGCACGCACACCTGATCGGATCCAATAATCAGATGGTTAGGGTAGCGATCCGCCAGCGACTGGGCCTTGGCCTGCGCCAGGCGCAGCACCAGGTGGCGGGGGGCTTCCCCAGGGTTGGGAGTCTCATCCACGCCCGGTGCGGCACACTCGAAGGCCAGGCCGAGCTTTTCCAGCAGCGCGCGGCGGTATGGTGACGTGGACGCAAGAATAATATTCGACATATTTTTTCCACCCTATATGGCATAACGAGGTCAGGCATTTTAAACTACAGGCCGCAATGTGTGCGAATAATTGGCAAAAGGCAATCGCAAGCTGCCTTTTTCTTTGACTCCAGAACGTTACAAAGTTAATATGCGCGCCCTATGCAAAAGGTAAAATTACCCCTGACTCTTGATCCGGTTCGTACCGCTCAAAAACGCCTTGATTACGAGGGTGTATACACTCGTGAGCAGGCCGAGCGCGTCGCTGAATCCGTAGTCAGTGTAGACAGTGATGTGGAATGCTCCATGTCGTTCGCTATCGATAACCAGCGCCTGGCGGTTTTAACCGGCGATGCGAAGGTTTCGGTAACGCTCGAGTGTCAGCGCTGCGGCAAGCCGTTTGCACATCAGGTCTACACACAATATTGTTTCAGCCCGATCGTCAAAGACGAGCAGGCCGAAGCACTCCCGGAAGCGTATGAACCGATTCAGGTTAACGAATTCGGTGAAATCGACCTGCTGGCATTGGTCGAGGATGAAATTATCCTCTCCCTGCCGGTAGTGCCGGTGCATGATTCTGAACACTGTGAAGTGTCCGACGCGGACATGGTCTTTGGTGAACTGCCTGAAGAGGCACAGAAGCCAAACCCATTTGCCGTATTAGCCAGCTTAAAGCGTAAGTAACAGGTCTCTCCGTAGTAATGGAGTTACCGTAATTGAGGAGTAAGGTCCATGGCCGTACAACAAAATAAACCAACCCGTTCCAAACGTGGCATGCGTCGTTCCCATGACGCGCTGACCGCAGTCACCAGCCTGTCTGTAGACAAAACCTCTGGTGAGTCTCACCTGCGTCACCACATGACCGCTGACGGTTTCTACCGCGGTCGTAAGGTTATCACTAAGTAATCACGCGCAAGCGTGAGGCTTAGTGAGGAAATCCCCGCGTAAGCGGGGGTTAACCGAACCAGGCTCGACGATACCTTGACACGTCTAACCCTGGCGTTAGATGTCATGGGGGGCGATTTTGGCCCTTCCGTGACGGTGCCTGCAGCATTGCAGGCACTGCATTCTAACCCTCAGCTCACACTTCTGTTAGTCGGTCATCCCGACGCTATCACGCCATTACTTGCCAAAGCCGATTTTGATCAGCGCTCGCGCCTGCAGGTTATTCCTGCTGAGTCGGTTATTGCCAGTGATGTCCGTCCCGCCCAGGCCGTGCGCAACAGCCGCGGTAGCTCTATGCGCATGGCGCTGGAGCTGGTCAAAGAGGGGCGCGCCGAGGCCTGCGTCAGCGCAGGCAATACCGGGGCGCTGATGGGGCTGGCTAAGCTGCTGCTTAAGCCCATTGAAGGTATTGAACGTCCGGCGCTGATGACGGTGTTGCCGCATCAGCAGAAGGGCAGAACCGTGGTGCTGGATCTCGGCGCTAACGTTGACTGTGACAGTACCATGCTGGTGCAGTTTGCCATTATGGGATCGGTAATGGCTGAAGAGGTCATTGGTATTGAACATCCGCGCGTGGCGCTACTCAATATCGGTGAAGAAGAGGTTAAGGGCCTCGACAGCATCCGCGACGCGTCGGCGCTGCTAAAATCGATCCCATCGATCAACTATATTGGCTATCTTGAAGCTAATGAGCTGCTCACCGGCAAAACGGACGTGCTGGTCTGTGATGGCTTCACCGGCAACGTGACGTTGAAGACAATGGAAGGCATGGTCAGAATGTTCCTGTCGTTGCTGAAATCACAGGGCGAGGGCAAAAAACGGTCGTGGTGGCTGCTTTTATTAAAGCGTTGGTTACAAAAAAGCCTGACAAGGCGATTCAGTCACCTCAACCCCGACCAGTATAATGGTGCCTGTCTGTTAGGATTGCGCGGCACGGTGATTAAGAGTCATGGTGCCGCCAATCAGCGCGCGTTTGCTGTCGCGATTGAACAGGCAGTGCAGGCGGTGCAGCGGCATGTCCCCGAACGGATTGCCGCTCGCCTGGAATCTGTGTTACCGGAAAAAGACTGAGCGTATATGTATACGAAGATTAGTGGTACCGGCAGCTACCTGCCCGAGCAAGTGCGAACCAACGCCGATTTAGAAAAAATGGTCGATACCTCTGACGAGTGGATTGTTACCCGCACAGGTATCCGTGAGCGTCGCATTGCTGCCACGGATGAAACCGTGGCAACCATGGGTTTTGAAGCCGCTAAGCGCGCCATCGAGATGGCGGGCATCGATAAAAACGATATCGGCCTGATCATCGTTGCCACCACCTCGGCGACCCATGCGTTTCCAAGTGCGGCCTGCCAGGTGCAGAACCTGCTGGAGATCAAAGGCTGCCCGGCGTTTGACGTTGCTGCCGCCTGCGCAGGCTTTACCTATGCCCTGAGCATTGCCGATCAGTATGTTAAAAGCGGTGCGGTGAAGCATGCGCTGGTAATTGGTTCTGACGTGCTGGCCCGCACCTGCGATCCTGCCGATCGTGGAACGATCATTATCTTCGGTGACGGCGCGGGCGCGGCGGTGCTGAGCGCATCCGAAGAGCAGGGGATCATCTCTACCCACCTGCATGCAGACGGTAGCTACGGTGAGCTGCTGACCCTGCCGAACCTCGATCGCGTCAAGGCGGACAACCCAACCTACCTGACCATGACCGGTAATGAAGTCTTTAAAGTGGCGGTGACCGAGCTGGCGCACATCGTTGAAGAGACGCTGACCGCCAATAACATCGACCGTTCCGAGCTGGACTGGCTGGTGCCGCACCAGGCGAACCTGCGCATTATCAGCGCGACGGCGAGAAAGCTGGGCATGGACATGGATAAAGTGGTGGTAACCCTTGATCGTCACGGCAATACCTCTGCGGCATCGGTGCCTTGTGCGCTGGATGAAGCGGTGCGCGACGGACGTATCAAGCCGGGTCAGCTGGTGCTGCTTGAGGCCTTCGGCGGCGGTTTCACCTGGGGCTCTGCGCTAGTTCGTTTCTAGTATTAAGGATAAATAAGATGACGCAATTTGCTTTTGTCTTCCCGGGACAGGGTTCTCAGACCGTGGGTATGCTCGCCGATGTGGCAGCACAGTTTCCGCTGGTGGAAGAGACGTTCCGTGAAGCTTCTGCGGCGCTGGGCTATGACCTGTGGGCGCTGGCCCAGCAGGGTCCAGCAGAAGAGCTGAACAAAACCTGGCAGACCCAGCCAGCGCTGCTGACGGCCTCCGTTGCGCTGTGGCGCGTCTGGCAGCAGCAGGGCGGCAAAACCCCGGCGCTGATGGCAGGCCATAGCCTGGGCGAATACTCCGCGCTGGTTTGCGCTGGCGTGATCGATTTCGCCGATGCCGTGCGCCTGGTTGAGCTGCGCGGCAAATTTATGCAGGAAGCGGTACCGGAAGGCACTGGCGGCATGTCGGCCATTATCGGCCTTGACGATGCGGCCATTGCCAAAGCCTGTGAAGAGGCTGCTGAAGGCCAGATTGTCTCGCCGGTGAACTTCAACTCGCCGGGCCAGGTGGTGATCGCCGGGCATAAAGAGGCGGTTGAGCGTGCTGGTGCGGCCTGTAAAGCGGCGGGTGCCAAGCGCGCGCTGCCGCTGCCGGTGAGCGTGCCTTCCCACTGCGCGCTGATGAAGCCGGCAGCCGAGAAGCTGGCCGCCGAGCTGGAAAAAATCACCTTCAACGCCCCGGCTATTCCGGTGGTGAACAACGTTGATGTGAAGTGCGAAACCTCGCCGGAAGCGATCCGCGATGCGCTGGTTCGCCAGCTCTACAGTCCGGTACAGTGGACGAAGAGCGTAGAATTTATGGCTTCCCAGGGCGTAGAGCACCTGTATGAAGCCGGTCCGGGCAAAGTGCTGACTGGCCTGACCAAACGTATTGTTGACACCCTGACCGCCTCGGCCATTAACGAGCCTGCGGCACTGTCAGCGGCGCTTGAGCAATAAACAAGGAACCCAAAACCATGAGTTTTGAAGGAAAGATCGCACTGGTTACCGGTGCAAGCCGTGGCATTGGCCGCGCAATCGCTGAAACCCTCGTTGCCCGTGGCGCGAAGGTGATCGGTACCGCGACCAGCGAAAGCGGCGCACAGGCCATCAGCGACTATTTAGGTGCAAACGGCAAAGGTTTACAGTTAAACGTGACCGATCCTGCATCTATTGAATCCGTGCTGGAAAATATCCGTGCAGAGTTTGGCGAAGTGGACATTCTGGTAAATAATGCCGGGATTACCCGTGACAACCTGTTAATGCGGATGAAAGACGACGAGTGGAACGATATCATCGAAACCAACCTCTCTTCTGTTTTCCGCCTGTCAAAAGCGGTAATGCGGGCTATGATGAAGAAGCGTCATGGTCGCATTATCACTATCGGTTCTGTGGTGGGTACCATGGGAAATGCTGGTCAGGCTAACTACGCTGCGGCGAAAGCAGGCCTGATCGGTTTCAGTAAGTCGCTGGCGCGTGAAGTCGCGTCCCGTGGCATTACTGTAAACGTTGTTGCTCCGGGCTTTATTGAAACGGACATGACGCGTGCGCTGACTGAAGATCAGCGTGCGGGTACGCTGGCGGCAGTTCCGGCGGGTCGCTTAGGCGAACCAAAGGAGATCGCCAGTGCGGTTGCATTCTTAGCCTCTGACGAGGCGGGTTACATCACTGGTGAGACCCTGCACGTCAACGGCGGAATGTATATGGTTTAACCACGTTATTTCCTAAAGCACTATATGGGAATAATTTTATTTGCGTTATTAGGGCAAAAGGCCTCAGAATAGCGCAAAATCGTGGTAGGACCTGCCGGGATTTAGTTGCAAATTTTTCAACATTTTATACACTACGAAAACCATCGCGAAAGCGAGTTTTGATAGGAAATTTAAGAGTATGAGCACCACTATCGAAGAACGCGTTAAGAAAATTATTGGCGAGCAGCTGGGCGTTAAGCAGGAAGAAGTAACTAACAATGCTTCTTTCGTTGACGATCTGGGCGCGGATTCTCTTGACACCGTTGAGCTGGTAATGGCTCTGGAAGAAGAGTTTGATACTGAGATTCCGGACGAAGAAGCTGAGAAAATCACTACCGTTCAGGCTGCCATTGATTACATCAACGGTCACCAGGCGTAAGTGAACATCTCCAGGCGGTCATTCGACCGCCTGAGTTTTATCTTTTTCTCCCACGAATCTCTTTTTTATCCCTCCCTGGAGGACAAACGTGTCTAAGCGTCGTGTAGTTGTGACCGGACTTGGCATGTTGTCTCCTGTCGGCAATACCGTAGAGTCTACCTGGAGTGCTCTCCTTGCCGGTCAGAGTGGCATCAGCCTGATCGACCATTTCGATACTAGCGCCTATGCAACAAAATTTGCTGGCTTAGTAAAGGATTTTAACTGTGATGACATTATCTCGCGCAAAGAGCAGCGCAAGATGGATGCCTTCATTCAATATGGAGTTGTTGCGGGCTGGCAGGCCATGCAGGATTCTGGCCTTGAGGTTACTCCAGAGAACGCTCACCGTATCGGGGCCGCTATCGGTTCAGGTATCGGCGGTCTTGGCCTGATCGAAGAGAACCACGCCTCGCTGGTCAACGGCGGTCCGCGTAAAATCAGCCCGTTCTTTGTGCCCTCCACCATCGTCAACATGGTAGCCGGTCACCTGACGATTATGCTTGGCCTGCAGGGCCCGAGCATCTCTATCGCCACGGCCTGTACCTCTGGCGTGCACAATATCGGCCATGCGGCGCGTATTATCGCCTACGGCGATGCTGACGCCATGCTGGCAGGCGGCGCTGAAAAAGCCAGTACCCCGCTTGGCGTGGGCGGCTTTGGCGCAGCGCGTGCGCTCTCAACCCGTAACGACAATCCGCAGGCGGCAAGCCGTCCGTGGGATAAAGATCGTGACGGCTTTGTGCTGGGCGACGGCGCGGGTATGGTCATGCTGGAAGAGTATGAGCATGCGAAAAAACGCGGCGCGAAAATCTATGCCGAACTGGTTGGCTTTGGTATGAGCAGCGATGCCTACCACATGACCTCACCGCCGGAAAACGGCGCGGGCGCGGCGCTGGCTATGGTCAACGCGCTGCGTGATGCCCAGCTGGATCCGGCGAAGATTGGCTACGTTAACGCCCACGGCACCTCGACGCCAGCTGGCGATAAGGCCGAATCCCAGGCGGTTAAATCCGTGTTTGGCGAAGCGGCAAGCCGTGTGATGGTCAGCTCCACCAAATCCATGACCGGTCACCTGCTGGGCGCGGCGGGCGCGGTAGAGTCTATCTACTCGATCCTGGCCCTGCGCGATCAGGCGATCCCGCCAACCATCAACCTGGATAACCCGGATGAGGGTTGCGATCTGGACTACGTTCCGCATGTCGCACGCCAGGTAAGCAATCTGGAGTACACTCTGTGTAACTCCTTTGGCTTCGGTGGTACCAACGGCTCGCTGATCTTCAAACGGATCTAACGCCGTATGACCGGGTGGCCTTTGCGCTGCCCGGTCTGCTCCGCACGTTTTCCCTTTCAATTCAGCTTTCTCCGCTTGTCCTGCGCTACGCATCCTGCCAGACTACCCGGTCACTGACACAGGAGCCGCTATGTTCTTGATAAATGGCTGCCAACAGCAGACGCTGGCGGCAAACGACAGGGCAGTACAGTTTGGTGACGGCTGCTTTACCACCGCCCGGATCCAGACCGGCCAGGTTCAGCTGCTCCCGGCACATCTTGCGCGGCTGCGTGAGGCCTGTGAGCGTCTGCTGCTGCCCTTTCACGACTGGACCCTCCTCGAGCAGGAGATGGTCACTCTGGCGAGTCAACAGCAGACCGGCGTGCTAAAGGTGATTATCAGCCGGGGCGCAGGCGGGCGCGGCTACAGCGCTACGGGCTGCGAGACGCCGACGCGTATTCTAAGCCTTTCGGCGCAGCCTGCGCACTACGATCGCTGGCGGCAGGAGGGGATTACCCTTACGCTCAGCCCGGTCCGGCTCGGACGTAATCCTCATCTTGCAGGAATTAAGCATCTCAATCGCCTGGAACAGGTGCTGATCCGTACTCATCTTGAGCAGACGGCAGGGGACGAAGCGCTGGTTCTTGACAGCGATGGGTTGCTTACGGAATGCTGTGCCGCGAATTTATTCTGGCGGAAAGGCGCGACGGTATTTACGCCGCGTCTTGACCATGCAGGCGTGAAGGGCATTATGCGCAGGTTTATTATCGATCGGCTGGCTGCATCTGAGTTTAGCTTCGCCGAAGTGGCTGCGCGGCCAAAGGCGCTGGCAGATGCCGATGAGGTGCTGATCTGCAATGCGCTGATGCCGGTTGTGCCGGTTAACGCCTGTGACGAGTGGGGTTGGACCTCCCGCGAGTTGTATACCTTTTTATCCCCCCTTTGTGAGCGTGCGATGTCGTCATGAAGAAAATGCTTCGTTTTGTTTTACTCCTGCTGGTGGTGCTGGGCATTACCGCGGGTGCAGGTTACTGGAAGGTTCGCCAGCTGGCGGAGAGCAAGCTGCTGATCAAGGCAGAGACGATCTTTACCCTGAAGGCAGGCACTGGCCGACAGGCGCTGGGAACCCAGCTCTACAGTGAGAAGATTATCAATCGCCCCCGCGTCTTCCAGTGGCTGCTGCGCGTGGAGCCGGATCTCTCCCACTTCAAGGCCGGGACCTATCGCTTTACCCCGGATATGACGGTGCGTGACATGCTGCGGCTGCTGGAGAGCGGCAAAGAGGCGCAGTTCCCGCTGCGTCTGGTAGAGGGGATGCGTCTTAGCGACTACCTGAAGCAGCTCCGGGACGCACCCTATATTCAGCATACGCTGAAGGATGACAGCTACGCCACGGTGGCCGAGGTGCTCAAGTTTGACCATCCTGAATGGATCGAAGGCTGGTTCTGGCCCGATACCTGGCTCTACACAGCGAACACTACCGATGTGACAATGCTCAAGCGCGCCCACGACAAGATGGTCGCTGCGGTCAATAACGCCTGGGAAGGGCGAACCGAGGGCCTGCCGTACAAGGATCAGAACCAGCTGGTCACCATGGCCTCAATCATTGAAAAAGAGACGGCGGTTGCCAGCGAGCGGGACCAGGTTGCCTCGGTCTTTATTAACCGCCTGCGTACCGGTATGCGCCTGCAAACCGATCCCACCGTGATCTACGGGATGGGGGAGAGCTACAACGGTAAAATCAGCCGTAGCGATCTGGAGACGCCAACGGCGTATAATACCTACACCATCAGCGGCCTGCCGCCGGGACCGATTGCCATCCCGAGCGATGCGTCGCTGCGCGCTGCCGCACATCCGGCGAAAACGCCGTATCTCTATTTTGTCGCTGACGGCAAAGGGGGGCATAACTTTACCACCAACCTCGTCAGCCACAATCGCGCGGTGCAGGACTATCTGAAAGTGCTTAAGGAAAAAAATGGCCAGTAAATACATCGTTATCGAAGGGCTGGAAGGGGCCGGAAAGACCACCGCCCGCGATACCGTCGTGGAGACGCTGACCCAGCTCGGCGTAGGCGAGATGATCTTCACTCGCGAGCCCGGCGGCACGCAGCTCGCTGAGAAGCTGCGCAGCCTGGTTCTGGATATCAAATCCGTAGGCGATGAGGTCATCACTGACAAAGCCGAAGTGCTGATGTTCTATGCTGCCCGTGTCCAGCTGGTGGAGACGGTCATCAAGCCCGCGCTGGCCCGAGGCTGCTGGGTGATTGGCGATCGCCACGATCTCTCAACTCAGGCTTACCAGGGCGGCGGACGCGGCATTGATGCATGTATGCTGGCTACGCTGCGCGATACCGTATTAGGCGATTTCCGTCCGGATCTGACGCTTTACCTCGACGTGGAGCCGGAAGTAGGCCTGAAACGCGCCCGCGCCCGGGGCGAGCTGGACCGCATCGAGCAGGAGTCCTATGACTTCTTCCATCGCGCCCGCGCCCGTTATCTGGCGCTTGCCGCGGCCGATCCGCGGATCAAAACCATCGACGCCACTCGTTCCCTCGAGGAGGTGATGAGCGACATTCGCCAGACGGTCACCGCCTGGGTGCGGGAGCAGGGCGCATGAAATGGTATCCATGGTTACGCCCCGATTTTGAACGTCTGGTTGCCAGCTATCAGGCCGGACGCGGACACCATGCGCTACTGATCCACGCTCTGCCCGGAATGGGCGATGAGGCATTAATCTACGCCCTGACGCGTTATCTGCTCTGCCAGCAGCCTGACGGACATAAAAGCTGCGGTCGCTGCCGCGGCTGTCAGCTGATGCAGGCGGGAACCCATCCGGATTACTACCTGCTGGAGCCAGAGAAGGGCAAAAGCACGCTGGGCATCGACGCGGTGCGCGAGGTCAGCGAAAAGCTCTACGAACATGCGCGCCTGGGCGGGGCGAAGGTGGTTTGGGTTAGCGACGCGGCCCGGCTGACCGAGGCCGCCGCCAACGCGCTGCTGAAAACCCTGGAGGAGCCGCCAGCTAATACCTGGTTCTTCCTCGCCTGTCGCGAACCTGCCCGTCTGCTGGCGACTCTGCGCAGCCGCTGCCGTCTGCATCACCTTGCGCCACCGGACGAGCGTTACGCCTGTGCCTGGCTGGCGCGTGAGGTTCAGACGTCGTCCGAGGCGATCCTGACGGCTTTGCGCCTCTGCGGCGGTGCGCCGGGCACGGCGCAAATTATGCTCGCTACCGATGCCTGGGCGCAGCGTCAGGCGCTGTGTGCCGCAGTAGATGCGGCGCTGACCAGCAGCGACTGGCTCTCTCTGCTGCCTGCGCTGAACCATGACAGCGTCGCCGATCGCCTGCACTGGCTGGCTTCGCTCTATCTCGACGCCATGAAAATCCAGCAAGGAGCGACGCTGCTTAGCAACGCCGATGCCCATCCGCTGGTGATCCGACTGGCTAAAATTATCGCGCCTGCCCGGTTGCGCGTTATCTTAGCGGCGATCTTTACCTGCCGGGAGCAGCTGTTGGCCGTGACCAGCGTCAATCGCGAACTGCTGTTAACCGATTTACTCCTGAGCCAGGAGCACTGGCTGCAACCCGACGCCGTGCTGCCTGTATCCCATCTTTAAGAGAGACATTATGTTTTTAGTCGACTCCCACTGCCATCTCGATGGCCTTGATTATCAATCTCTGCACCGGGACGTGGACGACGTGCTGGCGAAAGCCGCTGCCCGCGACGTTAAGTTCTGCCTCGCCGTGGCCACCACATTGCCGGGCTACCGCGCCATGCGTGAGCTGGTGGGCAATCGTGACAACGTCGCGTTCTCCTGCGGCGTACATCCGCTCAATCAGGACGAGGTGTATGACGTCGAGGAGCTACGTATCCTGGCGGCAGAAGAGGGCGTCGTCGCTATGGGCGAGACGGGGCTGGACTACTTCTATACCCCGGAAACCAAACCCATCCAGCAGGAGTCGTTTCGCAACCATATCCGCATTGGCCGCGAGCTGAACAAGCCGGTGATTGTCCATACCCGCGATGCCCGCGAAGATACGCTGGCGATTCTGACCGAGGAAAAGGTGACGGATTGCGGTGGCGTACTACACTGTTTCACAGAAGACAGAGAAACGGCAGGTAAGCTGCTGGATATGGGCTTCTATATTTCGTTCTCTGGCATTGTTACGTTCCGTAACGCTGAACAGCTGCGCGACGCTGCACGCTATGTGCCGCTGGACAGAATGCTGGTAGAGACGGATTCACCCTATCTGGCACCGGTACCGCACCGGGGCAAAGAGAACCAGCCCGCAATGACCCGCGACGTGGCGGAGTATATGGCGGTGCTGAAAGGCGTATCGCTGGACGAGCTGGCGCAGCAGACCACGCAAAACTTCGCCACGCTGTTCCACATTGACCCCGCGCGCCTGTTATCCCGCCCATAAGTCTGTTTTTTTAAGGCTCGTAATTAATTGTCAATGCGAGTAGAGTGCACCGCCATAAACTTGGCGGTGAATCGAGTTTTTGATACTTTCAGACACCGTTTTTGTAAATAAGTGAAAGTTTTCAGGTGACCACGTTTTGAAACGTGATAACCGTCAAACAAACTTAGGGCGATTTATTTTACTCTGTGTAATAAATAAAGGGCACTTAGATGCTCTGTCCAGGGCGCGGTTCTCCCCCCGTGCCAATGCGTGAAAACGTACAAAAAAGCACAAATACTCAGGAGCACTCTCAATTATGTTTAAGAATGCATTTGCTAACCTGCAAAAGGTCGGTAAATCACTGATGCTGCCCGTTTCCGTACTGCCCATCGCAGGGATCCTGCTTGGCGTCGGTTCGGCAAACTTTACCTGGCTTCCAGAAGTGGTTTCCCATGTTATGGCAGAAGCGGGCGGTTCCGTTTTTGCTAACATGCCTCTGATTTTCGCTATCGGTGTTGCGCTTGGCTTCACCAATAACGATGGCGTGTCTGCGCTGGCGGCAGTGGTTGCCTATGGCATTATGGTGAAAACCATGGCCGTGGTTGCGCCGCTGGTGCTGCATCTGCCTGCGGAAGAGATCGCGGCGAAACACCTGGCGGATACCGGTGTTCTCGGCGGGATCATCGCGGGTGCGATTGCTGCCTACATGTTTAACCGCTTCTACCGTATCAAGCTCCCTGAGTATCTGGGCTTCTTCGCCGGTAAGCGTTTCGTGCCGATCATCTCTGGTCTGGCTGCGATCTTCATGGGCGTGATCCTCTCCTTCATTTGGCCACCGATCGGTACGGCTATCCAGACCTTCTCCCAGTGGGCTGCTTACCAGAACCCGGTTGTGGCGTTTGGTATCTACGGCTTCATTGAGCGCTGCCTGGTACCGTTTGGTCTGCACCACATCTGGAACGTTCCTTTCCAGATGCAGATTGGTGAATACACCAACGCGGCAGGCCAGGTCTTCCACGGCGATATCCCGCGCTATATGGCAGGCGACCCGACCGCAGGTAAACTCTCCGGTGGCTTCCTGTTCAAAATGTACGGCCTGCCGGCTGCTGCGATTGCCATCTGGCACTCTGCAAAACCGGAAAACCGTGCCAAAGTGGGCGGGATCATGATCTCCGCCGCGCTGACCTCGTTCCTGACCGGTATCACCGAGCCGATCGAGTTCTCCTTCATGTTCGTTGCGCCGATCCTCTACGCAATCCATGCGGTGCTGGCAGGTCTGGCCTTCCCGATCTGTATCCTGCTGGGTATGCGTGACGGGACCTCCTTCTCGCACGGTCTGATCGACTTCATCGTGCTGAGCGGTAACGGCAGCAAACTGTGGCTGTTCCCGATTGTCGGCCTGTGCTACGCGGCAATCTACTACACCGTGTTCCGCGTGCTGATCAAAGCGCTTGATCTGAAAACGCCGGGCCGTGAAGACGCAACCGAAGATTCTAAAGCTGGCGCAACCAGCGAGATGGCTCCGGCGCTGGTCTCCGCCTTCGGTGGTAAAGAGAACATCACTAACCTCGACGCCTGTATTACGCGTCTGCGCGTGAGCGTGGCCGACGTGGCGAAGGTTGACCAGGCTGGCCTGAAGAAACTGGGTGCAGCGGGTGTGGTGGTTGCAGGTTCGGGCGTTCAGGCAATTTTCGGTACTAAATCCGATAACCTGAAAACCGAAATGGATGAGTACATCCGCAACAGCTAATTTGCAGTCTGGGGAGACTGAGGGAGCCGCAAGGCTCCCTTTTTTATTGCTTACCTTTTGGTAATTCATGCCCTTAAGGCGTAATCACTATGATAAGTAATAAATGGAGGCTAAGCTTTTCATACCTGTCTAATGCTGAAACAGAGAGTAATTTGTATGTCTCAACCAACACTATTTACCCCGCTACGCATCAGGAATCTGGAGATTGAAAACCGGATCGTGATCGCACCAATGTGTCAGTACTCTGCTGAAGAGGGATGCATGACTGACTGGCACGTGATGCATCTGGGACAGCTGGCGCAATCCGGTGCGGGTTTACTGACGATTGAAGCCACCGCCGTCTCCCCTGAAGGGCGCATCACCTATGCTGATGTCGGTCTCTATGATGATAAGTCTGAGGCAGCCATGGCCCGGGTGCTTGATGCGGTCCGTAAATGGTCGGATATGCCGATTGCGATCCAGCTGGCTCACGCAGGACGGAAAGCATCGACCTACAAGCCGTGGGATAAACAGGGCCAAATCGCGCCTGACCAGCAGGGCGGCTGGCAAACGTTAGCGCCTTCCGCCGTTCCCTACAGCTCGGGCTATACGCCTCCTACAGCGCTGGACAGTGCCGGGCTAGACGAGATCCGCACCCAGTTTGCCAATGCCGCGAAACGCGCTGCCAAACTGGATATCGATCTGATTCAAATTCACGCCGCGCATGGCTATCTGCTGCATCAGTTTCTGTCGCCGCTATCGAACCAGCGTACCGATGAGTACGGCGGCTCGCTGGAGAACCGTGCCAGATTCCCACTGGAAATTTTTGACGTAGTTCGGGAAGCCTTCCCGGCAGAAAAAGCGATCAGCGTGCGCATCTCCGCGACCGACTGGGTTGAGGGCGGATTCGATATTGCAGAGGCCGTGGCGTTTGCCAAAATGCTTGAGGCGCGTGGGGTTGATGCTATCCATGTTTCCAGCGGTGGTCTCCATCCCGACCAACAGATCGATGTCTATCCGGGCTATCAGGTTCCGCTAGCAAGAGCGGTGAAATCTGCGGTGAGCATTCCGGTTGTGGCCGTTGGACTGATCACCGAGCCGCAACACGCCGAGGCAATCGTCTCGAGCGGCGATGCAGATATTATCGGGATTGCACGCACGGCGCTGTACGATCCGCGTTGGCCCTGGCACGCTGCGGCGACACTGGGTGCACAGGTGCGGGCCGCCAGCCAGTACCTTCGTTGCCAGCCGCATACGCTTAAAAACCTGTTTAAGTCCTGACACAGCAGGTGGGGGCAACCCGCCTTTTCAGAGCGGGTGTGGTTGAGATGAGATAACCTGGAATTACGTGTACATCACTCAGGCCCTTATTGCGGGGCCTGCTTGAGTAACAGTTGCGCGACCTGTCGAGCATCGTCAGCGGCTGATCTATTTCCAGTTGCTGGGTCAGCGTGAACATAGCCAGAATGCGCTCCTGCGGGGTATCCGCCTTATTACGTTCTGCCCGTAAGATAACTACTCATTCCCAGGGACACCAGGACCAATCAATGTAGCCCTTACCTGAGGAAGACTCTGCGGATAATTTTGTTGAATAAACTCAATCATTTTTTCCCGCACGTGACAGCGTAAATCGAAGGCCATAGGTGAATTTTGCGCCGTCATTAACAATCTGATTGTCATGCTCTTTTCAGTCGTATCGGTAACCTGGAGGACCTGCGTTTGTTGATCCCAGAGTTTTGTTTCACTGAGCACCTTTTCAAAGTGTTTTCGAAGAGGCTCTAAGGGCATCGAATAATCCAGATAAAGAAAAACAGAGCCTAAAATTTGTGCATTGTTACGCGTCCAGTTTTGAAATGGATTTTCTGTAAAGTAGGTAATCGGTAAGACCAGTCGGCGCAGATCCCAGAGACGCACTACAACATACGTCAGGTTTATCTCTTCAATCCAACCCCACTCTTTTTCAACCACCACAGCATCATCGATTTTTATGGGTTGCGTAAACGCTATCTGAATTCCGGCAAACAAATTGACAAGCGATTTCTGTAGGGCAAAACCAATTATTATTCCGGCAACCCCTGCACCGGCCAGGATGGTCGTGCCAAATTTTCTAACGCCAGGGAAGCTAAGTAGAATCAGTGAAAGACAGAACGTCACAAGCACAACAATAGCGACTTTCTTAACATACATTATCTGAGTGCGAATTTTGCGGGCACGAAGATTATTCGATATATTAATATCATAACGTATGAAAAGCATATCCTGTGCAACATTAATCAATCGAATCAGCACAGAGCAAAATGACAATATAATAAATATATTGATTGCAGTTATAATAAATAGAAAGGATTCAGGTTGAATGTGGACATAATTAACCCCTATGCGTATTAACAGCAGAGGAATGAAAAGAAACATTGATCCACGAAGGTGTTTCTCCAGTGATTTGAATAGCTTTCTGTCGCGACTCTGCCAGTAGCGGATGAATCGTAGAAGTATAAATCTCGCGAGAAAACCTACCGCGAGCGAGAGAGTCACGACCAATACCGCAGGCACCCATGTCGGCGCGACAGATAACTCACCAAATAAAAAAGACATTGTTTCCCCTTATATCCTGCCAACAACCCTATATTATTTGTTCGGTAAAAATCTTTCATCTTACTCTTGAAGCTAATCACTATATTAGCCTGCTTTACGCGCATTTTTAGAAGAAAAGGATGAAAATCTTGCCTGTAAAACTTAACGAGGATGTGTAACGTGCTGAGTAGTAAAGGAGCCTTTATTTTGCGACAGCGAGGCGTTATGCGTGGCGCGCCGCAACATAGAGAGAATGGACGCAGTAGAATGGCCGTGGCGCTTGAGGCTTTTTGCCTCATAACGTTGAGGTGGTAAAGATGTGGTGAGGCAGAAAGAAGAAAGCCCCGAAGGTCATTTTTCAATTAACCAACGAGGCCTACTCTATGCCTGGACAACATCAGAGTAGCCGTTTACCCGCCGCAAGGCGGAGAAGAAGGCTATTGTTAACGCCAGGCTGTAATATCCCCTTTAAACCATCCTAAAATGTCCCCGTCGATTTTTCGGGGATATTTTTCATGCGCAAAGAGACAGTTACAATGAGCTATAAGGAACTCGACAGGCTTCAGATTATTCAGGGCTCTGTGAACAGACATATTACTCAGGAGCAGGCAGCATTGCGTATGGGTATATCTGTTCGTCAGGTTAAAAGACTGGTGAACCGGTACCGAAATGAAGGACCTGCCGGTCTGGTTTCTCGCCGTCGCGGGAAGCGACCCAATAATGCATTTACTCCTGAATTCAAAGCGGCTGTTATATCTCTCCTGAAAGAACGTTACTCAGATTTCGGTCCCACTCTTGCCGGTGAGAAACTGCGCGAGGTTCACGGCTTATCTCTATCAACTGAAACACTCAGAAAGTGGATGGTGGAGGAAGGGTTGTGGCGGGAACGTCGGCGTAAAATTGCCCGAATCTACCAGCGCCGCATGCGTCGTCCTTCGTACGGCGAACTGATCCAGATTGATGGGTCTCCTCATGACTGGTTTGAGGCACGAGGTCCGCGATGTACCCTAATTGTCTTTATTGATGATGCCACCAGTGCCCTGATGGCGCTGCGCTTCGCCCCGCGGAAACGACCCGTGCTTATATGGAGACGCTCCGGGGATACCTCACAGATCATGGGGTACCCCTGGCTCTCTATTCGGATCGGCACAGTATATTTCGCGTAAATAACCCGGAGCGCGAAGGGGAGCTGACCCAGTTTACCCGGGCGATTAAGATCCTGCGTATAGAGCCCATTCATGCCAACACGCCTCAGGCAAAAGGTCGCGTTGAGCGGGCAAACCAGACGCTCCAGGACCGGCTGGTAAAAGAACTGCGCCTTCAGGGGATCAGCGATATCGAAACGGCAAACGCATGGTTGCCGGAGTTTATTGAAGCGTATAATAACCGCTTTGCCACCGCACCCCGTGACTCTGCTAATGCCCATCTCGATGTACACCATTCGGAAGAAGAGCTGAACCATATCTTCAGCTATCAGGCGAAACGAGTTCTCTCAAAAAACCTCACCTTTCAGTACAAAACCAGTGCGTTCCAGATACGCAGTGAAGGGCGCGGTTACCGGCTCCGTAATTCAGTTGTTACCGTGTGTGAGAGTTTTGAAGGAGAGATTGCTGTTCTGTATGAGGGCAGGGCACTGGGCTGGGAAAAATATGTCGACGGACCTGAACCCATACCTCTTGACGACGAAAAAAGCGTCCACGAGCGGGTGGACAGGGCCCGGGTAAATCTGCGCTCAAAATACTATGTCAAACCTAAAGCAGATCATCCCTGGCATACCCGCAGAACGCAAAGTCATGAACAGGCAAAGCCGCCACGATTACCTGCAAGGAAATCGGATATGGATAAACCGGACTGAAACTAAACGCACAGGGTTGAATGCATACAAGGTCAAAGCGTAGATAACTGTGCTGTGTTTCTGACGTTTTTGTTTGGGTGGTAGCCACTATTTTAACGGTAGCGCGTCAGAAGAGCACTCAGCTGGTTATAGCAGTAGGTTTCTCGCAAGGCAGGGTAGAAGCGTATCACTGAACTGAGATGTGATGAATTCGGAATGCATCGTTAGGTGATGTTGTGAAGACAATCACCTGACGATATTTCAGACTACCGAGTCTTAACTGCTGTTCCATCATATCGTAGTAGTGGTACATCTTTTTACCTGTATCGAGCTCAACAATATACAAGCCAAGTATAGATTGACCAATAACTGGGGTAAATGCAATTTTCAGCACCTGAAATTTTGCTGCAAAATTGAGTAGATAAGGTGATGGGAAGTTCGGACGAATCACCCCATCACTGAGGGATAAGTGACCTTTGAGGACGACATCTCCAACGACATAATTCCCTACATCTACCTCATGGAATAGAATGCGGGCACGCGAAGAGGAGCTTAAGTGCCTGACCGTTAAAATTTGCTCGGCTCTCCTCTCTGGAGTTAGTAGCTGACTCATAGCCAAATCAACGCTTTCCTTTAAAATTCCCAACTTATATGTCGCTAATGTGTGTTGATCATAACTGAACTTATTTATGCTAGGTGCCTTAGGGTAGAGAGTTTGCCGATCAAAGCCCCGTTGATTGTATTGTAAAGTATCGAAGTGCTCACCAATTGACCCAATATAACGAGCATTCACCGTCATAGTATTCAACCGGGCAACTCCCAAATAAAGTGATGCTAAATTCTTAGCTCGATCTTGCGAAGTGGGGAGTGGACCAAAGCCTAGTGAACTATAGAACCTCCAGATGGCTTTTTTGTCGCGAAATCGGTAGTCATTTCGTTTAACAATAGATAGATAAGGCTCTAATACCATTTTACGGTCGAGCCAGTTATTTCTTTTTAGAGCAAAACCCCAATTGAAACCCGCATGTATAAGCCTCTGTTCGTTATTTTTTTGGTATTCAAGTGAAGTGTGGTACTCAGGACCACAGCAGGTCACCATGCCGACTTGATTGTTACTCAGATAAGTTCGAACCAGAGCATTGAGAAGTTGAAAATAATGAGGCTGGACGACTAAATCATCCTCAAAGAAAAAGGCGTATTCTGCCTGGAGTTCTTCAAATACAAATCGCTCAGCACGGTCATAATTTAGAGCGATACCAATATTTTCCCGATTAGAGTGTACCACTCCCAAAGGAAAATACGATTGAAAGAGTTGGACGCACTGATCAGTTAATGCAATTTCATCTTGCTCTAGTCTCGGCCCGTCCTGAAACAAATGATATGTAAATTGGTGATGTTCAACAAGATCTTGCTGACTTAGGCTATCTAATACTGTTTGTAGATATTGTGGGCGATTATAAGACAAAATCACAACAGGCACTTCATTCATCAATCAGCACCTTGTGTAGGACTCTGGTTTGATTGAGTGTATTGTGGAACGCCAAGCGACCATGCAGAGAAGAGTGATTATCCACTATTAATCCATCACCAGCCTCAAGCTTGATTTTGAGTACATTTTTCTTGAGTTCAGCTACAAATGCTAACCAAGCATCTAGAAAATATTGAGAACGCACCTTCTCAATACTGCGGTAATTGTGAGGGACACGAATAATATCGTTAGAGTAAATTTGATAGGTACATCGATTACCAACTTTTTCATGGGCTACGCTTTCCTTATTTAAAACCTCGAGGATATGTGGTGACACACATCTACTCACATTGCCAATCAGTAAAGACTCTCCTCCAACAGGGGCCGGACTCTCACAAAATAATAAGAGATAGCGTGGAGGTACAGGGCTCCAGAAAATATCAGTATGAGGTGGTACCAGGATGTTTGAATGCTCTACTGTCCCTGCTCCCTGAAACTTTATAGTTTTGGTAGAAAAAATCTTATGGTGAGGTAAGTACGACCTAAGTGTCGAAATATTGCCCACATCTTTCAAATGCACCCAGCCCTCTACGGCTAACCGTTCCGATATATTCACTTAGAAGCCTTAGTTGTATGAATGCGATATAAATATCTTGGGCTATCTTCAGGAATATTATCTCGCCCATGCAACATTCGTTTGTTATCAACGAATAGCGCCTCGCCAGGCTTTAGTCTTAATATAACCTGTTCAGCATGAGAAATTGACGATTCAAGTGCCTGAAGTGCAACTATTTGTGTTTCACTATAATTATCAAGTAACAACCAACGTGTATAGTAGATCTCATCTGACGTTGCACCTGGTCTTAAAATAGGATAAATATCTGTTTTAAAACGCTTATAAAGTGGAAAGCCAATGTGCGTTTTACGGAGTATCTCGCGGGTACTTTCGGGAAGGGATTCAATTAGTGGCTTACAATCAATCAGAACACTGCTACCTACATGCGGATCTTGTCTAATGCAATACCAAGCTACGGTGTTAACCAGTGGTGAATCTGTATGAGGGGACAAGGATTCTGGCTTGTTAAACTTCAGTTTCGACTCATTATTTAATTTAATATCAGATATGGTTTTTACACTACCAAGATGCTCGTTAATATCTACATATTGCTCAAAGCTTAACTCCTGCTTAATGTGGCAATAACCATGTTGTTGCAACTCGCCTTCAACATAAGTAGCGAGTTGATCCACACTCTTCATCTTTATAGATTGTGGTTTCGGCTCATTTACAGCTAGCATTTTTATTATCTCGATAACTTGCTCTTTTGATTTTCCTTCACTGAACACCAAGCGAGCAGGTAGCGAATACAATAAAATCGTTTCTGTAATTTCAAATCGCTTAGAGTAGGAGTTAAAAAAAGCTTGGCTATTCTCTAACAGAGCTTTACTTGTAACTTGATTCCGTTCGTAAGATGGCGTTGGGACATGGTGAATATAACGTCCATAGTTATCATAGCACCAGCTTTGATACTCATAACTAAAAGTTAAAAACTGGTGCCAGAATTCATCGATGATGCCCGACATCATAGCACCATGGCCAGTTTCAACCCAACGTTCAAATTCTTCAAATAGGTAGTATGGATTATCCTCTATAAGTTTCAGAATCGTAGGGTGAGTCGTCTTTCGAAGGACTTTTAACGTACGTTCACACACCTCCCGAATCCGATAAGACTTAACGTAGTGTTCAGGTTTATCAGCATACTTTAGAAAGAAATTGTCCGCTTTAATGAATGGATGTATTTCTTTGGTGAGATCGCTGTATTGTTCAGGCAGATAACCAGGCAGGTAATCCGATAGTTTTTTTGGAAGATTTCCCTTTGATTGATAGACTGCGAAGCTTAATTGTTTCAAAATCATGGCATATCCCTGATTATTGCCTGGAGTAGGTCGCTTGAGTGAGTTATCGATCCCAGCCGCAATCATTGCAGTTGCTGTGACACTGATTGCATTCACTGCTCTCCGTATTTTCAATCATTGCACTAGCAACTGAATCCAAGTCAATGTTATGAGCTTGCTTGATTTCTTCAACTGTGTTTTCCATCTTTTAGTACCTTAAATTTTATTCATATAGTGACGGAAAGAATCTATACAGCATTCTTTCACTTAGTACCTAAGAGAATCTTCGATTAAGCCTACATTCCCGTATAGACATAAAGCGCTCCCTCAGATTCAAAGACGGGCTGATTTTAAATATATACCCTTTTGTTAGATTATAATATTTTGTTCTCAGATTCAACCAGCAAACTAATGGCGAATTTACGGTTTTCTGGAAGACCGGTCTTGAACGAGATGGTGAGCTGAAAGTCGATTTGGGGAGCTGTACGATACGCTTCCTGCACAACATAGGCGGTAATGGACATCAGTTCGGGTCAGTAAAAGTGCCATCAAAAAAGCGCATGCAATGATGAACATCTTTGGTAATCACGGAAAGCAAGAAGTCTTAATACTTGCATATCTCTAACAGCAAACGTATGCACTTGATGACTACGCAGGTCATCGCCTTTAATGAAATATCTTTGCTCCAAAATTCCGTTCTAACCGCGAGCAGCATATCTGGCATGGGCCATCGGGGAACAGGTCAGCGGAAACGGCTGAAATTATCCCGCATTACGCTGGCACCAGCTTAGGGCTGGCGACCAGCTTGAAGGGAGCTTCAGCTATTGGTTTCTGAAGAAAGCGGTCCTTGAAAGGGTCATTTGCGTCTGGCAGTCGACCATTTTCTTGACTTCAGCATCTGTTCCCTGCATTGAAACTTTGCCGCACATGGCATCCTTAGTTTTGATCCACTGGCGCTGAGAAGGTAGTAACTCTTTTTTCTTCGCCGGCGTTAACGTGCTCCAGGTGGTATTCAAATCAGAGTCGGCATTCGCAAATGCCATTCGGGACTGATCAAGGCTGCCAGCTTTTTGTTGCTGAGGCTGCTGGTAGGATTGTTGTGGAATGGTTTGCTGAACCTGCTGCTCTGCCTTTTCTTGCGCCTGAAGCTGTGTCTGCCTCTCAATTTGCTGATCACGCTCATACTTCGCCTGTTGCTGCGCCCTGAGTTGTGCCTGTTGTTCCGCTTCAATTTGAATCTGCTGGGCATCCTTAGCCTGCTGGATTTTCTGCTGCTCAACGATCGGGTTGATGATGGAAAGCGATGTCAGTGCAGCGGCACCCACTGATATCGGATTATCAGAAGAGGCTTTTACAAAAACGATTTTTTGATCGTCGGTCGCCTGCGCGGTGTAGGAGATGCGTTTTGAAAAGGCGTTTGCGTTGTTATCCAATGACAGGCTTTCCATTTGCTTGTCGAGATTACGGTTAAAGTTCTTTCTGTAAGCATCAGAAAGCTGGGTGTAGTCGTTGGCAGGTAAGGTCATCGTCACGGTCCCTTCACAGGTTTTCATTGTGCTGCCCGTGTCACTTGAGGTTGTGGAAATTTCAGAGATGACCAGTTTGATCTTGTCTAAAGCGCTTCGTTTGGTCTGATTAGTGACGTCAGGGTATTTGTCGACCTGTTCAGAGAGTCCTTCATAAGCAGATTTTTTTAATAAATCCATGAGAGCTGACTGGGTCATTTCAGAGGAACAACCGATCACGTCTTTTTTGTTATCACAGCCTGTAATGGCAACGGCGAGTAAGAGTGCTGAGTATTTTAATCTCATGAGTTCCCTTTAGAGTAAGGATTGGCTTTTGAGAGGCGGCCTGTAATCAGTCCGGAGGGCTAAAGTAAACAGCACTGACACTGAACGCATCACAAGCAAGGACCAAGGTGATATCGGCAAAAGCTGTGAAATCTTTAATTCAGCTGATGAGAAAGGTATGCGCAGGGTACTGTAACAATGATCCCGAAGCCGGAAAACTGCAAGGCAGGTTCTCGCTGCTGAACTTAATAAAGGTCAGGGTAAAGCCAGCGCAGGCGCACCGTTTATGACCTTTCATCTGTGCTAATCCACACAGCCGTTCAGATCGGTGGTTTCTTCGCTGGTGTATTTGTTATGGCGAGTCTCATTTGACCTAATCCTACTTATCACCTTTATTAAAAAGGGGGGATTACTCCACCTCCGCGGAACACGATAAGAATTTCATTGAAAGTTGTTCTTGGCTCATATGACCTGCTCCCTTCAAAGCAATGCAGACCGAGCTTAGAAGCTTCCGTTTTTGGCACTAAGTGGACATTCATTGCTTTAAATCTGACTGTAGCTACTTAATCCATCCTTCCTGTTTTAGATAGTGCTGCTTTGATTTTGGTGGCATCCACCGCGGCGCAATCCTGCGGCAGGATGGAATCGAAGCGGGCGCATAAGGCGTTAACCAGGTGTGCGTGGCGAGGCGAGGCGAGGCGAGGCCTACTTGCCGATCACCACTAAGCGCATCGGCAGTTCCGGGCGTTTGATCACGGCGTCGTGATACGCGGGCATGATGAATGAGCAGATAAGACTCAGACTTATCTGCTAAAAATATCAGCTTCTGATGGTTGTTAAGCTCCTGCCCGGATTCAGGAACCTTGCTGACTTATTTATCTCACTGGTTTACCTCTGTACGAAACCCGCTGCAAGGCGCAGACAGCTCACCAGCTATATGACTGGTTCCGTGATGAGATAGGCATTGAGCTACGCGCCGAGCATGGCGATTACCAGCTACAGAGCTGCAAAATTCGGCCTGCGATTGTAAAAGAAGACTGACCGCCTCCGGGCGGTTTTTGCTTCCTTTTACATTGAGTAGCCTAAGCGTTCTCATCTGTATCACCAAAATTAGTAGGATTTTCCTTAGGTTGTTGCTTTGCTGTGTTACATCTTGTAATGATTGTTGCGCCTTAAATAACAAGCACATAACCATGAAAACCTTAAAAGGGATTAGCAGCTTATTACTGCTGTTATCTGCACACAGCAACGCAGCCTGGCAAGAGCGCGAGCTCAACACCTGGTATGAGAAAGACAAAGTTTTATACGACATCACGCAAACTGTCGATGACAATCCTGTAATGATAAGCATCGCTCAGGCTGACTATAAAACAGCTAATCTTGCTGTTTCGTATATGTCTAATGGAGGATGTTCAGACCATACCCAGTCGCTAAGAATTAATAACACCATTGTGCCTGCTGCTTATAAGTGTGTACCGGTGGGGAAGAATAAAATTGAGCATTACATTGTCGATGACGCTGATAAGGTCAACGCCCTTGTAGGGCATCTGGAATCAGACTTTACGGCAGTGATTCAGGGAGACATCAAAGTCTGGGCGGCCAATATCAAGTCGCCGAAGTACGGAATGGCCCCGAAATTTTGACGGAACTGCTGAACGTAAACCGCCTACGGGCGGTTTTTTATTGGTAGCAAAACGAGAGGCGCTATGTCAGTAGAAGGCAGCTATAACCCGGGCAAGCTCCGCGAAGGTGGAACAAGCAGACCGATCGTAAATAGCAGGCATTACACAGAGGCATCCCCGGGGCACTTGATTATGAAAATTACGAGGCCCTATCATTTTTGAGGTATAGGAATAATCTCAGGCTGGTGATATTAAATAACCACAAAAAAAGTGGAGATCTGGTCTTGAAAATTTTAGGGTTAGATGAGCAAAGAACACTTCGTGGGAGTGGAGTGTTGAAGTTTTTTGAGCTTGAGCGCGTTCCAAATAGTGACTGGGTTGAGATATTTGAAAGCCTGTTCACTCAGGAAAACGAGAAGACGTGGGTTGAAGGATATTGCCTAGTCACTAGTTGCCCCACGAGTGAGGTGCCAGCCCGCCTCAAGCTGATTGAGGAAAAATGCGTTTTGGCGAATGAGCTTTTAAAGAAACGACTTCCTTCTCTGTAGCTCATCAACTTTGAAGCCGCCTACGTGAACTGCACCCAAACAGTTGGATACCCAACGAAATAAGGTGCAGTTTTTTATGAGCAAATATTCTCTCAGCTTTAAGCTTGAGGTTGTGCAGCACTATCTTTCCGGACCGGAAGGGCAGAAAGCGACTGCAAAACGTTTTGGTATCGATCACAGTGCCGTTCGTAAGTGGTTTCCCTGCACCTGACGGTGGGAGAGGAAAGCATGGTTGTAAGAGAAGGCTGTTCGGCAATAGCCCGGACTGATGAGCCGCACAGCTATGCCTGCGCGGGAGATGACGCACTGATTTTTACCATGACGGTGAGCGAAAGGGCGCGATAAGAAAAGGAATGGCGGACTATACCGCCATCCCGTAAAGCGTCAGGACGCCAGTTTCATCATGATGAGACCGGCTACGATTACTGCCGCCGCCAGTATACGCATCAGCGAGGCCGCCTCTCCCAGAAAATACAGCCCTGCGATAAACGAGCCGACTGCACCGATCCCGGTCCAGATGGTATAGGCCGTCCCCAGCGGCAGCGAGCGCATCGCGGTCGCCAGCAGTACAAAGCTGGCTATCATGCCGGCTACGGTTACAGTCGTGTACAGCGGCCGCGTAAAGCCTTCAGACAGCTTCATTGAATACGCCCATACCACCTCAAGTACACCTGCGGCAACCAGTAATAACCACGCCATAGTTACTTCTCCTCTTAATCACCGGGTCGTCCCGTCAGAGGCCATCATTGTGCACGGGTCGTCCCGACACGGCCGGAATTTGGCAGACAGGTTTTCTCATCCCTGTGCAGCGGCAAGCCGGGCTGCAAAACCGATAAACAGCAGCCCTGTGAGCGAGTTGCCCAGCCTGACCAGGCGTCTGCGCGTGCCCAGCCAGCGGGCAACAGCTGCGCCGGCCAGCAGTAAAAACGTCATCCATGACAGACTGATCAACTGCAGCACTGCGCCCAGCAGGCTGAACGCGGCGGCGCTGTGTGCCGATGATGGATCTATAAACTGAATAAAAAAAGAGACATAGAACAGAATTGACTTCGGGTTCGTTATGCTCAGCATAAACGCCTTAAGAAAGTAGTTTTCTTTCCTGATCGCCGGTACGTTACCGGCTTCCCGGGGCTGATGCAGGGCGGACCAGATGATTTTTATGCCAAGCCAGCTCAGAAAGAGAGCGCCCAGGTACTTGATGGCGGTGAAAACATGCGGGCTCGCCTGGATCAGAGTGGCTATACCGGCCCATGCCAGAAAAATAAGGAACACGTCCCCGAGCACAACGCCGGCGACGCCCCGGTACGCGGCGCGTATTCCGCGGCTTATTCCCGTGCGCAGTACGTACAGGCTGTTGGGACCCGGGACCATTACGATAACCAGCGCGCCGGCGAGAAATGTCCAGAAATTGACCACGCCATAGTCATGAAACATTTGTTACCTCTCTTACTGCATATGTGAAACAGGAATAGCGCCCGAACCGTGTACCGTGCCCGTCAGGCCGGAGTGACTGCATTACCTGACTCGCGCAGCGCGTCGGCCAGGTCCTGTGCCAGAACTTCTGACTGTTCGTCACTGAGTGAGCCTGGCGTCAGACGGATGGCGTGATGCGGCTCCGTAAGATAAAAACCTGCACCTGCGCGGACGAGCCAGCCGCGCGCTTCCATCAGTCTGACGAGCTCAGCAGGTTCATTGCGCAGCGGGAGCCAGACATTAAGCCCGTCATACTCACGGGCTGCATCCACGCCGCGTGCGTAAAGCGCCCCGAGCAGTACATTTCGCCGGTTCTGATAGAGCAGAGCCGCTTCGCTGACTTTTCGCGCCACGGCAGCGGATGACAGAGCCTCTTCCGTCATGTCCTGAAGTATATGGCTCACCCAGTGAGTACCGGAGGCCATGCGGCGGCTCAGCCTTTCAGACGTATCAGGATTACAGGCGACCAGCGCCAGCCTCAGATCGGGCCCGTAAAATTTAGAAACCGAACGCACAACGGCCCAGTTTCGCGTTTCACTGGAGATCACGTTGTAATAATCGTGCCCTGAGAGCAGCGAAAAATGGTCGTCCACGATAACCATCACGTGCGGGAACCCGGCCAGCACCGCCCTGATTTCCGCCGCCCGCTCCGGACTCAGGCTACAGCCGGTTGGGTTATGCGCCCGGGGAGTGATAATCACCACCTGCGCCCCCTCCACCAGGATGTCATGCAGTGGGCCGGGAAGCAGGCCGTACCGGTCAACCGGTACGCCGGCCGGCACGTATCCAAGGCTGCGGATAGCATTGATGCTGCTCAGAAAGCAGGGCTCCTCGACCGCAATTTTCTCACCTGCTGTCAGATAGCCGGTGACCAGCCGCTCGACTGCGTCGATCGCCCCGTGCGTCAGGCTGAGGCCAAACGTGCCGGGAACGTCGCGGCTGAACCACTCACGGCCCGCCCTCTCAAGGCCCGGATTGATAACACCCGCACCATAGCTGCGCGGCGTCAGGCTCACGGCCTGCAGCAGCGGCGCCAGATCAGGCAGCACTGACGGCTCCGGATTGCCACCGGACACGTCAGTCAGGACAGTCTGACAGGCAGGGCCTTCCTGTTCTGTTGCCTCTTCAGCCTGTGTGATGGTTGTGCCGTAGCGCCCGTTCGTGACCGCGATGCCGGCTGCAGCCAGCTTTTTATACGCTGAGGCAACGGTGTTGCGATGTACTCCAAGCCGGACGGCCAGCTCCCTGACGGAAGGCAGCGCGTCGCCGGGCCTGAGTCTGCCTGTACGAACCTTCTTTCTGACGGATTCAAAAATTTCGGATGCAGTCATTTTCTTTTTCCCGGTCTCAGCGGGCCTTAAGGTATGCGTATGTTCCGGTACAGACTTACTGTCATTCAGCTGCGTGGCCCGCTGAAACCCTATACCGGTTATAATGATAATGCCTGATGGCATTATACTTTTTTCTCTCAACATTGTCATGTGACAATGTTTTTTGCTGCTGCTATTATCGCCGGTATTCATTCATACCAACCCTGCAGGAGCACTCTATGTTTACTGGCCTGAGCGCCTTTCCACTGACTCCCGTCACGCCCGCCGGCTTTGATGAGCGCGGCTACATCGATATTCTTGAGCGTATTACGTCAGCCGGTGCCGATTCCATCGGCGTTCTCGGCTCAACGGGAAGTTACGCCTACCTGACGCGCAGCCAGCGCAGCCGGATAGCCGGCATCGCAAAATCGCATGCGGGTAAAATTCCGGTAATGGTCTGCGTGGGATCGGTCAGCACTGATGAGGTGCTGCGACTGGCCGATGACGCACAGAAGGCCGGGGCTGACGCGCTGCTGCTGCCGCCGGTTTCGTATCAGACGCTCAGGGACGATGAGGTTTTCGGCCTGTTTGAGACGCTTACGCAGCACGCCTCGGTGCCTGTCTGCATCTATGATAACCCGGGCACGACGCGCTTTGAATTCTCTGACGATCTGCACGGTCGCATCGCCGGGCTGCCGGGTATCAGATCCGTAAAAATCCCCGGCGTTCCGCCTTCGCCGGAAGACGCCCTGGCGCGCGTGCAGCGCCTGAAGTCGAAGCTGCCTGAAGGGGTGACGGTCGGCATCAGCGGTGATGCCAGCGCCGCCACCGGCCTTAACGCCGGCTGCGAAGTGTGGTACTCCGTCTGTGGGGGCCTGTTTCCGCATGTGGCAAAGGAAATTACCGACGCGGCGGCCCGGGGAGAGCGCGAATGCGTTGTGCAGCTCAGTGATCGTCTGCAGCCGCTCTGGAACCTGTTCCGCAGGCACGGCGGTAGCATCCGCGTCATGGCGGCCGCGGCGGGCGTGCTCGGGCTGACGGACCCGGATTGTCTGCCGCGTCCTCTGCGCCCCCTGTCCGCTGATGACATTGCAGATGTTGCTGCCGTCATCCACCGTCTTGAGCTGAGGTAAGTGGCATGCCGGAGAAGACGCTGCCTGGTTACGCCCGGACTGAAGGCATGGACAGGTCAGGCCTGGCCCGGTATGTGCTGGCCGCCACGCTTGCCCGGCTGGCTGACGGAGGGGGGGTTCTGGCGGTGATCCTCCTGTGCGTTGCGGGCAGTCACTCTGCCGCCTGGGCCGGCACGCTGGCCGCCTGCATCACGCTGCCGCACCTGGCCGGCCCCTTCATTGCCCGTCGTCTTGACACGTCGCATGACGGCCGGCGCGTCATTGCTGCAGCCTGTCTGATCCACACAGGACTTATCGTGACGGCTACGCTGACCTTTTCCCGTGTGCCGCTTCCCGTGACAGGTGTCCTGCTGGCCGGCGCAGGCCTCTGCGGCCCGCTGCTTACGGGCGGCATCAGCAGCCTCCTTCCGGCTATTGCCGGTCGATCGCGCCAGAGCCAGCGCCGGGCGCACGGCTGGGACGTGGCAACCTACGGGACGGGCGGCACGGTCGGGCCTTCGCTCGTTGCGGCACTTGCCGCCTGGTTTTCTCCTCCTGCAGCGCTGTATGCGTTGGCAGGAGCAACATTGATGGCCGTTTTTTTTATCATGCGCATCCCGTACGCTTCTGGCGACGCTGGAAGTGAAAACCGGCAGGTACCGGGATCGGTTGCGACGATGATGCTGTTGGTCCGGAATGTGCGTCTGAGAAGAACGCTGTACCTGACGCTTGCCACAGCTTTTTGCGTGGCGGTGCTCCCGATCACGGCTGTCGGTCTGGCACCTTCGCTCGGCGTGGCAGCCACTACTGCCGCCAGCCTGACCATTGCCTACGGCGGTGGTAATCTTGCAGGCTCGGCATGCCTGATGGTCCGCCCGCTCGGCGGGGAGCCGGATGCACTGATGGTCCGCTTTGCCTGCTTTATTGCTGCCGGTGTCTTTCTTATCGTGTTCAGCATGCACTTCGCCGTCCTGCTACTGCTGTTTTTTATCATCGGCATGCTTAACGCCGGATTCTTTGCCGCTACCCTGGCCGCACGGAGCGAATATTCCCCCCCTGACTGCCGGGGGCAGGTGTTTGTCTGGGTTGGGGCGCTGAAAATTACGGCAGGGTCACTGGGTACGGCTGCGGCGGGCAGGCTGATGCTGATGGACATCACCCTGCCTCTGGCGGTCGGCAGTATTGTGCTTGCTATTTTTACAGGACTTGCGGTGACAGAGCTTACTCTGGCATCCCCTCAACCGGGGAACCGGGACAAACGGGACGGTTAGCAATATGGCTGAGATGCATAATGTCCGCTTTTCCAGCGTCGTTATCACATGAGTGCTTTGCGCGACATCGCTGCATGACCATGGCTGACGAGGAGCTGAACGTTTCCCGTAATACATGAAATATACTCTTAAAACTCTTCAGGAGAGATGCCCGTGAACGATCAACATCTGACTTTCCGGAAAGACGGCTTCACCGTAACTACGGACCCTTCACTTTTCCAGACTGGCGCCATACATGATTTTCTTTCGCAGTCATCATGGGCACCCGGAATTGATGAAGAAACGGTGCGGTTATCAGTCCAGAACAGTCTGTGCTTTGCGCTGCTGAACGATTCAGAGCAAATCGGATTTGCCCGTCTGGTGACCGACTATGCCACGTTTGGCTATCTCTGTGATGTGTATGTTCTTGACGAATATCAGAAAACAGGGCTGGGGCGCTGGTTGATGGAGTGCTGCCATGCCCACCCGCTGATGGCACGTTTACGCCGGATAATGCTGGTTACAGACAGCGCGCCCTGGTTATATCAGAAACTGGGCTATTCGCCGGTGAACCGGCCTGATTTTGTCTGGCAGATTAATCGCCCGGATATGTATCTCAAAAAGGATCCTCACTAACAGCTCCTTACAGGCCGGGCGCTATAAAACGCTTTGCAGCCTGACAAGAACGGCTTCCAGCTCCTGAATATCACCGTGAGCAAATCCCAGAATAAGATAATCCGGCCGAATCTCTGTGCGGAAAAGATAATGCCGGGGGTCTGCAGCCTGGATGTTATTCGTACGCAACCAGTCTGCTATTCGTGCTGCTTTTGCTGGATCAGGAAAACGAAGATGAAGCTGCAGACCCCCGGATGGCACGGTAAAACAGGCGTCAGGCAGGTATTTGGTCACTAACCTGATGACGCAGTCCCGTTTATGGCGATACACCGTGCGCATACGCCGGCTATGGCGCTCGTAAGTCCCGTTTTTGATAAGCTCAGTGACCCATTGCTGTAATAAGCCGCTTGTTCCACGTGACAGCTCCCAGTGAAGGGTGGCCATCTGTTTTATAAGCGGCTCATCAGCGACCAGGTATCCAAGTCTGACCGTATTAAACAGCACTTTTGAAAATGTGCCCATATAGACAACATGCTGCCCGGCAGCTGAGGAACGTAAAGCCGGACGGGGGGCCCGGTCAAAATAAAATTCACTGTCATAATCATCTTCCAGAAGTAATACATTCCTGCTGCACGCCAGCCGGATAATGTCACTTCGTCTGTTGTCAGAGAGAGTGATGCACTGAGGGAAATGGTGCTCCGGCATCAGATAAAGGATATCCCGGGAAGATCCCTGAAAATCGGATATATCAATCCCTTCGTCATCCATCAGATGCGATTTCAGGCTATAGCCAAAACGCGAAAAGGTACGTGCAAACTCCATATAGCCAGGTTCGCCAAAATGGAAGCAGGAGCGTTCCTGCTGTTTTACCATCGCAAGCAGCAGGCTTCCGTATTGTGAGCCGGGAACGACCAGCACTTCTGTGGGAGAGGCAGATATTCCGCGTGAAGGGAGTATTTTATCGCAGATAAGCTGGCGCAGTTCCCGGTGACCCGCGCTCTCACTAAACTGATTCAGCCTGGCAGGGTAACGCAGCACACGACTGAAGGCCTGTCGAAATTCACTGACAGGCAAATGCGCTGTGCTGGCATGGCTGGGAAGTAATGAAAGACTGCCTGGCAAAAATGTTTCTGTCACAGCGCCGACAGGCGTGGGCAGTTTCTCACTGCGCTCCTGGAGCACATGCTCTGATCCGGTGCGAAAGGCAACCATCGTCCCTTTCCCGGTACGGCTGTGACAGTACCCTGCAGAACATAACAATTCATATGCGCGGACAACGCTTCCCCTGGACACGCCCAGCTGGCGTGCCAGTTCCCTGGAAGGCGGCAGATGTTCTCCGTAACGCAGCTGACCCCGGATAATTTGCCCGCTGATCTGCTGCTCGATTTGATGGTAAATGGGCAGGGCCGAAGCACCACGGCTCAGATGCAGTTCGATCATAAAATACCTGTGGTCCAATTATTTAACAAAATTGGACCTTTTAAAGAGAAGGGGACAGGACCAATATACATTGCAGGGTACCACTCATCTTTCTGCGGGCACAGCAATATGGCCCCGTATCATTCAGGCGAAACTGTCAGTGTTTAAACATCTTCCTTCCTTCACTTTTGATTTGTATTCAGCTGTTATGGGCATGACGGGCCTGGGGCTTATATGGCGGGCTGCTGCCGGAACCTATGCGCTACCGGCATGGCCGGGTGAAACGTCTCTTGCGCTGGCGATGGCTGTGTTTATGGTGCTGACGATCACGCAAATTGTGCGCCTGCTTATTTGCCGGGAGGCGGTCCTGGCGGAATGGCGTTCACGCGCCGGTAAAAATTTCTTTTGTGCCGCAACCATCTCCGGCTTTTTACTGGCAACGGGGTTGCTCCCTTACAGTATTACACTGGCAAGACTGCTTTGGGTGACAGCAGTATGCGCCCAGCTCCTCTTTCTTTTATCAACCTTTCGCCGGTGGGTTATTGATCCGCTGGAGGCGCATGAGATTAACCCGGCCTGGCTTATCCCGATGGTTGGCAACGCTTCACCTGCCTTTGCCGGTGTTGAACTGGGTTATCCTGGCTTAAGTAAAATGTTGTTATTTTCTGCCATCCTTTGCTGGGCATTATTTATGCCGTTAATACTCTGGCGCATTGTGTTCGTCCGGCCTGCAACTCCACAAAAAGCCATGCCGGGGCTGGCCATTATGGTGTCTGCACCTGCGGTGATTGCCGTTGGTCTGTACTGTATCTATAGCGGGGTGAATGAGGCGGTTGAATTTATGGCCTGGACTGCGCTGTTTTTTGCTCTCATCCTTTTAAGCCTCTGGCGAAGAATGTTGCCAGAAGCTTTCAGCCGGGCATGGTGGGGATTTACGTTTCCGTCAACAGCCCTGGCTTCAGCACTGATCCGTATCGACGGAGCCGCAACCACTCCTCTGAACCATAGCCTTGCTCTGGCAGCGTTGACATTCGCCACCTGCATAGTACTTTTAGTGATCGGCCTTACCCTTAAACAGTGGATCAGAGCTAACAGGTGGAAAAAATATGCCAAACCGGTCTGACAGCGTCTTCTACAGCCCGCTCTATGTCAGGGTTTCGGAATACCTTTTTCATGCCGGGAAACGCACGGTATTCACGGCAATAGCCCAGGCTGTCATCGATAAAATTGAAGAATTTCCTCATGTGAACATTGAAGAACTGGCGTCACACTGTAATACAACGCCATCGAGTATTACAAAATTTGTCAGAGAAATAGGCTATGGCTCATTCCAGGAATTGAAAAATGATACTATGCCCTACAGACTGACGCATCAGGGGATCAAGGGACTTTCTGAAAAAGATATTCTACAGGAAATCTATAACTATATTCCTTATGATGAATGCCTGAAGATGGCAAAGGTTATCAATGCCAGTGGTTCCGTAATCATTCTGACAAACTCCTTCCTGTTTAATATTGCAAATGTCATGCGGGAAAGCATCAGTGGCAGCAACCGGAGAGTTTATCTGGTTGAGCGATCTAATGATGAGCTTATCCGTCACCTGTTTAAAAAGATAGACTGTGTATTTATTATGACCCTTACCGGGCAATGGATTAACTCTTGTCAGTATATTAACTCCATCTCACCCGATACCCGCATATGCCTTATTTCCGGACGTGTGCCGGCTGTTTTTGAAAAACGAGAAATCAATGCCATTGAGCTTAATCATTATCCTCAAATGCTCTATGCAAACTATTTTTCTCATAAGTATCTTGAAAGCATAGTTTTTAATATGGTTCAAAATGTGATCTAGTTCACAATGTCATTTTCCAAAAAAAGAAAATGATAAACTTTGCTTTGCTGGCACACTCCTTATATTTTGTTCTTATACCCTATGACAAGAGAGTCACTGATATGTCTGAGCAGCAGCAGATAGCGTCAATTATTACCCATTTAGGCGGACGTGAGAATATTAAAGACTATTTTCATTGTGCCACACGCTTACGCTTTAATTTGTACGATTATGAAAAAATAAATAAAGAGGCCCTCAAAGCTAATTCTCTGATCCTTTCCGTGGTTCAGGCCAGCGGACAATGTCAGCTTATCATCGGTAATAATGTAGGTGCGGTCTACAGCGCCCTGCATGGCATGCTTGAGAACGAAGGCCCGATTGTCGCCCCGAATGCACCGGCTTCAGGAGCAGGCAAAGAGTCTGTAACCAGCAAAGTGTTTGCTTTTATCTCCGGCAGCTTCCTGCCCCTGATTGGCATCCTGGCAGCTGCAGGCTTACTCAGGGCTTTCACCACGCTGCTGTTAAGCCTCCCCTCCATGACCGGAAACAGTACCCTGACTCTGTTTTCCTTTATTGCGAATGTGCCTTTTTACTTTATGCCAGTGCTGCTCGGCTTTACGATTGCCCGCAAACTGAAATCGAATGAACTGATTGGATCTATCATCGGCGCTTCACTGCTTTATCCGGAATTTACCCGACAGGCTGGACAGACGTTAGACGTGCTGGGCCTGCCTATGATTGTGATGGATTATGGCTACAGTATTTTCCCGGTGTTTTTTGCCGTTCCTGTTGCTGCTCTTCTGGAACGTTTCTTCAAAGCCAGACTCTTTGATTCAATACAGCTGTTCATGGTTCCGTTACTATGCATTGTGATTGTGGTTCCCATCACTATGTTTTTGCTTGGTCCTTTTGGGAAATACCTTGGCGATTATCTGGCAACGGGCATCGTTTATATTATTAATGTTAATAGTCTTGTGGCTGGCATGATTATCGGGGCAGCATATTCGTTCATTGTCCTGTTTGGCCTTCACTGGGCAATTATTCCCGTTGTGTTTTCAAATATTGCACACGGCGGAGATCCGATCTACGCAATTGGCGGAATGTCAGCCATTGCACAAATGGGAGTGGCTCTGGGAATACTGATTCGCACCCGTGACGCTAAAACACGTCAGATTGCGGGAAGTGCCTTTTTCCCGTCTTTGATTAGTGGCGTGACCGAGCCTATTCTATATGGCCTTATCATTCCTAATCGTCGTACGATCTATTACATTATTATTGCTGGCGCGGTTGGTGGGGGTATTGTGGGTGGCTACAATCTGACTATTAATAATTTAGTCTTTGCCAGCCTGCTGTCTATTCCGACGGCAAGCAATATGGCTGTTTACAGTACTGCTTTATTTGCCACGCTGATTACGGGCGCATTGTTACCCGTTGTTTTTGGTTATAAAACCCGGACTTAAAAATGGGAGAAGTTATGAGCACAGAATCACTGAAATTTCCGGAAGGATTTTTGTGGGGCGGCGCTATTGCTGCTAACCAGGCAGAAGGTTCCTGGAACGTGGATGGAAAAGGCATCAGCGTTGCTGACATCAATGAGTATGTCTTCAACGAAGATATGCGCAAGATGTATAACATCGAACTCACCCGTGATTACGCCATCCGGGCGCAGGATGATGCTGAAGGCGTTTTCCCCAAGCGCAGTGGTATTGATTTCTACCATACGTTCCGGGAAGACCTGGCTCTGCTCAAAGCAGCAGGACTAAAAACCTTTCGTACATCTATCAGCTGGGCGCGCATCTTTCCTGACGGTGATGATTCAACACCTAATGAAGCCGGGCTGAAGTTTTATGATGAGCTGATCGATGAAATTATACAAAATGGTATGGTTCCGATGATCACTCTCGCGCATTATGAAATGCCACTGAACCTTGCTATCAAGTATAACGGATGGAAAAACAGACAGTTAATTGATTTTTATTTCAGGTTCGCGCAGGTTTGTCTCGATCGCTACCATGACCGCGTCAAATACTGGATCCCCTTCAACCAGATAAACCTGATCCGCTACGAGTCCTTCAATCATCTGGGTATTTTTGAGGATGAAGCGATGTACCTTGAACAGGACAAATATCAGGGGGTCCATCATGAGCTCGTTGCGTCAGCAATGGTGAAACATTATGCCTCGCAGTTAGGTGATGACATCCGAATTGGCATGATGCTGTATACCGATTTTGCGTATCCAGAAACGACGAGCCCCGAGGACAATTTTGCCACCTGGCAGAAAAATCAGTATGAGGTTTACTTTGCAGATGTTCTGTTGCGGGGTGAGTATCCGGGTTACATCAAGCGATTTTTCAGCGAAAAAAATATCGTTCTGGATATCACGCCGGAAGATATTAATATCCTGAAAAACACGGCTGATTTCATGACTTTTTCGTATTACACGACCTATGTCAGTAATGCTGAAATTGCACATAACTTCCGGGGTAACAACAAGCGCAACCCACTTCTACCCCAGACCCCCTGGGGCTGGGCTATTGATCCGGTCGGTCTGCGCTATGTGCTTAACTTCTTCTGGGACCGCTGGCAAAAGCCCATCATGATCACTGAAAATGGTGTTGGCTGCTTTGACGAACTGGTTAATGATACCGTTGAGGATGATTACCGCATTGCATTTTTCCGCGATCATATTCGTTCCGTTGGCGAGGCCATTGCGGATGGTGTTGAAGTGCTGGGATATTATATGTGGTCACCGATAGATATCGTCAGCTGTTCATCGAACCAAATGTCAAAGCGCTATGGGCTGGTTTATGTCAATCTTGATGACCTGGGCCAGGGGGACGGCAGACGTCTTTGTAAAAAAAGCTATTACTGGTATCAGAAACTGATTGCCACGAACGGACAGTCTCTCGAGGAGTAAACTTCGACCGGGTTACGTTCTGGTGGCATGGATCGCTGGTATGTGGCCCGGTTTCTGGCTGAGAAAACTTTCTACTCCGTGGGCAAGAAAAGTACAGATTGTGCCCCGGTGTATGCTGATCATCCCAGCGGTCAGAACTGCAATTACCTGCACTGTAGTCTAATGGCAGCCAGAAAGATGTAACGGTGTGCAACCTGTTAATGTCTGTCGCATTATCAACCGGCACAATTATGAAGGCAGATATCTTTGAGCATTTTCAGGAACCAGAGCTTTTCCTTGCCGCTGCGCAGTGTGTTTTGACTGTACAGGCACACTTCTATTCTGGGGAAATCTATCGGAAGCGGGAGCGCAGTGACGGCAAAATATCGGCCCCGTTGCATGCTGTAGGTCTCCGGAACGACGCTGATACAGTCCGATGACTCAACCAGAGGCGCCACAATATTCAGATCCGGGACGGTGAGCGCCGTGATTAATTTCCTGTCTGTGCCGGCATACCATTCCTGATAGAAATTATGCCCTGCCTGAGATGATGCCACGATGTGCTTCTCTTCCAGGAACTGCGTCAGCGTGATGACGTCACTCACACGTGTATGAGCGTTGCCTTTCAGGCAGACATACCTGTCCCTGAGCAGGATATCGCAGTGGACATCATGCACGGCATACGTCCTGTTACAGATAGCAGCATCAACAAATCCTTTATCAAGCCATTCCTGCAGTTTCGCTATTTCAAGCGGCAGGATTTCTATCTCCACTCCAGGTGCGACTCTGGTGATTTCCCGGAAAATCAGCGGCAAATAATAATGCTCACCCAGGTCGGACATCGCGATCACGAACTTGTGTCGCGAGGTGCGGTGATCGAAGGACTTTCGGGAGGAGACAACCGCATCTATTTCGCCCACCGCTTTACTGAACGTGCGGTATATCTCGACAGCTTGCCGTGTTGGTTTCATGCCGGTATTCTGACGGATAAATAACTCATCGTTCAGCTCATCACGCATTTTTTTCAGGGCATAACTTACTGATGGCTGAGTAATATTCAGAAGATCAGCTGCTCCGGAAACGCTCTCCTGTTCATAGATCGCCACGAAGACTTTAACCAGATTCATGTCCATATAGAAATTCTCTATATTGATATTAAAAACTATTGATTGGTTCTATGAGGCTAGCAAGGTTTAGACTCTGCTTCAACATCAGAAGAGGAGTTAACATGAAAACCGTACAGCAAGCGACCTACGACATTCTTCGTAGTAATGATATGAATATCATCTTCGGAAACCCGGGCTCGAATGAACTGCCGTTTCTGAAAAACTTCCCGGAAGACTTCACTTACGTGCTGGGCCTGCAGGAGGCTGTCGTACTCGGCATTGCCGATGGTTACGCTCAGGCATCCGGCAAACCGGCACTGGTTAACCTGCACTCTGCTGCCGGTACCGGCAACGCAATGGGGGCCCTGGCCAACGCCTGGAATTCCCACTCCCCGCTCATCGTCACTGCGGGTCAGCAGCACCGTGCAATGGTCTCTGTGGAACCTTACCTGACCAACATCGATGCCACACAGCTTCCGCGTCCGCTGGTCAAATGGAGCTATGAACCTTCCACCGCCCAGGAGGTGCCGTATTCCATCAGCCGTGCCATCCACACCGCCATGTCAGAAGCAAAAGGCCCGGTGTATGTGTCCGTTCCGTATAATGACTGGGCTCAGGATGCGGAAGCACAGAGCCGGTCCCTGCTCAGCCGTAAAGTCACGAGCCGTCGTGCTCTGGATGCCACCTCACTGGTAAGTATTACAGAAGAGATCCGTCTGGCTAAAAATCCGGTTATGGTTCTGGGTTCTGACGTGGATGCTGACGATGCCAATGACATTGCCGTTCAGCTTGCTGAAAAACTGAAATGCCCGGTCTGGGCGGCACCGTCCACACCACGCAGCCCGTTCCCGAACAGGCATCGCTGCTTCAGAGGCCTGCTGACATCAGGTATTAACTCCATCTCAGAGCAGCTGTCAGCTCACGATTTGATTCTGGTCATCGGGGCACCGGTCTTCCGCTACCATCAGTATGAGGCCGGGGAATACCTGCCTGCTGACGCTAAACTCATTCATATCACCTGCGATATCAACGAAGCCGCCCGTGCCCCGGCAGGGGATGCCTGGGTTGCTGACATCAAACCGGCCATGCTGCAGTTACTGGGATCGGTGGAAGAAAAAGCGATCGAGTTGCCGGACTTCAGAAAATCACCGCTGCAGGTCAGTCTGACGTCACCCATGCGTCCTGAAACCGTCTTTGACACCCTGAACTGGGCGGCACCGGACAATGCCATTTTCGTCAACGAGTCCACTTCCACGACGGCTGCCATGTGGGAACGCCTGAACTTTGAAAGTCAGGGTAGTTACTATTATGCTGCCGCAGGTGGCCTGGGCTTCGCAATGCCTGCAGGTGTGGGCATTCAGATGGCCCGCCCGGATCGTCAGGTCTTTGTGGTCATCGGTGATGGCTCATCGAACTACAGCATTCAGGCGCTGTGGACAGCGGCGCAGTATAATGTTCCGGTTATCTTTATCGTGATGAAAAACGGAACCTACGGTGCCCTGCGCTGGTTCGCCTCTGTTCTGGAGATTGGTGACATCCCTGCCTTCGATGTGCCCTCGATCGATTTTACCAAAATCGCTGAAGGTTATGGCCTGCAGGCTTACACTGCCGGTAAACCAGAAGAGCTGGAGCGTGCCATTGCCAGCGCCCGTCAGTCCGGTAAACCAGCACTGATTGAGGTCGAAACCTGGGGTGCCCTGCAGGACATGCAGGCGAAGTAATCTGCGCAACAAACAGAGGGGAGAATAATCTTCCCTCGTGAATTCTGCTGTATCGGAGCCTGTGCTCTAATGTAATCTAAGGTGTGAATATGTCCCTTTCCGCAATTCAGTCCATCATTAAAAACCTGAAATCAACCGACATCCATATAGTGGATTTAACCCATCAGTTAAACACGTCCTTCCCCACACTCACCTTACCGGCCGAATATGGTCAGACATGGGCATTCACAAAAGAGAACATCTCCAGCTATGACGAAAAGGGACCAGCCTGGTACTGGAATAACTTTTCCTGCGGTGAACACACCGGTACTCATTTTGATGCACCGGCGCACTGGATCAGCGGTCGCGATCGGGAAAACAATACGGTAGACACCATCGAGGTGAGCAATTTTATCGGCGAGGCCGTGGTTATTGATGCTGTGGAGGAAGTACGTCTGGACAGCAACTGGGTGCTGACAAAAGAGTATCTTCAGAGCTGGGAGGCAGAGCATGGCCAGATCCCTGATAATGCCTGGGTCCTGTTTCGCAGTGGCTGGTCCGAGCGTATCAACGACCCTGAAAAATTCGCAAATCTGATTGACGGGAAGCCTCATACTCCAGGGCCGGATCAGGCATGTGTGCAGTGGATGATTGAAGAAAGAAACGTCCGTGGATTTGGTGTTGAAACGATCAATATTGATGCGGGTCTGTCCTATGACTGGCCAGTTGCCTATCCCTGCCACAATCTGATGCTGGGGTCTGGTCGCTTTGGCCTCCAGTGTCTGAATAATCTGGCAGACCTGCCTGCCAGAGACATTCTGATCGTCGCAGCCCCACTGAAAATAGAAGACGGCTCCGGCAGCCCGCTACGTGTCCTCGCTATCTACTGAAAAAAACCGCCAGATGGCGGTTTTTTTAATTCAGCAGAAAAATGAGTATCAGACAGGTCAGTAAGGGGGCAATAATGGGTTTGTATTCCCTGTTAAAACCAAGGATCACAATAGCTCCGGACTTAACACCCAGCGCAAAAGCATATCCTGCCTGAATCCAGAACAATATAATGGATGTGGGATTATCTCCGCAGTCATCATCAGTGCAATGCCCGGCCGTAACAGCAACCTTATGGGACGGAAGTATTTTAGTTCAGGTCCTGTGAACTCTGTGCGAAGTAGTCTGCGTAGGTTACGCTTACGAGATAACACTTTACACGCGGGTGCCACTCTCTCAATACCCCCTGTTAATTACTTTGAAAAAATTAGCTAAGCCCGCAGGATCATTCCTGATGGGCTTAAATTTATTATGGCCTTTTTATGATATAGCCGATTCATTAAATTCCATACGGGCTCGAATTACAGCGCCCACTAACTGTCTCTCAATACTTTAAGAAGATGGTTGCCTGAACCAAAGCGCAGAAGTCCTGCCTGAATGTCCTGTTCTGGCGGAGTGACATTTCCCTCTCGGGCAAGTTTCCATCCTTTGGGTAGCTGTAAACAGGCCTGCGTGTTGCAGGGGACGGTTAACCGGATTTCGCCGGTCTGCTCATCCCGCGCCCAGTGAATGCTTACCTGCCCGTATGGCGATTCGTGACTTGCCTCAGCCCAGTTGATGAAAGCGTTGTTCATATCAGGGCGGAAAAGTATACGGTTGAACGCAACGGCGCCTTTTTCCATATCCAGCCCTGCCAGATAACGGTACAGCCACTCTCCAATTGCGCCATATGCATAGTGGTTGAAGGAGTTCATGTTATCGCTCCAGAAACTCCCATCCTGCCTGATACCGTCCCAGTGCTCCCAGATGGTAGTTGCGCCCTGGTTTACGGAAAACAGCCAGGACGGGAACGTGGTCTGACATACCAGCCGGACAGCGGTGTCATGGTAACCATAATCCGAGAGTGCAGCACACAGCCACGGCGTACCGAGGAAACCTGTCGTCAGGTGATAGTCGTTTTCCACAACCAGTTCGTTGAGGCGGGATGCAACTTTCTTCGCATCACTTTCATCAAGAAGCTGAAACGCCAACGGCAGTATATGTGCAGTCTGGGTATCAGCACACATGCCCCCTTCAGGAGAGAGAAATCTGCTCTTAAAACTGGACCTGATATTGTCAAACCATTGCTGATAGAGACGTTTTTCATTCTCAAGTCCAAGAACCGCAGCAGCACGGGCAAGGAGGTTTGTTGAATGGGCATAAAAAGCGCTGGCTACCAGATAGACCGGCGTTGCGCCAAAATAACTGTCTGGTTCGGCATCAAGGGCCAGCCAGTCGCCGAAGTGAAAACCAGTTTCCCAGAGCCAGGGGTTATCACCTGTACTCTGGATATAATGCACCCAGGCTTTCATTGATGGCCACTGCTCCGCCAGCAGTTGTTTATCACCATACATTTCGTAAATAACCCACGGACAAATAACTGCTGCATCCCCCCAGCCGGATGAAGTATACGTTTTGTCCCCCCACATTTTAGAGATATAGTCCCGCAGAATGTCGGGGATCACCATGGGGACCGTGCCGTTGGGTTTTTGGTCCGCAGCCAGGCTCTTAAGCCATTTTTTGAAAAACCGATGAACATTATAATTGTAGGCAGCTGTACGGATAAAGATATGCGCATCCCCGGTCCATCCCAGCCGCTCATCACGCTGTGGGCAATCCGTCGGAATATCAACGAAATTCCCTCTCTGCCCCCATAAAATATTCTGGTACAGCTGATTAATATCGTTATTCGAACAACTGAAAGAGCCCGTTCTGGCCATATCTGTATGCAGGACTTCTCCGCGGATCGCATCTAACAACTGTTGGTCGCTGAAGGTGCTGAGCCCGTTTATCTCCAGATAACGAAATCCCTGAAAGGAAAAAGTAGCAGCATAGTCAATATCTTCTCCGCTGCCGATAAGTGACACCCGTTGCGCAGCCCCGCGTAAATTACCGGTATAAAACTGATTTTGGTTGTCCAGCACTTCGGCATGGCGTAACTCAATGCGTTCTCCTTTGGCTAATTTTGCCCGAATCCGGATGCGACCGACCATGTTCTGCCCGATATCCAGAATTGCGCGAGACCCGTTCCGGGAAATAACCCTCTCAGGTTTCAGCGTCTGAGTTACTCGTACAGGTTCTGCTACTTGTGCGATGAGGTGGGGTCCCGGTTTATCAAGAATATTCACTTGAGACCATTCACCGGCATCAGTAATGGCATGTTCAACCTGCGCATCCCACGTTTCACCATGATAAAAACTGCTTTGTTGTTGCGGGGCGAGGTGATGCTGCCATTCATCATCGCTCAGTATCAGGCGTTCCTCGCCATTCTTCATCGTGATATGCAGCTGGACAAAAAGTGCTTTACGATCGCCATACAAATGGCGTTTTTTAAGCCAGCTCAGCTCGCCCTTGTACCAGCCTTCTGCAAGACCTGCACTTATTTCGTTAGTGCCTTCCTGAAGGAGGCTACTCACGTCCCAGCTTTGAAACTGGACGTGATGCTGGTAGCTCGTCCAGCCGGGACTGAACAACTCATCACCCACGGGTTTGTTGTTAATGCTCATCTGGTAGATACCCAGTGCAGAAGCATGAAGCGTTGCTTTGGTTACTGAGGCGGGTAGTTGAAAATTACGTCGTAAAACATGAACACTCTCTTCTGCTGTTGTCGCGTCATCAGGCGTGATCCACAAACCCCGCCAGACATTCGTTGGCGACGGTGCTGCCTCAAAAAATCCGGGCTGGCTCCATTCGGTTACGTGATTATTACTTTCCTCTATGCGCACGCGGTAAAAGTAACGCTGTCTGACAACCGGTAAAAAACCCGGAGCCTGAACATGAAGCGAGCAACTATTTTCAACCCAACCACTGTCATAAACGACAGCAGTAAAGGTTTGGTCTGAAGAAATTTGAAGTTGATAGCCGCGCTGTAAAATATCAGGCACTTCAGAGCTAATAACCCAGCTGAATAAAAGTAAGTTTATATCAGCTCCAATGAGAGAGCTTTCACCGTTACAGGTAATACGCTCGATAGCGGTCATGGGTTCTCCTGTTTAAAATTATAAGCGGTTGGAATAGGGTTTTTTTTATCTGTCATAGAACGCTGGTAAATGTAAAAGATCACTACCACCGCCCAACAAAAAAAGGCCGGGCCAGCACAGCGAACAAGATTTATCCAGAGAAGCGCTGAATCTGACTGAACAGCTACGTTAGGCATGTAACCTGCATAATCTAAAATAAACCCGGCCACGGCAGCTGATACAGCGAACCCCATCTGCATCGAGAGTGCGTTCAACGAAAACAACATGCCGTCGCTGCGGTGACCATTGAATTTCTCAAGGGAGTCTGACGTTTCTGCCATCATGCCCGTGATGGCAACCAGCAGAATCCCAATGCCTACACTAAACATGCCGGCCAGGATAAAATAAATGACAGGAAAATTTACTGGAGCAAATATCATTACCATACAGATAGCTCCCATGCACATGTATGTCAGTTTTGCACCCTGAGAGTTTCCTGCTCTGGAAATAATTATGGGGGCGCATAATGAACCTATGACCTTACAGGTATAGCTCACCAGGATATAAATGGGGATGAGATCAGGCTTAACCATGTAATATTTGAGGTAATAGATCCCTACGCTATTTTGTAAACCAACACTCAGACCAAATGTAATCATTGCCAGTACAACACATCTGACCGGAATGCTTGACATAGCCTGACGTATTGCTGCAACAAAGGGTTTCTTTTCTACTGTTGCCGCAACAGGTAGTTCCCGTGTAGTAAAAAAAAGCATCCATGAGAATAGAATACTAAGAATACCGACCAGCAAGCCAATCCACATAAATCCACTTGCGTTGTTTTCTCCGCCAAAAAAGTAAATGAGTGGGAGAACAAGAGGAGCGACAATCATCCCTGCAACATTAGAAAATGCACGACTCAACGCAATGAGCTGACTACGCTCAGTGGCATCGCGTGTCAGATTGGGCACAAGTCCCCAGATGGCAACGTCAATGCAGGTGAAGCATAATCCCGCAATATTATAAACAATCAGGGCGTAGATAAACTTCATCGTCGGTGACAGGTCCGGCACCCAGAACATAAGCCCTGTGAAAATACAAAACGGGATGGGGACAATAAATAACCATGGGCGGAACCGGCCCCAGCGCGTCTGAGTTCGGTCCATCACCGTTCCTATGAATGGATTAGAGAAAGCATCGATAAGGCGCGTCACAAGCAAGACAATACCTGCCAGTGATGCGGTCAGACCAAATACATCAGTGTAAAAAATCATCAAATAGGAAGTAACAACGACGCTGAAAATGTCTTTGCTGAATGCGCCGCTGCCAAAACTCATTTTTTGCCATCGGGAGAGCTTCATCATCATCACCTGTTATGAGAAATTAGTATCAGCATCACACACTGCTCACTGAATGGCATTATTCATAGTGCCAGTTCTTCCATCGTCCCTGGCAGTAGGGATAAAACCATGCAATACACTTCACATTTCAGTAAAAGAACCTCCAGCACTAACAGTGTTTGTGCTGTACTGATATTGTGGACGACATAACTGGGTAAGATGATGTACAGAATAATGTTTGAAAAATATTTCTCAGGCCAGGGACAGCCTGTTGCCATCCATCAGACTCATCCTGAGGTCAACAATATTGAACATGACCATGACTTTGAAGAGTTAGTTATTGTCGATCAGGGGAGTGGAACGCATATCCTGAACGGTGAACCTATCTCCATTCAGACCGGGGATGTGTTCTATATCCGGCAGGAGGATTATCATTACTATGAAAACATGGGTGGGCTTTGCCTGACAAATATCCTCATTCATAGTAATGTTAAGTTTTATAATATACCGACGCTGCCACAGATACTCAAAAATACTTTTACATCTTCATCATCCAGTATTTTTCATCTACCACTTGAGTCCCGGAAACAATTTAACAGTCTTTTAACCCAATTCAGGGATGTATTGGATGATGAAAGTCCTGTGTTATCTGTCCGCCGGGAAGGTTTGCTTCTGCAGTTGATTTCATTACTTAGCTTTCATCGTATCAGGGGGGCACACACAAAAAATCGTAGTGGAATTGAATCCTTGCTTGATGAGTTGCGCTGTTGCCACACTGCCACAATAGACTGGGGGGATCTTTGTGAGAAATATGGCGTTTCTCAAAGAACACTTTACCGTTCCATCCGTAAACTGACCAGCTATTCACCAGAGAATTACCTGTTGCGCTTGCGCCTGAGAACTGCACGGCATATGTTGTTGTTTACAGAAGAAACCATAACAAATATTGCATTTGAGAGTGGATTTATAAACCCCTCTCATTTTTCTCAGTGCTATAAACGTATTCATGGGATATCGCCCACAGAAGAACGTTATCGTAGGGGAAGTCGCTCATAAGTTGACGCCGATGTATTAGTAACTCCGGCATTTTTGTCTTAAGCGAACGCGCATATTATCAGGCCTGGACCTGCTTCTCTTTTCCTGGGCATTAAACGATATCGTTCTGTACAAGGCCGCAACGGTAAGCGTAAGGCTGGTAACAGGTAGTGACGGAGGAATGACAGCCACAGAGATTGTGGATCATATGGTTTTCATGGATCAACCATCGCGGAGCAGTAGGCTGGTTAATTTCAGAGTGCGGAAATGTTCCTGCGAAAGATGTGCTGACGGTTTTCCTGAGAGACCATAATCACTGGCAGGAATGTTATTCTGATGACGACTTATCAGGCGGCTTCAGTGGACGTTATGAGCGAGCACTCTAAGCCTGCATGGCGTTACTCATTTCGCGGTGGATTAACAGGGAGCAGAGCAGGTCAACTTGCGGCCAGGTGCGGTGCCCCCCAGCCTCAGCGGCTCAGCACAAAAAGGAAGAACTGATGCATACTGTAAATATCCGTGTAACGATCGGAGTGGCTTTTTTACTGATGTCAATCTTGGTCCAGGCGTCCGCAGATCAACATCTGTCCGAACCTTCAGAACATCCTGACTCGCAGCGTATCTCTGTACAGACGCAGGGCTCAGGAAAGGATGTCATACTGATTCCGGGGCTGGCGTCGTCTCGCGAAATCTGGACCGATTTAGCAGCAGGTTTGCGTACCCGCCACCGCATTCATCTTGTCGAACTTGCGGGCTTTGCAGATACACCAGCCGTTTCCAGCCTGGACGGGAAGGTCATTGCTCCGGCTGCTGACGCTATTGCTGAATACATCCGCACCAGGCACATAAAAGCACCGGTGATCATTGGCCACTCTCTTGGGGGGGAGATTGCACTGATGCTGGGAGCTCGTCATCCCGACCAGGTCGGTCGCCTGATGGTCGTCGATGCCTTACCGTTCTATACGTTGATGATTGACCCTGCGGCGACCAGCGAAACGGCTGTCCGGCAGGCCACTGCTATGCGGGACGGGGTAATGGCACAGTCACCGGAGCAAATCATAAAGTTTCAGAAAACATCCATCGCCCGTTTAGCCAGGACCGAGGCAGTGAGGCCTGCTCTGGTGGCTGCGGGAAACCGTTCCGATCGCAAAACAGTTGCGGATGCAGTGTATGAACTAATGACTACCGATTTGCGACCTGAGCTTGGCCACATCAAAGCGCCGGTTGAGGTTGTCTACGCGTATGATGCCTTATTTGGGGTACCGGCAGCCAGCGTAGATACAATGTACCGCCACGCCTATACCTCTGCACCAGATATTCATTTCACGCGGATCGATGATAGTTTTCACTTTGTTATGCTTGATCAGCCAGAACGGTTCTCCAGCGTGGTTGAGTCATTCCTTAATAAATAAAGGGTGCCGGAAGCAGCTGGTCAGATTACTATAATCTCAGCAAAATTATCTTCAGCAACACTTCCGTTTTCTGACCTTTGCGCATAAATTTTAATGGATGCGAACGGAGAGAATGGCCCTAGTTATTTTCCTGAGGCTCGCTGCTCATTCTGAAAGCCCGGCGACTGAGTCGGATAATGTTAAACTAGTCTTTATTTTCCAGAGCCCGTTTGGTTAATTCGAGTTTCGCTGTCTGGCGGCGCATTTCCAGCAGGTGGAGCGTTTCATATACATCGATGCCAACAAGGTTTTGCTCTCCCGGCATATCCAGATCGCGTTTGAGCATCTCGATTTCGCCTTGGGTGATTAATGGCCGCATAATGTTCTACTGGTCTTAGATATTTGGCCCTTTGCTTTCAGTAAAGCAGGGCATGACCTTATGGTCGTTGCCTAAGTAATGCCCGGCAACCGCAAAAAAAGGGTTTTTTCCTGCGTTTGTGAAGGGATAAATCCGTGATGTATGTAGAACTGTCTGGCACTGTCAGAGAGTGCATGAACCATAACGGCCCGCACGCCAATATTCTCAGCCACCCGACAACAACGTAACACGGCATCATGCAGTAAATCAGCCCCCAGTCCCTGACCGTGATAACTCGTATCGACAGCAAGACGGGCCAGGATGATGACGGGTACCGGATCGGGCATATTCCTTCGCAGGCTTCCCGGGGCAATGGCATGGGTGACGCTGTTGGTCGCAAGTGAGTAGAAGCCAACCACCTGTGAAGCGTTTTCCCGGCATACCACAAACGCCCTGGCTGTCCCATGGACTGATTTTTTAGTTTCCGGTGCTTTATCCATTCGTCAAGTACAGGCTCACCACAGTGAAACTCAGCGAGGGTGTGTGACGTACCAAGTGGTGCCGGAGCCGTTACTTTTTCCACTGCGGTTTTCTCGCCAGGAGTTTCTCCATCGCCGGATTAGCGGTGACCGGCGCATCCAGCATGTCGATAAACTCGGCGTACTGTTCATCATTAAGATTAAACATTCGGCGGTCAAGGATAACGTTTTCCGCTGCCTGGCAGGCTGTCTCCAGTATAAAATCGGTACGTGATTTATGGAGAATCTCGGCGGCAGTATCAATCAGGGTCCGCTGGGCTTTTTTCGCCCGAATGTTAAGCTGAACATCAGAGTTCATAATTCCTCTTGCGTATAGCAATTCGTATACATATCTAAGCGCCATCGTATATCAAATGCTCTACAGAGAAAGAGTAATTTTCTACGGGAACAGGGCATACTTACCAATCTGGCTGCAGCCTTCACAGCCGTAATGACATTTCTGAATGGCGGGAAAGGTGCCACTTCTGCTTTGCGTTGACAGGGGAGAAGAAGGCTATGAAGCTGCCACGGAGCGCTCTCATCTGGTGCGTATTAATCGTGTGTTTAACGCTATTGATATTCACCTGGCTGACGCGAAAATCGCTGTGTGAAATTCGCTACAGAGACGGGAGCAGGGAGGTGGCTGCTTCAATGGCTTACGAATCCGGTAAGTAGCAACCTGGAGGCGGGGGTAACCCCGCCTTTTCAGGAATGATGTGTCTGAGCATTGCTAGCGCCTTTTAAGGGTTGCTGGTTCAGACCAGTGGCCCTTTTCTATAAGGGTGGAAAGCCATTGATTATGCTTCTCTTTTTGACGCCATTAATGATAGGGTTATACGCTAACGCTAAAAGGAGATAAATCATGATCGTCCGCACATGGCACGGCTGCGTTCCACTGAAGCATGCTGAAGGTTTTGCAGCACACCTCAATAAAACCGGTGTCGATCACTCAAAAAGCGTGGCGGGAAACCTGGGGGCGCTTGTTCGCCGAGAGGCGCAAGGTGACTGGGAGCACTTTTTTCTTGCTACATATTGGCAAGATTTGACAGCGATAAAGGCGTTTGCCGGGGAGGATTATCATGTGGCAGTGACCTATCCGGACGATGAACAGTTTGAACTGCTCTCAGATCCCTACGTTTTTCAGCATGAGGTGGCCGCAGTGTCGCCGCTTTAGAGGGCTGTAGGTGAGTTTAAATAGCATCACCAGCTTACTTAAACATGCTGTTAAGTGTTGGTTTTTGCCGATCTTTAGCCAAAGCAGCACAATCAGCAGCTCATAAAACCTGCGATCCGCTAAGCGGCGCAGGTTTTTTACAGGTACGGTCTGAACATTAGCCGCGGAGGTAATCTTCCGTGGATATCACTTTGCCATAGCCAAATTCAAAGGCAGCCATCATTGCAGCATGCACATGGGCGGCTGGCACGGTGACGTTGTTAAAGGTGAGATTCAACGTGGCACAGGCATCGTGCAGAATGGTGACGGGGTAGCCCATGTCAACGGCAGCGCGCACGCAAGCATCCACACACATATGACTCATTGCACCGACGATAATGACCTCTTCAACGCCTTGCGCATCAAGCTGCGCTTTAAGGTCGGTATCGCGAAACGCATTTATATGGTTTTTAACAATAACCGGCTCGTTTTCCGTTGGGTAAACAGATGGCTGGATCTGTACGCCCTCGGTCCCAGGGGTAAATATCGGTGCATCTTCGCTAACAGACTCATGGCGAATGTGGAACACAGGATGTCCATGCAGGCGAAAATCAGCAATCACGCGTGCGGCATTGGCTGCAGCAGCGTCAATATTGGTTAAGGGAAGCTTACCGCTGGATAGATATTCGTTTTGCAGATCGATGACAATAAGGCCACGCTTTTTCATATATCCTCTCGCTCAATGATATCGTGAGGCTCTATTGTGTCCCGGCTAAGCACTGCTGCTAAGTGGCTTCAGCGACATTATTAGAGGCAATAACGACACAACGTTGCTGCCTCAGGAACATTATACAGCTGCCCCAGCGCTAAAGCGGCGGCGGTACTCTCCTGGCGTCAGGCCCACGATACGGGTAAATACCTTGCGGAAGGCCCCAGTGTCATTATAGCCAACCTCCCAGGCCACGCTGTCAACCGGCGCAGTGCTAAACTGTAACAGCTCCCGCGCCCGGCCTACGCGCAGCCGCTGGCAATATTCAGTGCTGGTCATTCCCGTCGCTTTTTGAAAGCGCCGCAGGAAGGTACGCTCTTCCAGGCTTGCCTGAAGAGCCAGAGCGCTAAGTGAGATATCCTTTGCCTGAGTAGCTTGTAACCAGTGTTGTACTTTCAGTATCGCCGCGTCGCCGTGATCAAGGCGAGGGGAGAATACGCTGTAATAACGTTGTTCACGACCAGGTGGGTCAACCAACAGCATGCGGGCAGTGTGTATCATGATGGTTGGGCCCAGCAGACGATCAACCAGCCTGAGTCCAAGATCCGTCCAGGACATAAGCCCACCTGCAGAGATAATATCCCCGTCGTCAATAATGAGCCGATCCGCATCGACAGTAATATCAGGAAAGCGCTGCTGTAATAGCTCGGCATATTTCCAGTGGGTGGTCATGCGCCGTCCCGCCATCAGCCCCGTCGCCCCCAGCAAGAAAGCGCCTGCACAGATCGACCCCAGCACCACACCTTGTGCATGCCGATCGCGTAACCACTGTGTCAGCCTGTCACTTCTGTCGGGCACCACTGGCGTAGACAGGGTAGGAGGTAGGATCAACGCCGACAGCGTACATGAATTGCGGGTGCACGCGTCCCACGTAGGTGTCGGGTCCTGCTCCGGTGTCGGCGACTGCCAGTGGGTTACACGTAAGATGGTGTGCTGTTGATACGCTGCGGCAATGCTGTTGGCGACGCTGAAAAGGTCAGTTAACCCTAAAACGGCTGCCTGCTGGACACCGGGGTAGAGTAGCAGCCCAATTTCGATCGCCTTCGTCTGGCTCATATATCGTTTTCATCTTCACCTGGGAGGGAATTAAAGTCTGTTAGTTCCCCCGTCGGGTTGCAAGCAAATAAAAAAGGGAGCCTTTCGGCTCCCTCAGTCATTCAGGCGCGATTAGAAGCTGTAGTTAGCGCTGACAGAGAAGTTACGCGGCTCACCATAGACAACGGTGCGGCTGTCGATGTCGGTCTCATAGGTTTTGTCGAACAGGTTGTCGACGTTCGCCTGCAGGGAGAACGCTTTAGTGACCTGATAACGGGCAAACAGATCCACCAGGGCGTAGCTGCCTTGCTCAGCGCGCAGGGTGCCGTCCGCAACGGCAACGTTAGACCAGACGCGGTTCTGCCAGTTGACGCCGCCGCCAACGGTCAGATCCTGAATGGCTGGCAAACGGTAGCTGGTAAACATCTTCACGCTGGTACGCGGCAGGTTCGGGTTAACCGCATCGCCTTCGCCATCGTTCGCCACGTAGCGGGTTGCGCCAAAGGTCATCTGCCAGTTATCGGTCAGCGCACCGTTGATCTCAAACTCAACGCCTTTGCTCACCGTGCCGTCCGCTTCGCGATAGGCAGTCTCACCGTTGCTGCCAGGTATGACCAGACCGGTAGACTGCGCCAGGTGATCCTGCTCAATGCGGAACACGGCAAGGGAGGTGGTCAGACGGCTGTTCATCCAGTCGGCCTTCACGCCCGCCTCATAGTTGTTGCCAGTGATCGGCGACAGGTACTTACGTTGTGCGTCGCGCTCGGTCTGCGGCTTGAAGATCGAGGTATAGCTGGCGTAGGTAGACCAGCTGTCGTTGATATCAAATACCACGCCCGCGTAAGGAGAGGTGTTGTTCTTCTCCATCTGCTGGTTCAGCGTATCCAGGTTGTACTTGGTATAGCGCGCACCGAGGATCACATGCAGCGGATCGGCCAGGGAGATGCGGGTCGCCGCATAGACTGATTTCTGGTGGACGGTGTCATCCTGGGCCAGGCTCAGCGGGTTCCAGTTGGTCTCCGGGAAGTTGCCGTTGTAACTCGCGTAGTTGCCCAACTGGGTATCACCAATGTTCTCCCAGGAGCTGTAGTAGATGTTGTTCTGGCGCGAGTAGTTAGTACCAATCATCAGCTCGTGCTGGCGGCCAAACAGATCGTAAGAGCCGTTAGCAAAGGTATCGATGGCGTCCACTTTACGCTTGCCGGTGTTGTAGCCGGTGCCGCCCACGTAAGGGTAGGATGCACCATACGGGCTGACCATCAGACCCGTGGTGCGGTCAACCTGGCCATCCAGATAGAGCTGCTTGCTGTCGAGCTCCTGCTCAGTATGAGTACCGTTGACGGTCAGCTGCCAGTTGTCGCCCAGCTTCTGTTTCAGGGTTGCGAAGGTACGCTCAGACTTTTTATCAACATAGGCCCACTCTGGCGCGGTGCTGAAGCTGCGATCCGAGTTAACGCGGGTGCCGTCAGTATACCAGCGTGGAATGCCGCCCCAGGTAGGGCTGTTGGAGTTGGTATCCTGGTAGTCATAGCCGACGGAGAAGGTCGTCGCGTCGGTCAGATCCACATCCAGCACGCCGTAGAAGAATTTTTTCTCCTGGCTATAGCGGTCCAGCCAGCTGTCATTGTGCTGGTAGCCTGACACCATGCGGCCCCGGATGCGACCGTCGTCGGTCAGCGGGGTAGAGAGGTCAGCCACGTAGCGCTGTTTGTTCCAGCTGCCGTACTCGGCGGAGACGTTGCCAACAAATTCACGGCTGTCGGCGTGCTTGCGCACCATGTTAATGGCGGCGGAAGGGTTACCGGAGCCGGTGGTCAGGCCGTTAGCGCCGCGAACCACTTCAATACGTTCATACAGGGCGGTATCGGAGAGGGCATCACCCATATTCCAGCGGGTCTCAAACAGGGTCGGAATGCCGTCGACCATAAAGTTATCTATCTCAAAACCACGGGAGTAGAAGTTGGTGCGCTCAGAGTCCGTCGCGCTTTGGGTAATACCGGTGGTGTTTTTCAGCACGTCGCCGAGGGACTCCAGCTTCTGATCCTGCATACGCTGTTTGCTGATGATGCTCACGGACTGTGGGATATCACGCGGAACCAGCAGCATTTTGGTGCCTGAGGTAGTGGTTTTAACGCTGTAGTCCTGGCTCTCTTCATCGGCATAGCTGCTGGCTGCGGAGCCATCAACGATAACGGTATCGCCGCTGGTAGTGTCCGGCGTGGCGGCAAAGCCTGTAGCTGGCGCAAGTGCAAAGGCAATACAGACTGCCAGCAGTGACGGAGCGGCGGCAGGACATTGTCCATCCCTGGCGTGAACGGTGAAAGACATGGTGAACCCTTTTCGCAAGTTTAATAGTGTGCTCTGACCGATACGTTGCCGATGCCGAGCGTGCTGTGTTTGTTTTCATGGTGCAATTGCGCATGAAAATGCAAATGCGAAATATACGCATTCATCTTATCGCTGTAAACAGATGTAATATTTATTAAGTAAATTAGCGGAGCACTGTTAACGGTGAAAAATCAGGCGTAACGGCGGCGCATAATCCTAATGCGTGAAGAAAAGCGGCGTAATAGTTGAAACATCAGGAGATTCTCGATCATACTCTCTTGTTGAGTCCCGCAGTTATTCATTAAGGAAGACGTCATGGCCGAAGAAACGATTTTCAGTAAAATTATCCGCCGCGAAATTCCGTCGGATATCGTCTGGCAGGATGAGCTGGTCACGGCATTCCGTGATATCTCGCCGCAAGCGCCAACGCATATCCTGATTGTGCCTAACCTGCTGATCCCAACGCTAAACGACGTCTCCGAAGCGCACGAGCAGGCGCTGGGGCGTATGCTCACCGTGGCCGCGAAGCTCGCCGCGCAGGAGGGGATTGCCGAAGATGGTTACCGGGTGATCATGAACTGCAACCGCCACGGCGGCCAGGAGGTGTACCATATTCATCTGCATCTGCTGGGTGGCCGCGCGCTGGGCCCAATGCTGACACATAAAGGTTAAGTCTATGCTGAGAGGAGGCCTGGCCGCGCTGCTGGCGCTGGCTGCATTGACCGGCTGTAGCTCACGTCCGGCGATTCCGGTGAGTGACGATCAGACGCTGGTGATGGAAGCCAACGTGCTGGCGGCCGGCATAAACGCAGAAAAACCGGTGCTGAATAACGCTGAGATCCAGCCCTCTGCGTCCTCAACGCTCTATAACGAACGGGGCGAAACCGCCACCGTAAACTATCGTTTTTTCTGGTATGACGCCAGAGGTCTCGAGATGCATCCGCTGGAAGCGCCCCGGCGCATCACTATTCCTGCGCATTCATCGGTAACGCTCTACGGCAGCGCCAACTATCTGGGCGCGCGTAAAGTGAGACTCTATCTCTATTTGTAAGGGGTGAATCTTGATCAATAAACTGGGGCGTTATGCGCTACTCACGACCGTAGCGATGATCCTTTCGGGATGTATTATGCGGGGCGAGCAGCAGCCCGCGCCCGTGGAAGAAGCCAAGCCGCAGCCGCAGCAGCCAATTGAACAGCCGCAGCCGCAGCCGGTTCCGGAGGTGCCGTCCGTGCCGACGGTTCCATCCCAGCCGGGTCCTATTGAGCATCAGGATGAAACGGCGCAGCCTACTCCGCGCGAGCGTCATTTTGACTGGAGCGGGGCGGTCTCGCCGATGGTCAGCAAGATGCTGCAGGCGAGCGGTGCTTCCGGTGGTAGCGTGCTGCTGGTCGACAGCGTTAATAACCGTACCAATGGCTCGTTGAACACCGCTGAAGCCACAGAAGTACTGCGCGGCGCGCTGGCGAATAACGGTAAGTTTACGCTGGTCTCTGCCCAGCAGCTCTCCATGGCTAAGCAGCAGCTCGGCCTGTCGCCGCAGGATAGCCTCGGCACGCGCAGTAAAGCGATCGGTATCGCCCGCAACGTTGGGGCGCAGTATGTGCTCTACACCAGCGCCTCCGGCAACGTCAATTCCCCCGCGCTACAGATGCAGCTGATGCTGGTGCAGACGGGCGAGATCGTCTGGTCAGGTAAAGGTGCGGTTCAACAACAGTAATCCTGAGCGTGACGAGATCCTGTCACGCTTTTTCCCTCACGCCGCGCTCGTCGCCAGCCCTGACCATACGGGGCTGAGCGGCGGGAGCTGCGTTATTGCCAACGGCCAGCAGCGGCTGGTGCTGCGTCAGCAGCATGCAGCCACCACGCCAGCGCCGTTTCTCCGTCAGTACCGCGCCCTGAAGCGCCTTCCGGACACCCTTGCACCCCGTCCACGGTGGCTGGGCCAGGGCTGGATGGCCGTTGACTATCTTGCAGGCGAGGTGAAAGCCACGCTTCCGGATCCCCATCCCCTCGCCGACTTGCTGTATCATCTGCATCAGCAGCCCCGTTTGGGCTGGCGGATAACCCTGCTGCCGCTGCTGGAGCGCTACTGGCAGGCCTGCGATCCTGCGCGTCGAACGCCGCGCTGGCTGGCGCGGCTAAAGCATCTTAAGCGTGAGCGCGAGCCGGGGGTTATCAGACTGGCTCCGTTACATATGGATGTGCATGCAGGTAATCTGGTACATACCGCCTCGGGCCTGCGGCTGATTGACTGGGAGTATGCCGGTGATGGCGATATCGCCCTCGAGCTGGCCTCGGTCTGGACGGCGGATGAGGCCGAGCGCCAGCGGCTTATTCGCGCTTACGCCTGCATGGCAAATATAGAGAATACCCAGCTGGCGCAGCAGGTGCAGCGCTGGCGGCCCTGGGTGCTGATGCTGATGGCAGGCTGGTACGAGTGCCGCTGGCAGCAGACCAGGGAGCAGCAATTTATTATGCTGGCAAATGAAACATGGTGTCAGCTAGAGACAAAAGGATAAGAGAGGTCAGTGTGGGTCCGGTAATGTTAGATGTGGCAGGCTATGAGCTGGATGCGGAAGAGCGCGAGATTCTGGCGCATCCGCTGGTAGGGGGCCTGATCCTCTTTACGCGAAATTATCACGATCCGGCGCAGCTGCGCGAGCTGGTGCGGCAGATCCGCGCCGCCTCGCATCATCGCCTGGTGGTGGCGGTGGATCAGGAGGGGGGTCGGGTGCAGCGTTTTCGCGACGGCTTTACGCGCCTGCCTGCGGCCCAGTCGTTCGCTGCGCTGCTCGGTATGGAGGAGGGGGGCAGGCTGGCCGAGGAGGCGGGCTGGCTGATGGCCTGCGAGATGATCGCCATGGATATCGATATCAGCTTTGCTCCGGTGCTCGACGTCGGCCACATCAGCGCGGCCATCGGCGAGCGCTCGTACCATGCCGATCCGCACAAGGCGCTGGCTATTGCTACCCGCGTGATTGACGGCATGCACCGGGCAGGCATGAAGACTACCGGCAAGCACTTTCCAGGCCATGGGGCGGTAACGGCGGACTCCCATAAAGAGACGCCACGCGATCCGCGGCCGGAGGCGCTGATCCGCGAGCATGACATGTCGATCTTTAGCTCGCTGATCCGTGACGGCAAGCTGGATGCCATTATGCCCGCGCACGTCATCTACAGTGAAGTCGACCCGCGCCCGGCCAGCGGCTCGCCGCACTGGTTAAAAACGGTTCTGCGCGGTGAGTTAGGCTTTAATGGCGTGATCTTCTCTGACGATCTCTCCATGGAGGGGGCGGCGATCATGGGCAGCTATGCCGAACGCGCTCAGGCCTCGCTGGATGCCGGCTGCGATATGGTTCTGGTCTGTAACAATCGCCAGGGGGCGGTGAGCGTGCTGGATAACCTGTCGCCGATCAATGCAGCGCGTGTTACGGAGTTGTATCATAAAGGTTCGTTTACGCGTCAGGAGCTGGTTGCGTCCGCCGAATGGAAAGCGGTGAGCAGCAAACTGGAACAGCTCCAGGCCCGCTGGCTGGAGCGGTCAGCGGCCCATTAACCCTCCCTGAAAGGGAGAGAGCACAGGGTGAGGACAGATGATCATCTACTTACATGGTTTTGATTCAAACAGTCCGGGCAATCACGAGAAGGTACTGCAGCTGCAGTTTATCGATCCCGACGTGCGCCTGCTGAGCTACAGCACGCGCCATCCGAAGCATGATATGCAGCATCTGCTGAAAGAGGTCGATAAGATGCTGCAGCTCAACGTCGATGAGCGACCGCTGATTTGTGGCGTAGGCTTAGGCGGATACTGGGCCGAGCGGATCGGTTTTCTCTGCGACATCCGGCAGGTGATTTTTAATCCTAATCTCTATCCGCAAGAGAATATGGAGGGCAAAATCGACAGGCCGGAAGAGTATGCAGATATCGCCACCAAGTGCGTGACCAACTTCCGCGAGAAGAACCGCGACCGCTGCCTGGCGATCCTCTCCCGCCACGATGAGGCGCTAAACAGCCAGCGTACCGCCGAAGTACTGCACGACTTTTATGAGATTGTCTGGGACGAAGAGCAGACGCATAAGTTTAAGAATATCTCTCCGCACCTTCAGCGCATCAAGGCCTTTAAAACCCTCGGTTAAATGAGTATGAGCCGTACCTGGGCCCCAGGTGCGGTTTTTTATTATCAGCATGCACTTTTTTCACTTATCAAATTTTATCAGTTATTTAGCGATAATAAATTACTTCTACGCCTCTCATTTGTCATCCTATAAAAAGCGCGACTATCTACTTTTTAGATTCACGCCAGATTTATCTTACCCTATATAAATATATAAAAGGAAGAAATATGATGAATGATGCTGAATTGTGTGGCGATGAAAGCTTGCCGACAAATATACCTTTGGTTTGTGCTCTCTCGGTAGGTATCGAGCGCAATACGGATGTAGACCAAAGTGCCAAAATTAACACCGAGCTTGCTACGGCGGCTGCGAATAACAAAGGGTTATTTTTCCCCGCAGGTAAATATCGGGTTGATGACAACATCATTGTGCCGACGAAAGGCTCTCTGGTTGGATCCCGAACAGGAACGACTCTTTTTTACTCTACGCTTCCTGCGGCACGTTTTATTGGCGATGATGTCTATGGCAACGTGGTTGAAAATCTCATGATTAGTGATATTATTTTTGATAATATTGCAGTCTCTTTTTATGGTAATGCAAAGAGAAATATTACTGTTAGATACAATGCTTTTATTAATACAAAAACGCTACATACTCAACCCCAACTTTCCGTAGCGCATGGGAATTATGTTGTTAAAGGCAACGTTTTTATGCGCGGCAGAAATTATCCTGGCGTCGGCCTTAGCACTTACAAAAGTAATAATTCTACAATAAGCTATAACTTTTTGGGATCCGCCAGCAATAAAGACAGAGCGAGCACCTATATCGATACCCGTACCCGCAATTTGATAACTAAACTGGTCAATGCGAAAAATGCTGGCCAGCTTGTCATGGATGACGATCAGGGAAATTATGTTAGCGGATGGTATGCAACCGATGAACTCAGGAACTCTTCATTTTTCAGAAACTTTTTTGCTGGTAATATTCAGCAAATGCTGTTTAACCCTCAAACTCAGCTAGAAGATATTCAGCGCGATCATATCATTTATATCAAACAATATGATAACGTTGATGTTTATCAAAACTATTTTACCGGATGGCCTACGACAGCGGCGGGGCAGCTCAAGTTCCGCAACGCTGAAAACCTCGTTTTTGCTGCTAACTACCTTGATACAACAAACTTTGATGCTCGCCCTTATAATCACAGCCCAAAATTATTTATGCGGAATACATATATATTTAATAACTATGTACATGAGGGTAAGGTGACGTTCTGGCAGAATTTTGATGATAGTGATGAAAAGAGCATTGAGGTTGAAGACTATCTTGTGTTCAGTAATATTTTCTCCGCCGCGGACATGACTCTCGCCAGAATCACCCGAACGGAAAGAAACAGGAGTAGTAATTTTTACATTACTCAATCCAGCAACCTCTATACCGATACAACAACCGAAGTTGTTGCCAGCAGCAACTTTAATAATATTACCCTGGAGGCAATGCATGCCAAAATCCCTGCGGATAAACAGCGTTTCCTGACGATGACGTACATTGCGCCTCAGAGCTGACCCCCTCTAGCTTACCTTCAAAACGCCCGGAAGATGCCGGGCGTCATAGAACCTCCAGCGTCGTTCCGATGTCGACAACATGTCGTAAACATACTTTTTTTCGCCCTTCGGCTGAAACCTGGTTATCTTTTATGCATCAAAACTTGATATATATCAATTTTGGTATGACCAATGCACCGTTCATGCTATTCTCAGGGTGTATTTGAACATTTGTGCGGCTAACTTGTTGTTAATTAAAAGCTATTTACATAACTTTTAGTTAACAATTGGTTAATATTTTAGGGGGTCGTGTTGACTACACCATTGAAAAAGATTGTGATTGTTGGCGGTGGAGCTGGCGGACTAGAGCTGGCCACCCAGCTGGGTAAGAAGCTGGGTCGGGGTAAAAAAGCCAAAATTACCCTCGTCGATCGCAACCACAGCCATCTGTGGAAGCCGCTGCTGCATGAGGTCGCCACCGGCTCGCTGGATGAGGGCGTGGATGCGCTGAGCTATCTGGCCCACGCGCGCAATCATGATTTCCAGTTCCAGCTTGGTTCGGTTGTGGATATCAATCGCGAAGGCAAAACCATCACCCTGGCCGAGCTGCGGGATGAGAAAGGTGAGCTGCTGGTACCTGAGCGCAAGCTGCCTTACGACACGCTGGTGATGGCGCTGGGGAGTACCTCCAACGACTTCAACACGCCGGGCGTGAAAGAGCACTGTATTTTCCTCGACAACCCGCACCAGGCGCGCCGTTTCCATCAGGAGATGCTGAACCTGTTCCTGAAATACTCCGCTAACCTGGGTGCCAGCGGTAAAGTCAACATCGCTATCGTTGGCGGCGGTGCCACCGGCGTTGAGCTGTCAGCCGAGCTGCATAACGCGGTGAAGCAGCTGCACAGCTACGGCTATAAGGGCCTCACCAACGAGGCGCTGAACGTAACGCTGGTCGAGGCGGGCGAGCGTATTCTGCCTGCGCTGCCGCCGCGCATCTCCGGGGCGGCTCATAGCGAGCTGACCAAGATGGGCGTGCGCGTGCTGACTCAGACTATGGTCACCAGCGCCGACGAAGGCGGTTTGCATACCAAGGATGGCGAATATATCCAGGCCGATCTGATGGTGTGGGCGGCAGGGATCAAAGCGCCTGACTTTATGAAAGAGATTGGTGGTCTTGAGACCAACCGTATCAACCAGCTGGCGGTGGAGCCAACGTTGCAGACGACCCGCGATGCGGATATCTATGCGATTGGCGACTGCGCCTCCTGCTCTCGTCCGGAAGGGGGCTTCGTGCCGCCGCGCGCGCAGGCTGCGCACCAGATGGCGACCTGCGCACTGCACAACATTATCGCGCAGATCAAAGGCAAGCCGCTGAAAGCTTACGTCTACAAAGATCACGGCTCGCTGGTATCGCTGTCGAACTTCTCCACCGTGGGCAGCCTGATGGGTAACCTGATGCGCGGCTCAATGATGGTCGAGGGGCGTCTGGCCCGCTTCGTCTACATCTCGCTCTACCGTATGCACCAGGTCGCCCTGCACGGTTATTTCAAAACAGGGCTAATGATGCTGGTAGGCAGCATCAACCGCGTGATCCGTCCGCGCCTGAAACTGCACTAAGCCCATCGCCCCGTCGTCTTCCGGCGGGGCTTTAGCATATCCTTCTGCTGATTTCCATCAGGTGGCTCAGATTTCTCTGAATCATTGTGATTTGCCACATAACCCCCCGTTATTTACCGCCTTTCTGATTGGCTTCTGTCCGCTCTGATTGCAGAATTATGACTATCAGAGCCAACCAGAGGGACTATTCAATGAATAAATCCATGTTAGCGGGTATCGGAATTGGTGTGGCCGCTGCACTGGGCGTTGCTGCGGTGGCGGGCCTGGACGTTTTCAATCGCGGCCCTCAGTATGCACAGGTGGTTTCTGCTACACCCATCAAAGAGACGGTAAAAACGCCGCGTAAGGAGTGCCGCAACGTGACGGTAACCCACCGACGTCCGGTTCAGGATGAGAATCGGTTGACCGGCTCGGTGCTGGGCGCAGTAGCGGGTGGCGTGATTGGCCATCAGTTCGGCGGCGGACGCCGAAAAGATGTCGCTACGGTCGTCGGGGCACTGGGCGGCGGCTACGCCGGCAACCAGGTGCAGGGGGCCATGCAGGAGCGTGATACCTATACCAGTACTCAGCAGCGCTGCAAAACCGTCTACGACAAATCAGAGAAAATGCTCGGCTATGACGTGACCTATAAAATTGGCGATCAGCAGGGAAAAATTCGCATGGAGAACGATCCCGGCACCCAGATCCCGTTGGACGGTAACGGGCAGCTGGTTTTGAATAACAAAGCATAAAAAAGCAGTACCCCCGATTTGGCTCCTCATTCGCTCAGGCTGGGGAGCCTTTTTTATGGATATAAAAAAGCCTTGCTTACGCAAGGCTTTTATTATCGCTCAGTGTCAAATCATACTTTGTTGGCGGATCAGCAGGCACCCTGTAATCAATACAGAGATGAAAGCAAACAGGATCGAACCACCACATACTACCCAGAGACTAAATAACAATGTAATTACTATTAACACTTTAAATAATGGTAATAGCAAAACCATGACCGTTATCCTTCTGCATGTGAATAGTCGTAAAATTGTCCTGAAAAACCTGCTAATCATTAGCAGGGGAATAATCACTGAGTAAGCGTAGCAAAGGGTCATGCAAAAGTGTGAGAAAGATTTGGCCTATCGTTGAGATAGGCCAAAGCGATACGACGATTTAACGAACTATGATTTGATGAGTTCGGGCCAAAGAGCGAGGGTGGTGCGGGTAATCTGGAGCAGCATCTCCTGCGATGCCCCTTCACGCGCGCTGACCGACATCCCCTGAATAACACAGTTAAGAAACTGCGCCACCGGGCGCAAGGAAGTGGTGGCGGGAATATCACCGCGCTGCTGGCGTTGCTCCAAAAAGTGCAGCAGAGCCGCTTCCTGCATGGCGTGACGCGACTTCAGCGTCTCGGCAATCTCATTTGACGATGCCGCTAGCGCCGCAGAGGTGCTGATTAAGAAGCAGCCCGAGGGCGTCTCTTTGCTGGTAAAGCAGTTAGCGACGGCGGTAAAGTAGTCCAGCAGCGCCTGCTCAACGCGCTTCTCATCACAAAACAGCTCCGCCTGGTATTTGGTCGCAAACTGCGAAATGTAGCGGTCGAGCACGGCGCGGAACAGCCCCTCTTTGTTGGTAAACTCCGCGTAGAGCGTCGGCGCTTTTGCACCGGTGGCCTCAACAAGATGGGACAGCGACGTGGCCTCATAGCCATGCTGCCAGAAGAGCGTCATGGCTTTATCAAGCGCCGCTTCCCTGTCGAAAACTTTCGGTCGGCCACGGCTTTTTTTTGTACAGCTGCTGACGTCGGTGGTCATAGTGGCTCCTCACCTGATGTTGAATTATTGAGCAATCATTATAAAAATAATTGCCACCGAAGGCCAGCAGGGAATGGTTAAAAATAATTATGTTATATCGTAATGATTTTTAACGGTTTAGGGCTTACAGCGACTGCACGGACGCTGCCTCATGCTGCGTGACGTCCACCGGCATGCCCGAACGCACCACCATAACCTCATCCATCAGCGCGGCATCGGTCTCGGCAGCGGATTTAAAGCTCTCCATGCTCGCATTCAGCACCAGCGGCTGCGTTTTCGGATCGTCATTAATCGATTTCGACAGGGGTTGATGCACTTCAACCAGCCGCGTGCCGTCCGGCTCCACCGAGGCTTTTACCGGCGCGTTGATAATGTTCACCGGCGTCCCAGGGGTCACCTGGCGGAACAGCGTGGCAATATCGTTATCGCGCAGGCGAATACAGCCCGAGCTGACGCGCATCCCGATGCCAAAGTCGGCATTGGTACCGTGAATCAGATAGACGCCACCGTGGGCAGCCAGGCGGATCGCGTGGTGACCCATCGGGTTATTTGGCCCGGCGGGCACCACCGCAGGCAGATCAACGCCCTGTGCCTTATAGCGCGCACGAATATTAGCCGTCGGCGTCCAGGTTGGGTTAGCGCGTTTATCGGAGACGCGAGTCACCATCGTTGGTGTTAAGGTATCGCCCCCCAGTTGGCCAATGCCGATAGGGTAGATAGTCACCTCGTTCTTGCCTGGCTGGAACCAGTAGAGACGCAGCTCAGAGAGATTGATGACAATTCCCTGGCGCGGCACGTCCGGCAGCAGAGTCTGAAGCGGGATGGTCAGGACGCTGCCAGCGCGAGGTACGTAGGGATCTACGCCGGGGTTGGCCTGTAACAGCGCCAGAAAGCCGACGTTGTACTTCTTCGCGATGGCCTCCAGCGAGCCGCCATCGTTCTCAACAAGGTGAAAACGGTTCTCGCCCACCAGGCGACTGCCGTTAGCGGGAAGCGGCCAGGTGTTGGCATGGGCGGGGAGGGAGAGAGCCGCCGTCGCCGCAAGGGCCAGCAGCATTATCCAGCGAGCGATGCGCATCTGTTTCATCATTAATCCACCGTGCTTTTAGGTTGTAGTTACACAACTCATTGTTATGCAATTTATTGTTATGCAATAGTAAATGGAAAGTATGGACGGAAAATGTGTCTGGATGTTTCGTGAAACGCAAGGATTTGTAAAGTGTGGCGCACGCCCTGACAGCGTGCGCCAGGGGATCAGGCGATGGCGTTCTCCGCCAGCTCCTTCATAAAGTTACTCACCCACTCCATACGGGTTTTACGCTCGCCCAGCTCCTGCATAAACTTCAGCCGGGTAGGGCCATCGAGGCGGAAGTTCTGCGGCTGCTTTTGCAGCAGACCGATAAGCCAGGCCGGATTAACATGATTCTTCTCGGCAAACTCAATCGCACCGCCTTTGTCATTGCTCTCCAGCTTGCGGATGCCCAGCTTCTGCGCCTGCTGACGCAGTCGGGCCACCTCAAGCAGCGTTCGGGCAGGATCGGGAAGCAGGCCAAAGCGATCGATCAGCTCAACCTTAATCTCCTCCAGCTCGCTGCTGCTTTTGGCGCTGGCGACGCGCTTGTAGAATGACAGGCGAGTATTGACGTCAGGAATATAATCATCCGGCAGCAGGGCAGGCATCCGTAGCTCTACCTCGGTCTGCTGGTTGGTAAGATCCTCCAGCGACGGCTCGCGCCCGGCCTTCAGCGCGTCGACGGCGTTCTCCAGCAGCTCCATATAGAGCGAGAAGCCGATGGTCTCCATAGAGCCGCTCTGATCCTCCCCAAGCAGCTCGCCCGCGCCGCGGATCTCCAGGTCGTGGGTTGCCAGCGCAAAGCCTGCCCCCAGATCCTCCAGGGAGGCGATAGCTTCCAGACGCTTCTGCGCGTCGGTGGTCATCGCTTTCGGATGCGGGGTCAGCAGCCAGGCGTAGGCCTGGTGATGGGAGCGTCCGACACGACCACGGAGCTGGTGCAGCTGGGCAAGGCCAAAGTGATCCGCCCGCTCAATGATAATGGTGTTGGCGGTGGGAATGTCGATCCCGGTTTCAATAATGGTGGTACAGACTAGCACGTTAAAGCGCTGGTGATGGAAGTCGTTCATCACCCGCTCCAGCTCGCGCTCGCGCATCTGGCCGTGGCCGATGGCGATCCGTGCCTCCGGAACCAGCTCTGCCAGCCGCTGAGCTGCCTTCTGGATGTTCTCCACGTCGTTATAGAGGTAGTAGACCTGGCCCCCGCGCAGGATCTCACGCAGCATCGCCTCGCGTACGACCAGGCTATCGTACTCGCGCACGAAGGTTTTCACTGCCAGACGACGGGCGGGCGGCGTGGCGATAATCGACAGATCGCGCATGCCGCTCATCGCCATGTTCAGGGTCCGCGGGATTGGCGTGGCGGTGAGCGTCAGGATATCGACGTCGGCACGCATTGCCTTGATGCGCTCTTTGTGGCGCACCCCAAAGCGGTGCTCCTCATCGACGATCAGCAGGCCGAGATCGCGCCACTTCAGATCGCTTTGCAGCAGCTTATGGGTGCCGATCAGAATATCAACCTTGCCCTCTGCCGCATCGGCGAGCACCTGCGTCTGCTCTTTAGCGCTGCGGAAGCGTGACAGTAGCTCGATGCGTATCGGCCAGTTGGCGAAGCGATCGCGGAAGTTGTCGTAGTGCTGCTGGGCCAGCAGAGTAGTAGGCACCAGCACTGCGACCTGCTTATGGTTCTCCACCGCCAGGAAGGCGGCGCGCATCGCCACTTCGGTTTTACCGAAGCCCACGTCGCCGCACACCAAACGATCCATCGCCAGCGGCTGGCACATGTCGCTGAGGACGGCATTGATCGCCTGGGCCTGGTCCGGCGTAGTTTCAAACGGGAAGGCGTCGCAGAAGAGCTGATATTGCTCTTTGTCATGCTTAAAGGCGAAGCCGGTTTTGGCCGCGCGCTGGGCGTAGACGTCCAGCAGCTCGGCGGCCACGTCGCGCACTTTTTCCGCCGCCTTCTGTCGCGCCCGCGTCCAGGCGTCGCTGCCCAGCTTATGCAGCGGCGCATTCTCCTCTGCACCGCCCGCGTAGCGGCTAATCAGGTGCAGGGACGACACCGGCACGTAGAGCTTGGCATCGTTGGCGTAGGTCAGCATCAGGTATTCACCCTTAATGCCGCCCGCTTCGAGGGTGGTCATGCCCGCGTAGCGCCCAACCCCGTGTTCCAGATGCACCACCGGCTGGCCAGGGTGCAGCTCGGCAAGGTTGCGGATCAGCGTATCCGGGTTAATGGTCCGGCGGTTGTCCTGACGACGACGGGCAACGCGCTCGCCCAGCAGATCGCTCTCGCAGATCAGCGCCCGGTTGCGCAGGGTATCGACAAATCCACGCTCGGCCGCGCCGATCAGCAGGTAGCGCCCGCTGGCGGTGGCTTCATCAAGGCGTAGGATCCGCTTCGGAGCAACCTTAATACGGGCCAGCAGCTCACCCAGCGCCTCACGGCGACCCTCACTCTCCACGGAGAAGACCACCGGGCCTGTGAAGGACTCCAGGAACTTACGCAGGCTATCCAGAGGCGCTTTCTGCTGGGCCTGGATGGCCAGATCCGGCAGCGTCTGGTAGCCAAGGTTGGTATTGGCGGCCTTCTCCGCCAGCTGTTCGGTTTTCAGCTGAATGCGCGGCCAGCGCTTCAGCTCGGCAAACAGCTCATCGCTGCGCAGCCACAGCGTCTCCGGCGGCAGCAGGGGACGCATTGGATCGACGCCGCGATTCTCGTAACGGGCCTGAGTTTCGCTCTGGAAACGCACCGCGCTGGCATCGAGATCGCCGGTATTAATCACCAGCGTATTGGCCGGGAAGTAGCTAAACAGCGGCGGCAGCGGCTCGCTGAAAAACAGCGGCTGCCAGTACTCGATCCCGGCCGGCAGGGTGCCTTTGCTCACCTGCTGGTAGATATGTTCGGCGTCGCGCTTCACCTCAAAGGTATCGCGCCACTGGCTGCGGAACAGCTCAATGGCCGCCTTGTCGGTAGGGAACTCGTGAGCAGGCAGGAGGTTGATTGCGTCTACCTCTTCCAGGGTGCGCTGGGTATCGGGATCGAATAGCCGCAGGCTGTCGATTTCATCATCAAAGAAGTCGATGCGGTAGGGCTGGGCGCTACCCATTGGGTAGAGATCCAGCAGCGCGCCGCGGGTTGCGTATTCGCCATGCTCCATGACCTGGTCAACGTGGCGGTAGCCTGCGGTATCCAGCTGGGCGCGCAGGGCGTCACGGGAGAGGCGCTGACCCTTTTTCATCACCAGCGCGTGGCCGTGCAGATAGCTGTGCGGGCAGACGCGCTGCATCAGCGTGTTCACCGGCATGATCAGCACGCCGCGCTGCATAGCGGGCAGCTGGTAGAGCGTCGAGAGCCGGGAGGAGATGATCTCCTGGTGCGGGGAGAAGCTGTCGTAGGGCAGCGTCTCCCAGTCGGCGAGGTTCATCACCATACTGTCGGTAAACTGACGGATCTCATCATGCAGGCGCAGCGCGTTTTGCATATCAGGTGCAATCAGCACCACCGGGCCTGCGTGACGCTCAACGATTTCTGCCACTTCTGTGGCACAGGCGCTGCCTGTAAGCTCACCCAGTTGGCGCTGGTCACCCGCTTTGGCGGGAAGGGAGTAACGGTATTGTTCAGGCATAGCGAATATCGGGATCTCATGGGTTTATGCCCCCTAATATGGGGGCATATCACTGATACACAATGCAGTTTATTATCCTTAATCCTTCAATAGTAGCAAAGTTGCGCCATTAGCGGGTGGCAGGGTCCAGACGCAGCTTCTCCGGCGGTGAAAAAAGCACGTCGCCAAACAGGCGCACGGAGAGGCGGCGGATGGCCAGGCCCACCAGGGTACAGACCAGCAGACTCAGAATGGGGTAGACCAGCAGCAGGCCCAGCTCCAGCGTTGGCGAGAGCACGCCCTGGCGAAACAGCGGCAGCAGGGCAAGGCTGCTGCCTTCGATCAAAATGCGGTGAGTGGTGTAGATGGCGATAGTGTTGGAGCCAATCACGTTCAGGAGCCGATCCTCGCCGGGGGTAAAGCGCTGCTCCAGCCGCCAGAAGAGGGACATGATCAGCCAAGCCGACAGCAGCGAGAGCAGCACCGGCACGTTACAGAACCAGAGGGCCACCGCCACCAGCAGGGCAGGCACCAGGGGTAAAATTTGCCGGCGCAGGGGAATGTTTTGCAGCCAGCCCATAATGGTCACGCCGCACCAGGCGCCGAGAGCGTAGTAGATGACGTTACGCACCACGCTGTTCATCCCCCACCAGGGGAGCGGCAGGAAGTTGATTGCCACCGAAGCCAGCAGCATCAGCACCAGTGCGGGACGCTTCCAGCGGCTGAGGAGTTTGCATACCACGAAGTAGATCAGCAGGGCGTAGAGGTACCACAGGCTGGTGCTGGCGGTCAGCATGCCGTGCAGAAACTCGCTCAACGAGTCGGCGTAGGCGGCGTTAGCCGACTGGCTCAGGTCGCGCTCCGGAGCCAGCCAGCGGTTGAGAAGACCGATCCCCTGCCACTGTAAAACGCCCCACAGGGCCAGCACGTAGAAGATCGACCATAGCCGTTTGTCGATGCAGCTTTTCCACTCGACCTCGTTAATATAGCGGCGGATCAGGTAGCCGGAGATAAAGAAAAAGACCGGCATGCGGAAAGGAGCAAGGTAGAGATTCATATAGAGCCAGCATTTGGCAAGCAGGCCGGAGAGCGGGTGTTGCAGCCCTTCAAGATGGGGATAAAAGGTGATCACCGAGTGGTAGATAACGACCAGGCAAATGCATAACCCTTTGATCTGGTTAATCCACAATGCTTTTTGCTTCATTATTAATACGCCCGTGTTGCAATAAATTTCGGCGTTAATAGTGGTGAGAGTGGGCGAGGCTGTAATCGGTAACGCTCTGGATTTGCCCCGTTATCGGAAGTTTTCGGAAAAAGGCGATGCCCGCCATGCGCGGCATGGTCGATAAACTCTGCTTTAGCAAGTTGATTTTGAACAATTTTTTATCCTAATCCCCGATAATTCTTAGCGCATAAGCGATTTACCATCCCCGGTTTCGCTTATATACTCGTGAGTCTGCTCATCGCAACCAGACGGATGTTATGTATCAACCTGTCGCACTATTCATAGGCCTGCGCTATATGCGCGGGCGTGCAGCGGACCGCTTCGGTCGCTTTGTCTCCTGGCTCTCCACCATTGGCATTACGCTCGGCGTGATGGCGCTGGTGACCGTGCTGTCGGTGATGAACGGCTTCGAGCGCGAGCTGCAAAACAACATTCTGGGGCTGATGCCGCAGGCGGTTCTCTCCTCGGCCAATGGCTCACTCAACCCACAGCAGCTGCCAGCCAGCGCCGCGAAACTCCAGGGCGTCAGCCGCGTTGCGCCGTTGACCACCGGCGACGTGGTGTTACAGAGCGCGCGCAGCGTCTCGGTGGGGGTGATGCTCGGCATCGATCCCGCCCAAAAGGATCCGCTCACGCCGTACCTGGTGAACGTCAAGCAGACCGATCTGCAGCCGGGCAAATATAACGTGATCCTCGGCGAGCAGCTGGCCGGGCAGCTGGGCGTTAACCGCGGCGATCGGCTGCGGGTGATGGTGCCCTCCGCCAGCCAGTTCACGCCAATGGGCCGCCTGCCGAGCCAGCGACTCTTTACCGTGATCGGCACCTTTGCCGCCAACAGCGAAGTCGATGGCTACCAGATGCTGGTCAACATTCAGGACGCGTCACGCCTGATGCGCTACCCGGCGGGCAACATTACCGGCTGGCGGCTATGGCTCAACGAGCCGCTGAAGGTGGACGAACTCAGCCAGCAAGCGCTGCCGGACGGCACCAGGTGGCAGGACTGGCGCGATCGCAAAGGCGAGCTGTTCCAGGCCGTGCGCATGGAGAAGAACATGATGGGCCTGCTGCTGAGCCTGATCGTCGCCGTGGCCGCCTTCAACATCATCACCTCGCTGGGGCTGATGGTGATGGAGAAGCAGGGCGAAGTGGCGATCCTGCAAACCCAGGGGCTGACGCCGCGCCAGATCATGGCGGTCTTTATGGTGCAGGGGGCCAGCGCGGGGATTATCGGCGCGCTGCTCGGGGCCGTTCTGGGGGCGCTGCTGGCGAGCCAGCTTAACAATCTGATGCCGATCATTGGCGCGCTGCTGGACGGCGCGGCGCTGCCGGTGGCCATTGAGCCGCTGCAGGTCATTATTATTGCGCTGGTGGCGATGGCCATCGCGCTGCTCTCTACGCTCTATCCCTCATGGCGCGCCGCCGCCACCCAACCCGCTGAGGCTTTACGTTATGAATAAGATCCTGTTGCAATGCGACAACCTGTGCAAACGCTATCAGGAAGGGAACGTGCAGACCGACGTGCTGCACGATGTCAGCTTTAGCGTGAACGAAGGCGAAACCGTGGCGATTGTCGGCAGCTCCGGCTCCGGTAAGAGTACGCTGCTGCACCTGCTGGGGGGGCTGGATACGCCCACCTCCGGCGATGTGATTTTTGGCGATCGCCATCTAAGCCAGCTCTCCTCGACGGCGAAAGCCGAACTGCGCAACCGCGAGCTGGGCTTTATCTACCAGTTCCACCACCTGCTGCCGGACTTTACCGCCCAGGAGAACGTCGCCATGCCGCTGCTGATTGGCAAGCATAAACCGGCGGAGATTACCCAGCGGGCGCGGGATATGCTTCAGGCGGTGGGCCTGCTGCACCGGGCGAATCACCGTCCGTCAGAGCTCTCCGGCGGCGAGCGGCAGCGCGTGGCCATTGCCCGGGCGCTGGTGAACAACCCACGCCTGGTGCTGGCGGATGAGCCCACCGGTAACCTCGACGCGCGCAACGCCGACGCGATCTTTGCCCTGCTCGGCGAGCTGAACGCGTCCCAGGGAACGGCGTTTCTGGTGGTCACCCACGATCTGCAGCTGGCAAAACGCATGAGCCGCCAGATGGAGATGCGCGACGGCCACCTGAGCGCGGAGATGACGCTGATGGGGGCGCAGTAATGGCTTCACCTCTGTCGTTACTTCTTGCCCTGCGCTTTAGCCGTGGCCGTCGGCGCGGCGGCATGGTATCGCTGATCTCGGTGATCTCTACCATCGGCATTGCGCTAGGGGTGGCGGTGCTGATCGTCGGCCTGAGCGCCATGAACGGCTTTGAGCGCGAGTTGAATAACCGCATCCTCGCGGTAGTGCCTCACGGCGAGATCGAGCCGGTCAACCAGCCGTGGAGCAACTGGCGCGAGGCGCTGAGCAAGGTTGAGAAGGTGGCGGGGATTGAAGCCGCCGCGCCCTATATCAACTTCACCGGACTGGTAGAGAGCGGGGTAAACCTGCGCGCTATCCAGGTGAAAGGGGTCGATCCGCAGCAGGAGACCCGCCTGAGCGCGCTGCCGCACTATGTGCAGAATAATGCCTGGGCCAGCTTCAAGGCGGGCGAGCAGCAGGTGATCCTCGGCAAAGGCGTCGCCGAGGCGCTGAAGGTCAAGCAGGGCGACTGGGTGTCGGTCATGATCCCTAACGCCAGCGCTGACCATAAGCTACAGCAGCCGAAGCGCGTCAGGCTGCACGTCAGCGGAATTTTGCAGCTTAGCGGCCAGCTCGATCACAGTTTTGCCATGATCCCAATGCAGGATGCTCAGCAGTATCTGGAGATGAACGACGGCGTGACCGGGATTGCCATCAAGGTCAACGACGTCTTTAACGCCAATAAGCTGGTGCGCGATGCCGGCAGCGTGACCGACAGCTACGTCTACATCAAGAGCTGGATTGGCACCTACGGCTACATGTATCGCGATATCCAGATGATCCGCGCCATTATGTATCTGGCGATGGTGCTGGTGATCGGCGTGGCCTGCTTTAACATTGTCTCCACCCTGGTAATGGCGGTGAAGGACAAGAGCGGCGATATCGCCGTGCTGCGTACCCTCGGGGCGAAAGATGGACTTATCCGCGCGGTCTTCGTCTGGTATGGTCTGCTGGCCGGACTGTTCGGCAGCGTGGCGGGCGTGGTAATCGGCGTCGTAGTTGCTCTCCAGCTGACGCCGATTATCAACGGCCTTGAGACGCTGATCGGCCATCAGTTCCTGTCAGGGGATATCTACTTTATCGATTTCCTGCCGTCAGAGCTGCACGCGCTCGACGTGGTCTACGTGCTGGTGACCGCTCTGGTGCTGAGCCTGCTGGCGAGCTGGTATCCCGCCAGACGCGCCAGCAATATCGATCCGGCCCGAGTTTTAAGCGGGCAGTAGTTTGAGCAGGCAGTAGTTTGAGCAGGTAATCGTTTGAGCGGCCAGTAACAAGGAGTGGCGATGTATTACGGGCTGGACATTGGCGGGAGTAAAATTGCGCTGGGTGTATTCGACAGCGAGCGAAAGCTACAGTGGGAGCGGCGCATCGCCACGCCCCATGAGAGCTACAGCGCCTTTTTAGACGCCATCGCCGGGCTGGTACACGACGCCGACGCCCGCACGGGTGAAAAAGGTTCGGTGGGCATCGGCACTCCTGGCGTGCCGGTTACCGCTAACGGCACGCTCTACGCGGCAAATCTTCCTGCCGCCAGCGGCAGGGCGCTGCGGGCCGATCTCTGCGCCCTGCTGGGACGCGAGGTACGCCTCGATAACGACGCCAACTGCTTTGCTCTCTCGGAGGCCTGGGACGATGAGTTCGCCCGCTATCCGCTGGTGATGGGTCTGATCCTCGGCACCGGCGTCGGCGGTGGGCTGGTGTTTAACGGCAGAACGATTCCCGGTCACAGCTATATTACCGGTGAGTTTGGTCATATTCGCCTACCCGTCGATGCCCTTGAGATCCTCGGGCGTGATATTCCGCTTATCCGCTGCGGCTGCGGCCAGCTGGGCTGCATTGAAAACTATCTTTCAGGCCACGGCTTTGCATGGCTCTACAATCACTTCTACGATCAATCTCTGAACGCACCTGAAATAGTCGCTCTATGGGAACAGGGTGATGAGAGGGCGCTGGCGCATGTGGCTCGCTACGTTGAGCTGCTGGCCACCAGCCTGGGGACGATTTTGACCATCGTAGATCCGGATCTGCTGGTGATCGGCGGCGGGCTGTCAAACTTCGCCGCGCTGACCACGCTGTTGTCCGACCGTTTGCCGCTGCGTCTGCTGCCGGTTGCCCGGGTACCGCGCATTGAACGGGCCCGGTACGGCGACGCGGGCGGCATGCGTGGCGCAGCCTTCCTCCATCTCACCGATTAAGCACAAGAGGCCGATATGCAGTCGCGTCGTTTTAGCCGACTAAGCCGTTTTCGCCGCAACAAACGCCGTTTGCGCGAGCGTCTACGCCAGCGCATCTTTTTCAGAGACAGAGTGGTACCCGAAGTGATGGAAAAACCAAGAGTGGTCGTTTTGACCGGGGCGGGGATCTCCGCCGAATCGGGCATTCGTACCTTCCGCGCCGCCGACGGGCTGTGGGAGGAGCACCATGTAGAGGACGTTGCCACGCCGGAGGGGTTTGCCCGTAACCCAGAGCTGGTGCAGTCGTTCTATAACGCGCGCCGCCGCCAGCTCCAGCAGCCGGAGATTGCGCCTAACGCCGCGCATCTGGCGCTGGCTAAGCTGGAAGAGGCGCTTGGAGATCGCTTTCTGCTGATCACCCAGAATATCGATAACCTGCACGAGCGGGCAGGTAATAACAATGTGCTGCATATGCACGGCGAGCTGCTGAAGGTGCGCTGCGCCTCAAGTGGCCAGGTGCTGGAGTGGACGGGCGATGTTACGCAGGAAGACAAATGTCACTGCTGCCAGTTCCCGTCGGCGCTGCGCCCGCATGTGGTCTGGTTTGGTGAGATGCCCCTGGGCATGGACGAGATCTACAGCGCGCTGGCGCTGGCGGATCTGTTTATCGCCATCGGCACCTCCGGACACGTCTATCCCGCCGCCGGTTTTGTGCATGAGGCGAAGCTACAGGGGGCGCATACCGTCGAGCTTAACCTCGAACCGAGCCAGGTAGGCAGCGAGTTCGAAGAGAAGCACTACGGGCTGGCGAGCCAGGTGGTGCCGGAGTTTGTTGATCGGCTGCTGAAAGGGCTGTGATCCCCTGTGGGATCGCAGCATCGTCTCTTCTACAGCGCCTTGTGCAGATTGATCACCGTGCGCGCGTTTGAGGCGCTGGTAGCCAGCACGTCTATTACCCCGGTGCGCAGCGCCCCGAGGATCGCCGTCGCCTTGGTACTTTCCGAGGCAATAGCGATTACGCAGGGGATGGCCCGCAGCTGCTCAAGGCTGAGACCGATGACCCGGTCATTCATTACCGTATCCACCGGCGTGCCTTGAATATTAAAGAAGCTGTAGCCTGCCAGATCGCCCACTACCCCCTGCTGTTGACGCGCATTAACGATCTCCTGTGGCGTAAACCACCCCAGCTGCACCATGAAGCTGTTTTCATTCATATCGCCCAGACCGATCAGCGCCACGTCGGCCTTGCTGGCCTGCTCGAGGGTGGCCTTAATCAGCCGGTTCTGCATAAAGGCGGCGCGGAGATCCGGCGTCTCGACGTAGGCCGGGGCGTAGAGCGTCTCCGCGAAGCCGTTAAACTTGCGCGCCAGGTTACGGCTAATGTGGTCGGCGTCGATCAGCTGTCCATCACGCTTGGTGCCGCCGATGCCGCAGATAAAGCGGCACTGGCGCTCAGGGAAGATCCCCACGTGGTTGGCGACGGCGGCGACGTTGCGCCCCTGACCGACGGTGACGGTCATATCGTTCTTTAAAATACTCGCCAGATAGTTACTGACCAGGGCTGCAACCTGCTGGCGCTGCTCGTCCTCATCGTGGTGATCGAGGGCCACCAGCGCCCGCTTAATGCCAAAGTGCTGGATAAACTGCTGTTCAATTTGTGAACTGAAGACCGGATGGTACTTAACATTGATCTCAACGATGCCTTCCAGACGTGCTCTCTTCAGCAGTCGGCCCACCTTAATGCGCGAAATACCAAAGCGCTGGGCGATCTCCTCCTGGGTCTGTTCCTGCTCGTAATAAGCAACGGCAATCTCAGTCAGGAGTTCGTAATCAGAGTCTTGCTCAACCATCGCGTTCTGTTTCCTTTGCCTCAACCTCGCTAATACTACTGCGCTTTTATCACAAAATCCTGCACAACGCGTTGAACAATTGCACAATATCCTGCGGCGTCCCAGGCGGCACGGCCAATAAAAAGACCGTCAATGTCCGGCTGGGAGAGCAGCGGCACGGCGTTATCGAGATTGACGCTGCCGCCATAGAGCAGAACGATCTGCTGCCCGACCTCCTCGCCAAATAGCCCGCACAGGGCGTGGCGCAGCAGCTGATGAATAGCCGCTGCCTCTGCCGGTGAAGCGGGGGTGCCCTGTTCACCAATGGCCCATACCGGCTCGTAGGCCACAATGGTGCGCAGCGCCTCGTCCGGCGTAAGCCCATGCAGAGCAATTTTCATCTGGCGGATCACCGTCTCGGCTGAGACCTGCCAGCGTTTCTCATCGGCGCTGTCGCCAACGCAGACCAGCGGGCGCAGGCCGTGACGCAGCGCGGCGTGCACCTTGTTATTAATTGCCCCATCCGTTTCGTTAAACGCCGCCCGCCGCTCCGAGTGCCCCAGCTCTACCAGTGCCGCTCCGGTTTCGACAATCATGCTGGCCGAGATTTCACCTGTCCAGGCCCCGCACGTCTGTTCATGTATATTCTGTGCTCCCGTTAGGCACGGCAAATTATGCTTGCGGAAAAAGTCGGTCACCGGCTGGATTGCGGTAAAAGGCGGGATAAAAAAGGGCTGGATCGCCGGGTGCAGCACCGCTTGCAGCTGCGTCGCCAGCGTATCGCAGTAGGCCATCGCCTCTGAAAGAGGCTTGTTCATTTTCCAACTGGTACCGATCATGATGGGTTTAACGGACATGGGCTATCTCCTTAGCAATCAGCTTGATAGTTGTCATGTTATGCGCCTTTTTACTGCAAATGAACATATACTCATACTATGAACATATGTTAGATCACACTTTTGCGTTGATTCATTGCGCAGAAAACAATCTGTGACGGACATCACTATTAACTTCCGAAACATCAGTTAACGTTATGTTCATATGATTTGTACCTGAACATATGAACGTTAACCGCTTTCCCTGTCATGCGAGGTTAAAGATGTCCGTAGAGAAAAAACCTGTTGTTGCCGTTACCATTGGCGATCCTGCCGGGATTGGTCCGGAAATCACCGTTGCCACCTTAATGGATAAAGACCTCTATGAAGAGTGCAAACCTTTCCTGATTGGCTCTGTACCTATCATTGAGCGCGCCATGAAGATCCAGGGCTGTGACTTCCCGATCAATAAGATCGCTCATCCGGATCAGGCCAAATTCCAGTGGGGGACTCTCGACGTGCTGGAGACCGGTGACTACGACTATGAGAGCATCGAGTGGGGCAAGGTCCAGCAGCTGGCGGGCCAGATGTCGCTGGACTACGTGATGAAGTCTATCGAGCTGGGCATGGCCGGAGCGATCGATGTGGTCTCTACCGCACCAATCCATAAAGAGGCCATCAAGCTGGCGGGCTGTAAGCTACCAGGCCACACCGAAATCTACCAGGTTGAGACCCGCTCCGACTACGGCCTGACTATGTTCCACGTGCAGAAGCTGCGCGTCTTCTTTGTTAGCCGTCATATGGCGCTAAAAGATGCCTGCGATTACGCCAACAAAGAGCGCGTCCTGGCCTGCGTCCAGCAGATCCACCACGAGTTCAACGCCCTGAACATCAAAAACCCGCTCATTGCCGTTGCCGCCCTCAACCCGCACGGCTCGGACAACGGCCTGTTTGGGCATGAAGAGGCCGACAACCTGATCCCGGCAGTAAAAGCGGCTCAGGAGATGGGTATCAACGCCGTCGGTCCAATCCCGGCTGACTCCGTTTTCCACCTCGGGAAACAGGGTAAATATGACGCGATCCTCTCCCTGTACCACGATCAGGGCCATATCGCCTGTAAAACCCTCGACTTTGAGCGCTCCATTACCATCACCTTCGGTCTGCCGTTTATGCGCAGCTCGGTTGACCACGGTACGGCGTTTGATATCGCCGGCACCGGCAAAGCCGGGACGGTGAGTATGCTCGAATCCACGGTGGTCGCCGCGCGTTACTGGAAAATGAAACAACAGTAAACCTCCGGGCAACCGGGCAACGAGAGGCAGAGAGATGGATAAACATCTGTTAATCAGCAAAGGCAGTAAGGGGTGGGGTGGTCCGCTTACCGTCGAGATTTCGCAGCCGAAGAAGATTGCCTATATCACCGGCGGGATCCGTCCCCCGGTTGTTGACAGGCTGAGCGAGCTGACCGGCTGGCCTTCGGTAGACGTCTTTAAGCACGGCGAACCGGCGGAAGATGAGATCGGGATTATGGTTATCGACTGCGGCGGCACCCTGCGCTGCGGTCTCTATCCGAAGCGCGGCATTCCCACCATCAACCTGCTTCCGACGGGTAAAAGCGGGCCGCTGGCGGAGTATATTCACGAGGCGATCTACGTCTCCGGCGTGACCCCGGCCTGCATCGAGATGGTCTATCCGGCAGGCGAGGGCGGCAAGCTGGGGATCGTCGCCGACGATCTCACCGGGGCGACCACGGTCGGCGTTCTGCTGGCCCGCAGCGGCCTGAAGACGGCGGCCTTCTTTGATACCGACTCCTTTGCACGCAACGACGTTGAGTATCCGGCAATGGTAGTGAGCAGCGACAGCCGCCCGCTGCCGAAAGCCGAGGCGCAGCAGCGCGTTAGCGCCGCGGTGACGGAGCTGAAGGCGCGCGGGGCGCAGTACTTTACCAAGCGCATCGATACCACCCTGCGCGGCGGGATCGGCTATGAGATCGACGCCATGCTCGATCTGCTGCCCCAGAAGACGGTGGCGGTGGTTGTCCCGGCGATGCCACAGTCCCGCCGCATTCTGGTGGGCGGCTACTCGGTGATTGACTCGGTGGCGCTCTCCTGCACCGACGTGGCCCGCGACGTGCGCACGCCGGTGACTGAGTCCTGGGTGCCCGGCCTGCTGGCTGCCCAGACCCGACATCAGGTGGGCCATATCGATCTGGCCCAGGTGATGAAAGGCGAGACCTCCGTTCAGCAGGCGCTGCGGAGCCGGGAGCAGGACGGCTCCCGGGTGATCGTGGTCGATGCCATCACCCTTGACGACGTCGATGCTATTGCCCGGGCGGTAGTTTCCCTGAACTGGAACGTGTTGGCAGTCGATCCCGGCCCCTTCACTGAACGGCTGGCGGTGCATCGCGGCCTGATGCGCGAGCAGAAGCGTGTCTCCCAGCGCCCACTTACCCGCGACGAGCAGCAGGGTTCGATCGTGATAGTTGCAGGCAGCGCCACGCCGGTAACTAAAAGGCAGCTCGGCCACCTGATCGCCAATGACGATCGCGTTTGTCATATCCCTGTTGATGCCGAACTGCTGGTCGACAGGCAGAACGCGGCAGAGATTGAGGTAAGCCGCATCGTACGCCAGGCCAGGGAGTGCGTGACCGGCCACCGCAACGCGCTGTTTGTCTTTGAGTCCGCCCTCACCGGCAGGCTGCTGGATCTTAAGGAGGAGGAGAAGCGCTTCGATCTGCCCCACGGCCAGGCGGCAGAGAATATCAACTGTGGTCTGGGCAGCGTGGTGAAGGAGGTACTCAACTGTGCACCGCAGGAGATCAAAGGTCTGTACATGACCGGCGGCGATACCATGGTTAACGTCCTGAAAGAGCTGGGGGCCACGGGAATCGAGATGATCGACTACGTTATTCCGCAAACCGATATGGTGAGAATTATCGGCGGCGACTATGCGGGCCTGGTATGCGTTGGCAAAGGTGGTTTAACCGGCCCGGAAGATATTATTAGCACCATCGTTGAACATATTTATAAAGAAGCATTACAAAAATAATAAAAAAACGATCGTAAGGCACGACGTAATGGGTTGGCCAATACCGTTGCGTCGTAACATATAAACCTTCTGTATCCGTGTGCGAGTAACCCTATGAATATTAATATTCTTGAAAAGATGAATAAGGTCCCTGGCGGACTGATTATTATTCCGCTCGTTGCCGCTATTCTACTTAATACTTTCGTTCCACAGGCGTTAACCATCGGCGGGCCGACCACCGCGCTGTTTAAAGTCGGATCCAGCGCGATGATGGGCATATTTCTGCTTATTTGCGGCACCTCGATTAATATTCGCCAGGCTGGGCTGCCACTCTACAAGGGCGCGGTGCTGCTGATCCTGAAGTGCATCGCCGGGGCGTTGGCCGTGTGGGTGATGGGATCGTGGTTTGGCCCGGCAGGCTTCCTCGGTATCTCTACCCTGGCGTTTGTCGCCTGCCTCACCAGCTCCAATAGCTCGCTCTATATTGCGCTGTGCAGCAACTACGGCGACGCCAGCGATGCCGGTGCCATCTCAGTGTTCTGTATCAAAGATGGTCCCTTCGTCACTATGATGGTGCTGGGGGTCAGCGGCCTGGCGAATATTCCCTTTGCCGCCCTGATGTCGATGCTTATTCCGCTGCTGATCGGCATGCTGTGGGGCAACCTTGACGAGCGCTTTAAGCAGCTTTGCGCCGCCGCCCAGCCGCTGATCATTATTATTATGTCGTTCGCCATTGGGGCTAATTCCAGTATTGATACCGTGTTTACCGCCGGTCTGTCCGGGATTGTGCTCGGCGTTATCTCTGCCGTGAGCGGGATTATCTTCTACTTCCTCTATAACCTGTTCCTGAAGAAGAAAACCGCGCTGGGGGCCGCGCTGGGCACCACCGCCGCCAGCTCGGCGCTGACCCCGGCGATGGTGGCCCAGGCCGATCCCTCTTTAGCCATCTATGTCGATGCGGCCACTGCCCAGTTGGCCACCGCCAGCATTATCACCATGCTTACCGCCCCGGTGCTGGTGGCCTGGTTTGATAAGCGGCTGAAGGCCCGTACACCGCAGCCGGAAGCCGTGCCGGAGAGAAAAGAGGCCACGCTCCCGCTCGCTTCCCAGGTGACAAAGGGGAATAAATAGCATGTCATTACCCTTTTATCAGCTTGAGGTGGTGTCGGTGGGTAAATTTGTCGCCGGATATCTGCAAGAGAATAAGCTGATTTTATTTGCTGAGCCGGTCCCCGAGGATATTGCCGACTATTGTGCCGTGCATCGACCGGGTAAATTTAATGGTGTTCTGCTCCCCGGCCAGACGGTGAAAATAGATAACATTGACTATCGTATTAGCGCCGTAGGCAGCGTCGCAACGGCAAATTTAAAACAGCTGGGTCATATTACATTAAGTTTTGATGGTGCGAAGCGTCCAGAGTTACCCGGTACGGTACATCTTTGTGGCCAGCGACCGCAGACTATTTGTCCTGGAGATCGAATCGCTTTTTATAGCTAACGTCAGCTTCTCTTTTTATTATCGCAATTTAAGGAAACGTTATGAAAACTATCGCTATTGGCGCGGATGATGCCGCCTATGCATTTCGCGATGCCATCGTAAATTATTTAGCCGAGCAGGGGATGACCGTTGCAGATTACAGCAGCGATAAACGTCAGGACGCCGACTACTATCCCGACGTTGCTCATCAGGTGGCAATGGCGGTGAAACAGGGCGAACACGATCGCGCCATTTTAATTTGCGGTACCGGGATTGGCATGAGCATTGTGGCAAATAAAGTTCCCGGCGTACGGGCGGCCCAGTGCCACGACACTTTCTCTGCCGAGCGCGCCCGCAAAAGCAATAACGCACAGGTTATTACCCTTGGCGCGCGAGTGATTGGCCCGGAGCTGGGTAAAAAGATCGTTCAGGCCTGGCTGGATTCGGAATATGAAGGGGGCGGATCGGCCGCGAAGGTGGAACGTATCGATTATTACCAGAACCAGCATGCCAGAGACTGACATTTTGCGCCACAGTGGGGAAAAGGTATGAACCAGCTAGAAGCCTTAAAACAGTTTACGGTCGTCGTGGCGGATACCGGCGACATCGACTCGATTAAAAGATTTGCGCCACAGGATGCGACCACTAACCCGTCGCTGGTGCTGAAGGCGGCGCAGCTGCCCCAGTACCAGGGGCTGATTGCCGATGCCATCGGCAAAGCCCGCCGTCAGGGCGGTAACAGCGACACCCAGCTGATTAACGCCTGCGACCAGGTGGCGGTGGATATTGGCACCGAGGTGCTGCGTCACGTGCCGGGGCGTATCTCCACCGAGGTGGACGCCCGCTTTGCCTGGGACCGTGGGATGTGCGTCTCCCGGGCGCGCAAGCTGATCCAACTCTATCAGCAGAACGGTGTCGATCCATCGCGTATTTTGATCAAGCTGGCGGCAACCTGGGAGGGGATCCGCGCCGCCGAGGAGCTGGAGCGAACCGGCATTAACTGTAACCTGACGCTGCTCTTCTCCTTTGCCCAGGCGCGGGCCTGTGCGGAGGCGGGAGTCTATCTGATTTCACCTTTCGTCGGTCGCATCTATGACTGGTATCAGCAGCATGAGCCACAGGATGAGTATGCGGCGCACAGCGATCCGGGAGTTAAGTCGGTGCAGGCTATTTATCAATACTATAAGGCCCACGGCTACGAGACGGTGGTGATGGGGGCCAGCTTCCGTCGTATTGAGCAGGTCCAGGCTCTGGCGGGCTGCGACCGCCTGACTATCTCTCCGGCACTGCTCGACGAGCTGGCGGCCTGCAATGCACCGCTGAGCCGGGCGCTGGAGCCGGGCTGCGTCAGCGAAACGCGCCCCAGCCCAATGACCCAGGCCGAGTTCCTGTGGCAGCACCATCAGGATCCGATGGCGGTTGATAAGCTGGCCGAGGGGATCCGCCTCTTTGCCAGAGATCAGATCAAGCTAGAAAACCAGATCCGGCAGATGCTGTAATGCGATAAAGCCCGGCACAGAGTACGCGCCGGGCATTTCAGGCTTAACGACCCGCCTTTAGCTTCTGGTAGTAGCTCTCATAGATGGCGCTGGCCTGGCCAACATCATTCTGCCACTCGCCTTTACTGACGGTCTCGGCATCCGGATAGAGCGACTTATCGTTGGCTACCGCCGGGGTGAGCAGCTTGCGCGCCGCGAGGTTAGGCGTCGGATAGCCAATAGTCTCCGCTACCTGTTTTGCCACGTCCGGGCGCAGCAGGAAGTTGATTAGCTTAAGCGCACCATCAACGTTTTTCGCGTTGGCCGGGATCGCCAGACTATCCATCCAGAAGATGCCGCCCTCTTCAGGCCACACCACCGTCAGCGGCGTACCGTTCTGGCGCGCCACATAGGCAGAGCCGTTCCAGACCATCCCCAGGTTTACCTCACCCTCCATGTAGGGGTTGGCCGGATTATCGGAGTTGAAGGCTGCGACGTTTGGCATCAGCTTTTGCAGCTCGTGGTAGGCCGCCTCAATCTCTTTTGGGTCGGTGGTGTTACCGGAGTAGCCCAGCTTGCGCAGCGCCATCTGGAACACTTCTCGGGCATCGTCGGTCAGCACCAGGCTGCTCTTATACTCCGGCTTCCACAGATCGGCCCAGCGGGTAATGCTTTTCGGATCGATCGCTTCGCTGTTGACTCCGATTGCCGTCGCGCCCCAGATATAGGGGATAGAGTAGTCGTTGCTCGGATCGAACGGCTTGTTCAGCACCTCGGGATCAAGATTGCTGAAGTTGGTCAGCTTGCTCTTATCGATCTTCTGGATCATCCCCTCTTTGCGCATCTTATCAACAAAGTAGGTGGAGGGCACAACCAGATCGTAAGCACCGTCCTTATAGGTTTTGAGCTTGGCATACATGGTCTCGTTCGACTCATAGGTCGAATAGATCACCTTGATGCCGGTCTCCCTGGTAAACTGCTCCAGCAGGCCTGGCGGCACATACTCGGTCCAGTTATAGAAGTAGAGGGTCTTATTATCCTCGGCATGGGCGGCACTCACGCTGAGCGCCAGGGCTCCTGCGGCGAGCAGGTGGCGTGACCAGTTTTTCATTTTAACGTCCCCTGATTGCGGAGCCTGTCTTCAGGCCCCTGGTTTTATCGCGGCCAATAAGCTGGCTGGCAATGACCAGACCCAGCGAGAGTACCAACAGAATGGTCGCCAGCGCGTTCACCTCGGGTGATACGCCGACTTTCACCATCGAGTAGATCTTCAACGGTAGAATTTCATACCCTGGCCCGGTCACGAACGACGAGACAACGACGTCATCCATCGACAGGGTAAAGCTCAGTACCCAGCCGGCGGCCACGGCGGGCATCGCCAGCGGCAGAATGATCTTGCGCAGGATAGTGATTTCGCTGGCCCCCAGATCCTTCGCCGCCTCCAGCATGCGCACGTCAAAGCCTTTCAGCCGGGAATAGACCGTCACGACCACAAAGGGCAGGCAGAAGGTGATATGCGAGAAGAGCAGCGACCAGAAGCCCAGCTGGATGCCGAGCAGCATAAACAGCACCAGCAGCGAGATCGCCATGACGATATCCGGGGACATCATCACGACGAACAGCATTCCGCTGACGAACGGCTTGCCGCGGAAACGGTAGCGGTAGAGCGCCACCGCGGTCAGGGAGCCAATTAGCGTGGCGAAGGTCGCCGACAGCACCGCCATGGTCAGCGAGTGCTGTGCTGCCTGTAACAGGCTGTCGTTGTTCATCAGCAGGCTATACCACTGGGTAGTAAAGCCCTGCCAGTTGATGCCAAAGCGCGCCTGGTTAAAGGAGTTGACGATCAGAATAACGATCGGAATATAGAGATAAGCGTAGATAGCGGTCATAAAACCGCCGCGTAGCAGTCGACCCATTACTCCAGCTCCACCTTTTTGTTCAGCAGGCGCATCGCGCGCCAGTAGACCAGCAGCATCAGACCCATCACCACCGTCAGGGTGATGCTAGTCGCCGCGCCGAACGGCCAGTCGCGAATGTTGAGGAACTGGCTCTTAATCACGTTGCCGATCAGCAGATTTTTTGCACCGCCCATCAGATCCGAGACGTAGAACAGCCCCATCGCCGGAAGCATTACCAGCAGGCAGCCGGCGATAATGCCCGGCATGGTCAGCGGCAGGATGATGCGAATAAAGGTTTGCAGCTTGCTCGCGCCGAGATCCCGCGCCGCCTCCAGCAGCGGCTTGTCCAGTTTTTCAATGCTGGAGTAGAGCGGCATCACCATAAAGGGCAGCAGAATATAGACCAGACCGATGATGACCGCGCTGGGGGTAAACATAATGCGCAGTGGGGTATCGATAACTCCCAGCTCAAGCAGGAAGGCATTGAGGTAGCCCTTGGTGCTAAGAAAAAGCTTCAGGCCATAAATGCGGATCAGCGAGTTGGTCCAGAACGGCACGATCAGCAGGAAGAGCAGCAGCGGGCGCACCTTCTGCGGCAGCTTCGCCAGGAACCAGGCGAACGGATAGCCCAGCGCCAGACAGGCGAGGGTGGCAATCAGCGCCATATTGAGAGAGTGCAGCAGCACCTCAAAATAGAGCGGGTCGAGCAGTCGCGTGTAGTTGTCCAGCGTAAAGACCAGCTTAACGAAGGAGACGTCGTCGCGGGTCAAAAAGCTGGTCACCACAATCATCAGGTTGGGCAGAAAGACAAACAGCACAAGCCAACCGACGATAGTGGCGATCACCACGTTCTGGAATTTACTTGTGCTCTTCATCAGCCAGTACGACCTCCCAGCTCTCTACCCAGTTGATCGCCATCTTCTGATCCAGCGAGTGGTCGAAGTCAGGATCGTCTTCGTTAAAGAACTCGCTGACCATCACAATCTTGCCGTTCTCCAGCTCGACCACCGACTCCAGGGTCATGCCCTTGTAGTTACGCTCGCGCACGTAGCCAATCAGGCCTTCGATCTCATTGTCGTCGTTGATCTCATCGACGCGTAGATCTTCGGGACGCAGCAGCACGTTCAGCTTCTGGCCTGGCGTGACGGCAAAATTGACATAGATATTGCACTCGCGGCCTTCGACGCTGGCCCGCACGCGCTGTGCATCCAGGCGCTCGATCACCGTCGCGCTAAAGATGTTGATCTCACCGATAAAGCTGGCGACGAATAGATTCTTCGGCTCCTCGTAAATCTCACGCGGGGTGCCGTCCTGCTCGATTTTACCATTCTGCATCACCACGATGCGATCGGACATGGTCAGTGCCTCCTCCTGATCGTGGGTGACAAAGACAAAGGTGATGCCGAGCTTGCGCTGCAGCGCCTTCAGCTCGTTCTGCATCTGCTTGCGCAGCTTGTAGTCGAGGGCCGAGAGGGACTCGTCCAGCAGCAGCATGCGCGGCTTGTTGACCACCGCCCGGGCGATGGCAACGCGCTGCTGCTGGCCGCCGGAGAGCTGGTGCGGCTTACGCTGGGCAAACTCTTCTAGCTGCACCATCCGCAGGGCATCGGTAACGCGAGGAGCAATCTGATCCGCCGGGGTCTTCTGCATGCGTAGGCCAAAGGCGACGTTTTCAAATACCGTCATGTGCGGGAAGAGGGCGTAGCTTTGAAAGACGGTGTTAACATGGCGATGTTCTGCCGGAACGTTCGTTATATCATCGCTATCGAGGGTGATACGGCCGGTGTCGACGCTCTCCAGGCCTGCAATCAGGCGCAGGACGGTGGTCTTACCGCAGCCAGAGGGGCCAAGCAGCGTCAGGAATTCGCCGTTATTGATGGTGAGATTAAGATCGGAGATAACGGTTTTCCCATCAAAACTTTTTCGAATTCCCGCCATTTGTACCAGCGGTGAAAGCGAACGTAATTGTGTATTCAATTTTTGACTCTGTCCCATGTAGACGCAGCGGCTGGCTTACCGATGCGGGGTTTGTGAGTAACCACCTTGGGTTTTGGCACATTAATAAGGCCTGGCATTCTACGGCAAACCACTGAAATCGCCAAACCTTGTTCTTATTTCTTACCCAGCCAGGTAATATCTCAGCCACTATTAAGGGTGTAATAAAATACAGGGTTTACAAGTTAAAAGTGACCTGACGCAATACATATCCTGTCGCGCTTCTTGATAATGACGTGACAAAAAGTGAGGGTGGCCGCATGGAAAAATTACTTGAGCGTTTTTTACACTATGTTTCGTTGGATACCCAGTCGAAACCGGGTGTCAGACAGGTTCCAAGCACAGAGGGACAGTGGAAGCTATTAGAGCTGCTTCGCGATCGGCTTAACGAGATGGGCCTCGTCAACGTGACGCTGAGTGACAAAGGCACGGTGATGGCGACGCTCCCCGCCAACGTAGAGGGCGATATTCCCACCATTGGCTTTATCTCCCACGTCGATACCTCCCCGGATTTTACCGGCAAGAACGTCAATCCACAGATCGTCGAGAACTACCGCGGGGGCGATATCGCCCTGGGCGTAGGCGATGAGATCCTCTCTCCGGTGATGTTCCCGGTACTCCATCAGCTGCTGGGGCAGACGCTGATCACGACCGATGGCAAAACCCTGCTCGGCGCGGATGACAAAGCTGGCGTGGCGGAGATCATGACCGCGCTGGCAGTGCTAATTGAGCAGAACGTGCCCCACGGCGAGATCCGCGTGGCCTTTACCCCGGATGAAGAGGTAGGGAAAGGGGCGAAGCACTTCGACGTAGCGGCATTTGGTGCACAGTGGGCCTATACCGTGGACGGCGGCGGCGTGGGCGAGCTGGAGTTTGAGAACTTCAACGCGGCCTCGGTGACCATCAAAATCGTCGGCAATAACGTGCACCCCGGCACGGCGAAAGGGGTAATGGTTAACGCCCTGACCCTTGCGACGCGCATTCATGCCCTGGTCCCTGCCGATGAAAGTCCAGAGACCACGGAAGGCTACGAAGGTTTTTATCACCTGACCAGCATCAAAGGGGCGGTGGATCGCGCAGAGATGCACTACATCATCCGTGATTTCGACCGAAAAAACTTCGAGGCGCGCAAACGCAAGATCATGGAGATTGCCAAAAAGGTTGGCAAGGGCCTGCATCCGGACTGCTATATCGAACTGACGATCGAGGACAGCTACTACAACATGCACGAGAAGGTGGCTGAGCATCCGCATATTATCGACATCGCCCAGCAGGCGATGCGCGACTGCGATATTGAACCCCAGCTCAAGCCGATTCGCGGCGGTACCGATGGCGCTCAACTCTCCTTTATGGGGCTGCCGTGCCCGAATATCTTTACCGGCGGCTACAACTACCACGGCAAGCATGAGTTTGTGACCCTGGAAGGGATGGAGAAAGCGGTGCGCGTGATCGTGCGGATTGCAGAGCTGACCGCCAAACGGGGTTAATAGCGCTTGTCACACTATCGTCGTCATTACGTTCCTGGCGGGAGCTGGTTTTTCACCGTTAATCTGCGCAACCGCTATAGCGATCTGCTGGTCAGGCACGTTGATGCATTGCGTTCGGCAACGGCGCAGGTGAAGCGCCGTAAGCCATTTATGATTAACGGCTGGGTTGTTTTGCCCGAACATATGCACTGTATCTGGACGCTGCCGGCTGAAGACAGTGATTACTCGGGCCGCTGGCGCGACATCAAAAAGCATTTCACCCGGACGCTGCAAACGAAGGGTATCTGGCAGCCCCGATTTTGGGAGCATACCCTGCGCAATGAAGAGGATTACCGGCGGCATATGGATTACATCTATATCAACCCGGTTAAGCATGGCTGGGTAAAGCGAGTGCAGGATTGGCCCTATTCAACCTTCCATCGAGACGTGCAAAACGGCTTGTATCCGCTGGAGTGGGCCGGGGATTATACCGATTTCACCGCCGGAGAGCGGCGTTAATCATACATGCCAGACTTTGTAGGCCCGGCAAGCTTTGCGTCATCGGGCGAGGATGCGTTGGCACCGCAACGCCGGGCGGCACTGCGTTTGCCCGGCCTACGGTGGTACAGTGCTAACTGGTTTAATCCTCGAAGAACCAGTAGCCGCTGTTGACCAGCGCGGCGAGCATGGCGAGGAACGACGGGTCATCCAGCGCGTCGCCAAGCGTGTCTGCTGTCAGCACAATGTGGTTTGCCAGCGCGGCAAGGGCCGGGCGGTGCGGAGAGTCGATCTTCTCACCGTTGACAAATACCTCCTCGCCGACGCGCAGCACGCGAAGACCACCAAGGCGTACCAGCTTGTCACCCTGCTTCAGCGCGTCGTAGATCTCATCCGGCTGATAGGGCGGCTCCGGCGGAGAGACGTCCAGCTCGTGACGCGACTGGGAGATAAACTCACCAAACCACTGCTGGAACTGCGCTGGCTGGTTAATCAGCTCAAGCATCATGCCGCGCAGCTTATCCAGCTCCTGGGGCAGAATATCCGCCGGGTGCTCCCGCGACGGCACGTCCGGATCGCTATAGCGGTGGCTGCCCAACTCGCGCTGCAATACATAGTCCGCGAAACCGCTGATCATCTCCCGACCGCTTGGTGCGCGGAAGCCCACCGAGTAGTTCATTGAGTTTTCAAGAGAGTAGCCCTCGTGCGGGAAGGCAGGGGGAATATAGAGGATATCACCCGGCTCCAGCTCTTCATCAATGATCGCCTCAAAAGGATCGACCTGTAGCAGATCCGGGTGTGGGCAGTGCTGCTTCATCGGCACCTTATCGCCCACGCGCCAGCGGCGACGGCCGGTACCCTGAATGATAAACACGTCGTACTGATCGAGATGCGGGCCTACGCCGCCCCCCGGTACGGAGAAAGAGATCATCAGATCGTCAATACGCCAGTCTGGCAGCGCCCGGAAGGGACGCATCAGCGCGGCGCTCTGCTCGTGCCAGTGATCCACCGCCTGCACCAGCAGCGACCAGTTGGTTTCACCCAGGTGATCGTAGCTTTCAAAGGGGCCGTGGCTGACGTTCCATTTACCATCCTGATGACTGACCAGGCGGCTGTCGACTTCGCTCTCCATCGCCAACCCAGCCAGCTCGTCCGGCGAGAGGGGATCGATAAAGTTGGCGATGCCTCGTTTCAGCACCACCGGGCGTTTTTGCCAGTAACGCTGAATAAAATCGGCCCAGTCGAGTGTTAGTTGGTATTCCATATAAGTTTCCTGGTCTTGTGTCTGACTCGGATTATAACGGATGGCAACACGCCTGGGTGTTTAATTCGTTAATTATCCCCGGCGCTCTCCTGCTGACGGGCGAAAATCGCTTCCATCCGTGCGCCGCCGAGCGGACTTTCGCCAGCAACGATCTCTCCCCCGTACTGCTCCACGATCTCGCGGGCGACGGCTAAGCCTACGCCCTGGCCGGGTCGCAGGGTATCGGCCCGTTGACCGCGGTCGAAAATGGTCTCCCGCAGGCTGACCGGAATACCGGGGCCATCATCGTCAATGATAATATGCAGCCGATCGTCGGACTGCCGGGCGGACACCTCAACAAACTCCAGGCAGTATTTGCAGGCGTTATCCAGCAGGTTACCCATCACCTCCATTAAATCATTTTTCTCGCCGACAAAGCTGATCTCCGGGGAGATATCGAGGGTGATGGCCACCCCTTTACGCTGATAGACCTTATTCAGCGCTGAGGTCAGGCTATCCAGCAGCGCTGCAACCGGATGCAGTTCGCGACTGAGCATGATGCTGCCGCCGCGCATGCTGGCTCGATGCAGATAGTAGCCAATCTGCTGGGAGATACGGCTGATCTGCTCCAGCATCACCGGCTCGGCGTCGCTAACGCTTAATCTGTTGCTGCGCAGCGATCGCAGCGTGCTTTGCAGCACCGCCAGCGGGGTTTTCAGGCTATGGGTGAGATCGGTGAGGGTAGTGCGGTACTTATCGTAGCGCTCACGTTCGCTTTTCACCAGGCGATTGAGGTTACGTACCAGACTGACCAGCTCGCGGGAGGTCTCCGGATTCAGGCGCTCGCGGTGGTGATCCTCCAGCTCGCGTACCTCTCTTGCCAGCGCTTCGATAGGACGCAGGCTCCAGCGCGCCGCCATCCACAGCAGGGGAATAACCAGCAGCAGGTTGGCGATCACCACGTAGATAAACCAGTTCCACACTTGATGCGCCTGCTTGAGCTCGTCGGGCACGGTGTCGATCACCACGATAGTCATCGGTGGCATGTGGGCCGTTGCGGGGTAATAGTTCACCGCCACCGAGTGGGTGGTTTCACTATCGTGATCGTTGGCACGTAGATCGCTAAGGGCTTTCTGCGCTGAGGGATCGCCGCTGATTAAGACGCTGGTGGCGTCGGCATCGGCCTCAATCTCATGAAAACCGTCGACTTTTAACCACTCGGGGCGGATGCGCTGCACCAGCCACGGCACGCTGCGCTGGGACCACAGCAGCTGACCCTGCTGGTCATAGATCAGCGCCACGGTAGGGCCGTGCAGATTCAGATTTTCCGGCAGCTCAATGCTGAAGCGCTGGTTATCCCACCTCGACAGGGTATAGAAGAGATTGCTCTCACCGCGCAGCAGGCGAAAGGTAGTCTTGTCAAAGCTGACGCTGTAGCCCACCAGCGCCACCAGGCCGTAGGAAAGGGAGAGCACCAGCACCACGGCGGCGGTGGCAAGCAGAAAGCGGACCCGCAGGGAGAGCGGCAGCAGGTGCCGCCGGAGCTTTTTCATGAATGCAGTTCGAACAGATAGCCCTGGCCGCGCACGGTATTAATCACGTCATGAGGATACTGCGCCTGGATCTTTTTCCGCAGGCGGCCCATCAGTACGTCGATGGTATGGCTCTCACGCAGCTCGGCGTCCGGATAGAGCTGTAGCATCAGGGCATCTTTGCTGACAACCTTGCCGCTGTTGCGGATCAGCGTCTCCATAATGGTGTACTCGAAAGCGGTCAGCTTGATCACCTCGTCATTGATAGAGAGCTCCCGGCGCGAAAGATCGACCTGAAAAGGTGGCATAGAGATAACCTGTGAGGCGTGGCCCCCGTTGCGGCGCATCAGGGCCTGCATACGGGCGGCCACCTCTTCAATATGGAACGGTTTGGTGACGTAATCATCGGCCCCGGCGCTCAGCACCTCGACCTTATCCTGCCACCCTTCGCGGGCGGTGAGCACCAGCACGGGGAGGGTAACATCATGGCTGCGCCAGCGGCGGATCAGCGACAGTCCATCCTCATCCGGCAGGCCGAGATCGACAATGGCGATATCGGGAAGGTGTTCATTTAAATAGTAATCCGCTTCCTTTGCATCTTCGGCGGCGTCAACCTGATGTCCCAGCTCCTGAAGCTGCACTTTCAGGTGGTGGCGCAGCAAAGGGTTGTCCTCTACGACGAGTACGCGCATTGTCCGAACTCCCATGTATTCTTATTGTGAATAGTTTAACGCGAATTCGTGATTATGAGGCGATCGGAATCAACAGAGAGTAAACCAGCGGGAAGCAGCCTGCTCCCATTGCGAGAGCAGGCTAAAAGCCAGGAGATTATTTCAGCTCATCAACCATGGTAATGGCCCGACCGATATAGTTGGCAGGGGTCATGGCTTTGAGGCGGGTTTTCTCCTCTTCCGGCAGCGCAAGGCTATCGATAAACTGCTTCATACCTTCAGCGTCGACGCGTTTGCCGCGAGTCAGCTCTTTCAGTTTCTCGTACGGCTTTTCGATACCGTAGCGGCGCATCACCGTCTGGATCGGCTCCGCCAGCACTTCCCAGTTGTGATCCAGCTCGTCGAGCAGACGATCGCGGTTCACTTCCAGCTTGCTCACGCCTTTCAGCGTCGACTGGTAGGCGATCAGCGCGTAGCCGATGCCGACGCCGAGGTTACGCAGCACCGTGGAGTCGGTGAGGTCGCGCTGCCAGCGGGAGACCGGCAGCTTAGCCGCCAGGTGCTGCAGCACCGCGTTAGAGAGGCCCAGGTTGCCTTCGGAGTTTTCGAAGTCAATCGGGTTAACCTTGTGCGGCATAGTCGAGGAGCCAATCTCACCGGCGATCGTCTTCTGCTTGAAGTGGTTCAGGGCGATGTAGCCCCAGACGTCGCGGTCGAAGTCGATCAGAATGGTGTTAAAGCGTGCCATGCAGTCAAACAGCTCGGCAATATAGTCGTGCGGTTCAATCTGGGTGGTGTACGGGTTCCACTGGATGCCCAGAGAGGTGACAAACTCCTCGCTGAACTGGTGCCAGTCCACTTTCGGGTAGGCCGCGATGTGGGCGTTATAGTTACCTACCGCGCCGTTGATTTTACCGAGGATCTCCACCTGGGCGAGCTGGCGGAACTGACGCTCCATGCGGTAGGCCACGTTGGCCATCTCTTTACCCATGGTTGACGGCGTGGCCGGCTGGCCGTGAGTGCGGGAGAGCAGGGGGATATCGCGATACTGCACCGCCAGATCTTTTACCGCATCGATAATCTTGCGCCAGTAGGGCAGAACCACCTCTTCCCGCGCGGTATGCAGCATCAGGGCGTGGGAGAGGTTGTTGATATCTTCTGAGGTGCAGGCAAAGTGAATGAACTCAGAGACCGCGTGCAGGGCCGGAACGTCGGCTACTTTCTCTTTCAGAAAATACTCGACCGCTTTCACGTCATGGTTGGTGGTGCGCTCAATAGTTTTGATACGCGCGGCGTCTTCTTCGCTGAATTCCGCAACAATCTTATCGAGGTAACCGTTTGCGTCGGCAGCAAAAGCAGGAACTTCCTTGATAGCTGCATGTGCCGCCAGCTTTTGCAGCCAGCGTACTTCTACCTGAACACGAAACTTCAGCAGGCCGTATTCGCTGAAGATCTCGCGCAGCGCGCTGACTTTATCGCCGTAGCGTCCATCGACAGGGGAAACGGCGGTCAGTGAGGATAATTCCATAAGACAAAACTCCGGGACGTTAACAATGGGCAAGAATTTGTTTCGCCTGCGTGGACAGACGATTACGGGAAAACATCAGCTGCAGACGGCCACCGCCGACCTGGTGCCAGAGCACGGCGGCGCGGATGCCAGCGAGCAGCGAGGCGCGAACTTTAGCCTGCACCTGGGCGCTTTGCAGCACCGCCGGGGTGCCGGTTACCTGAATACGCGGACCCAGGGGGCTTATGACATCAACATAGATCGCGGCCATCGCGCTTAGCAGGGTGTCGGAGTGCAGGTCGAAGTGCTCAAGCTGGCGCTGTAGCCCGGCGATGCGGCTTCCCAGCTCATTCATTGCGCCTTTACCTGCGGCGAGCTTACGCTCCAGCACCATCAGGCTTAAGGTGTAGCGGGTCAGCTCGGCGTTCAGCCCCTGGCGGCTGCTGGCGTTGAGCACGCCGAGCAGAGTTTCAAGCCCCATGCGCAGGTTAGCTTCACTCCCGCCAAATACCGCCAGCGTTGAGTCCGGGTTCTGGTCAATCACGCTGTTCAGCGAGACATGCAGCGCGTCGGAATCGCAGGTGCCCTGGTGCGCCAGCTGCTGCACCAGGCGGGCCGACTGGCAGATCCCTGCCAGCGCGATGGTGATATCATAATAGTTCTTCGCCACACTCACTCCTTGTTTCCCCGCCGCCTTACATGCAACGGGGAGAATGTCTACGTTAAACCGGCAGCGGCAGACGCTGCTCAATAATGCCGCCGCCCAGGCAAACCTCACCGCTGTAGAAGACAGCGGACTGGCCCGGCGTGACGGCCGCCACCGGCTCGTCAAAACGAACCTCGATACGCTCGTCATCCAGCGCGGTGACCGTGCAGGGAATATCGGTCTGGCGATAGCGCGTTTTCACCGTGCAGTGCAGCGTGCCGGTAAAGGTTTCGCGATCGACCCAGTGCAGCTGCTGGGCAATCAGGCCCACTGACATCAGACGCGGGTGATCGTGACCCTGAGCGACGATCAGGATATTATTTTCAACGTCTTTATCGACCACGTACCACGGATCTTCGCTGCCCTCTTTGGTGCCGCCAATGCCAAGGCCTTTACGCTGGCCGAGGGTGTGATACATCAGCCCCTGGTGCTCGCCAATCTCGTCGCCGTCAACGGTGATGATTTTACCCGGCTGGGCAGGCAGGTAGCGCCCCAGGAACTCGCGGAATTTACGCTCGCCGATAAAGCAGATCCCGGTGGAGTCTTTCTTCTTGGCGGTAATCAGACCCAGCTCTTCAGCAATTTTACGCACCTCGGGCTTCTCCAGCTCGCCGACCGGGAAGAGGCTCTGGGCGATCTGCTCGTGGCCGAGGGTATAGAGGAAGTAGCTCTGGTCTTTGTTGCCGTCCAGCCCGCGCAGCAGGCGGCTTTTGCCGTCAACGTCCGCCCGGCGCACGTAGTGGCCGGTGGCGATGTAGTCCGCGCCGAGATCTTCGGCGGCGAACTCGAGGAAGGCTTTGAATTTGATCTCTTTGTTGCAGAGGATATCCGGGTTTGGCGTGCGTCCGGCCTTGTACTCTTCGAGGAAGTGCTCAAAGACGTTATCCCAGTACTCTGCGGCAAAGTTAACGGTGTGCAGCTCAATGCCGAGCTTGTCGCACACCGCTTGCGCATCGGCAAGATCGGCGGCGGCGGTGCAGTATTCCTCGCCGTCATCCTCTTCCCAGTTCTTCATGAACAGGCCTTCCACCTTATAGCCCTGCTGTTGCAGCAGGTAGGCAGAGACGGAAGAGTCGACACCGCCGGACATCCCGACGATCACTTTTTTTGGGCTTTCAGACATAGAATACTCGCGACATTAAACTTCAAGGCGGCGTATTCTATCACGCAAGCGCGCCTCAGGCATCACTTGTAAAAGGCCAGTTAAATTCGCCGATCAGCGCCAGAGGATAGCGCTGTCCGCTCTGGTAGCAGCGGATACTCTCCGCCACCAGCGGCGAGCGCAGGTTGGAGGCGGTTAAAATCTCATCGGCGCTGACCCACAGACAGCGATCGATATCGCCATCGTTAGGCCAGGTAGCGCACGTTTCGTTAAGCTCGATAGCAAACAGAAAGCGCAGGAAGGGAGTATTATCCGGGGCAATCCACTGGTGCATGCGGATAAAGTGCTGGGGTACGGCATCGATGCCGGTCTCTTCCCACAGCTCGCGTGCGGCGGCCTGTACCAGCGTTTCATTTGCTTCCAGGTGTCCGGCAGGCTGGTTCCAAAGCGCCTTGTCGTTAATGGTCTCTTCAACCACGAGAAACTTGCCCTGGGCATGCACTACGCAGGCAACGGTTACGTGCGGTTTAAACATACTCTCTTCCTTATTCAGCAATATCTCGCCACTCACCGTTAGCGAGATTTTCCAGCGTGTAATTCCCCATAGCGTAACGGATTAGGCGCAGCGTGGGAAAACCAACGTGTGCGGTCATGCGTCTGACCTGGCGGTTACGCCCTTCATAGAGGGTGATTTTCAGCCAGGCGGTAGGAATAGATTTACGCTCGCGGATCGGCGGGTTGCG
>NZ_DAMACX010000001.1:144235-215623 GCF_031998825.1 Pseudescherichia sp.
CCAGAGCCACGCTGGCTCGCTGACCAACTCGACGCCTGCGGGCAGGGTAGGGCCATCGTTGAGCGTCACCCCGTTACGCAGCGCCGTCAGCGCCTCCTCGCCAGGTTCGCCCTCAACCTGAACGTAGTAGATCTTCCCGGTGCGCTTACCCGGCTGCGTCAGCCGCGCCTGCAATGCGCCATCGTTGGTCAGAACCAGCAACCCTTCGCTGTCACGATCGAGACGGCCTGCGGCGTAGACGCCAGCTACGGGGATAAAATCTTTCAACGTGCTGCGGCCGGCCTCGTCGGTAAACTGCGGCAACACATCGTAGGGTTTATTGAACAAAATCACACGTTTTGGGTGGTTTTTGCCGTTACGTTGAGTGGGTTGTTGTGAGCTGAATCGCTTAACCCGGTGATCTGTAAAAGAAGTTTTGCGCATGGTATTTTCAGATGTTAGCAATTGCCGCATTATAGCGGAATAACTTGCGCCTTTCATGCTAGCCGACAATCAGTTAGTATTGACAGGCCCATTACAATTTATTAACAAAACAGCAGAACGAAAACACGCTCGAACTCGAAGGAGAGGTGAATGGAAAGCAAAGTAGTTGTTCCGGCGGAAGGTAGTAAGATCACCCTGCAAGACGGCAAGCTGAACGTGCCTAACAATCCGATCATCCCGTTTATCGAAGGTGATGGTATCGGTGTGGACGTCACGCCGCCGATGATCAAGGTGGTCGATGCCGCCGTGCAAAAGGCCTACAACGGTGAGCGTAAAATTTCCTGGATGGAAATTTATACCGGTGAGAAATCGACCCAGGTGTATGGCCAGGATGTCTGGCTGCCGACTGAGACCCTGGATCTGATCCGTGAGTATCGTGTAGCAATCAAAGGTCCGTTGACGACTCCAGTCGGCGGCGGTATTCGTTCCCTGAACGTTGCCCTGCGCCAGGAGCTTGACCTTTACGTCTGCCTGCGTCCGGTACGTTACTATCAGGGTACGCCAAGCCCGGTTAAACACCCGGAGCTGACCGACATGGTGATCTTCCGTGAAAACTCAGAAGACATCTATGCGGGTATTGAGTGGAAAGCCGACAGCGCTGACGCTGAGAAAGTGATCAAATTCCTGCGCGAAGAGATGGGCGTGAAGAAAATTCGCTTCCCGGAACATTGCGGTATCGGCATCAAGCCGTGCTCGGAAGAGGGTACCAAGCGTCTGGTGCGTGCAGCCATTGAGTATGCGATCACCAACGACCGTGACTCCGTGACCCTGGTGCACAAAGGCAACATCATGAAGTTCACCGAAGGTGCATTCAAAGACTGGGGCTACCAGCTGGCCCAGGAAGAGTTCGGCGGTGAACTGATCGACGGCGGCCCGTGGCAGAAGATCAAAAACCCGAACACCGGCAAAGAGATCATCATTAAAGATGTGATCGCCGATGCGTTCCTGCAGCAGATCCTGCTGCGTCCGGCCGAGTACGACGTTATTGCCTGTATGAACCTGAACGGTGACTATATCTCCGACGCCCTGGCAGCTCAGGTTGGCGGGATCGGTATCGCACCGGGTGCGAACATTGGCGACGAGTGCGCGCTGTTCGAAGCAACCCATGGTACTGCACCGAAATACGCAGGCCAGGACAAGGTCAACCCAGGCTCGATCATCCTCTCCGCTGAGATGATGCTCCGCCACATGGAGTGGTTCGAAGCCGCAGACCTGATCGTTAAAGGCATGGAAGGCGCGATTAACAACAAAACCGTGACCTATGACTTTGAACGTCTGATGGACGGCGCTAAGCTGCTGAAATGTTCAGAGTTTGGTGACGCGATCATCGAAAACATGTAATCCATTTTCTGGATTAGATGACAACGGGAGCCAGTGTGCTCCCGTTTTTTATGGCCGCTAAAATATCTTCCCCAAAACTTTCTCCAAAATGCTTTTACAAAAACCCCTTCTCATGAATTCGTTTTCGCGCTTACAACAACCCAGTCTTTCCGCGCTCATTTTTTTAGACTTATGGCCCAGCAATTTTTGCGTATCTAACCCTTGTTTACGGTAAAGACGTTCCGACAGGGAGCATTGTTCATGAAAAGTCGGCGCATTGTCTTTCTCCCATTTAATTCCGCACTTAACCCTTGCCTTTTTAAAAGTAGAAGTCAGAGAACTAGTAGAAAACCACCCTAGTGTAAAAGGTGTTCAGGCAACAATACGCGATGAGGTTGCTGAAGAAAAGTGTATGTATTGCAATGGAAAAGGTTATGCCCGTCTACCAACTACACTGATAAGTCGCCAGATCAGCATATTGGTACCCACCCTGACCAGTTATCAATGGTACAACGGCTACGTCGACATTATTGATCAGCTTTTGACTAAATGCTGGCAGGAAGAGTCTTTTGCTGAAAACAAGTTGCGGCAAATCACAGCCGAGTAAATACAAAAAGCCACATTCGTGGCTTTCTTTTTTAAATCGCTATGATTCTTTTAAACAAAAGATTCTGTATATCTTGTCTTTTGCTCAAGAATGCATGGGCAGTAACTAAGTTAGCTTCTTCATCATAGGTGTACAAAACTCGATACCCATCGTTAGTTATGCATTCGCGGTATCTTACACACCCTAATTTTTCCAACTCTGGCGAAACGCGGCATCCACATGGAAATACTTCGATTCTACCTTCGAACTCGTCTAACTGCTTATCAGCGAAAGCCTTAGGGTTTGTAATGCTTTCAGCTAAAAACTCGACCACGTCAATGAGAGTAAAACGAAATGATTCTGTATAGTTTACACTCACGGTACTGCTTTTTTGATTGGACATAATGTCCTCCAGATATTAACAAGTTAAATACTTGCCAATAACTGGTCACGTGTATACGTGCGTCCTTCTTTTAGGTCTTTTTCAGAAAGGGTTAAAAGCTTGAGCAAAGCAATAGCTTCGTCGCGCTGTCGTCTCTCTTCATAAGATTCGATTACGTACGCAGGTACACCATTTTGCGTGACCAGTATTGGCTCAGAAAGATCAAGCATCGCGGCATGCTTTTTTAAATAACTAATAGTTTCGACTTTCATAGTCTTTCCTCTATTTTGTAACCTCTATTTACGAAGCATCTCTTTAGAGAGTGTTCTCACTCCGTGTTGACGTTAAGTGGTCAACAAATCATCGGCACCGAAGCCGCTTATCATATAAACCATCAAATTTTAGTACCCGCCCGCTAGCGAGTGTGCTCATTGAGCAAGACTAAATTTAGTCTTTATTTGGTCTTATGTCAACATAACTCTTCAGCTCATACATAGTGAAAAATTTTTAGCCGCTCCTTGCTTGATATTTTCAAATTTTGTTGACATGGTAATCGTAAATGCTTGCTGCTACGTTCTCCAGGTCCACTCTGCTGCGTAAGCTCAACCGTGGCGCTCACAAGGGAGCGTGCGAGGAAATGCGCCGTTGGGTTTACGCTGGTGGTATGCGCTGGAAAGGGTGCAGAACCGGCGCGAGATGGAGCGCAGCTTGTGACTGGCAGAGGGGAAGAATGACCTTTAGCATTCGAACGGTTCTACCGATCGCTCTCGTGGTCATTCTATTTGGTATTGGCTATGACGAGTTAAGATGGATGGCGCTCCCGTTTTTTATGGCCGCTAATAACTCTTCAGCACACCTGGCAACGTGCTTCGCTGGCGAAACCATGCCGCAAAAAAGCCGACAATAATCAAAAACTCGGCAAGATCGCCGCCGTAATACATCCATTGCGCCGCCGCCTGAATCTCCTCCAGGCTGGCCGAGGTGCCCTGCGGATACCCATAGCCGTACATTAGCTTGCCGAGAATCGCGTGCGCGGCGGTAGCTAAGAAAATCACTATCAGCCGGACGTTTCTCGACGGACGATGGGGGGCAGGATCCGGCCCGGCGACGGACCAGGTAAACAGGTAGCCGGAGAGGACAAAATGCAGATGCAGGAACACAAACAGCACGGGATCGCCCATGCTCAACGCGTAAAAGGGCGTGAGGTAGAGCAGATACATCCCGCCGATATCCAGAAACGCAGCGGTAACCGGGTGGATCAAAAAACGTATCGGACGGATGCGGAGAATAGCCATAATGCCGCGCGCCGTACGTGCGGGCACGCTGCGTAGCAACAGCGAACCCGGTGCGCCAAATACCAGCCCGAGAGGTCCAAACATCCCTAAAAACAGGTGCTGCAACATATGGCCGCGCAGATCGTGATGGGCCCAGCTTGCCAGAGGCGGCAGCATGGCGGCCACGATCAACAGGGTTCCGGCGGTAAAGCTGGCGATGCGCCAGCTGCTCCAGCTAGCGGTACGACGTATGCGGATGGCAGCGAAGAGATAAGAGCAGAGCACCACCACAGGAATAATGACCAGAAGAATGAACAGTGCGATTGAAGGTGCGCCTTCTGGATGGTGCATCATCGGCTCCACGGCTTAGCCCCTCGCCGTACGGCGTGCACGACGCCATATCAAATAACCTGCCAGTAACAGCAGCAGGGCGACCCCGTTCCAGATAAGATCGTAGAGCAGAACGTTATCAACGTAACGGATCTGATGCAGCCTGAGCAGCTTATGATCGACAATCCCGTCAAACAGCTGAAAACCGCCCATGCCAAAAACGAATCCCGCCCATGCTGCTGTCCGGTTAAGCGTGCCGCGGCGATGGAGCCTGGCAAACATAAAAAAGCCGAGCACAAATAAGATCAGCTCAGCGGAGTGCAGCAGCCCATCAGAAAGCAGGCTAAAAGCCGGTGTGCCCCAGTCAAAAAAGTGATGCCAGGCGAGGATCTGATGGAACACCACCTCATCAATCGCCGCCATCATACCGATGCCAAGCGGAACGGTGGCGGTTAGGGATCGTTTTAAGTCGGAATGTAGTGGGGGAGTTAAAGGCGGCATTGCGCTCTCCTGAGCAAGATTAAAATTTCACTTAAGAAGCGTAGTTGAAAATCACCTGTTTCGATTTGTGCCTTGAGGCATTAGCTTATATTGATCACGCTCAGCCCTGAATTATTAACGCCATCTAAACTGTCCGCGAATAGAAAAATTAAGCATTTAAAATGAACAAAGTAACATTATTCCCTTATGCTCTTATCTAATTTTGGAAGGCTATGGCCGTAGTTATCACAGATAGCAAATGCATGTTGCTAAATTCAGCGGGGCATTTTTTTGACGTTGAAACCTTTTATGAGTTCGTCCACAACATGCTCAGCCATTTTTTCAACCGCTTCACTACGTGAAGTACCGCTCAGGATTGCCAGGCGATCGATTTTCCTGAGTACTCTCATGCGCAAAGATAAGGATACTGTTGTCTTTTTGTCTTTATCCAAAACAACTCTGCCAACGGTAGCGCTGGTTTTAAGCTCAGCATGTGAAACCAGTGCTTCGTTCATCCGGCGTAGCGTTTTTTTATCCAGTTGCCCGGGGTTGATAAGCTGGTAGGAATGGCCTGCCTTGCTGTATTTAATCTCCGCTGAATATGACTCGCGAAGCTCTTTCAGAGCCCTTGTTAACGTTGGCTCAGAACAATCCAGACTGTTAATGATGTCAGCGGCGGATACGGGTTTGCCGGTACCCAGTAAGTTGGCAAGAGTAAAGATCCGGGCCTGTCTGGTGTTTAATTGCATCGTAAATTCTAGCCTGTTTTCAAGGTAAGTGGTTCAATGGGCTGAAAAATGAAAGTACTGCTCATCTTTCGTATAATCAGGTGATCGCCTAATGCTTCAACCGGATCAACCTCTTCAATCCCAGCAAAATTTATGGATGCCATCTGTCTGCGGCTGCATTTGCACGAAAGAATATACTCATCTTCGAGGTATCCAGTACGCTTACTGATCCGCTGGGTAAAACCAGAGATGATCACATTCTCAAAGGGCAGCGTATGTAAAATAATACCAGCCAGGCGAAACAGGCAACCGTGGATGTGACGGGCATAATTCTCTCGCTGGGTCTTTTGTGTCATTGATTTTTCAGTCAGTTCTGTCCCTCGAGCATTCATGCTGAAAATTTTATCAGGCATATCCTCAATCTCAGCTAAATCAACATCCAGTAAGACCGTAGATTGCTCTGGTTTCACTTCGAAAGTGACTAATGTCTCACGTGGCCATTCTGTTTCGGTAAGTACGCCAGCCAGATATGACTCAAAAAATGCCGTGTCAGTGCAAAACTGATGCTGGGCGTCTGATTCAGCCGTTGCAAGCCTGGCCTCATGCTTTTCGGCATCAAATTTCCAGTGAGCATATTGCTCTGCCCATGTTGTTCGCTGTTGCAGGTATCGGTGCTGGCGGAGCATATTTTCACGCTCAATGTCGGCCACTTCCTGCTGCCAACGCTGAAGGTTTTCAGCATGACGCTCAGATTTTGCTGATTCCGACTCAAACCATTTCCCCAAAAAACTGACACCATCACTGTCTCCGGGTTGTTCCGGTAGTAGCAGATATTCTGGTTTTTCTGGCCGCTCAGGTGCCGGAACATTAAACGGCACCATTCTGCTTTGCAGGTAAGCTATTTCCAGCTCTGACCAGCTCACACCTGTCCGTGGGTCTGGCGTCAGTTCGTGTATATTCCTGATTGCTGTTACCGCAGACATGAGTTCGGCCGCTTGCTGCTCAAGGCTCTGCCTGAGTGCCGGATTGCTGGCCGTTCGGTTACCACCACGAGAGCGAGCAGCATGGTCGAGGCGGGTACGATAACTCAGTCCCGTTCCCGGTAACCCCAGATTTGCAAATGTGCCCCGGCTACCAAACGAAACGGATGCCCCTCGGGGGCCAATATTCAGACTGGGAGAGCCATTACTCAGGTTGAGACGAACACCAGGTATAATATTGATCGACTTACGGAACCTGAATCCCATTATGATTTCCTTATTTATGTTGTGTCACGGGTAGTAATCTGATTGCCTCATCGCTTTGTTCACTATGCAATCCATACACGCGGGCCCGCTCAAGAATCCCCACAGCCCAGCGGCGGTGGGTTGCGGGTTCACACATTGCTCCCTGCGATTTGAACACGGCTTGTGTTGAATTAAGAATACGCAGGGCGTCTGAATGCTCTCCCTGGGTGACCATGAGAGCCTGTTCGATAACGTCTAGCTGACGAGGATGGATAGCTGTTTTACCCACCAGCCCGTGAGCAATATCGAGAGACAACTCCCTCGCCATCACAGCTGGGTCATCAATATGCTCACATACAGGTGCCGTGAGGGCAAAATCACGTGGACTGAATACTGACACCAGCATTTTGATCACGTATCCCATCGGGCCGTCATAGAGCGTCAGGTTACGGGGGCGACGCAGGGATACTACATTCATTAGGTCGTTTCCACCGATTCGCAAGGCTATGATACGGTCGTGACCGGGGTGGGTTTCCAGTCGGGTGGCCAGCTCACGCATCTGAAGTACGTCAAAAACATCTTCTGTTTCGAGGGTTGGCATCAGGCAAAGATGTGTACATGCCATGAAACTCCACCAGACAGGTAACGAGCCGAGAGTAAACTTCGGAAGTACAAACCCGTCAACCGCAGCCAGATCAAGGTGTTCAGTCAACCATTTTCCCATTTCTGTATGCCGTGGGCGAATAAAAACCAGCGGCCAGTCGTTTTTGGTACTGGTAGGTTTGGCCTCATTTAATTCCTGCAATAGATGTTTAAGATTTGCCAAGGCAGCGGGAACATCCGCATCGCTGACTGCATCTTCAAGGCAAATGACAAGTGAACGCAGGCCCGGGATCTTACGATGTATCACCGCATCGGCGATATCCTCCCGTGTCGCTGGCATATAAAGCGTAGCCCCCAGATTCCAGGGGGAAAGGCGGTTATTCATCAGAGCACCTTTTTGATAATTGTGACGGCCCGGTACTGGCCGAGGATGCTACCCATCTCAGTGACAGTAATCCCTTTTTCTCGAGCAAGCCCAACGAGAAGAGCAACGTCAGGATCGTCATTGGAGCGAACAAATACATGATCCGGAACACGACGTAGTACGGCCCGGGTTGCCTCAGCAATGCCTGGTTTGATCCGGTTAATACTGTCGACTGCGAATGTCCCAGCCAAATGAGCAATTACTTTGCGGCTTTTTTGCCATAAAACTTCAGCGGACTCCTGATCCCAGTTCAGCTGGCTGAGTGAAGAGGGGGCCAGCTTAGTCCGAAAATGAGATACGGTATCCACCAGCATCCGGCTGCATTCATACTCGCTGAGATGGTCACAAACGACGCAGCCATGAAGGCCTTCTGCTGACCAGACAGAACGGGAAATGAGCCCGGACACGGGTGCGCCCATAATGCCGAACGGGATCAACCAGTCGTCGTCACTGGCCGCCAGCCAGGAACACCCACAGGGGTCGGCCAATACAACGAGGCGGGGCTGTTCCGGGTACCCTTCACGGTCTTTCAGTGACCGTACCAGCTCCTCTGTAATTGCACCTTTACCTGTCCAACCGTCAACAAACACTATTCCCCTTGTGCCATGACGTTTCTCAATTATTTCCAGTGCCGCAGAGTCTATCCCCCGGTCACGGATGATACTAATGCCGTAGTGGAAAGATGTTTTATCCATATCACGCAGGGCCTGATGCAGCATAACCCCCAGTGGGACACCCGCCCTGACGAGACTGACTAAAATCACGGGTTCGTTAACGAAACGATCAACCAGGGCGATGGCTATTTGTGTGACTTCTTTTGCCAGCCTTTCCGCTCCACCATCAAGGGCCCGGGCAAATAAATCCAGATGCCACTGTGTAGGTGCTGGCTCCTGGCTGAGCATTTCGGAGTAATGCTTTTTACCTGACTGGATCAGCTCTTCTTTGCGCTCCACGGAGGTCATTTCCATTTCGACAGGTTTCAGCAAAAACTCCACGTCGCCAGGCAAGTAAGAGCCTGAGAATGTGTTAAGTGGCTGCATCTTATTTTTCTCCAAAAACACGCTGTGAAATGGCATCTGCGAACTGGCTCTGGCGAGGAATACCAAACCAGCTGCACAGCTTCATAAACCGGTGATCGCTGAGACTGTCACCGAGGCCAATCACTGGAAAAATGCCACGCTCAGACCGGAGTTTGTCGAGCAGCCAGCTGACGGCAAGCCCCTTTTCAACCGGCACAGGAAGCCAGGCGACGTTATTGCCGTTGCGGTGAATGTAAAATCCTTCGGTAGAAAATACGTTCTCTATTTCGTCAGCGATAGCGTTGAGCTCATCAAGGCGGGTACTGTCCCGGTGTTTCATCACCATATAGACAGGGGTATCGCCATACTCATAATTCAGCCTTACCCACGCATTTATGCCTTTCGCTTCCATCATCTCAGTGATGATGCGCTGCATCGAGACCAGCCTTTCCGTGAAGGGGGCGAGATTAAGGAGCATATGCGCCTGCCACTCCTCGTCAGGTTTCCCTTCAGGAGTCAGAATAACGGCCCCGTGGGTTGTAACCGCCCATGATCGAAACGGGATCTGAACGCGACTGATTTCTTCCGTTCCCCTGGCGGTTACCGGGATGAGCTCCGCCTGATCCAGAAGCCAGTCAACCAGCATTGACTGCTCTTCTGTCATAAAGCTGCGGGGGGCCAGACTACGGTCGAGGGCACCGGTCCGGAAAGGCTCCAGCGCCAGTTCATCCACCATTTTTCGGCGGGTCTGGAAAAGCGTGTCGTCGAGATCGCTAAGGATGACAGGTTTATTCATAGTTAATAATCTCCACAACGGGGGCTACATCAGCCAGTGCTTTAAGTAACTGACTATCTACACTGTTGACAGGCGTCTCTATACACAACAGCACGCGATCAAACTGCTGGTGGGCCACGTTATAAACGAAGTGAGGAATGCCCAGCCCATAGTTGTCTGTAAAGGAGATGGCTGATTCAATGGCATACCCCAGCGCAATAGGTGATCGGGTCGTCGAGCTGTAAAATACCCGGGCACCTTCAGCTTCCAGGCGCTCAGCCAGCAGGAACGGCTCCCAGACAAATTCTCCGGTTCCCAAGACCAGCACACGCTCGCCATTTGATACTGAGATGCCCTGACCCAAATCCCCGGCGGGTGCAGTCATACCCAGACGCCCCCAGGACTGTTTTCCCGTTATTTCCCAGGCTCCCCGGGAGGTCACATTGACTGCTGGCATTACTGGCACTGGCGCATTTGGAAGTGGAATCCAGTCCCATTGGCCACTCACAAGCGAAACCGAGGTGACGGGAAGTGGACATCGCTCTGATAATGCATCCCGGCTCCAGTCGGTGAGCGTCACTGCGAAGACCTGTTCCAGACACGCAAGCCTGCCCGTACTACGCAGAGCAGAGAACAGGTTAATAAACGTATTGCCGGTTGTTGCTTCATCATCAATCAACACGAGAGTCCGCGCACCGGTAACAAAACGACGCATCTCTGGGTCATCCGGCAGGTAGATCAAGTGATCGGTTGCATGGCTGTGCTCTTCCTTAAATTCACACAACAGATCGCCGTCTACAGGATGACGGGTGGAGGTCAGGTAAATGGTTTCACTATACTGGTGTCTGAGTTCATCAAATACACCAGCGCCAAGCCCGACAGCTGTTTCGGCCAGGCCAATAAACAAAACTGGCCCTGGAAGTGAGATGGCAAACTGACTGGCAAGCTGCTTATAGACACGCCGCATTACCGACGGCGACACCGGAATGTGCCGACCAAGCACCTTACTGACAAAGAGAAAAGCCCGTTTAGGATTACGTCTCTCGGCAATATCAAACAAATCATCGAATGCAGTTTCACCCTGATCACGAGTGACCTGAATTGTGCCGCTGGAGAGTGTACGATGATAAATAGTATCTTCGTTGAGCAAAGACATAATTTAGCCTTAATTCAGTTTGTTAGTAAGCTGTTCCGGGTACACGATCACATCTGTAACGGATCTCACAGCAACCGGAGAAAAGGATGTCCGAGCGTTCCCGATAACGTCAATTTTTTGCATCAGGCCGAGCTTATAAGCAGCAAACAACCCGGGTAGGTTGACACCGCTATGCAGGGTGTAACCAATCCCGCCCGACGGACGCATGTTTGTCTCAAGGAGAAGAGGCTTACCTGTATGATCGTTGCGTGTCTGGACGTTGACCAGCCCGTCTGCTTTCATGGTCCGGGCGCAGGCACATGCCAGTTCGAAGGCCTCACCTTCATTTACGAGATACTGAATGGCACCTTCTTTACGACGCCCTACTGCTGCGAGAATTTCGCCTTTGTCGGCAAGAATATCGACTGAAAATTCCGGGCCTGGCAGATAAGGCATCAAAACAAGGGGCTTAAACGACTCAGCCTTTGATGCGGCTGCAATATACTGTTGCGGGTTGACGGTGCGGCTTTCTGGATAGTTGAAAATGTCCATAGATGATGCAGTGTCATCAAAGCGCCAGAAACCCATGCCATAAATACCCGTTATCGGTTTTACACAGACCGGGCTGTCACTGAAAGGTGGTGAGGCAAGATGCGATTTAAGCTCATTAAGCGTGTTTACCCGCCAGGATGGCACAACCGGGAGGCTATTTTGTTCCATGAACTTTGCAAAAGTGACTTTTTCTTCAGATAACGTGAGCCAGTCTGTTCCTGTCGCTCCGGTCGTTAAAGTGGCGCCGGACGCCTCAATTGCTGCACGGTTTTCTTCGAACCAGGGACTGTTTCGGCCCGTATGGATACTGTTAATACCATACTGAGCTACCGTTTCCAGAATAAACTGGAGGCGATTATCAGAATCCTTTGGCTCGAGCAGCGAGCAATCAGCAACAGATAAAATTTCATTACGTTCATTTCGGTGGGATGCAAAAACCGTAATATAAAAGTTCTGTTTGTCTGCGAACGTCTTTACTCCCTGAATAATATCTCTCTGGGATGATAAACCTTCCATAAGCCAAATTTTTCTGTTCATATTTTTCTAATTACCCGGGAAGTTATGTTGACTAGCGCCTTTGATGTGAGTCTATGAATGTCATAAAGACATGTCAATCATAATATGATTTATAATATTTAGTGGGCGTCATAAACTATAGCTCGAAGAAATATTTCTTAACTATTATATTTCAATGAGATACATAAATTTGATGAATGCTTGATAAGTAAATAAATGTAAACCATTTCCATACCTACCAAAATTTGTCTTGTCAGAGAAGTTCATCATGATATGATTTTCTTAGTAAGCAAAAAAACATACCTTTGATTGTCTCTGTCATTACCATTTAAGGAATAAAGTATGGTTTCATTAAGTAAGAACCAGACGGTATCTCTCAGCAAGCAATCTCCTGTATTAAGTCAGCTAGAGTTTGGCCTGGGCTGGGATCCGATAAAGAAGAAAGGCTTTTTCGGTGGGTTGTTAGGTGGCAGTGATTCTATTGATCTCGACGCTGGTTGTGTATTAATGGACAGCGCCGGTAATAAAATTGACACAATCTGGTTCCGCAAACTTAAATCAAGCTGTGGCTCTGTTATTCACACCGGCGATAATCTCACGGGTGAAGGCGATGGCGATGATGAAGTGATCAAAGTTAATCTGAGCAAGCTGCCATCCAGCGTGGAATACCTGGCCTTCACGGTTAACAGTTTCCGTGGTCAGAGTTTCAATGATGTTGATAACGCGTTCTGTCGTGTGGTCGATCAGTCTAAAAAAGAGCTGGCTCGCTTCAAACTCACTGAGCAGGGTTCCCATACAGGGATTGTCATCGCATCCCTGAGCCGCAACAGCGGTAACTGGGATTTCACTGCTCATGGTCATGCCTGCCGTGGCCGTACGATTGACGATATGCACTCAGATATCGTTACAACGGTGGTTCGCTGATGAACCTGATGCCGGGGGGCAATGCCCCCGTCCCAGCGCAAGAACTCCGGGTACGGGTTACTGCCGGTGGCCCAGTTGACGCCTCTGCATTCCGTCTCTTTGCAGACGGTAAAGTACAGGGTGACGCGGATATGGTGTTTTACGGCCAGCCACGTAACGATGACGGTACCATTGGACTAGCGAGTGAAGGGCAATATTCTACATTCACTGTTTCACTTAACCGGCTAAAAGCAGATGTACAAAAAATTGCCTTTACTGTCACATGTGATGGTGGCCAGACAGTATCCGGGCTGCGCAATTTATCTATTGAGGTAGAGCAGGGCGCAACTGGCCTTGTTACCGGCATTGTTGATCTTACTGGCCGGCAGGAAGCTGCCCTTATCCTGGGCGAGTTCTATCGCCGCAATAATGAATGGAAATTCCGCTTCGTTGCTCAGGGTTTTAACGGTGGTCTTAAACCGCTTGCAGAGCACTTCGGCGTGAATATTGCTGACGAGCCGGTACCGGTTACACCGCCTCCTTCTTCACCTCCAGTTACTCCCCCACCAGCTGCAAACAAAATTAGCCTGAGTAAGGTTTCCCTGACCAAAGAGAAGCCCGCTATCAGCCTGACCAAACGGGATAACTTTGGTGAAATCCGGATTAATCTAAACTGGCATCGTGGTAACAGCAAAACAGGGCTGGCTGGTATGTTTGGTTCTAAAGGCATCGACCTGGATCTGGGGGCTTTTGTTGAGCTTCAGGATGGATACAAGTCGGTCATTCAGGCTCTGGGTAATGCCTTTGGTAATTACCGCGATGAACCCTATGTCCAGCTCCAAGGTGATGACCGCACCGGTGAGGTATCAGACGGCGAGTGGCTGCACATTAATGGCCGGGAATGGAAGCACATCCGTGAAGTGCTTATTTATGCCTTTATCTATGAAGGCGTACCGAGCTGGGATAAGACGGATGGTGTCGTCACTATTCACGTACCTGATCAGCCGCCTATTGAGACACGTCTGACTGAAGGTGAAAACCGTCGCACACTCTGCGCTATTGCCAGACTCGTAAACGAAAATGGTGCCATTAAGGTGGAGCGTATCAACCAGTACTTTAAAGGTCAGAATGACATGGACCGGGCTTTTGGCTGGGGATTTCGCTGGAGCGCTGGTTCTAAATAATATCGCAACAAAGGATCAAGGTATGAGCTTTTTTAACAAAGTAAAAGGCGCCATTAATTCCGGGCGTGACGAACTGACCCGCCAGGTGGGCCGCTTCAAAAACAAAAAATTTATGCAGGGTACTGTCGCTGTCTGCGCCCGCATTGCTGTATCCAGCGACGGTGTCAGTTCAGAAGAAAAACAGAAAATGATGGGCTTTCTGCGCTCTTCTGAAGAGCTGAAGGTTTTCGATACCAATGAGGTTATCGAATTTTTCAACAAGCTGGTTTCAAGTTTTGATTTCGATGTTGAGATCGGCAAAGGCGAAACCATGAAGTACATCTTGGCACTGAAGGATCAGCCCGAAGCTGCCCAACTGGCTTTGCGGGTTGGTATTGCCGTTGCAAAAAGCGACGGTAACTTCGACCAGGATGAGAAACTTGCCGCCCGCGAAATTGCTATCGCGTTGGGCTTTGACCCGGCCGAATTTGGTCTCTGATCTGCATCCTTAAGGGTAAATTATGGTTTCAACACATATCGGTTTCCCGACTGAAACAGTCATCGTATTTATTGCGTTGTCGGTCGGTGCCATCTTTATTGACTTGTTCATGCACCGCGGTGACAAGCCTATCTCCCTGAAGAGTGCCGCTCTCTGGTCTCTATTCTGGGTTGCGGTTGCGATGGCATTTGCCGGTTTCCTTTATATCCACCACGGGGCCGAAGTGGCCAGCCTGTTCGTTACGGGCTACGCCCTGGAAAAAGTACTGTCAGTCGATAACCTGTTCGTCATGATGGCCATCTTCTCCTGGTTTGCTGTGCCGGATCGTTACCGCCACCGGGTGCTTTACTGGGGCATCATCGGCGCAATTGTCTTCAGGGGCATCTTTGTTGCCATCGGGACAAGTCTGCTGAGCCTTGGACCCTATGTGGAAGTCGTGTTCGCCATCGTCGTAGCCTGGACTGCGGTCATGATGCTCAAAAGTGGTGATGATGATGACGAGATTGAAGACTACTCCCAGCACCTGGCGTATCGCATGGTAAAACGTTTCTTTCCTATCTGGCCGAAGCTGAGAGGTAACTCTTTCCTGCTGAATCAGAAGGAAGTGGATGAGGAACTGACGAAACCAGAGAACAGTGATGTGACCATCGGACGTGGAAAAAAAGCGGCCCTGTATGCAACCCCGCTGATGCTGTGTGTGGCCGTGGTTGAACTCTCTGATGTGATGTTTGCCTTTGACTCCGTTCCGGCAATCATCGCAGTCAGCCGTGAGCCTTTAATCGTCTACAGCGCCATGATGTTTGCTATCCTGGGCCTGCGTACTCTCTATTTTGTACTGGAAGCGCTGAAACAATACCTGGTTCATCTGGAGAAAGCCGTTATTGTCCTGCTGTTCTTCATTGCAGTAAAACTGGGCCTCAATGCCACCGATCATATCTGGCACCATGGATACAACATTGCCGCGACTACCAGCCTTTATGTTGTTCTGGGTGTGCTGGCACTGGGTATTCTTGCCAGCATCATGTTCCCAGGCAAATCAGAAGCAGAGGAAAAGGAGAGCTGATCTCCTGACGTATTAATTTAAACCCATTACTAATCGAAGAGGTTTTTTTATGAGTGTTTCTCTTTCTAAAGGCGGGAACGTCTCCCTGAGCAAAGCAGCTCCGTCAATGAAAAATGTCCTGGTTGGCCTTGGCTGGGATGCCCGCTCTACCGATGGTCAGGACTTCGACCTTGATGCCTCTGCATTTCTGTTGGCTGCAAATGGCAAGGTACGCGGTGATGCCGACTTCATTTTTTACAACAACCTGACCTCCTCTGACGGTTCTGTAACCCATACTGGCGATAACCGTACCGGTGAAGGCGATGGTGATGATGAATCCCTGAAGATCAAACTGGATACCGTGCCATCTGATGTCGATAAAATCATCTTCGTTGTCACTATACATGACGCTCAGGCCCGTCGTCAGAGCTTCGGTCAGGTATCCGGTGCGTTCATCCGTCTGGTTAATGACGATAACCAGACCGAGGTGGCTCGCTACGATCTGACTGAAGATGCTTCCACTGAGACCGCCATGCTGTTTGGGGAACTGTATCGCCATAACGGCGAATGGAAGTTCCGTGCTGTCGGCCAGGGTTATGCAGGTGGTCTGGGATCAGTGTGTGCCCAGTACGGCATCAATGCATCCTGACAGAAAAGTAACTTTTAACGCCCGGGGCTGTTTCGGCTGCCCAACCTCAATTGTAAGCAGGAGCTAAAAATGGCAGTTTCTCTCGTAAAAGGCGGTAACGTATCTCTGACTAAAGAAGCACCAACCATGAATGTTGCGATGGTTGGGCTTGGCTGGGATGCACGTGTAACTGACGGTCAGGGATTTGACCTCGATGCGTCTGTCTTCGCCGTGGGTGAGGACGGCAAGGTATTGTCTGATAACCATTTCATTTTCTTCAACAACAAAGTTAGCCCTGATGGAGCCGTTGAGCACCAGGGTGACAACCGTACCGGTGAAGGGGATGGTGATGACGAGCAGGTCAAAATTGATCTGTCCAAAGTCTCTGCTGATGTTAAAAAGCTGGTATTTGCTGTGACCATTTACGATGCCGAAACCCGTAAGCAGAACTTCGGCATGGTAAGCAACAGCTTTATGCGCGTTTATAACAATGACAACGGCACCGAAATCGCTCGTTTTGATCTGTCTGAAGATGCATCAACCGAAACCGCTATGGTATTTGGTGAACTGTACCGCCACGGTGCTGAATGGAAATTCAAGGCAGTGGGTCAGGGCTTTGCTGGTGGACTGTCCGCACTGGCATCCCAGCATGGCGTGAACGTCTGATAATAAAAAAATAATTTCAACCCCGGCCATGATGCCGGGGTTTTTTATAGGGTTTTTGACATGGCAAAGAAAAAAGACGATGGTTCAATGGGGTTGCTACTTGTCGTTGTAGCATTTTTGATATTTTTGCCTTTTCTGGCATTTTCTTTTCACCGTTACCGTAAACTAAAAAAAACCTTTAATGCTATTCCTAATATACAGCGGGTATTTGATGTTGGCATGCTTTACAGCACTATAGGGAATGCAATAGGTTCAGTAATGGTAGTCGCGTTTTTATTCATTGGGCTAAGTCTGGTTTCTCAGAAAAATGCGAGTCCTGATTTTGCACATGAGATGAGTTTGTTCCTGCTGTTTAGTTTTCCGGTCATCATGTTCTGGCCATTAAAGAAGATGGCAGAAAGAGTAGCTGTTGAGTATTTTGGTATTATTTTTAATGACAATGACAACACCTTATTACTTCCGGCTGATATTGATAACATGAGTTTTGGCGAAAAATTGCGGCTAAGATTTCTAAGCACTCTCGGAGAACAGGACCGAATTGAAATTGGTAAAATTACAAACATAACGCGTGAAAAAGGTATCAGTTTTTACATTCACGGAGATTTCGGCTCGAGAAAAATCGCTTTTACCAACAAACAAAAACGCGATGAATGTATTTCTGCACTTCAGGCCCGTACCCGTGTCAGGGGCGGAAGAGATTACGGCTATTAATTAAGGACCAAAAATGCAGCTACAGGCTGGTCAGAACATCCCTTTACAGGTATCCGGTATCACTCTTAACCTGAACTATCCTGCACACAATGGGTTTAATAGCAATCCCGATACCTGTGTTTTCATGCTCAATAACCAGGGTAAGGTCAGTGGAGATGATGACTTCATTTTTTATAACAACCTGTCATCACCTGAAGGAGCTGTAAAACTCATAACCGGGCATCAACAATCCGTGGTCAGTATCGAACTGGAACGCGTCCCGCCCCCCATACATAAAATTGCTGTCACGGTTGTCATCGATGGCAACGAGACCATCAGCAGGCTTGAAATGCTGACCATCCACGCTCAGGGCATCGCAGAATTTACGGTAGACACACACGGACGTAGCGAAAAAGCCATCATCATGGCCGAGGTATACCGTCATAACGGAGCGTGGAAACTACGGACTCTGGGACAGGGCTTTGATGGTGGGCTTGAGCCTCTGGCTGTGAGTTTTGGTGTGGACGTCGCTCAGCCTGCGCCACAGCCAGCGGTTTCCACACGGGTCAGCCTTGAGAAAAAACTTGAGAGTAAATCTCCACGGCTCATTAGCCTTGCGAAAAAGGCAACCGTAAGCCTGACCAAACACAAGCTTGACACACTTGAGGCCAGCGTAGGGTTTGTTCTCGATGCTTCAGGATCGATGAAAGGTCAGTTTAAAAAAGGACACGTACAGTCAGTACTTGACCGTATCGCTGTGCTTGCAGTTCAGTTCGATGATGATGGCGAAATGGATGTTTGGGGCTTTGCCGAACGCCATAAAAAATATGGCAACGTGACGCTGGATAATCTGGACGATTATATTGCTACAATCCAAGGGGTAGGTAAGCGTTCTGCATGGGAGATACTCCCGGGACTGGGTGGTACCAATAACGAGCCACCTGTGATGGAGGAGATTGTTGAATACTACCGAAACAGCAGGACTCCGGTATTTATTGTCTTCATTACGGATGGGGGGATCAGCAAAACAAAGGCTATTAAGGATGCCATACGCAGATCGGCAGACTACCCTATATTCTGGAAGTTTGTCGGACTCGGCGGTTCAAATTACGGTATCCTCAAAAACCTTGATGACTTTGTAGATCGTCGTGTAGATAACACCCATTTCTTTGCAATGGATGATTTCTCTACGGTCAGTGATGAAAAACTCTACGATAATTTACTGGAAGAGTTCAGACCTTGGGTAGATGAAGCCAAAAAATTGAACCTTCTTTAACAGAAGCGCCCTTAGGGGCGCTTTTTAACGAAGTTATTTTATAATATCATTGCGGAAAGGTTCGAAAGGCCGGTTCTTCCTGAGCCAGACCGGATGGAAATGACGCCAGTAGGCATCACTGGCCGCAGCCAACATTTCATAGTCGCCCCGTGAATCTCCCCATGCTCTCAAATGATAATCACTGAGTGAGCCATAGACTGATTCGAGCCGTTTTATCTTATGAATACACCGGCAGTTATGGTCGGTTATACGGCCCGTGAGCACGCCATCCTTGCTCTCCAGCTGCGTGCCAATTAACTTAATCCCGAGCTTATCGGCAAAGGGCTGAAGCACCAGCACTGGCGACGCAGAGCACAGTGTAACCTCAGCCCCGGTAGATATTTCTTTGGCAACTGCGAGTAAACCATTTGGGCGCATTAATCTGTCCCAGTATTGAGTGCAGTATGCAACCGCTTTGTCCTGTACCCATTTCTCCTCAATCCCGGAGAGGAACGTGGTGATCAGGACTTCTTTGAGTTCATCCCGCGTCAGCTTGCGACGGAAACAACGAAGCGTAGGGATAACCAGTTGCAAAATTTTCCTGGTGAACAGCCTCTGGCCGAATGCAAACTTCAAAAAGGGAATGAAGCTGTCTCGTCGGGTGAGGGTTCCGTCAAAATCAAAAACAGAGAGAACCTTTTTCTCCATGCCGTTTAAAGTGGTCATATGCTATCGCCAGTTTAATGTAGAAGTAATGGCATTCTACCACTTGCTTCTATGTATGCATAAACGACCAGTAACCATAATGCTATCAATGGCATAATGTTATTATCTTTCATCGACTTGTAATAGAATTGCTATCATTCGACACTAGTACGGTAAAAAAAAACGGGAGCCAGTCGGTTCCCGTTTTTTTATTACCCATGACAACCCGGTCTGCAACAGCGTCAAAACCAGTTGTACTTAGAAGAGAGTGTCAGAAAGAGACCCGCTGCGGCTAACACATTCAGCAAGACTACCGTTCTGCTTGATACATTCATTGTTGCGTCCTTTCGGTTAAGTGACGGGGAGTTTAAACCAATTCAATGAAGTAAAAACTACCAAAAATAGTGTATGCCAAACGACAAAGATTTCACGATGATTGCCGGGCATTTACAATGAGAGAAGTATAGACGGCGATCGTCTGACGTAAAGCATGATTTAGGCATCTTTTACATAACCATGGAGAAACCCCGTGACCATTTATGACTCCCTGCTGGCGTTTACGCTGGCCGCCGCGCTGCTTACCCTGACGCCAGGGCTGGATACCGCTCTGGTATTGCGCACCGCCTCGGTGGAGAGCCGGGCGCAGGCGTTTAAAGTGGCGTTGGGGATCAATGCCGGGTGCTTTATCTGGGGAGCGATGGTGGCATTTGGTCTCGGGGCGCTGATTGCAGTCTCTGAACTGGCCTATTCGATTCTAAAATACTGCGGTGCGGCCTACCTTTGCTGGCTGGGAGTAAACATGCTGCTGAGCCGCGGAGGTGGGTTAACCGCAGCGGCAGAGGGTGATGCGCCAAAAGCAAAGCAGAGCGGGTTTATGAAGGGGCTGCTGGGTAATCTGTTAAACCCTAAAATGGGCGTTTTTTACGTCTCCTTCTTACCGCAGTTTATTCCCCATGGTCAGCCGTTAATCGCCTGGACCTTTGGGCTGGTGGCTATCCATGTGGTGCTGGGCCAGACATGGTCAACGGTGCTCATTTTGGCGACGCGTCCGCTGGGCCGCTTCCTGAAACGCAGCGCGGTAATGCGCTGGATGGATCGCACGACCGGCACGCTGTTTATTCTCTTTGCCGCTAAACTCGCCCTGAGTAAACGCTAACAGGCTCCACGGCGCAGCAGGCCAGGTAGCTTATCCATTGCGCTGCCCTTTGCCAGCCAGGCCGGGATCTCCGCGGCGGGGATCGGCCTGGAGAAGTAGTACCCCTGCGCCTCGTCGCAGCCATACTCTTTCAGCATTATGGCGGTTTGCCGATCTTCAATCCCCTCCGCCAGCACCAGATAGTTCAGATCCTTCAGCATCATGATGACGTTGCGGGCGATAATTCGGCTATCGGAGTCGGAAACAATCTGGCTGATGAGCGACCGGTCGAGCTTGATAATGTCGATGGGAATGCGTCGAAGATAGCTGATATTGCTGTAGCCCGCGCCAAAATCATCCAGCAGGATTTTAAAACCCTTCTTTTTCAGCTCGCCAAGCTCGTACAGCGCTTCGTCGCTTTCCAGTACTTTCTCGGTCTCCAGACATTCGATGCGCAGATCCGCTACGGTGAGTCCGGCGCGAATAATCTTCTTCTCCAGCTCGTCAGCAAAACCCTGACGCGAGAAGTCGCTCACCGTGACGTTTATCGAAATAGGCAGGCCAATCCCGGCTTTACGCCAGGCCTGAAGCTGGGCAATCACGGTTTTGATTACCCAGTGGGTAATATCCGTCATCAGGCTGGTCTTCTCCGCAAGCTGAACGATGGTTGATGGAGGCACGTTGCCCTGCACAGGATGATGCCAGCGAAGCAGCGCCTCACAGCCTTCAGTCAGCCCGGTGTGCAGAGATATCTTTGGCTGGTAGACCATATAGAGCTGATCCTGCGCTTTAATCGCCTCGCTAAGATCGTGCAGCAGACGGAAGTGATTATTGCGCTTCTGATCAAGAATAGGATCGAATGCCAGAACAGGAATTTGTTCGCGCATCGCCTCGTGCAGGGCACTGATACCCTGGCGCAGGATCTCATGTGGATCGTTATCCTGAGGTATGAAATTGACGTAGCCAGTATGGATCTTGAGTTGAATATCAATATCGCCGCGGATCTGCGCCTCGATAGCTGGCAGGTCTGCTGCCTTTTGCACCAGCGTTTCTGCGATAACGGCGTCGACCAGCACGGCATAACGCCCTGGCGCAAAGGCAAACAGGGTCATCCGCGAGGGCAGCTTCAGGCGCAGACGCAGCAGCGGGCCAAACCCGCGCAGCATCTTCTCTACCTCCGGCACGCCAAGGTAGCGTGCCAGCTCATAGGCGCGGGGCATATCAATACAGTCGAAAAGAATGAGCGACCAGCACTTTTCGTTATTATCCAGCACCAGCTTCTCTATCTCTTTCAACAGGAACTGGCGGTTGGGTAGTCCGGTCAAGCCATCGATGCGGCCCAGCGAGTACCAGGCTTCCAGATAGGTGCTGGCAAGAGCGGCAACGCGTAGGAAGTTTTCAATCTGCTCAGGCGTAGGCGCGACGGGTTGTACATGGCTGACGCACAGCGTACCCAGCACAAATCCCTCTTTGGTTTGCAGAGGTGCAGCGGCGTAGAAGATAACCTGCCTTCCGGTAACCAGGGCGTGATTGGCAAAGCGGCTATCGGTACGGGTATCGTAGCAGATCACCGGTTCAGCGCTGGCGACGGCATACTGGCACATCGTTTCGGGGATGGGTGATTTTCGTTGCAGCCGGGAGATGTTCTTTACATATTTAATATATTGATACTGGTCGTCAAAAATAGTGACGAAGCATCCGCTAACGCCCATTATATCGCTGGCCAGACTCGCAAATTTGCCAAGGGCGGTGTCCCTCGCTTTATCATGCTTGCGTAAGAGCGCAAGCGCCGCCAGTCTTTTTGCTTCTTGTTGGTTGAGTCCGCTGAACATGTATGAGCTCCTGCCCAGGTTACGATCTTAAATATTCAAATTCCGTACTGACGCAATATTATTTTTAACACTAAATTAACATCTCATCCATGCGCGACTGTTTTTTTAAAGTATAGCCAACGTCAAACGGGTAAAAACGCATTAGCAATGAGAGAAAGAGGTACATAATATATCGTCTGTTTGCAGAAAGCGGGCAGACGATATAAAGGAAGAGGATAAACGAAGGGAAGTTACCACCAGCCCAGCTGCGTGCCGGCAACGACAACGATCGCCACGATCAGCATAATAACGGTTGTTTTTTTCACGCCTTGCTCCTGAGGGTCGGTTAAATAATGAATCAACACGACGATACGGTAAATTATTAATCCAGACGAATGATAGGGCCTTTTTGCCGGATCTTCTTCTCCTGATACATGGCAACATCGGCCATGCGCAGGGCAGTATCTGCGTCGGTTTGCATCGGGTCAACCTCTACGATACCGATACTGGCACCGGGATAATAAATACGTAGATCCCCAAGGGTGTAATCCCCGGTAATATGCTCGCTCAGGCGCGCCTTTAACTCGCTAAGATAGACCTCGTTGCTTTTCCCGCGTGCGCTGCCCGGACAGGCAAGCATAAACTCGTCGCCGCCCAATCTGCCAGCCATATCGTTGTCGTTGCATTGCCGCATGATCCGCTGACCTACCTGAACAAGGAACAGATCGCCCACGTCATGACCAAAGCTATCGTTGATTGACTTAAAGTTATCAAGATCGATAAAGGCGATGATCACCGGCACGTCCAGATGACGCGCCAGCGAGAAGAGGGTTGTGAGGTTATCAAATATTGCCCGCCGGTTAGGCAGGCCGGTGAGGGCGTCGGTATAGGAGTGGGAGATGAGCGCCGCGTTGGCCTCTCGCAGCTGCGCCACCAGCGACTCCTTCTGGATCGCCTGCGAAATCAACCCGGCAAAGAGCTGCAGGACCTGATTTGCCCGCACGCTTAGCGCATGGGTTTCGGCGCTGGCAGCACAAAGCGTGCCGTACAGCGTCCCATCGGCCAGATGTACCGGTGTGCTGAGATAGGTTGTGATGCCCAATGCGCGAGCCGGCCCACAGTCGCTCCAGTGTTCCGTTACGTCATTGCTGAAAAAGCACTCTTCATCCAGGGCACGCTTGCAGAGCGTATCTCCCCAGGGCACCGAGAGTCCTTCCGGGATATGCATCTGCTTGCTGTTACGGGCATAGAGAATATGCTGCAGGCGGGTATCAACATCGATTTTGGTCAGGTAGGTTGACTCCATCTCGGTTACCAGCTCAAGCATCTCCAGCAGCTGGCGGACCAGGCTTTCAACGGTTTGTTCACTTGAGAGCGTTTCCGAGACGCGAGCCAGAATAATATCTGACATGACTATCTTTTACTCCGGTATAAGGCAAAAACCCCTTATACGTTATGGTGAATATTTGGACTATGTGTACAGTAAAACATGAAAAGCAGCAGATTCATATATCATGTTTTCTCATCTGCAAGAAATCATCAGCGGTTTTGATCGCAGGCATGAATTACTGTCGTGACAACGACATGACTCTCGGAGTAAAATTTCACTTAGGAATTATCCTAACCGCAAATTCTATTTTTCTGTGAACGAGAGAGCTATGTTTCAGTTAAAACCGGGCAGCCTGGCAATGATTATTGGCGCACAAACTCCAGCTGGACGCCGCAATATTGGTAAATCCGTGGAGCTGTTTGCGCTATGCCAGCCGGGAGAACGTTTCCTGAACCCGGTTAACGGCGTGATGACCGATATGCCGGCGACCGCTCCCCGTGCGCTATGGCTGGTGACAGGGGACGTTGTGGCCTTTGACGGGCAGCCTGGTTTTGCGTTCGTGCGTGCCGAGCATCTGATGCCGCTTCTGCCTGATTCACTGCCGGAAGAGGTCGATGCCCGCGAGTGGTGCTAACCTGCATCGCGTGCGTTGATCCAGGCCACCAGCGCGGGCAGCTCCTGCTCTGAAAATACCGTAATGCCATGCCTGGCCAGCAGCGCTGCTGCCACGCCCATGCCTGGCTGGCGCTGACCGCGAAAGCTACCGTCGTAGATAGCGCGGCTGCCGCAGGTGGGGCTACCGTCGGTTAACAGCGCGGCGCGGCAGTCTGCCTCCTGTGCTGTACGCAGTGCCAGCCAGGCGGCCAGCTGATAGTGTTCGGTCACGTCCGTACCGTCACTCTCCCTGATGCGGGCCGCGCCCTGCATCACGTCCATCCCGTTACCGCCGCTAATTTCCGCCGGCAGTCGGGGCACCGGCAGTCCGGCAGCAAGCTCAGGACAGTGGATCACTAGCCGTCCCTCCCGTTGCCAGCGTGCCAGGGTCTCCTCTATCGCCTGCTTTTCACTGCCGTTATAGCGTACCTTAAAGCCCATCAGGCAGGCGCTTACGAGGATCTTCGTTTTCATGGTTTCAGAGAGGGCGAGGGGAGAATCGTCACAGGGTAATACAGTGGTATGAGAAAAGCTGTAATTCGCCGCCCACCTATTTTAAGGTATTGTGATACCAGTAAAAGATCGGTAGTCTGAGGTTCCTTATGTTATCCGTAATTTGCTCCTGACATAAGGACTCCTGCATGGAACACACTCCTCCGAAAGAAACGCTGCGCATTGCCCTCGTTGGCGACTATAACCCTGACGTTATTGCGCATCAGGCTATCCCTCTGGCTATTGATGACGCCGCCGCCGTGCAGGAACTTACTGCCGACTATGACTGGCTGGCAACCGATGAGATCGCCAGCGCAGACGATTTAGTGGGCTATGACGCCATCTGGGTGGTGCCTGCCAGCCCCTACAAAAGTGCGGAAGGGGCGCTTACGGCCATTCGCTACGCTCGGGAAAACGGCGTGCCGTTTCTCGGCACCTGCGGTGGGTTTCAGCATGCGCTAATCGAATATGCCCGCAACGTAATGGGCTGGGACGATGCGGCTCATGCTGAAACCGACAGCGCAGGCCGAATGGTGGTGACGCCGCTAGCCTGCTCGCTGGTGGAGCAAACCGGCACGATCGAGCTGCGTGCCAATACCCTGATTGCCCGCGCCTACGGCAAAGATGCCATTGATGAGGGCTATCATTGCAGCTATGGCATTTCGCCGGCGTTTGCCGCCGAGCTGGATAAGACCGATCTTCGGGTCACCGGCTGGGATGAAGAGGGCGAAGTACGTGCCGTTGAGCTGATCACGCACCCGTTCTTTGTTGCAACCCTGTTCCAGCACGAGCGCGCGGCGCTGAGCGGACGCCCGGCTCCGCTGGTTCATGCTCTGCTGCGCGTCGCCAGTAACTAACTGTGGGTTTACCGGGCGTCGATCTCGCGGTCGCGTCCGGCAAAGACGCCAAACGCGGCCATCACCACCGCGAGCAGGGCGCAGGCGATAAGCGGAATATGCCAGTCACCGCTGGCGTCGTGGATCTTACCCATCAGCGGGGGGCCAAACGCCGCCAGCAGATAACCCACCGACTGGGCCATGCCGGAGAGGGCCGCAGCCTGATGCGCCGAGCTGGCACGCAGGCCAATAAAGGTCAGACCGAGGATCATTGTTGCCCCCGAGCCGAAGCCAAAAATGACCGTCCACAACACCGCATGGGTGGGAACCAGCCACAGTCCGGCGGCGCTAACGGCGCACATCAGCGCCACCAGAGCGGCGATGCTGCGCTGATCGCGCAGGCGGTGCAGGATCAGCGGGATGGCAATGCCCGGCGCGGCGGTTGCCAGCTGGAGCAGGCCATGCAGGGAACCCGCCTGGGTTTCGCTGTAGCCCAGGCTTAGCAGGATCGCCGGCAGCCAGCCGATAATCACATAGTAAATCAGCGAGTTGATGCCTAAGAAAAGCGTAACCTGCCAGGCCAGGGCCGATCGCCAGATCCCTCGGTTTTGCAGGCTGCCTGCCTGGGTCAGGCTACTCGTTGCCCGACGACCGGTCTGGGGCAGCCACAGCAGCAGGGCGAGAAGCGGGAAAGCCATTAGCATCAGCAGCGCCCCCCGCCAGCCAAACCCGTGCAGCGCCAGAGGAACAACCAGCGCCGACCCCAGCGCCGCAGCAGCCCCCATGGTCAGCGAATAGGCCCCGGTTAGCTTTGCAACCTGGCCGGGAAAGTCGCGTTTAATCAGGCCGGGCAGCAGCACGTTACCCAGCGCAATCCCGCAGCCAATAGCCGCCGTACCGATAAACAGCAGCGCTGAGGACGGCAGCGAGCGCAGGGCGATGCCCGCGCAGATGAGGATCAGCGCCGTGGCGAGGCTGCGCTCCATGCCAAAGCGGCGAGCAGCACCGGCCGCCAGCGGGGAGATAAGAGCAAAGGCCAGCAGCGGCAGGGTCGTCAGCAGTCCGGTTTGCGCCGTGGTTAGGCCGTAGTCGGCGCGGATGGCATCCAGCAGCGGGGCGGCACCGGTAAAGGTGACCCGCAGAGTCGTGGCAATCATTAAGATCCCGGCAATCAGCAGCAGCCCCTGCTTGCGACCGGAGGAGGTCTGGCTAGTCATTGTTTTCTCAGGTTGAATACGTTGCCGATAGGATAACGCTTTTTCGCTGCGATGAAAGTAACGGAAAGCGCCTGCCTCTATAGCCTTATTCTGTTTATGGATATGTAATGCACTTTTTGATATTTGTCTGACGCCAAAGCTTATGTGAACGTAGCGCTTAATACTTATAACAAGGGATAACAGGGATTAAGCATGGCAATTATTACACAGACTAAAAAAGCCTGGACGCTCTCGGCGCTGGCACTCCTCTCAACGCTCTCTTTTGCCGCTCACGCTGACAAGCTGGCCGATATTAAATCGGCTGGCGTGGTGAAAGTCGCCACCTTTGATGCAAACCCGCCGTTTGGCTCGGTCGATGCTAAAACCCATGACATTGTGGGCTATGACGTAGATTTTGCTAAAGCGCTGGCCAAAAGCCTCGGGGTAAAGCTGGAGCTGGTTGCCACTAACCCGGCAAATCGTATTCCGCTGTTGCAGTCCGGCAAGGTGGATCTGATCGTGGCTGACATCACCATTACGCCAGAGCGTGCGCAGGTTATCGACTTCTCTACGCCGTATTTTGTTACGGGCCAACAGTTCCTGGTGGCGGCAGACGGCGCGGATAAGCTGGACGCCTACAGTAAGTCGCGTATCGGCGCGGTGAAAGGCACTACCGGCGAGCAGGCGCTGCATCAGCGCTTCCCGCAGGCACGCGTGCTGGCCTATGACGATATCCCGCTGGCCCTGACCGCGCTGCGTAACGGCAACGTGCAGGCGATCACTCAGGACAGCACCATTCTGGCGGGCCTGCTGGCGGAAGCGCCGGATAAAGCAAAATTCAAAATCCTGCCGGATCTGCTCTCTAAAGAGGAGATTGGCGTGGGCGTGACCAAAGGCGAAACGGCGCTGCTGAATACGGTAAACAGCGAGCTGGTCAAGCTTGAGCAGAGTGGCGAAGCGGCCAAAATCTACGATACCTGGTTTGGTCCGCAGACCAAAACGCCCCAGCCGCGCAGCTTTAAAATAGAAGCGAAGTAATATGTTTGCAGGTCTCTTCTCCGCCTCTGTGGCCAGTGCCACGGAGGCGTTTCCCGTGCAGGAAGGCACGGTCGAGTTCCGTCAGGTCAGCAAACGCTATGGCGATCATCAGGTTCTAAAGCAGATCGACCTTCAGGTTTGCGCTGGAGAGGTACTTGCCGTTTGCGGGCCTTCCGGCTCGGGTAAATCGACCCTGATCCGCCTGATCAACCAGCTTGAGACGGTGAGCGGGGGCGAAATCTACGTTGATGGGAAACCCACCAGCACCCTGAAAGGTAGGGCGCTGCGCGAGCTGCGTCGCCATGTAGGCTTCGTTTTCCAGCAGTTCAACCTCTACGCCCACCTTAACGCGCTGGATAACATCACCCTGGCGCTAACCAAAGTGCACGGCCAGCCGCAGCGTGAAGCAGAGGAGAAAGCGCTGGCTCTGCTGGAGCGGGTTGGATTGCGCGATAAGGCACACCACCTCCCATCTCAGCTCTCCGGCGGCCAGCAGCAGCGGGTGGCTATCGCCCGCACGCTGGCCGCCAGGCCGCACATCATCCTGTTTGACGAGCCGACATCGGCGCTCGATCCCGAGACGATCGGTGAAGTATTACAGGTCATGCGCAGCCTGGCGCACAGCGGCATGACGCTTATTGTGGTGACGCACGAGATGCAGTTTGCCCGCGAGATTGCCGATCGGGTGATCTTTATCGACGGCGGCGAGATCCTTGAGCAGGCCGCTCCGGAGCAGTTCTTTACCGCCCCGCAGCATCCCCGGGCGCAGCGCTTCCTGCAGAAGGTTCTCAACCCGCTGCACGCAGAAAACAGGGAGCTGTAATGCACATCCATCTCGACTGGGCCGGGGTGCTTACCGGCCAGCCTGCGCAGTGGATCCTCTCTGGCTTTCTCACCACAATCTGGGTAACCGTTGTCGGCATCGTGCTGGCCACGGTGCTGACCGCCCTGCTGCTAGCCCTCAGGCTGGCAGGAGGCACGCTGGGGCGCGGAGCGGTGGCGGTATGGGTGTCGCTGTTTCGCAATACGCCGCTGCTGGTTCAGCTCCTGTTCTGGTACTTTGCTGCCTGGAACCTGCTGCCGCTGGGCTTTCGTCAGTATGTTAATGACGATCACGCCTTCAGCATTTTACCGGGGGATGTCTGGTGGTTTACGCCAGAGTTTCTCAGCTCTGCCTGGGCGCTGGGACTCTTTACCGCCGCCTTTCTGGTGGAGGAGATCCAAGCCGGGCTGCATGCCGTGGCGAAGGGGCAGATTGAGGCAGCTAAATCGCAGGGGTTTAGCGAGCTGGCACTGTTTCGCTGGGTGCTGCTGCCCCAGGGATTACGCAACGCCTGGCAGCCGGTGGTGGGGCAGTATCTGAACCTGATGAAGCTCTCCTCGCTGGCAACCGGGATTGGTTTTGCCGAGTTGACCTATCAGACCCGGCAGATTGAGAGCTACAACGCCCATGCCCTGGAGGCGTTTGCCGTCGGCAGCGTGCTCTATCTGCTGCTGGGGCTGGTGATGAGCCTGCTGTTCAACGCTCCCATGTGGTGGCGTGCGGCGCGACAGGAGAGGGCGCTGGCGCGCAGGGAGATGCAGGATGATCGCTAATATCACGGTAATTACCGATAACCTGGACTATCTGCTGCTTGGCCGTACTGCTCAGGGCGAGCCAGGCGGGGTACTGCTGTCAGTGCTGATGACCCTCGGCGCGGCGCTGCTGGCCTTTCCCGGCGGTATCACGCTGGCCTGTTTTGCATGGTGTTTTAAGGGCTGGCCGCGGCGGGTACTGTTCGCCTGGGCGGAGATCATTCGCGGCATTCCGCTGATCTTCGTTATCTTCTGGCTCTGGTTTTTACTGCCGATGCTGACCGGGGCCGATCTGCCTGGAGCGGTGACCGTGACCCTGGCGCTGGCGTGGTTCACCTCCGCCTCGGTGATGTACTCCACGCTCGCCGCCATCGGCTCTCTGCCAAAGGGACAGCATGAGGCGGCGCTGGCGGGAGGCTTCAGTAGCCTTCAACTGCTGCGTTGGGTGCTGCTCCCGCAGGCACTGCGCAACGCGCTCCCTTCGTACATGGGGCTGCTGATTGCCCTGCTAAAGGACACATCGCTGGCGTTTATCGTCAATGTCCCGGAGCTGACCACCGTTGCAGGGCAGGTTAACAACCGCGTGCAGATCTACCCGGCAGCGCTGTTTATCTTTACCGGGGTGGTCTACTACCTGCTCTGTACCCTACTGGAGCACTCGGTTAAGCGTTGGCAGCGCCGTAGCTTACTGGCGGCCAAGTAGCAGCGATACCAGGCCCGCCGCAATCAGTGGCCCGACCGGGACGCCCCGGAACAGGGCCACGCCCAACACTGTACCCACCAGCAGCCCTGCCACCAGCGAGGGCTGCGCGCTCATCAGCGCCACGCCGCGTCCGCCAAGCCATGAGACAAAGATCCCTACCGCAATGGCGATCAGCGATTTCCAGTTAACAAAGGAGTGCAGCAGCGTCGAGGGCGGCAGCGTACCGCTGGCGATAGGGGCCATCACGCCAATGGTCAGAATGATAATCCCGATGGTCAGGCCCTGTTTTTCAATCCATGGAAAATAGACGTTCAGCGGGGTCATGCGGATCATAATCAGTACCATGATCGACACGGCAACGGTGGTATTGTGGCTAATAAAGCCGAGGGCAGTCAGGCCAAGCAGAATAAACAGAGTGGTATCGAACATAAAAGAGGATTCCAGGCAGAAATATAAGCCCGCTTACTTTACCCTATCTGCATGTGGCAGCAGAATTTTTTCAACCCGAGCCGAAAGTTCCTAAAAGTTTCACTTAAAATCAGTTTGGCTGTCATTGAATGTTCATGTCGCTCTATTATGAATGCTGTATCGCGCAGAAAAGAGACGACAAAATGAACGATCCGATGCTGACCGAGACGCTGATTATTGCCTCTTCCTTTTTAGCCATTGCCGCCGTGCTGGTGGCGTCGGTGTTTATCCTTGAGCGTATGGGGTGAGGTGAGGCGACAAGCGTTGCGTCTTAAACACTTGAGAGACAGCCACGTTAGCGCCAGCGAACCCGCGCCTGAGACGACAATGCCAAGCGCTGCTGCCAGGTCATAAATGTTCTCTTCGCCATAAATGCTTAGCGTCCCGGCAAGCCAGTAGACGTTTTCAATCGGGAAGAGTTGCGCCCAAAGCGTAGCGCAGGTGAAAAACCAAATCATAAAAAATAGGGCTATCTTCGATATTCTAAGAAGAATGATGATCATGATACAGTGATTGTCCCATAGGCTTTGAAGCTACAACATGGAACTTGAGTCATTGTAGTTTTAAGCAGTGCTTTTCTGAGGTAATCAAAATCACTAGCCTGTGTTAGCGTGATGCAACCCTCACTTAATCCCCGAGGTCCGATTGGATGCAGCCGAAACCCTCCACGTTTTATCGTTTCGATAAAAACAGAGTCATCAATTTGCCAGTCATCACCATACAAAGCGAACCACTCTGATCTGTCTGTGCCATAAAAGTTTTTCAAATAAAAATCATAAATACTACCTAATCGGCCACCGCTATGACGTCCAACAATAAAATATCTTCCAGGAGGTATTGGTCCGATGTTAACTACACTACTCAAATTTGAATTATTGCGCCCACCTTTTTGCCCTGAGAATGCCGGAAAATTACCGACTCCGGGAACGCTCAATATTGATGTTGGTAAACCGTTGAGTGAAAATCGGGCAACAATCATGCTGTTACTCTCATATTCCAACCATCACTAAACTGAACGTTTCCGTCGCAATATGTCCAGGTGATTTTTTCATAACGTAACTCTACAGATTCATTATGATTGTGTTTTTCCATCTCAGCATTTTTTATATTATGCATTACTGGTGTAATGCCAACAATTTTTACATTTTGAAGAAACATATTGAAATATTCTACTTCCTGACCCGCATCATTGATTTTATACCATTTAATCTCTGCGGATTTTAGCGTTTGCCCTGTAGATACTGCCCGATAGAGATAAGGAGATGAACTATCAAATTCTTTTTCGATAGTAAGGGGGGAATGTAGGCGCGTGCCAGTCAGTTTACCAGAGCCGCTGTCGGTTGGTATATGCAGGTTATGACCAAACGATAATATTTCTATACTGCCTTCTCTATTTTTTAAATCAACTGAACCTTTAATATCTGCGCCACCATCGTCTTTAAGCCATAAATAAGCAGGAATTGCCATAAGAAATCCTTAGCGAAGAGTAACTATGTTTTATATTAAGTATGACTATATAAACATAAACAGACATTATGTTTAGTGCAATTTGTGCTATGCTGTTTATGAATGATTTTGGTTGTTCCATAATCATGAAAAATATAAACTATATCTATCGATAATTATATCGGCTAGAATAAATACAAAATGTTACTTAGCTGCGGTTAAACCATTTCCCTACACAGTTAAACATTTATTACAGATTTCTGTAATTTAAGTGAGTAACTTATTGTTTAGTATCGCTTATTTTTCATTTTAAAAAAATCAGAAAATAAAGTTCCCTTTTCTGGCTATGTAGGTATACGATTAGCCTACAAATCAATATGAATTAAAAGATAAAGTACCGGGTAAAGATTCTGATGCACATGGAACAATTGAGGTAGTCGATAGTGGTTATTCGCAAGGTTGCCCTTAGCCTGCTAAAGCTGGTTTGGTTTATTACTCTCTTTTGCGTCGTGTCATGGGTAGATGTTCGTTACTTCTCTGAAAATCCAATAATTAGCAATGATATCGCAATCAAAATCGCATACTGGTTTAGTTCTGGGCCTACACCTGAAGATATTTATTATAGTTATGACTATATTTTAATTGTTTTTAACTTGGTATCTTCCATTATTTTGCATTTCATAACGTTAAAGTTAGTCAAAACAGTAAGGAGCAAATGAAATGCCTACCCCTCAGTATTTATGGCTAAAAGATGACGGTGATGCAGATATTAAAGGATCGGTAGACGTTAAAGATCGTGAAGGCTCTAATGTCAGAGACGCCGGGTGGCGGCTGGCGCCTTACCCGGCCTACATGTTCTGCGTGCTGTTGTAGGCCCGTGCAAGCGGAGCGCCGCCGGGCAGCCGGTAAAGGTTATTACCGGCTGATTTAGCGTTAGTTGTGAGAATCTGACGTCTGCTTATGGAACAGTTCGCGGAAGACCGGGTAGATATCCTCCTGGTCGCGGATATGCTGCATAGCAAAGTTCTCAAACGTCGCTTGCAGATGCTCGTACTCACGCCACAGGGTCTGATGTGCCCGGCGGGTGATCTCGATATAGCTGTAGTAACGCACCACCGGCAAAATTTTCTTGGCCAGAATCTCATGACACAGCGGTGAATCATCGGCCCAGTTATCGCCGTCCGAGGCCTGCGCGGCATAGATGTTCCACTGCGCCGGATCGTAACGCTCCTTCACCACCTCATCCATCAGCTTCAGCGCGCTGGAGACAATGGTCCCGCCGGTCTCCTGTGAGTAGAAGAACTCATGCTCGTCGACCTCCTTGGCTTGCGTATGGTGGCGGATATAGACCACCTCCACGTTCTTATAGGTTCTGCTCAGGAAGAGATAGAGCAGAATATAGAAACGCTTAGCCATATCCTTAGTGGACTGATCCATCGAGCCAGAGACGTCCATCAGGCAGAACATCACCGCCTGGCTGGATGGCTCCGGTCGTTTCTCGTAGTTTTTATAACGTAGGTCAAAAGTATCGATAAAAGGCACACGCTCGATCTTGGCCCGCAGCTCGGCAATCTCTTTGCGCAGCCGCTCCTCTTCCAGCAGCTGGGCTGGCTCGCTATTCGCCACGCTGGAGAGATCTTCTTCCAGCGCCCGCAGCTCGCGACGTTTACCTGCCGTCATCGCAGTCCGGCGCGCCAGCGAGTTTTGTAGCGAGCGAACCACGCTGATGTTGGCCGGCACGCCGTTAGCAGTGTAGCCAGCGCGGTGCGTTTTGTACTCGTTTAGCTGCCGGTGCTGGTTTTTCTTCAGGTTCGGCAGCGCCAGGTCTTCAAACAGGAGATCCAGGTACTCGTCTTTTGAGATCTGAAAGACAAACTCGTCCTGGCCTTCGCCATCCTGACTGGCCTGGCCCTGGCCGCTGCCCCCTCCGCCACCGCCGCCCTGCGGGCGTTCGATGCGGTCATTCTGCACAAAGTGATCGTTACCAGGATGAACACGGTTACGCAGGCCACCGCGCCCCTGGTGGAACATTGGTTCGCTAATATCTTCTGAAGGAATAGAGACGGACTCGCCGCTCTCTACGTCGGTCACCGAACGCTTGTTAATCGCCTCGGAGATCGACTGCTTGATTTGCGATTTATAACGGCGCAAGAAACGCTGGCGGTTAACCGTGCTCTTGTTTTTGCCGTTAAGACGCCGGTCGATGAACCAGGTCATAAGCCCTCCATCCACGGTGCTTTGCCGTTCCAGTGGTCGGCCCGGTGACGCGAACGCCACCGGGCATCTGTTTTAGGACGATTTACGAACGCGCAGATACCATTCGCACAGCAAGCGCACCTGTTTGCGGGTGTAACCTTTCTCCATCATCCGGTCGACAAAATCGTCGTGTTTCTTCTGCTCATCCGTAGAGGTTTTGGCGTTGAACGAAATCACCGGCAGCAGCTCCTCGGTGTTCGAGAACATTTTCTTCTCGATAACCGTGCGCAGTTTTTCATAACTGGTCCAGTTCGGATTGCGGCCGCTATTGTTGGCGCGGGCGCGCAGTACGAAGTTAACGATCTCGTTACGGAAGTCTTTCGGGTTGCTGATCCCGGCAGGCTTCTCAATTTTTTCCAGTTCGGCGTTCAACGATTCACGGTCAAACAGCTGGCCGGTATCGGGATCGCGATACTCCTGATCCTGGATCCAGAAATCCGCATAGGTTACGTAGCGGTCAAAAATATTCTGACCATATTCAGAATAGGACTCCAGATAGGCGGTCTGAATCTCTTTGCCAATAAACTCAGCATATTTCGGGATCAGATAGCCTTTCAGGAACTCAAGATAACGTTCAGCCTGCTCCTGCGGGAACTGCTCGCGCTCGATCTGCTGCTCCAGCACATAGAAGAGGTGCACCGGGTTCGCCGCCACCTCAACGTGGTCAAAGTTAAAGACCCTGGAGAGGATTTTAAACGCGAAGCGCGTGGATAGCCCGTTCATCCCCTCGTCTACCCCGGCGTAGTCCCGATACTCCTGGTAGGATTTGGCTTTCGGATCGGTGTCTTTCAGGCTCTCACCGTCGTAGACGCGCATTTTTGAGTAGATGCTGGAGTTCTCTGGCTCTTTCAGACGCGAAAGAATAGAGAAGCGGGAGAGCGTCTCCAGGGTTCCCGGCGCGCAAGGGGCATGAGCCAGTTCGCTGTGGTTAAGCAGCTTCTCGTAAATTTTGATCTCTTCCGATATGCGCAGGCAGTATGGCACCTTCACAATGTAAACGCGGTCAAGGAAGGCTTCGTTGTTCTTGTTGTTACGGAACGTTACCCACTCAGATTCGTTTGAGTGCGCCAGAATAATGCCGTTGAACGGCAGGGCGGAAATACCCTCTGTCCCGTTGTAGTTCCCCTCCTGAGTTGCCGTCAGCAGCGGGTGCAGCACCTTGATAGGCGCTTTAAACATCTCGACGAACTCCATGATCCCCTGGTTGGCCCGGCACAGCGCGCCGGAGTAGCCGTAGGCGTCGGGATCGTTCTGAGCGTGGTTTTCCAGTTTGCGGATATCGACTTTACCCACCAGCGCTGAGATATCCTGGTTGTTCTCATCGCCGGGTTCGGTTTTCGCAATGGCGATCTGTTGCAGAATAGAGGGCCATACCTTCACAACGCGGAACTTGGTGATATCGCCACCGAACTCGTGCAGGCGTTTCGCCGCCCACGGTGACATAATGGTACCGAGGTAGCGGCGCGGAATGCCATACTCTTTCTCCAGGATCTGCTCATCCTCCTGTGGATTGAACAGGCACAAAGGGTGATCGTTAACCGGGCTACGCTCGCCGTTGGCGCTCAGTACATAGATAGGCACGCGCTGCATCAGTGATTTCAGGCGTTCAGCAAGGGATGATTTACCGCCACCCACTGGCCCCAGCAGGTAGAGGATCTGTTTCTTCTCTTCCAGCCCCTGGGCAGCATGTTTCAGATAGGAGACAATCTGTTCGATGGCATCTTCCATGCCATAAAACTCTTCAAACGCTGGGTAACGTGCGACAACCCGATTCGAAAATAGACGGGAAAGCCTGGGCTCCAGAGCAGTATCTACCATCACGGGCTCGCCGATAGCCGTAAGTAGCCTTTCTGCCGCATTCGCATAGGCGCTGCGATCCTGGCGGCAGATGGTGAGAAACTCCTGCAGGGTGAACTCTTCGTCCTTGGCAGCTTCATAACGCTGGCGATAGTGATCGAATATATTCATGGCATGCCGTCCTTTCGTTTTAGCACAAGAAAAGAGCCGTTCATATGAATAGTGGAGGCTCCCGGAAGAGATAAGCTGAACGACGCTAGCTCTACTTCAGCACCGGAATGCAGCAACCCTTATGCCAGGTTGTGAACGCCAGCAGTTAACGCGCCCGCGATACACCTTCTTAAAGTTAAGCGTAGATGGCATTTGCAAAACTTGCATTGCACGCCAATCTACTTTCAATGACATATCAATAACTCATCTGAATTTATTTTCTTTATAGATAAAGGGTGTTGCGAAAGATTCATCTCTCTGTCATTTATCCTTAAGCAGGTTGTCACGCTAAAACAGCATGCTGTCGCGTTCAGTTATATAATAATCAGTGAAAAAATTTGGGATGACGGAGGCGGGCGGTTACACTGCTCCCGCTGATTATTTGACTACAGGAAGGAAAGGATTGTGACCAAACTCAAATTTCTGGCGCTTGGTGTATTTATCGCGTCATGTGCCGCAACGGCAAACGCAGCGGGCCCCTGGTCTATTGGCGCGGGTGTCGGTGTGCTTGAGTCTCCTTACAAAGACTACGATCGCGAAGTCGTCCCCGTCCCGGTGATCACCTACGAAGGGGATAACTTCTGGTTCCGCGGCCTCGGCGGCGGCTACTATCTGTGGAATGACGAAAGCGATAAGCTCTCTGTCACCGCCTACTACAACCCCTTCCACTTCCGGCCGAAAGACAGCGATGACTGGCAGCTGCGCCAGCTCGATAAGCGTAAATCTACGCTGATGGCGGGCCTGTCTTATGTGCATAACACCCAGTACGGATTTTTGCGCACCACGCTGGCCGGCGATACGCTGGATAACAGCAACGGTATCACCTGGGATCTGGCCTGGCTCTACCGCTACACCAACGGCGGCCTGACCCTGACCCCGGGGATCGGTGCCGAGTGGAGCAGCGAAAACCAGAACGAGTACTACTACGGTGTCTCGGGTAAGGAGTCTCGCAACAGCGGCCTACGCACTTACGATCCGGATAGCGACTGGAGTCCTTATCTGGAGCTGAGCGCTAGCTACCAGCTGAACGACAGCTGGAGCGTGTATGGTGTAGGACGCTATACCCGTCTGGGGGATGAGATCAAAGACAGCCCGATGGTCGATAAGTCCTGGGCCGGTGCATTCTCTACCGGTGTGACCTATAGCTTCTAATGCTTACATGCTGATTCTCGTGCATTCAAACAGGGCGCTTGCGCCCTGTTTGTTTTAGGGTAGGGCAATCATTTCTGGAGGACACCATGGCAGAAAAACGCGTGCAGTTTGCCGACAGCCAGCCGCTGGCCGCTATCGGCCAGGGCACCTGGTATATGGGTGAAAATCCCCGTCAGCGGCAAAACGAGGTGGCGGCGCTACGAGCAGGGATCGATCTTGGCCTGACCCTTATCGATACCGCTGAGATGTACGCCGACGGGGGTGCAGAGGAGGTGGTCGGCGAGGCCATTATGGGCAAGCGCGACGAGGTATTCCTGGTATCAAAGGTTTACCCATGGAACGCGGGCGGTCAGAAAGCGATTGCCGCCTGTGAAGCCAGCCTGCGCCGTCTTGGTACAGACTATCTCGATCTCTACCTGCTGCACTGGCGCGGTAACTACTCCCTGGCCGAAACCGTCGAGGCGATGGACATGCTAATCCGCCAGGGCAAGATCCGCCGCTGGGGCGTCTCTAACCTCGACTATAGCGATATGCAGGAACTGTGGCGTGTTGAAGGCGGTCAAGCCTGCGCCACCAACCAGGTGCTTTACCATCTCGCCTCCCGGGGCATTGAGTACGATCTGCTGCCCTGGTGTCAGCAGCAGTCTCTGCCGGTGATGGCCTACTGTCCGCTGGCCCAGGCCGGACGCCTACGCGATGGCCTGCTGGAGAACGCCACCGTGCGCGAGATCGCCCATGGGCATGGCGTAAGCGCCGCCCAGGTGCTGCTGGCATGGGTTATCAGTCATCAGGGCGTGATGGCGATCCCGAAGGCCGCCAGCGTCGCGCACGTCAAAGAGAACGCCGCTGCGCTCGGTTTAAATCTGAGTGAGTCTGAGCTGAACCAGCTGGATCGTGCCTTTCCGGCGCCAGGCCGCAAAACGCCGCTGGACGTAGTGTAGAGAAAATGCCCTCTCTGGGTGAGAGGGCATAGCGTTTTTAATGATTAACGCTTGCTCACGCGAATAGTCTGCGCCAGGCGGGACGGCTTCTCTTCGGTGGTCTTTTGCGGTACGGTCACACAGGCTGACTCTACGCAAACAAAGGTCTTATAGCCGTCGTCCGGCATGTCGGTCATGCTGGCAGAGAGCGCCGGGCCTGGGTTCCAGCCCACCACGTTGCTGTGGTGATGGTGGATCACCTCAATTGCACGATTCAGCGCGCTGTCGTGGATCACGCTACACGCTTCCGGGTTCAGATAGACGCGGTCGGTACGGTCCGGGAAGGTCTGCACGCCGTCGGCCAGCACATCTTCCTGCGCGTTGTTCACCTTATCGATAAAACGATCGCCCAGCCCGCTGACTTTCACCGCGCTGATGTCGCCTACGTTGAAGTAAGTGTGCAGGGCAGAGGTGGTTTCAAACTCTCCGTGGGCTTCCAGCTCAATTTCACAGGTCTGGCAGAGCTTAAAGCGGGCAAAGAGGGTGAAATCGTGCGGCCACTGTTCACGGGTCGCGTCGCTGCTTTGCAGTTCAAATGTCAGCACCACGCCGTTCTCATCTTCGTTATGGGCGGTCAGCGTCCAGGGCAGGATGCGGGCAATACCGTGGGCGGGCAGGCCCTGCTGCTGCGCCGGGCCAAACCACGGCCAGCATACCGGTACGCCGCCGCGCAGCGCGACGCCATTTTTGAACGGCGTGTTACCGCTCAGCCACAGCACTTCCTCTTCCCCTGCCGGTTTAAAAGAGAGCAGGTGTGCGCCCTGCAGCGCGAAAGAGGCTTTAACCTGCGGGTGGTCGACCACAATCAGCTCCAGCTCGTCCAGCTGGCGACGGGAAATGACCGGCGTAATGTTTTCGACTACTGGAAGAGCAAAAATTTTATTGATCATATTCGTATTCCTCAATCCTCTGTCTTAAGCCAAAAAAAAGAGCGACCGAAGTCGCTCTTAAGTTGAGTGTCACATCTTATTTGGAGATGTGAGCAATCAGGTCCAGTACTTTGTTAGAGTAGCCGGTTTCGTTGTCGTACCAGGAGACCAGTTTAACGAAGTTGTCGTTCAGTGCGATACCTGCTTTGGCATCGAACACGGAAGTGCAGATTTCGCCGTTGAAGTCGGTGGAAACAACGTCATCTTCGGTGTAACCCAGAACGCCTTTCATGTCGCCTTCAGAAGCGGCTTTGATAGCTTTCTTGATCTCTTCGTAAGATGCTGCTTTTTCCAGACGTACGGTCAGGTCAACAACGGATACGTTCGGAGTCGGAACGCGGAACGCCATACCGGTCAGTTTGCCGTTCAGTTCTGGCAGTACTTTACCTACTGCTTTAGCAGCACCGGTAGAGGACGGGATGATGTTCTGGGACGCGCCACGGCCGCCGCGCCAGTCTTTGTGAGACGGGCCGTCAACGGTTTTCTGGGTAGCGGTGGTCGCGTGAACGGTAGTCATCAGGCCTTCGATGATGCCGAAGTTGTCGTTGATAACTTTCGCCAGCGGAGCCAGGCAGTTGGTGGTGCAGGATGCGTTAGAAACGATGTCCTGGCCTTCGTATTTGTCAAAGTTAGCGCCTTTAACAAACATCGGGGTGTTGTCTTTAGACGGACCGGTTAGAACCACTTTTTTCGCGCCAGCAGTGATGTGCTTACGAGCGGTTTCGTCGGTCAGGAAGATACCGGTAGCTTCAGCAACAACGTCAACGCCGATTTCGTCCCATTTCAGGTTAGCCGGGTCTTTTTCAGCGGTAACACGGATGGTTTTGCCGTTAACAACCAGATGGCCGTCTTTGACTTCAACGGTGCCGTTGAAACGACCGTGAGTTGAGTCATACTTCAGCATGTACGCCATGTAGTCAGCGTCTAACAGATCGTTGATGCCAACGATTTCGATGTCAGAACGTTCCTGAGCGGCACGGAAAACAATGCGACCGATACGGCCAAAACCGTTGATACCTACTTTGATAGTCATATATTCCACCAGCTATTTGTTAGTGAATAAAAGGTTGGCTGTAAAATTACAAAAACCTTACGCAGCGTCAAGCGGAATCGTGTCAATCATTGCGACAAATCAATCCTGTGCATAACCTTTGCGCGGCGATGTCGTCTCACTATTCCAATCAGCTACAACCCGTATGGGGTCGCCGGCGTGGATTTTAAAGGGCATGCAGGATAAAAACGTGAAATAGATCACAATTCCTCCGCTACATTTTCGCACCGCCTAAGTTTAGAACAAAAGTCAGGACGGCACTGTTAATGTTTTGTTAGAATCAGACAAAAGATGTAAATGACCCTATAGCGAGAAGCAAGCAAATGGCTAATCAATCCTCTCAGGATGACCTGAAAAAAAGCCTTACTGAAATGCAGTTTCATGTAACGCAAAATCACGGTACAGAGCCGCCTTTTAGCGGTAAGCTGTTGCATAATAAGCGCGAAGGCGTCTACCACTGCCTGGTATGCGATGCCGCGCTGTTTAACTCCCAGAGCAAATATGACTCCGGCTGCGGCTGGCCGAGCTTCTACGAACCGGTCAGTGAAAATGCGATCCGTTATCTTAACGATTACTCACACGGCATGCAGCGAATTGAGATCCGCTGCGGCAATTGTGATGCGCATTTAGGCCATGTTTTCCCTGACGGTCCGCAACCGACCGGCGAGCGTTTTTGCGTCAACTCTGCCTCTCTGAGCTTCAATGACGAGGCCGACGGCGAGCAGATTAAAGGCTAAAGAATCGATTCAGCAAATTATTCCACGGGAGCGCGTGAACGATGGAAATTAATGAGCTTGTTGCCAGCATGACGCCAGAGGTTTATCAGCGTCTGGCAACGGCAGTTGAGACGGGGAAATGGCCTGATGGTGTGGTGCTGACCCCGGAGCAGAAAGAGAACAGCCTGCAGCTGGTAATGCTCTGGCAGGCGCGTCACAACACCGATGCGCAGCATATGACCATTGATACCAACGGTCAGATGGTGATGAAGAGCAAGCAGCAGCTGAAAGAGGAGTTTGGCATCACGCCCAAACCGATTGCCACGTTCAAGTAAGGCGTTGGTAAACGCCGGGCGGCACTGCGTTTGCCCGGCCTACACACTCCTGTAGGCCCGGTAAGCGTAGCGCCACCGGGCAATAATTATGCGTGCGTCTCTACCCAGTCTGCCAGCGTATAGAGCGTTGCCCCCTCTGATGCCATGTCCATAAACGCCTGGGCGCTGTCCTGTTTGTCGATGTTAACGCCCCGGCAGCCGTCGGTAATCAAGCTGACCTGATAGCCCAGCCGTATTGCATCCAGCACGGTAAACTTCACGCAGTAGTCCGTAGCAAGGCCCAGCACGATAAGCTCGGTGATGCCGCGCATGCGCAGCCAGGCATCCAGGCCGGTCTTCTGCTTGTGGCCGTTGTCAAAAAAGGCGCTGTAGCTGTCGATACTCCGGTTTTCACCTTTGTGAAAGACCTCGTCAATCATCTTATGCTTCAGCAGGGGATGCAGTTCAGCCCCTTCGCTTCCCTGTACGCAGTGATCGGGCCAGAAGGTTTGCGGAAGCCCATCCAGCACTCCCTGCGTATAAGGCTCTACGCCGTGCTGACTGGCGAAGCTGCCGTGATCGGCCGGGTGCCAGTCCTGACTGGCCACCACGGCGTCACTCCGTGCTTTACACCAGTCGATCAGCGCGTTAGCCACGTCTACTACGCTATCGCCCTCTGGCACCGCCAGTGCACCACCGGCGCAAAAATCGTTCTGTATATCCACCAGCAAGAGTGCTCGTTGCATCATGACAGGCTCCTTAATCGTCGGGGGTTAGCTCGCCGCGCAGGTTCTGGGTCATCGCCTGACGAATGGCCTCGGCGTCCAGATCCTGGCTTAACAGCCAGTGTAGCTTAGTCAGGGTCGCTTCGACCGTCATGTCCGCGCCGCCAATCACGCCCGCATGCGCCAGCGCGTTACCGGTAGCGTAGCCGCCCATGTTGACCTTACCGGACATACACTGGGTAAGATTCACCACCACAATGCCGCGCGCGCTGGCCGCCTCCAGCTCCCGCAGGAACTCGCCGTTCTGCGGCGCGTTACCCACGCCGTAGGATCGCAGGATCAGTGCCTTCACCGGCTGACGCAGGAAGTTGCGCACCACGTCGGCAGAGATACCCGGATAAATCGTTACCACGCCAATGGGCTGCGGGGTGATGCGGTGAACAACCAGCTCGCCATTGCAGCGCGGCGCGCCAGGGTTACCGAGGCGGCGAATATGGATGCCCGCCTCCAGCAGCGGCTGTAGGTTAGGGGAGTCGAAGGCATTAAAGCCGTCCGCATGGGCTTTGGTGGTGCGATTCCCGCGAAACAGACGGTTGTTGAAGAACAGCGTCACTTCGTTAATCGGATAGTTCGCCGCCACGTAGAGAGCGTTGAGCAAGTTAATCTGCCCGTCCGAGCGCAGTTCAGCGAGTGGGATTTGTGACCCTGTCACAATTACCGGCTTGCCGAGGTTCTCCAGCATGAACGACAGCGCCGAGGCGGTAAAGGCCATGGTATCGGTGCCGTGCAGGATCACAAAGCCATCGTAGCGATCGTAGTTAGCTTTGATATCGTCTGCGATATGCTGCCAGTCTTCGGGGGTCATATCCGACGAGTCCATCAGCGGATCGTACTCGTGGATAGTAAAGTCCGGCATCTCCGGGCGATGGAACTCGGGCATCAGCGCCAGCTGGCGTTGCAGATGGCCAGAGACCGGAATATAGCCCTGCTCCGAGCGCTGCATACCAATGGTCCCGCCGGTATAGGCGACGTAAATCGATTTTTTTTGCATGGTAGTCTGTTCTGGTAACGCAAAGAAAATCCCCCCGTTGACGGGGGGAGGATAGTTAACGAATGTTGGCGCAGGTCAGGCAGAACGCGTAGCGGCTTTGCGGATCGTTAAACACCGCCAGCTTGTCGGTTTCCGCTTTCACCGTATCCGCCGCCGCAGCCAGCGGTGCGGGCAGGTAAGCCTGTAGGGCCTGCGGCAGCAGAGCGCGGATCTCACCGGAGAAACCGTCCATCATCCGGGCGAAGAAGGTTGGCTCGTCCTGGTAGTACTCAATGTGCCACTGCTTCAGCTTCGCCAGCTCGGCGGCTTTCGCTACGGCATCGTCGAAGTCACCCAGGGCATCCACCAGGCCATTATTTTTCGCATCTTCACCGGTCCAGACGTGACCCTGAGCAATCTTATCGACCTGCTCCGGCGTTGATTTACGCGCCTGGGCCACCAGGGAGATAAAGCGCTGATAACCGTTCTCAATGCTCAGCTGCATCAGCTGCTGCACCTGCGGCGGCAGGGCTTTAGTGACCGACACGTCTGCCAGCGGGGAGGTGGCTACGCCGTCGCTGTGTACGCCCAGCTCATTAAGGCTCTTCTCAACGGTGTTGATCACCCCGAAGATACCGATGGAGCCGGTGAGCGTGCTGGGGTTAGCCACGATGTAGTTGGCCGGGGTGGAGATCCAGTACCCGCCCGATGCCGCCATACCGCCCATAGAGACCACTACCGGTTTGCCCGCCGCTTTCGCAGCGGCCAGTTCGGCGCGGATCACCTCTGAGGCGCTGACGCTGCCGCCCGGGCTGTTAACTCGCAGCACGATGGCTTTAACATTCGGGTCGATACGTGCGTCGCGGATCTGCGCGGCGGTGGTGTCACCCCCGACGTTGCCCGCCGTCTCTTCCCCGTCCATGATCGCACCGTTGGCAAAGATCACCGCCACGCTGCTACCTACTTCGCTTGGTTTTTTCAGCGGATAGTCATACATGCTGATCGCGCGATAGTTTTTGTCCTCATCGCTCCAGCCAAACTGTTTGACCAGCACTTTTTCGGCGTCGGCGCTGCTGCCAAGCGTATCGACCAGCTTGTTGTCCAGCGCGTATTTAGCCGTGTCGCCGCCTACTTTGCTTAAGCCATCCAGCACGCCCTGCGCGCCGGGGAAGACCTGCTGCGGAGTAATCTGGCGGTTAGCGGCGATGGTGCCCAGATAGTTTTGCCACAGCTCGCCAATCCAGCGGCTATCCGCTTCACGGGCAGCAGGAGACATATCGTCACGGATAAACGGCTCAACGGCGGACTTATAGGTACCGACGCGGAAGACGTGGGTCGAGACCTTCAGCTTGTCGAGCAGCGATTTATAGTAGAGGCCGTTGGTGGCAAAGCCATGCAAATCCACTACGCCCTGCGGCGAGAGCCACACCTTGTTGGCAAAGCTGGCAAGGTAGTACTGTCCCTGGCTGTAGTTATCCCCGACGGCGTAGACCGGCTTACCGCTGTCACGGAACGCCTTCAGCGCCTTGCCGATGTACTGCATTGAGGGCTGATCGGCCCCGGCAAAGTTTTTCAGGTCGAGGACGATCCCGGTAATATTGCGATCGGCCTGTGCCTGACGGATGGTCTCGACGATATCAAACAGGGAGTTCTCCTGCAGACGGTCGGAGCTGGCGCCAAACAGCTGGCGACCCAGCGCGCTCAGCTTGCTGCTGCTGGAGGGCTTGTCCACCACCACGCCCGTGATATCAAGAAGTAATGCCCCCCGGGTGGTATGCTCGACTGGGCCAGAGCTCAGCTGCATCCAGATGCCGACGCCTACCAGAATCAACAAGATGAAAAAAATGTTGAACACCAGTTCACGCACAAAGTTGAGCGTTCGCCACGTCCATTTAAAGAATCCGGCAATAATACGCCAAAGGGTTCGCATGTCTTCTCCCTAACCTGATTAACAACCACCGCACCCCGTGCGGGAATGTGCGGTTATCCTAATTATCCGACGGCCTCTTGTCAGCAGGAATCACCGTCGGTGCTGTAACAAAGTTCCCGCCCATGTTAATTTTATGCCCAAATTTGATGACAGGAGTTAACTAATGGACGCACTTGAACTGCTCGTTAACCGTCGCAGCGCCTCCCGACTGGCTGAACCCGCGCCAGCAGGGGAGATTCTGGAAAATATTTTGCGTGCCGGTATGCGTGCGCCAGACCACGGCACGCTGCAACCGTGGCGCTTTTTCATCGTCGAAGGAGAAGGGCGCGAGCGCTTTAGCCAGCTGCTGACCCGTGCGGCTACCGAGGCCGGGCAGGATGAGAAGGGTATTGAGAAGGCTCGCAGCGCACCGTTTCGCGCGCCGCTAATTATTGCGGTAGTTGCGCACTGTGAAGCGCACCCGAAGGTGCCGCGCTGGGAGCAGCTGCTCTCTGCCGGCTGCGCAGTCATGGCGATGCAGATGGCGGCGCAGGCGCAGGGCTTTAACGGCATCTGGCGCAGCGGACCGCTGACCGACAGCCCGGTAGTGCGCGACGCGCTCGACTGCCGCGAGCAGGATCAGGTAGTAGGTTTCCTCTACCTCGGCACGCCGCAGCTGAAAGCCGCTACCACGGTGAGCATACCGGACACATCCCCTTTCGTCCGCTATTTCTAAGCGCTACCATAACGCTATTAATGAGTCAGGAACCGTATTGACAGGAGATGTCCATGAGCCAGCAGGCTATTCGTTTAACTCAGTACAGCCACGGTGCAGGCTGCGGGTGCAAAATTTCACCGAAGGTGCTGGAGACCATTCTCCACAGCGAGCAGGCGAAATTTGTCGATCCCAACCTGCTGGTCGGCAATGAGACGCGGGATGACGCGGCGGTGTACGATCTTGGTAATGGAACCAGCGTCATCAGCACCACCGATTTCTTTATGCCAATCGTGGACAATCCTTTTGACTTTGGCCGCATCGCCGCCACCAATGCCATCAGCGATATCTATGCCATGGGCGGCAAACCGATCATGGCGATCGCTATTCTCGGCTGGCCGATCGCTACGCTGCCGCCGGAGATCGCCCGGGAGGTGATCGAAGGTGGGCGCTTTGCCTGCCAGCAGGCGGGTATTGCGCTGGCCGGGGGCCACTCCATCGATGCGCCGGAGCCGATTTTCGGCCTGGCGGTAACGGGCATCGTCCCTACCGCGCGAGTGAAGAAAAACAGCACTGCCGAGGCGGGGTGCAAGCTCTTCCTGACCAAACCGCTGGGGATTGGCGTCCTGACCACCGCCGAGAAAAAATCGCTGCTGCAACCGGAGCATCAGGGGCTGGCGCGGGACGTGATGTGCCAGATGAACATCGCTGGCGCGGCCTTCGCTAACATCCCCGGGGTGAAAGCCATGACCGATGTCACCGGCTTTGGCCTGCTCGGCCATCTGAGCGAGGTGTGCCAGGGGGCAGGGGTGCAGGCGCAGGTCCGCTATGAGGCGGTGCCCAAACTGCCTGGCGTAGAGGCCTATATCGAACAGGGCGCGGTGCCAGGCGGTACGCAGCGCAACTTTGCCAGCTACGGCCATCTGATGGGGCCGATGCCGCAGGCGTGGCGGGATCTGCTCTGCGATCCGCAAACCTCGGGCGGTCTGCTGCTGGCGGTCTCGCCGGAGGCGGAGGATGAGGTGAAAGCCACCGCCGCCGAGTTTGACATCTCCCTCAGCGCTATCGGCGAGCTGGTAACGGCCCGTGCGGGTCGCCCAATGATTGAGATAATTTAAGCAATGCGGTTGTTTATTGCCGAAAAACCCAGCCTGGGCCGCGCCATTGCCGACGTGCTGCCAAAGCCGCACCGCAAGGGCGACGGCTATATCGAGTGCGGAAACGGCCAGGTGGTGACCTGGTGCATTGGTCACCTGCTCGAGCAGGCGCAGCCGGATGTCTATGACAGCCGCTACGCCCGCTGGAACCTGGCGGATCTGCCTATCGTGCCGGAGAAGTGGCAGCTACAGCCGCGCGCCTCGGTCACTAAGCAGATCAACGTCATCAAACGTCTGCTTGGTGAGGCCAGCGAGGTTATCCACGCCGGTGACCCGGATCGCGAGGGCCAGCTGCTGGTAGACGAGGTGCTCGACTATCTCCAGCTGCCGGCGGAGAAGCGCCAGCGGGTCCAGCGCTGTTTGATTAACGATCTCAACCCGCAGGCGGTTGAGCGGGCGATTGGCCGCCTGCGCGCCAACAGCGAGTTCATACCTCTCTGCGTTTCGGCGCTGGCCCGCGCAAGAGCCGATTGGCTCTACGGCATCAATATGACCCGCGCCTGGACGCTGCTGGGGCGTAACGCAGGCTATCAGGGCGTGCTCTCCGTGGGGCGGGTCCAGACGCCGGTGCTGGGGCTGGTGGTGCGTCGCGATGAAGAGATTGAGAACTTTGTTGCCAAAGATTTCTTTGAGGTGAAGGCGCATATCGTCACCCCTAAAGATGAGCGGTTTACCGCCACCTGGCAGCCGAGCGAGGCCTGCGAGCCGCATCAGGATGAAGAGGGGCGCCTGCTCAACCGAACCCTGGCCGAGCACGTGGTTAAGCGTATTACCGGCCAGCCGGCGCACGTCACCCGCTACAACGACAAGCAGGAGTCGGAACCCGCGCCGCTGCCGTTCTCGCTCTCCTCTTTACAGATCGAGGCGGCGAAGCGCTTCGGACTGAGCGCGCAGAACGTGCTGGATATCTGCCAGAAGCTCTATGAGACCCATAAGCTGATCACCTATCCGCGCTCCGACAGCCGCTATCTGCCGGAGGAGCACTTTGCCGGACGCCATTCAGTGATGAAGGCCATTGGCGTGCATGCTCCGGATCTGCTGCCGCAGCCGGTGGTAGATACGGATCGGCGTAATCGCTGCTGGGACGATAAAAAGGTTGATGCTCACCACGCAATCATTCCCACGGCGCGCAGCAGCAAGGTGAACCTGCACGACAATGAGGCGAAGGTCTATGGCCTGATTGCCCGTCAGTATCTGATGCAGTTCTGCCCGGACGCGATGTTCCGCAAGTGCGAGATCGAGCTGGATATCGCCAACGGCAAGTTCCTGGCGAAGGCACGCTTTCTGGCGCAGGCTGGCTGGCGAACTCTGCTCGGCAGCAAAGAGCGCGACGAAGAGAACGACGGCACGCCGCTGCCGGTAGTGGCGAAGGGCGACGAGCTGCTCTGTGAGAAGGGCGAAGTGGTTGAGCGTCAGACGCAGCCGCCGCGGCCCTTTACCGATGCTACGCTGCTCTCGGCGATGACCGGGATCGCGCGCTTCGTACAGGATAAGGATCTGAAGAAGATCCTGCGTGCTACCGACGGTCTGGGGACGGAAGCGACCCGCGCCGGCATTATCGAGCTGCTCTTTAAGCGCGGTTTCCTGCACAAGAAAGGGCGCAGCATTCTCTCTACTGACGCGGGACGGGCGTTGATCCACTCTCTGCCGGAGATGGCCGCGAGGCCGGACATGACCGCCCACTGGGAATCGGTCCTGACGCAGATCAGCGAGAAGCAGTGCCGCTATCAGGACTTTATGCAGCCGCTGGTGGGCACGCTCTATCAGCTAATCGATCAGGCGCGTAGCACGCCGGTTCGTCAGTTTAAAGGGATCGTTGCGCCGGGCGGTGGTACGAAGAAAACGTTTAAAAAGAAGAAGAGTTCGGCATGAAAAAGCCCGGTGGCACTCCGCTTACCGGGCCTACAACGGCTTGAACCGTAGACCGGGTAAGGCGCAGCCGCCACCCGGCACAGCCGTAAAATTAAATTACCCCTTGCCCGCTCATCGCATCGGCCACCTTCACAAACCCGGCAATATTCGCCCCGCGCACGTAGTGGGTCTGTTTGCCTTCACCGCCATACTCTACGCAGGCGTTGTGAATATCCAGCATGATATGGTGCAGGCGCGCGTCCACTTTCTCTGCCTTCCAGCCCATGCGCGCAGCGTTCTGGGCCATCTCCAGGCCGGAGGTAGCGACCCCGCCCGCGTTAGCCGCTTTACCCGGCGCAAAGAGTACGCCCGCCTCAAGGAACAGATCGGTGGCTTCGATGGTGGTGGGCATATTCGCGCCTTCCGCCACCGCCTTCACGCCGTTGGCGATAAGCTGGCGGGCTGCATCCTCGCCCAGCTCGTTCTGGGTGGCGCACGGCAGGGCGATGTCCACCGGCACGGACCACGGCTGCTTGCCTTCCAGCCAGACCAGGCCAAACTCGCGGGCGTAGTCGGCGAGACGACCATCGCGGCTGGCTTTGATTTCGCACAGGCGCGCCAGTTTCTCAGCCGTAAAGCCCGCCTCATCCACCACGGTACCGCCGGAATCGGAGGCGGTAACAACGCGAGCGCCAAACTCCATCGCTTTTTCGATAGCATACTGTGCTACGTTGCCGGAGCCGGAGACCGCCACGCGCATCCCCTCAAAGCTCAGGCCGTGACGCTTGAGCATCGCTTCAGTGAAGTAGACCAGGCCGTAGCCAGTCGCCTCAGGACGGATCAGGCTGCCGCCGAAAGAGAGTCCCTTGCCGGTGAAGACGCAGGCGCTGCTGTTGGAGAGTTTTTTCATCATTCCCGCCATAAAGCCCACCTCGCGGCCGCCGACGCCGATATCGCCCGCCGGGACGTCAGTATCTGGCCCCAGGTGACGGTACAGCTCGGTCATCAGCGCCTGGCAGAAACGCATTACTTCGCCTTCGCTTTTGCCCTTGGGATCGAAGTCGCTGCCGCCTTTGCCACCGCCCATCGGCAGGGTGGTGAGGGCGTTTTTGAAGGTCTGCTCAAAGCCGAGGAACTTAAGGATCGACAGGTTTACCGAGGGATGGAAACGCATACCACCCTTGAACGGGCCGATGGCAGAGTTAAACTGCACGCGCCAGGCGCGGTTGACCTGCACCTGATTCTTATCATCTACCCAAACCACGCGGAATTGGATCACACGCTCCGGCTCTACCAGGCGTTCAAGGAGTGACATCTGGCGATAGCGCGGGTTTGCTTCAAGAAATGGCCAGAGGGTGGTCATCACTTCGCGAACGGCCTGCGCAAACTCGCTCTGGTGCGGGTCGCGCTGTTGGACATGGGTGAGAAAAGATTCCAGAGAGCGTGCCTGATCCATAGAGATAAGTTCCTCTTATAATAAATTATGCGTGTTGTGTGAGCGTTTTAGCGCTGTTTTCGACTATACCACCCGCACCGCTTTGTCAGGCAAGCGAAAAATTAACCTGCTAAGGGAAATTTATAAACCGGCTCGGGTCATAACTAAAAACGATGGCAGATAAATTAAAGGAACCGGTGCGGTTTACCGTTATAGTGATAATCAGGACCAAAAAAGGAAGCTTCGTCGATGAACCGTTACGTGATTGCACTGCTTGGACTGTTATCTGCCGGGGCGCAGGCCGACCGCATCCGCCCGGACGTGGAGGTAAACGTCCCGCCGGAGGTCTTTAGCTCCGGCGGACAGCGTGCGCAGCCCTGTAATCTGTGCTGTATCTATCAGGATCAGAACTATTCGGAAGGGGCGGTGATCAAGGCGGAGAGTGTGCTGCTGCAGTGCCAGCGCGACGAGCGTACCCTCAGCACAAACCCGCTGGTGTGGCGGCGGGTTCGGGAGTAGGCCGGGTAAGGCGTAGCCGCCACCCGGCATTAACGCTATCTAAATCAGATCGTAAAGCTAGCCCATACCGGCGCATGGTCGGAGGGTTTCTCCATGCTGCGGATATCGTAATCGATGCCGGTCTCAAGGCAGCGGCTCGCCAGCGACTGGCTGGCCAGCAGCAGATCGATACGCAGCCCGCGGTTGTCATCAAACCCTTTTGAGCGGTAGTCAAACCACGAGTAGCGATCCTGGGTCTCCGGGTTCGCGTTACGGAAGGTGTCCACCAACCCCCACTCCAGCAGGCGGCCCAGCCACTCACGCTCTTCCGGCAGGAATGAGCACTTACCGCCGCGCAGCCAGCGTTTACGGCTCTCTTCGCCAATACCGATATCGAGATCCGTGGGGCTGATATTCATATCACCCATGATCAGCACCGGGCTGTCCTTCTGCAACTCGTTATCCAGATAGCTTTGCAGATCGGCATAGAACTTCTCTTTCGCCGGGAATTTTGTTGGATGGTCGCGGCTCTCGCCCTGCGGGAAGTAGCCGTTAATCACCGTGATATTGCCGAGTGCAGAAGGGATCTCCGCCATGATAATCCGGCGCTGCGCCTCGCCGTCGTCACCCGGAAAGCCACGGCGTACCGAGACCGGCGTCTCTTTAGTGAGCAGCGCCACGCCGTAATGCCCTTTCTGGCCGTGATAAAAGACGTTATAGCCCAGCTTCGCCACCTCTTCGAGCGGGAACATATCGTCGTGAACCTTTGTCTCCTGCAGGCCAATCACGTCCGGCTGATGTTTCTCTACGATCGCCGCCAGCTGATGGGGGCGCGCGCGCAGCCCGTTGATATTAAAAGAAACAAATTTCATATTTTCTGCCACATAGCCAATTGATAAGCCCAGATGTTAACAGAAAAAGCGCAGCGTATCCGCCCCGGATTGCGAATACGCATTGCGCCCTGAAAAAGAGCATAGCGCACCGCAATGGGGCAAGAAACGGCGGTAAGTTTCGCTCGCGATCACACTTCCAGAATTAAATTTTATTCCTGCATAAATCTGCTGCTCTCAGGCATCGCTATCGGCGTTCTTTCTAAAATTATTCACTTTCTATGCATTTTATATGAATAGCGCTCTGCTGTAACTCATTGATATCTCGTTGCCGCTCCGACGTTATGCATTTTTATCGCTGGCTGGCACGATGCGTGCAATCTACATTCACAGGGCCAATGTTCACAATAATTAACATATTAACAACGTTTTATTTACCTGATGAGGTTGCTATGTCTCTGTCAGTAACGCGTGAGAGTTTCGATGAGTGGATGCTGCCGGTGTATGCGCCTGCGCCTTTTATTCCGGTTCGTGGTGAGGGTTCCCGCCTGTGGGATCAGCAGGGGAAAGAGTACATCGACTTTGCTGGCGGTATCGCCGTTAACGCCCTGGGCCATGCCCATCCGGGACTTTGCCGCGCCTTGAGCGAACAGGCGAGTAAGTTCTGGCATACCGGCAATGGCTACACTAACGAGCCGGCGCTGCGGCTGGCGAAACGGCTTATCAACGCCACCTTTGCCGACCGGGTTTTCTTCTGTAACTCCGGCGCTGAAGCCAACGAGGCGGCGCTGAAGCTGGCGCGCAAATATGCCCACGACCGCTATGGCGCGCAGAAGAGCGGCATCGTCGCCTTCAAAAATGCCTTCCATGGGCGGACGCTGTTTACCGTCAGCGCCGGGGGACAGCCTGCCTACTCCCAGGATTTTGCCCCGCTGCCGCCGGATATCCATCACGCGGTATTTAACGATATTGCCTCTGTCCAGGCGCTGATGACCGATGATACCTGCGCGGTGATTGTTGAACCCATTCAGGGCGAAGGCGGTGTAGTACCTGCGAAAGCAGAATTTTTACAGGCGTTGCGTGAACTTTGCGATCGCCATAACGCGCTGCTGATCTTTGATGAGGTCCAAACGGGTGTAGGGCGTACCGGCGATCTCTATGCCTATATGCACTACGGCGTCACGCCTGACGTACTGACCACCGCCAAAGCGCTGGGAGGCGGTTTCCCGATTGGGGCGATGCTGACGCGGGAAGCGTTCGCCAGCGTAATGACCGTCGGCACGCACGGGACAACCTACGGCGGTAACCCGCTGGCCGCCGCCGTAGCGGGTGAGCTGCTGGATAACGTCAATAACCGCGCCTTCCTTGACGGCGTCAAGCAGCGCCAGCAGACGTTTGTTGAGCAGTTGCAGGCCATTAACGCCCGTTCAGACCTGTTCAACGAGATCAGAGGCATCGGCCTGCTGATTGGCTGTGAACTGAACACCGCCTGGGCCGGTAAAGCGAAACAGATCGCTCAGCTAGCCGCCGAGGAGGGCGCGATGGTGCTGATTGCCGGAGGTAACGTGGTGCGGTTCGCCCCGGCGCTAAATATCAGCGAGGAGGAGATCCGCACCGGCATGGCACGCTTCTCTCGCGCCTGCGAACGATTTCTTGCGGGGTATGCAACATGATGGTGATCCGTCCGATTGAGCATAGCGATCTGCCCGCCCTGATGCGGCTGGCGGGCAAAACCGGGGGCGGGCTAACCTCGCTGCCCGCCGACGAGGCCACGCTTGCGGCGCGTATCACCCGGGCGCGACAGACCTGGCAGGGCGAGCTGCCGAAGAGCGAGCAGGGCTATCTGTTTGTGTTAGAGGATAGCGATAGCGGCGAGGTAGCCGGAGTCTGCGCCATTGAAGTTGCCGTTGGGCTGAACGATCCCTGGTACAACTACCGGGTGGGCACCCTGGTACATGCCTCAAAAGAGCTTAACGTCTACAACGCCCTGCCCACGCTGTTTTTGAGCAATGACCACACCGGCAGCAGCGAGCTGTGCACCCTGTTTCTCGATCCTGACTGGCGCAAGGCGGGCAACGGCTACCTGCTCTCTAAATCACGCTTTATGTTTATGGCCGCGTTTCGCGACCGCTTCAACGAAAAGGTGGTGGCGGAGATGCGCGGCGTGATTAGTGAGGACGGCTACTCGCCTTTTTGGGAGAGCCTGGGCAAAACTTTCTTTTCCATGTCCTTCAGCCGCGCCGATCGTCTGTGCGGCATCGGGCAGAAGGCTTTTATTGCCGAGCTGATGCCTAAGCATCCTATCTATACCCAGTTCCTGTCGGCAGAGGCGCAGGCGGTGATTGGCGAAGTGCATCCACAAACTGCCCCGGCGCGAGCGGTGCTGGAGAAAGAGGGATTCCGCTACCGCAACTATATCGACATTTTCGACGGCGGGCCGACGCTGGAGTGTGATATTGACCGGGTGCGTGCCATTCGCAAAAGCCGTCTGGTAGAGGTGGTCGAAGGGCAGCCCGCACCAGGCGAGTGGCCGCTCTGTATGGTGGCTAATGAGCAGTACCATCAGTTTCGCGTCATGCTGGTTGCCGCTAACCCCGATACCGAACGGCTGGTGCTGAGCGCCGCCCAAATAGATGTTCTCAAATGTCAGCCGGGCGACACGGTGCGCCTGGTACGCCTTTGCGCCGAGGAGAAAACAGTATGAGCTTATGGATCAACGGTGACTGGGTGACCGGTCAGGGCGTTCGGCGTGAAAAACGCGATCCGGTGAAGGGCGATCTGCTCTGGCAGGGAGAGGATGCGGATGCACAGCAGGTAGCCGAGGCCTGCCGGGCCGCCCGCACTGCGTTTCCCGGCTGGGCGTCACAGCCTTTTGCTGCCCGCCAGGCCATCGTGGAAAAATTTGCTGCGCTGCTGGAGGAGAACAGGGGGGCGCTAACGGAGATTATCGCCCGCGAGACGGGCAAGCCGCGCTGGGAAGCCGCGACCGAAGTCGGAGCCATGATTAACAAGGCTGCCATCTCGGTGAAGGCCTGGCATGTGCGAACCGGCGAGCAGCAGACGGGGATGGCGGATGGGGCGGCAACCCTCCGCCATCGGCCCCACGGCGTGCTGGCGGTCTTCGGCCCCTATAACTTTCCGGGCCATCTCCCCAACGGACATATCATTCCAGCCCTGCTGGCGGGCAATACGCTGGTTTTCAAGCCCAGCGAGCTGACGCCGCACAGCGGCGAGGCGGTGGTGAAGCTCTGGGAGCAGGCGGGCCTTCCTGCTGGCGTGCTCAACCTGGTGCAGGGCGGACGTGAAACGGGCCAGGCCCTCAGTAGCCTGCCGGATCTTGATGGCTTACTTTTCACCGGCAGCGCCAGCACTGGCTACCAGCTGCATCGCCAGCTTGCCGGACAGCCGGAGAAGATCCTCGCCCTTGAGATGGGCGGAAACAATCCGCTGATCGTCGATGACGTAGCCGATCGTGACGCCGCTGTGCATCTGACCATCCAGTCAGCGTTTATTACCGCGGGTCAGCGCTGCACCTGCGCCCGTCGACTTCTGGTGAAGCGCGGCGCAGAGGGCGACGCCTTTCTTGATCGACTGGTGGAGGTGGCAAGCCGCATCGTGCCTGGCAGCTGGGACGCCGAGCCGCAGCCGTTTACTGGTGGGCTGATCTCTGAGCAGGCGGCAGATCAGGTCTATCAGGCGTGGCAGGCCCACGAGGCGCGCGGAGGCAGAACCCTGCTGGCACCAAAGCGCATCAAGGCCGGAACGTCGCTGCTCAGTCCGGGGATTATCGATCTTACCGGCGTGGCAGATGTGCCGGATGAAGAGGTATTTGGCCCGCTGCTGGGGGTCTGGCGCTATGACAGCTGGGAAGAGGCGATTACGCTGGCCAACGCCACCCGCTACGGGCTGGCCTGCGGCCTGGTGTCGGCGGAGCGCGAGAAGTTTGACGCCCTGCTGCTGGCGGCGCGGGCCGGGATCGTTAACTGGAACAAGCCGTTAACCGGCGCGGCGAGCACCGCTCCCTTTGGCGGAATCGGGGCTTCGGGCAACCATCGTCCCAGCGCCTGGTATGCCGCCGACTACTGCGCGTGGCCGATGGCAAGTCTGGAGTCGCCCAGCTTGACCCTGCCGGAGACGCTCAGCCCAGGGCTGCACTTTACCCCGAAGGAGGGAGTATGAAGGCGCATGAGGTAAACTTTGACGGGCTGGTGGGGCTGACCCACCACTATGCCGGACTCTCTTTTGGTAACGAGGCGTCGACTAAGCACCGCAATCAGGTTTCCAACCCGAAGCTGGCGGCGAAGCAGGGCCTGCTGAAAATGAAAGCCTTAAGCGACGCGGGCTTTCCTCAGGCGGTGATCCCACCCCAGGAGCGACCCAACATCGCGGTGCTACGCCAGCTGGGATTCAGCGGTAGCGACGAGCAGGTGGTTGCCAAAGCAGCGACACAAGCACCCGACTTGCTTTCGGCGGCCAGTTCAGCCTCATCCATGTGGGTCGCCAATGCGGCCACGGTCTGCCCCTCCGCCGACGCGCTGGATGGCAGGGTGCATCTCACCGTCGCTAATCTCAACAACAAGTTTCACCGTTCAAGCGAAGCACCCACCACTGAAGCGCTGCTGCGGGCTATTTTCCGCGATGAGGGCCGCTTCGCCGTGCATTCTGCGCTGCCGCAGGTGGCGCGCTTTGGTGATGAGGGAGCGGCAAACCACAACCGTCTTGGCGGCGAATACGGTGAGCCGGGTCTTCAGCTCTTTATTTACGGGCGCGAGGAACACGGTCACGCCGCACCCGAGCGCTATCCTGCTCGTCAGACCCTGGAAGCGAGCCAGGCGGTGGTACGGCTAAATCAGGTCCATCCGGATCGGGTCATGTTTGCCCAGCAGAACCCCACGGTCATTGACGAAGGGGTGTTTCATAACGATGTGATAGCGGTAAGCAACCGTCAGCTGCTGTTCTGCCACGAGCGGGCTTTTGTTAAGCAGTGCGGGCTGCTGAGCCACCTGGCGGAGCGGGTGCCGGGCTTTCAGGCCATTCAGGTGCCGGAGGAGGTGGCGTCGGTGAAGGATGCCGTAGCAACCTATCTGTTTAACAGCCAGCTGCTGAGTCGGGAAGATGGCTCGATGGTGCTGGTGGTGCCCCAGGAGTCACAGGAGCACGCGGGCGTCTGGCACTACCTCAACGGCCTGCTGGCGGAAGATAATCCGATCCGCGAGCTGAAGGTGTTCGACCTGCGTGAGAGTATGGCTAACGGCGGCGGTCCGGCCTGCCTGCGTCTGCGCGTGGTGTTAACAGAGGCGGAGCGGCAGGCGGTTAACCCGGCGGTGATGATGTCGGACGCACTCTTTAATCAACTTAATGGATGGGTGGATCGCTACTACCGGGATCGCTTAACTCAGGCCGACCTTGCCGACCCGCTGCTCCTGCGCGAGGGACGGGAAGCGTTAGACCAGCTGACGCAAATGCTGGATCTTGGATCGGTCTATCCTTTCCAGCGTTAACGGAGACGCTATGCATGATTTTCTCGCTTTAACGCTGGCTGGAACCCATCCTGTTAGAACTAAGGGTGACACTGTCACTTTTAGCTGGCGCTGGCACGGAGAGGGGATATTGGAGCTAACCCCGCATCGGCCTGTGGATCGGGCCCTGGTGCTCTCGGCTGGCATCCACGGGAATGAGACCGCCCCGGTAGAGATAGTCGATAGTCTGTTAACGGCGCTATTTAGCGGCTCGCTAACGCTGCGTTGGCGAGTGCTGGTGGTGTTGGGCAACCCAGAAGCGCTGCGCACTAATCAGCGCTATCTGCATGCCGATCTTAACCGCCTGTTTGGCGAACGCTGGCAAGGTTACCCCGCCAGTCTGGAGACCGAGCGGGCAGCGCAGCTCGAGCATGCCCTGAACCACTTCTTTGTTGCTGGTGCGTCTGAGACGCGCTGGCATCTCGATCTGCATACCGCTATTCGCGGTTCGTACCATCTGCGCTTCGGTGTTTTACCGGCCCGGGCAACGCCGTGGAATGAATCATTCCTGCAATGGTTAGGCGACGCGGGACTGGAGGCGCTGGTCTTTCACCAGTCGCCGGGCGGCACTTTTACCCACTTTAGCTGCGAGCGTTTTAACGCCCTGGCCTGTACGCTGGAGTTGGGGAAAGCGCTTCCCTTTGGCGAGAACGATCTTAGCCAGTTCGCCGTGACCCAAAATGCGCTGGCGGCCCTGTTAAGTGACACCCCCTGGACGAGCCAGCATGAGCCGGTGCTGCACTACCGTGTTACGCAGCAGATTACGCGTCATGGGGATAATTTTCGTCTCTGTATGTCTGCCCAGACGCTTAACTTCACTGCATTCAGCGTCGGTACGCTGCTGGCAGAGGAGGGGAAGACGCGCTATGTGGCCCAACACGAGACGGAGTATGTATTATTTCCGAACCCAAACGTTGCCCCTGGCCTGCGGGCGGGTTTGATGCTTGAGCGGATTAAATAAAAGCGTGCCTTAAGAATTATTGCAGACTATTCTTACCAAACTGCTTTATTAATAATCGATGGAGGAGTATGCTCCTCCACATTACCTTCAAAATCATTAAGTTGAATATTTTTGCTACACCTCTCCATCTTTTTTCCATATTGTCTTCACAATTGCGCAGAAACTGTTTTTTATACTTTCACTGTTTTACCGTTGCACTGATTAATTGACGAAAAAGGTCGTAAAGTTAATCTCGTCAACACGGCAACGTGCCGTAAGTAAGAATAACTGAAAGAAGGATGAAGACTATGCGTAAATTAACCGCTCTGTTTGTTGCCTCTACCCTGGCGTTCGGTGCTGCTAACCTGGCTCACGCTGCTGAAACCACTGCCGCACCGGATAACGGCGCAGCGATGCACCATAAAGGCAAAATGGGTCCACATCACGACATGATGTTCAAAGACCTCAACCTGACCGACGCACAGAAGCAGCAGATCCGTGAGATCATGAAGAGCCAGCGTGACCAGATGAAGCGTCCGTCTCTGGATGAGCGTCGCGCCGCCCATAGCATCATCGCCAGCGACACCTTCGACAAGGCTAAGGCCGAAGCGCAGATCGACAAAATGGCTGAGCAGAACAAAGCCCGTATGCTGGCGCACATGGAAACCCAGAACAAAATCTATAACATCCTGACGCCGGAACAGAAAAAGCAGTTTAATGCCAATTTTGAGAAGCGTCTGACAGAACGTAAAGCGCCAGAAGGTAAAATGCCTGAACCTGCTGAGTAACTCAGCACACTTTCTTAAGACCGCCGGTCTTGTCCACAGCTCCCATCGGGCTGTGGGCAGGCCCGGCGGTTTTTTTTGCGTTAAATAATCAATTTAGAGACTTTCTTAATTGGTAAGAAATATTATTCATGCGATAAATAACTACATTATTACTTCTTAAGTAAATTCCTACGCAATCCGTTTTTAATTCACATCTCACTCTTTTTTATGCATTGAAGCGCAAATTAAGAACGTATCGTTTTGGACTTTTTTGATTAAAATTTTATAACTTCTGTAGATTGGTTCCTGTTTGATAAATATGGATTTTTCACTTCAGTAAAATCTTACAGAAGTAGTGATAAATAGTTTGCTGCACAGGCCAGCCTATAATTTTTCCTTTTAATTTTAGCATCCTATGATGCCATCCCTATTTCTCTCCTGGATAAGGTGACACGCTATGAGTATCGATATTGCAGCATCCCTTAATGAGCGTCAGCGTGATGCGCTGCTCTCCTATTATCTCGGTCAGTATGTCCCAGCTAGCGGCAACGAAGACCTGGTCAATCTGGTGCAGACCCCGGAAGACGTCTATGAGTACTTGCTGATTGACCCACTGGTCAGCAACGCCGTGCCCACCTCCCGGGTGGCACAGGCGATGTCGAGCATTCAGCAGTACATCAACGGTATCACTATGAACATGGAGCCGGGCTACCAGACCCAGTTTCTCGATCAGGACAATATCACTAGCTGGAAAGAAGGTCTGAGCCAGTATGATATCTGGGCGGGCGAGGTGGAACTGGACACCTATCCAGAAAACTATATTGACCCCACCCTGCGCCAGAGCCAGACCGCCTATTTTAAGGATCTGATTACCGATCTGAATCAGAACACTATCAATAATGATACAGCCCAGCAGGCGGTCATGAGCTACCTGAACAAGTTTGAGCAGGTGGCGAACCTGACGATTGTCAGCGGCTATCTCGACAGCACCGATCAGACGTCAGGCACATACTATTTCCTCGGTAAATCCACGACCTCACCGGTGCAGTACTACTGGCGCTCGTTTGATATGGACCTGAACGTGGATAACGTCGCCTCCAGCAGCGCATGGTCGGAGTGGTATCCGATGAATACCGCCATTAACGAAGAGGCGTTACAGGGCATCCCCAGACTGACCTATTTTAATAACCGTCTCTATCTCTTCTGGTTTGAGCGGACAATGGCGGGAAATACGGGTGAGGGCACTGAGGCGACACCCTATGATCAAATTAACGCCTATTCGTCATACTGTGACTTTAGCAATACCTGGTCAGCGCCTTACACACTGATGGCAGTAAATAACGCAGCAGATGATGATTATTGGAGTAAATTATTTCAAAGTGCATTATTATGTACTGCCTGCTTATATAATGATACCGATGATATATTATCTGTTTCATTATATGATGGAGCGAGTGGAAATACTACTGATGGTTTCAGTGATTTTTCTATGCGTATTGATTACTGGTTTAATCTTGAACAGGTAGAATCAAAGAGCCCAGGGAAAGATAGTGACGGAAATGTTATTGTTACGACTCTGGCAACTTATCTCCAGCATTACTCGCCTATTTCAGGCGATGCAAATGCACAGCAGCGTATACAGTCGGTCTATTCCAGTGTGTTTTCGATTAAAAAAGTAGAAGTAAGTTCGGATCAATATTACGATGGTCTGGCGGGAACGCTGACTCTTCCTTCTTTAACTGTCGATAATTTTAAAGTATCACAAGATGTAACTGGGGGAATAAGTTTGACTTGTTATATTCCTCAGGTTGTAAGTACAGTTAACGCAGAGTCCGTATATGCAGCTTCCCAGGTAGTATTGACTGGAGACAATGATTATCCTGCTGATCCTAATAATGGATCATACCCTGATGCCGGAAAACTATCATGTATTTTTACAACACATATACCGGGCGCACTAAGTAATATAATTGTTACGGATGTCATTGATGAAATGGCGGCCGATATATATACTGATGGGTATAGTTTTATTAGAGTACGTAACGATGATTTTGATTTTCCCAAAAGACAGGTTCAAAACGGCACGTTAGATTTATCAGAGCTTATTTTTGAAGATCCTGAAGGTGTTATGTCTCAAGGTGACATGCATATTGAGCTGAAAAACCTGTCAGACGGCAGTCGCTATATGCAAGGGAATGTTAAGTTGGGAAATAATACAACTCTGATATTTAATTCTCCGTGGACATTTTATTTTTATGAGGGTAATGCCGCTGGAGTTTGGGGGGTCGGCACATCCACTTCTAAACAAGCAAGTGAATTTACGCCTGAAAGCACATCTTTTCAGTTTGTTATTACCGATTTTACAGACGATGAATCGAATCAAGAAACTATTGTACGTTACATATCCTTTGGCTATCAGGAAAGTGGCGGGGCGTCAGTTCACCAGGAATATAAGGTAACCCTCTACAAGCCTAACGGAATTGCCGTTACGCCTTACATTTCAACCAAAACTGATGATAAATTAGGGACCGTCGAGTTCCTGAACTTTAGTGGGAATTTTGACGACGGAACAACTATTACCCCTATTCGTCTTAACACACTCTTTGCCAAAGAGTTGATTAATAAGGCCAGCGCCAGTATGCAGGCCCTGCTCAACTGGGATACCCAACTGACCCTTGAACCTGGCATGACCAACAACACCGCTGTACCCATGGACTTCAGCGGTGCGAACGGCATCTACTTCTGGGAGCTGTTCTTCTATATGCCGTATCTGGTGGCCTGGCGTCTCGGCCTGGAGGAAGAGTACAGCGACGCATTAAACTGGTATCACTACATTTTTGACCCGTCTGCACGTGGGCGTGATAACAGCGATGTAGTTGGCTCAGATTTAAATGAGCAGTACCCGGAACCGGATTACTGGAGCGTGCGCCCGCTGGTGGAGACCGCTTCATCTGCCGCCCAGGCCACTGCCGGCTGGTTAACCACCGATCCGGATGCGATAGCCTCAGCATGGCCGGTGCACTACCAGAAAGCCGTGTTTATGGCCTACGTCAGTACCCTGATGGCCGCCGCCGACGCCAGCTATCGTCTGCTGACTAACGACGGCCTGAGCCTTGCCCGCCTGCAGTACGGCCAGGTGAAGGACCTGCTGGGTATTCGTCCGGACGCCCTGATTGTTAACCACTGGGCGCCGGAAACGCTGGAGGAGCTGGCCGAGAGCGCAGAGAGCAACGTGGCCCTGCTGAGCTATGAGCAGCAGGCTCCGGCGCTGCCGGCCTTCGCCGGGAAGCTCAGCGTGGCGGCAGAGGTGGCCACCCGCGACAGCTTTATGGCCCCGGTCAACAGCCAGCTGCTGGGCTACTGGAACACGCTGGACTCCCGCCTCTATAATCTGCGCCATCAGCTGACCATTGACGGCCTGCCAATGACCGTTCCGCTCTACGCCCCGCCGGTTAACCCGACGGTGCTGATGGAGCAGAGCGTGCAGGGCGGCTCCCTGATCGCTGCCTCGTCCGGCATGACGGCGACCATTCCGCCGTACCGGTTCAGCACCATGCTGCAGAGCGCCCGCTTTGCCGTCTCCACCCTCAGCCAGTTTGGCCAGACGCTGCTCAGCTACTATGAGCGCAAGGATGCCGCCGGGCTGCAGGAGCTGGATGCCCAGCTGGCGCTGGATATCTCGGCCTATACCCTGACGCTCGGTCAGAACGCCATTGATGCCCTGGATCAGGATAAGACCGTGCTGGAGGCCAGCCGCAGCATGGCCCAGCAGCGCTACGACCATTACTTCGGCCTCTACACCACCGGGGTCTCCGCCGGGGAGACCAGCGCGATGGTCCTGCGCGACAGTTCAGCCGCCTCGATGACCGCGGCCTCCCCGCTAATTACTGCGGGGATGGCGATGAAAACCATCCCCAACATCTTTGGCTTTTCAGACGGCGGGGAAGAGGTGGGTGCTCCGACGCTTGCCGCCGGCATCGTGCTGCAGCTGACCGGGGAGATCACCGGCCTTGCCGCCCAGCAGACGGAGATCTCGGAGAGCTACCGCCGCCGCAGCGAGGAGTGGCAGATTATGTACCAGCAGGCGCAGTCGGAGGTCGACACCATTAACGCCCAGCTTGATGCGCTGGCGGTACGTCGTCAGGGGGCGATGATGGCCCTGCAGCTGGCCCAGGCGCAGCAGGATAACCTGAAGTCGACCCTGAACTTCCTGACCACCCGCTTCACCCAGTCCTCGCTCTATAACTGGCTGACCGGGCAGCTCTCGGCGCTCTACTACCAGGCCTACGACGCGGTGCTCTCGCTCTGCCTGAGCGCTCAGGCCTGCTGGCAGTACGAGATGGGGGATATGACCTCGACCTTTATCCAGACCGGAGCGTGGAACGACAGCTACCACGGCCTGCTGGTCGGCGAGACGCTGGCCCTCAACCTGCAGCAGATGGAGTCCGCCTGGCTGACGCGCAACGCGCGCCGTCTGGAGCTGACCAAAACGATTTCCCTGAAAAAACTGGATAGCAGCGCCTTTGACGATTTAAAAGCCAACGGTAATACCCAGTTCTCCCTCAGCGAAGCGCTGTTCGATAACGACTATCCAGGTCATTACCTGCGGCAGATTAAATTTGTGACGATCTCACTTCCGACCCTGGTAGGTCCGTATCAGGACGTGAAGATGACGCTGGTCCAGTCTGGCAGCAGCATCCTGCTTAAGGCAGATATCGATGGCGTGAACTACCTCAACGACAATAAAACAGGGAGTGCGGCCAATATCATCACTAATCTGCGGGCCAGCGAGGAGATTGCCGTCTCGTCCGGGTTGAACGACAGCGGAATGTTCGTCCTGAACTTTGGTGACGAACGCTACCTGCCGTTTGAAGGTACAGGGGCAATATCGAGCTGGCAGATCGATTTCCCTAACGCCAACAGCGATGAGCAGCAGGCCATTTTGCAGAACCTGAGCGATGTCATTATCCAGGTGCACTACACCGCACGAAACGGCGGCAGTACCTTTAAACAGGCTGTAATGAATACGTTGTAAAATACCTCACTGTATCTAAGACCGCCGGTCTTGCTCACATCCCCCCATCGGGCTGTGGGCAGGCCCGGCTGTTTTTTCTTTGCTCCCCCTCTTTGTTAGCCGTTAACGAAACGGTATGCTCATCCTGGACAGCAATCGATAACAAAAAAGCGTGGCGGCCATGACCGTTGCGCGGACGCGCGTGCGCGTCATTGAGGGTGATGATGGAATACTTCGATATTCGTAAAATGCCGGTCAACCTATGGCGCAATGGCGCAGGCGAGACCCGCGAAATTTGCTGCTTCCCGGCAGCAAACCGTGACTTCGACTGGCGTGCCAGTATCGCCTCGATCGCCAGCAACGGCGGTTTCCCCCAGTTCACCGGCGTAGACCGGGTTATCACTCTGATAGAGGGAGGTGAGGTGACACTCGACGGCGGCAGCGCGTTTAACCATACGCTTAAGCATCTCCAGCCCTTTACCTTTGCTGGCGAGCAGCCGGTAAAGGCGCAGCTCTCCGACGGTCAGATGTCGATGGATTTTAATATCATGACCCGACGGGATCGCTGTCAGGCGAAAGTGCGCGTTGCCGATCGCACCTTTACGACCTTCGCCTCACGGGGTGGGGTGGTTTTTGTTTTGAGCGGGGCATGGCAGCTGGGGGATAAGCTGTTGACCGCCGACCAGGGTGCCTGGTGGCAGGAGGGGCATCACACGCTGCGGCTGTTGAAGTCCGAGGGCCAGCTGCTGTTTAGCGAAATCACCTGGCTGCCGGGCCACTAACATTTTAACTGCTTGCCTGCCGCTGATGCTACTACGGCAGGCAGGCAAACGTCATTCCGCTGGCCAGGGCAGCTCGGTGATATCGTGCTGGCCGGTAATCAGCGGCTTGCAGAGGATCTTATAGCCGTCCTGATCGAAGCTTGCCTGCGGACGCGGCAGGCTGGCCGCCTCGTCAAGCGAATCCACCGAGCCGAGCCACAGCCAGTTATGGATAATATGGTACTGGGTCATCTCTCCGCTGCTCTCTTTCAGCGCGACCGGGCCGCGCCACGGCCAGCACACCAGCCGCGTACGTTCAAGCGCGTCCACCAGGCGCTGATTATGTGCCTCCACGCTCTCCTTGCCGCAGCACGCCCCCGCGCAGCGGTTAAGCGCCGAGCGGAAACAGCCCCGGCCCCGGGTGAGCGACTCCAGCCCCAGCAGGCCGTAGCAGAGCTTCTGCTCATCGGCGATGCTTTGCAGCGTTTGCAGCGCTGCCCGGCGGTTGGCGAACAGACCGTATAGCCCTGGCTGGGCCGAGAAATCGACCTCGCGGGCATAGACAATCTGCGGTTTTTCCCCCGCCAGCAGCAGAGAGCAGAGCTGGCGATTGCGCCGCAGCCGCTTATTGAACAGCGGCTGCTGCTCTTTAATCAGCTGCGCCTCCAGCAGCAGGGCACCAATTTCTCCAGCGGTACGCACCCAGGTAATACGTCTTGACTGCCGCAGCATAGAGGCCTCATCGGCGGTACGCAGATGAGAGAGTACGCGGCTGCGAATATTGATGCTCTTACCGATATAGAGCGGCATCGTTTCGCTTTCGCCATGGAAAAAATAGACGCCGGGGTGCTTGGGCAACGCCTCAAGCCACGGTCGCAAATGTTCGGGATACTCGTAGATAGCCGCCGTCTCAAAATCCAGACGTGGGGCAGATTGACGCCTCGCCACAGATAAACTCCTGATACTGGTTACTTATCCAGTGTAGCAGGCTATGGCTGGTGAAAAAAGAGGCGGCTTGCGCCGCCTGGGGATTTTATTTTTTCCAGAAGTCGTCAAAAACCGTGATCGGCGGACGACGCTTGTGTTCGGTTTTCAGATACCAGCCCTCAATAATGCGGGCGGTGCCTTCATCCAGCGTTTTGCCTTCCAGATAATCATCAATGTTTTCATAGGTGACGCCCAGCGCGGCTTCATCCGGCAGGGAGGGGCGATCGTCTTCCAGGTCCGCCGTCGGCGCTTTTTTGTAGAGATGCTCCGGGCAGCCCAGATGGGCCAGCAGCTGTTTACCCTGGCGTTTATTCAGGCGGAACAGCGGGTTGAGATCCGTACCGCCATCGCCGTACTTGGTATAAAACCCGGTGACTGCCTCTGCGGCATGGTCGGTACCGATCACGACGCCGCTAGTCATCCCGGCAATGCTGTACTGAGCCTTCATACGCTCACGCGCTTTTTCGTTGCCGCGAACGAAATCGCTCAGCTCAATGCCCGCCTCGCGCAGAGCCTGCTCGCTGGCCAGCACCGAGGATTTAATGTTAACGGTCAGTACGCGATCCGGCTTAATGAAATTAATGGCGTCCTGGCAATCCTGCTCGTCAAACTGCACGCCATAGGGCAGGCGCACGGCGATGAACTGCAGCGCCTCGTTGCCCGTCTCCTGGCGCAGTTCACTGATGGCCAGCTGGCTAAGCTTGCCGGCGAGAGTCGAATCCTGGCCGCCGCTGATGCCCAGCACCAGCGTTTTTAAAAACGGGTGTGCCTTGAGGTAGGCTTTGAGAAAATCTACGCTGCGGCGAACTTCTTCTTCCGCGTCTACCGTTGGCTTCACGCCAAGCGCTTCAATAATGTCTTGTTGCAGAGTCATTAAACATCCTCCGTTAGTGGCCAACTGGGCCAGTCGCAATATCGCACTCTAATAAAGCTAACCCGTTGGCAGTGAAACGACAAGGCTATGACCGCTGAGTGCCGTAATTTACGGCGTTTTAGCAGCTTATAGCAGTTTTATTAGAATTTTCCGAAAGTTATGCCATCCTAATCGACGGGTTGAAAAAAGTTATTTTATATTCCAGGCTTAGATAACGCGCTGATACAACAGCGGATAACAAGAGGAAGGATTATGAATATGAAACTCGCAGGAATTATGGGTGCAGCAGCAGTGATGGCGATGCTGGCAGGGTGTACCGCTTACGATCGTACCAAAGATCAGGTCACTACGCCGGTAGTTAAAGACGTTAAAAAAGGCATGAGCCGTGCGCAGGTTATGCAGATTGCAGGCAAACCGTCCTCCGAAGTGACGATGATCCACGCTCGCGGTACCTGCCAGACCTATATCCTGAGTCAGCGCGATGGTAAAACTGAGACCTACTTTGTGGCCCTGGACGATACCGGCCACGTAATGAATTCGGGTTACCAGACCTGTGCGGAGTACGACACCGATCCGCAGGCACCGAAGCAGTAATGCGATTTTAGCCTGAGCAAGAAAAAACCGGCGTAAGCGCCGGTTTTTTTATGGTCTGCAATCCGTCAGGCTGGGATAGCGCTGATTTTGCTGCCCCGGGTCCAGACGCGGTGTGCGGCCAGCTGGGTCAGGAAATCATCCACAAAGGAACCTGACGCGTTATCGGCCTCAACAATACCCTCTTCACTCTGGGCATCTATTTTCAGCGTCTGCTTAAACTGCCGCGCATCGCCCGCCAGGGCAATCACCTTCAGATGCTTGTAGGCCTCCAGCAGATAGTAGGCGGCGTCACCATTGTTCAGCAGGTGAGTTAAATCTCCGCCGGGAACGATCACCGCATCGACGGTCACCGAGGGCGATCCGGCAAAGGTGCCCGCCACTGACAGGCTCGAACCATCGTCCGCCGTCACTTCCCCCATCCGTGAGTAGAGCAGTTTAGCATGCACGCCTTTCGCCCGTAGTCCCTGCAGGATGCTCAGCAGCTCGCTGGCAACCACCTTATCGTTAAGCAGAATGGCAACCACTCGACCCTTGACGCTGGCATCTGCCTGGGCGTAAAGGCTGAGCGTCGGGTCGCTTGCGACACCGTTCACATCTTTTGGCGGAGCCACGTTAAGCTGGTCATCAGTAAGCGTGATACCTAAATTTTTCGCTACTGCCTGGGCAAGCCCCGTATTAATGAAGGCCAGCTGATCGACTACCCGCTCGCGGATATACTCGCGAACAACCTTACTCAGCTCAAAGCTGAAGGCATCGATAATATGCTGCTGCTCGTGCGGGGTCTGGCTTTTCCAGAAGAGGCGTGGATGAGCATAGTACTCGCCAAAGGATGGGCTACGCTCGCGGATCTTATTGCCTTCAATCCGCTGCTGATACGACTCGAATCCGCCACGTTTCGGGCCGGGGGGCGTTTCACGCGGCCAGTTGTCGTTAATCGAGTTTGGCTCGTAGTTCGCCGGGTTAGTGTCGATATCCATGCGGTGCATGCCGTCGCGCTGGAAGTTATGGTACGGGCAGGTCGGGCGGTTAATGGGGATTTCATGGAAGTTTGGCCCGCCCAGACGGCTAATCTGCGTATCGGTATAGGAGAAGAGACGCCCCTGCAGCAGCGGATCGTTAGTAAAATCCATGCCGGGAACGATATGGCCAGGGTGAAACGCTGCCTGTTCGTTTTCGGCAAAGAAGTTATCCGGATTGCGGTTCAGCACCATTTTGCCCACCCGCTGAACCGGGACCAGCGCCTCGGGGATCAGCTTGGTGGGGTCGAGCAGGTCAAAATCAAACTTGAACTCATCCTCTTCCGGGATCAGCTGTAGCCCCAGCTCGTACTCGGGGAAATCGCCTGCTTCAATGGCCTCCCACAGATCGCGACGATGAAAATCGGGGTCGCGACCGGTGAGCTTTTGCGACTCATCCCACACCAGCGAGGCTTTACCCGCTACCGGCTTCCAGTGGAAGCGGACAAAGGTCCCTTTGCCTTCGGCGTTAACCAGGCGGAAGGTATGGATGCCGAAGCCCTCCATGGTACGGTAGCTGCGGGGAATGCCCCGATCGGACATGGCCCACATGACGTTGTGCAGCGTCTCCGGCTGTAGCGAGACGTAGTCCCAGAAGGTGTCGTGGGCGCTCTGCCCTTGAGGAATAGCCCAGTGCGGCTCTGGCTTCACCGCATGGACGAAGTCTGGAAACTTGTGCGCATCCTGGATAAAAAATACCGGCGTATTGTTGCCGACCAGATCGAAGATCCCCTCTTCGGTATAGAATTTGGTAGCGAAGCCGCGAATGTCACGTACGGTATCCGCCGAGCCCGCGCCGCCCTGGACGGTAGAGAAGCGGACAAAGACCGGGGTGATCTTCTCAGGGTCGCTGAGGAAATCGGCTTTGGTAATATCCTTCAGGCTCTTGTAGGGCTGAAAGTAGCCGTGGGCCGCCGAGCCGCGGGCGTGAACGATACGCTCTGGAATACGCTCGTGGTCAAAATGGGTGATCTTCTCCCGCAGGATAAAATCCTCCAGCAGCGTCGGACCGCGGTTGCCCGCGCGTAAGGAGTTTTGATCGTCGCTGATGCGTACTCCTTGATTCGTGGTCAGAGGGAAATCTTCGCTGCCTTTGCGGAAAGTCTCCAGTGCGGTCAACTTCTCGCTATGAGTGTCGGGCGCTTTTAGGCTGCCGGGGGCGGTTGGCTGCTCCCCTGGAGGCGTAGGGCGGGGATCGGCGCGGTGGGAGTTATCTTCGGGGGCCAGTGAGTCAAGGCCGGGTTGGGATTCGCTGGGATCGTGTACCGGGGATTGATGGCCGTGTGGGTTCTTCTCATTATGCGACATTGTGCTCGTCTCCTGTTTTCATTGCTGAAAGGGTGGCCGATGTAACGTCAAAACCCTTATAACTATAGAGCAACCCCGTGTTTTTACCGTGAAATCGGCTATCATAGTGGCTGCCTGTATTTGCAATCTGTTTTAGTGAACTCTCGCCTATGAAACCTTTTCGTCAAAATAACCGCCCTGTTATCAGCTACGTACCCCGCGTGGAGCCTGCGCCACCCGATCACGCCAACAAGGTGGAAGGGTTTCGTGACGTCTGGCTGCTGCGCGGTAAGTACGTGGCGTTTGTGCTAGTGGGGGAGCATTTCCGTCGTTCGCCGACGTTTAGCATGCCGGAGGCAGCCCAGCGTTGGGCAGAGCAGATGCGTCAGGAAGGGGAGATTGACGAGGCGTAAGGTGGCTACGTACGTTCCCCTTTACGGCAAATTATTTTTTGCGCCCATACATAGGCCTTTTCCGGGTCGGTGTATGGGTGTGGGTAAATGATGAAGATTAAAACTCCTTTGAATAATTAACCAAAGTAAAAACATTCACCACATCAATTTGTTTGCGCTATTTATATTAAATCTTTATTCAATTTCCATTGAGCTCTCAAAAAGCGAATTATAGCAATTTTATTTGTTTTACTTTTTAATGGAAGTATGGCTTCTTAGTTTGTTGGCCGCTTGTTTTTTGAGTCAGACTCCTTTTAGGGTAATGGATAATTTATGTTAAATATGCAAGCAACTTTAGGGTTTCATTTATCTGCAATGGCTGTTGTTTTATTTACTCTTTCCGGTTGTGTTTCTGAGGGGGCAGCGTTTGGTCTCGGTGCAGGAAGTCTGCATGAAACGGTGACAACACAAAAAGACAGAAATGCACCGCTATCGGTTTATGGTCCACCGCAAATTATTTACCAGATTGATGATGGCCGCTATTTCACGCTGGAGAATTATACCCGGTGCGAGGACGGGCAAACATTCTATAACAATAAGAAAAAAGGGATCCATGTCAAAATGTTGGACGGGTCAGGGTATCTGTTTAAGGGGCGTTTGTTCTGGCTGTCCACACGTGATGATTATCTTGCATTTCCGGCAACAATTAATACCCGCTATGCAGCCTGTATGGGTTCGGATAAGGGTTGTATGAATGCTGTTATCGTCACAGTAGACGGTGGAAAAACGCTGAAAAGTGTCGAATATGGCAGTTATACACAAGACCCGACAGGCGACACGGAAGATTATGACATGATTGTTACAGACAGAAGTTTTTATGTTATCTATTATCGTTCGGTTAACAATTCTTATCCTGTAGTTTATCGATGGGACTTCGATAAAAATAACAGTATGGGCTTTGTTCGTTCAGATCGTGAATATGAGCTACTCAGGCCAGGGGAAAATATTCCACCGTATGGCTTTTACAAGCTCAACTTATTAAAATTTTATCCACGTAGTGGAGTGATCAAAATGCAGTGCGATAGAAAACTTGAACCAATCCTTCAGCAAGGAAATAAAATATGAGTGATGAAGATAAAGCTCCCTTTCCGACGCGTAGAGTGCCGGTGTTCGTTACAGATAATGGTACACCCTATGCTTATTCAATGATTTCGCATAAAAATATTAAGATTCGTGCTGAGGTACGACCGCCTTTACAATTACCGGGGCTAATTATTTTTGTACATGGCGTCAATTCTGAAGGAGAATGGTACAACAATGCAGAGGCGGCATTATGTAAAGGTCTCAATGAGCGGTTGGGTCTGAAAGGTGAGTTTGCTTTAATAGAAAATACATATGAAGAAGGTCATTTGACGCCCTGTGATGAAAAAGATAGCGAGTTGAATACCTATTACGGTACAGATGGGAATAAGATGAAATGGGTCTCAGGCTCACGGCATATGAAAAAGGATGGGGAAGGCCGTTCCCCGGTTATACGCTTCTACTGGGGCTACCGTTCAGCGGACCACGAAACCGACAGCTACGCCATTCCGTTAAAAAATAAGCGGGGCGATA
>NZ_DAMACX010000002.1:0-117372 GCF_031998825.1 Pseudescherichia sp.
GCTGTAGACGCCAATCAGCGCCAGCGGCGGGTGGGCCGGGTTGATCAGCGGCCCCAGCACATTAAACAGGGTGCGGGTCTTGAGCTGCTGGCGTACCGGCATGGCGTGGCGGAACCCGGTGTGGTACTTCGGCGCAAAGAGGAAGCAGACCCCCAGCTCGTCCAGCGCGGTACGCGACTTGTCCGCGTTCATATCGAGATTGATGCCGAACGCCGCCAGCAGATCCGACGAGCCGGAGCGGCTTGAGACGCTGCGGTTGCCGTGCTTCGCCACCTTCAGGCCGCAGGCGGCGGCAACAAAGGCGCTGGCGGTAGAGATATTGATACTGTTGCTGCCGTCGCCGCCGGTGCCAACGATATCGGCAAAGGCATAATCCGGACGCGGGAAAGGCGCGGCGTTCTCCAGCAGGGCAGTAGCCGCCCCGGCGATCTCGTTCGGATGCTCGCCGCGGATCTTCATGCTCACCAGGGCTGCCGCCAGCTGCTCTGGCTTCAGCTCGCCGCGCACCACCGCCGAGAAGAGCTGGTGGCTCTCCTGCTGGCTGAGCGTTTGCGCCTGGTAGAGTTTCTCCAGGATCGGTTGCAGGGTGTTGCTCTGCGCCAGCTTCTGCTGCGCCCAGGCCAGGGTCTGCTCCAGCAGGCGCGCACCCTGAGTGGTCAGAATAGACTCCGGATGAAACTGGAAGCCGCAGACGCGATCCGCGTCGTGGCGCACCGCCATCACCATGCCGTTGAAGTGGGCGTTGATGGTCAGCCCGGCCGGCACGTTGCTGCCCACCAGCGAGTGATAGCGCGCAACCGGCAGCGGGTTACTTAGCCCGGCAAACATCGCCTGGCCGTCGTGTTCGATGTTCGACGCTTTACCGTGCAGGATCTCGCCCGCCTGGCCAACGTAGCCGCCGTAGGCTTCAACAATCGCCTGATGGCCGAGGCAGATACCAATGATCGGCAGCTTGCCGCGCATGCGGGTCAACAGCTCGGGCATACAGCCCGCCTCGGAGGGCGCGCCTGGGCCCGGAGAGAGCATCAGGACTGGGTTTTCCATGGTCGCCAGGCGGTCGATCAGCGTCTGAGCAGGCACATGGTTGCGGTAGATCACCACGTTGTGGCCGCTGGCGCGCAGCTGATCGGCAAGGTTATAGGTAAAAGAATCAATATTATCGAGCAGCAGAATGTCAGCCATCAGAACGTCTCCTGTGCGTGGTGTGCGGTGGCAATGGCGCGCAGGACCGCGCGGGCTTTATTGCGGGTTTCATCGGCTTCAGACTGCGGAACAGAGTCCAGCACTACGCCAGCCCCTGCCTGGACGGTGGCGACACCGTTTTCAACGTAGGCGGAGCGGATCACGATGCAGGTATCCAGGTCACCGTGGGCGGTGAAGTAGCCCACCGCGCCGCCGTAGCTGCCGCGACGGGTGCCTTCTGCCTGAGCGATGAGCTGCATGGCGCGAACCTTTGGCGCGCCGCTCAGGGTGCCCATGTTCATACACGCCCGGTAGGCGTGGAGCACGTCGAGATCGTTGCGCAGCTCACCCACCACGCGGGAGACCAGGTGCATCACAAACGAGTAGCGATCGACCTTGGTCAGGTCGGCAACGTAGCGGCTGCCTGGGGTACAGATGCGGGCCAGATCGTTGCGGGCGAGATCGACCAGCATCAGGTGTTCAGAAAGCTCTTTATGGTCGGTGCGCATCTCCAGCTCGATGCGGCTGTCGAGATCGCGATCCAGTGAGCCGTCGGCCCGGCGACCGCGCGGGCGCGTCCCGGCGATGGGGTAGATTTCAATCTGGCGCGATTGCGCATCATACTTCAGCGAGCTTTCAGGCGATGCGCCGAACAGGGTAAAGTCATTATCCTGCATAAAGAACATGTAGGGGCTGGGGTTGCTCTTCTTCAGCACGTCATAAGCCGCCAGCGGCGACGGGCAGGGCAGCGAGAAGCGGCGGGACGGCACCACCTGGAAAATCTCCCCGGCGCGAATGGCTTTTTGCATCTCACGTACGACCGCACCAAACTCCTCATCGCTCTGGTTGCATTCGCAGCGCATGGACGCCACCGTCTCTACCGGCAGCGGCGCGGGAGGCAGACTGAGCTGCTGGCGAAGCTCGGCGATGCGCTGGGTCAGGCGCTGCTGTTCAGCCTCGGAAGGGGTAAAGAGGCTCGCCTGGATGCGAGTCTGCTGCTGCTGATGATCGATAACCAGCAGGGTTTCGGCCAGGTAGAAGCAGAAGTCCGGGCAGCCATTCTCTTGCGCCAACGCAGGCAGATCCTCAAAACCGGCTACCAGGTCGTAGGCGAAGAGACCGCCGAAGAACATGGCCTCTCGCTCTTCGGCCGGAACGGTAACCAGCTCCTGAAGCAGGCGAAAAGCATCGAAAACTGACAGGGAGCAGAGGCGAGCGTCCTCGTCCAGCAGGTTGCTGACCGGCGGAAAATGCAGAACACGGCCATCCGGGCGAGCGATATTCTCGACGCCAGCGGGCAGGGCAGCGTCCAGCAGCGGCAGCAGCGACGCGCCGTTTGCCGTCAGTGCCTGAATAGTGACAGTGTCACCTAAAGCGGTAATGCGCAGCGCGCTATCGACCAGCAGCAGGCTCTTGAGGTCATCCTTGCTGTCGATATCGGCAGATTCCAGCAGCAGCGTTGCCGGACGATCGGCGCACAGCTGATGAAACAGGGCGGTCGGGTTCTCCCGGTACGCGGCGTGGTCTGTGAGAAGCTGAAGTGCAGGTTTTGGCATTGGCATAGTCATTCTCATCCGATCGTTATTCTGTTCAAAAAAAAGCCCGCTCAGTTGGCGGGCCGGGGTATCTGTCTGCTTAAGGCAAACGCTCGCTCACCGCCCGTTTTCAGGAGGAGTGCCACCAGCGGATAAGCGTAGAATGTTTGAACATTTTCAGATACCTCGTTGTGTGAACTTGCGTACTAGTTAACTGGTTCATGCGAATAAAGTCAACCCCTGATTTCAGAATTTGCGGCGTAACCGTTATGATAGGGCGCTAAATGAGATACACCCTACGGGAGCCGCTTTGAGCGACACGAATTACGCCATTATTTACGACCTTCACTCTCACACCCTGGCCTCAGACGGCTTGCTCTCCCCGGAAGAATTGGTCCACCGCGCGGTTGAGATGCGTATAGGCACGCTGGCGATCACCGATCACGATACCACTTCAGCTATTCCCGCTGCCCGGGCTGAGATTGCGCGCGCAGGACTGGATCTGATGCTGATTAACGGCGTGGAGATCTCTACCCTATGGGAGAATCATGAGATCCACATTGTCGGTCTGAATATCGACATTGAGCATCCGGCGATGGTGACGCTGCTTGAGGAGCAGAAGGCCCGACGGCAGGCGCGCGCCATGCAGATTGGCGAGCGCCTCGAGAAGGCCCACGTCCCCGGCGCGTGGGAAGGGGCGCTGCGCCTTGCCAACGGCGGAGCGGTAACCCGTGGCCACTTTGCCCGCTTCCTTGTTGAGAGCGGAAAAGCCAGCGACGTGGCGGGGGTGTTTAAAAAGTATCTCGCGCGCGGTAAAACCGGATACGTTCCGCCACAGTGGTGTACAATAAAACAAGCTATTGATGTGATTCATCATTCTGGCGGCAAGGCGGTAGTGGCCCATCCTGGACGCTACGACCTGAGCGCTAAATGGCTGAAAAGGCTGCTGGCACACTTTGCCGAACAGGGCGGTGATGCGATGGAGGTCGCGCAATGCCAGCAGGCGCCCAACGAGCGCACCCAGCTTGCTGCGTATGCGCAGCAGTTTGGTCTCATGGCGTCGCAGGGGTCGGACTTTCATCAGCCCTGCCCATGGATTGAACTGGGCCGCAAACTGTGGCTACCCGCAGGCGTGGAAGCGGTATGGCAGCTGTGGGAACAGCCTCAACATAATGAGAGGGAAGTATGAGTCAGTTTTTTTATGTGCATCCGGACAACCCCCAGCCGCGTCTGATTAACCAGGCGGTGGAGATTGTGCGTAAGGGCGGGGTGATCGTCTATCCCACCGACTCCGGCTACGCGCTGGGGTGTAAAATCGAAGACAAAGGGGCGATGGAGCGTATCTCCCGCATTCGTCAACTGCCCGACGGCCACAACTTTACCCTGGTGTGCCGGGATCTCTCCGAGCTGTCGACCTATGCCTTTGTCGACAACGTGGCCTTCCGCCTGATTAAGAACAATACGCCGGGCAACTACACCTTCATCCTTAAGGGGACGAAAGAGGTGCCGCGCCGCCTGTTACAGGAGAAGCGTAAAACTATCGGCCTGCGCGTGCCGTCCAACCCCATCGCTCTGGCTTTGCTGGAGACCCTGGGCGAGCCGATGCTCTCTACCTCGCTGATGCTCCCCGGCAGCGACTTCACCGAGTCCGATCCGGAAGAGATCAAAGATCGTCTGGAGAAGCACGTGGACCTCATTATTCACGGCGGCTACCTCGGACAGCAGCCTACTACGGTGGTCGATCTGACCGATGATTCGCCGGAAGTGATCCGCGAAGGCGTAGGCGATGTGACCCCCTTCCTGTAGGAGTCAGCACGATGATAAAAGGAAACGGCAGGCTTGCCCTGCCCGCAGGGCTGCTTTTGGCGCTGTTTATGCTGATCGGCTGTAGCGTGAGTTCGCCGCGGCTGCCTGAAACGGAGAAGATCGGCTACTTCAAGGTCGGGGATAATGCGTTGCTGGCCCGTGGCGAGGAGTATACCTACTCCTTTAGCGGGGCGAGCACCCGCAGCCTGTACGATCGCTGGCTGACGCTTAAGCGCGACTACGGTGACGCAGTGCGCGGTATGACGGTCAACTTTGAGGCCAATGACGACAAGGTCAACGCCCAGTACAACACCTTTATCCGCGTAGATCGGCTTAAACCGGGACAAAAAGAGACGTTGCAGCGTGACTATAGCGCCCAGCCGACCGCTAACCCGCAGGAGTTAGTCGTGACGTTCCAGGCCAGTGGCTACTCTGGCCTGTCACGCAACTACATAATGGATGACGGCTACGTTAAGCTCGACCCGCCGGTAACCGTCAGCATTAACGATAAAACCCGGGGTGTAAACCCGCTCTGGATCCCGCTGATGATACCCGCCTTTCCCTTTATCATGGCCTACGGCTGCGCTACCGGGCGCTGCATCTGACTGATGCGCCCCAGTGTTTAAAAATTAACCTGGGGCGCTACAGTATTTCATCTAAAATTCGTGTAGTATGTGCGCCCAAGAAATAGAGTGTCCTTTGCACCTATCCAGACGCCTGTGAAGGCGACACCTGAAGGAACCGCCATGAGCGAGAAATTACAAAAAGTGCTGGCCCGCGCTGGCCACGGCTCCCGCCGTGAAATTGAAGCGATCATTGCAGCCGGGCGCGTCAGCGTCGACGGTAAAATCGCTACCCTGGGCGACCGCGTTGAGGTGATCCCGGGCCTGAAAATTCGTATCGACGGCCATCTTATCTCTGTTAAAGAGTCCGTCGAGCAGATCTGCCGCGTGCTGGCCTACTATAAACCAGAAGGTGAACTCTGTACCCGTAACGATCCGGAAGGGCGTCCGACGGTGTTCGATCGCCTGCCAAAGCTGCGCGGGGCGCGCTGGATTGCCGTCGGCCGTCTGGACGTGAACACCTGCGGTCTGCTGCTGTTCACCACCGACGGTGAGCTGGCGAACCGCCTGATGCACCCGAGTCGTGAAGTAGAGCGTGAATACGCCGTGCGCGTGTTTGGCCAGGTTGAAGAGAACAAGATCCGCGATCTCTCTCGTGGCGTGCAGCTGGAGGATGGTCCGGCAGCGTTTAAAACCATTAAGTTCAGCGGCGGTGAGGGTATCAACCAGTGGTACAACGTCACGCTGACCGAAGGGCGTAACCGCGAAGTGCGTCGCCTGTGGGAAGCCGTTGGCGTGCAGGTGAGCCGTCTTATTCGCGTGCGCTACGGTGACATTCTGCTGCCGAAAGGGCTGCCGCGCGGGGGCTATACCGAACTGGATCTGGCCCAGACTAATTATCTGCGCGAGCTGGTAGAGTTAACGCCGGAAACCGAATCCAAGGTGGCGGTTGAGAAAGACCGACGCCGCATGAAGGCGAATCAGATCCGCCGGGCGGTTAAACGCCACAGCCAGACCGGCAGCGCACGTCCCGCCAGCGGACGCCCTGCAAGCGGCAACCGTCGTTCCAGCACCCGCAACAGCAAAGCATAAAATAAGGGGCCTCGGCCCCTTTTTTATTTAATAATCTATGCCAATCTGCGCCTTCACGCCCGCGTCGAAGGCGTGCTTGACCGGGCGCAGCTCGCTCACCGTATCGGCCAGCTCAAGAATATCCCGATGGCAGCCGCGGCCGGTAATGATGACCGTCTGCTGGGCCGGACGCTCGCGCAGGGCGTTGAGCACCGTCTCTAAAGGCAGATAGTCATAGGCCACCATATAGGTGAGCTCGTCCAGGACCACCATATCCAACGTCTCATCGGCCAGCATCCGCTGGGCATGCTCCCACACGGCCAGACAGGCGGCGGTATCGGACTCGCGATTCTGGGTGTCCCAGGTAAAGCCCGTCGCCATCACCTGAAACTCCACGCCGTGCGGCTCCAGCAGGTTGCGCTCGCCGTTGGGCCAGGTGCCTTTAATAAACTGGATCACGCCGACGTTTTTGCCGTGGCCCACCGCACGGGTCACGGTGCCAAAGGCGGCGGTCGTTTTGCCTTTGCCGTTGCCGGTAAAGACGATAATAATCCCGCGTTCGTCCTGGGCGGCGGCAACGCGCGCATCAACGCGATCCTTCACCCGCTGCTGTCGTTGCTGGTAACGTTCTTCACTCATTGCGCTATTCCCGGTTTGCGTCCAGGCTGAGCATCAAAGCTCATGCCGGTTTTGCGACGGCTGTCATCACCCATCAGCCACAGGTAGAGCGGCATGATATCAGCCGGGGTCTTTAATTTTTGTGGGTCTTCCGACGGAAATGCACTGGCGCGCATTTTTGTCCGCGTACCGCCAGGATTAATGCAGTTAACCCGCAGGTGTTTGCTCTGATACTCCTCGGCCAGCACCTGCATCATGCCTTCGGTGGCAAATTTGGAGACCGCATAAGCCCCCCAGCCAGCGCGTCCCTGACGGCCTACGCTTGAGGAGGTGAACACCAGCGAGCCGGCTTCCGATTTGAGTAATAAAGGAAGAAGTGCCTGGGTTAAATAGAAGGTGGCGTTGACGTTGATCTGCATCACCTGCTCCCAGACGTCAGGCTTCTGCTCATCCATCGGGCAGATATCCCCCAGCATCCCCGCGTTATGCAGTACGCCATCGAGGCGAGGAACCGCAGCCTCAATCTGTGCGGCCAGCTGCTGGCACTGCTCAGGCGTGCAGGTGGCTAAGTCCAGCGTATACCAGCGGGCGGTTTTACCTCCCAACTGCTCAATGCGCTGGGCCGCGGCGCGCAGCTTCTCTTCATTTCTGCCGAGCAGGATCACTTTTGCGCCGTAGCGGGCGTAGGTCAGGGCGGCCTCCAGGCCAATACCGTCGCTGGCACCGGTCACCAGAATAATGCGGTTCTCTAATAAATCTCGTTTTGGCTGGTAGTGCACGGTTTCTCCTTTGCGCTCTCGTTCATCCAGGCGTCGTTTCACAGGATCGGGTCTTGAGGGCTTTATGCCTTAATCTGCCGCTTAATTCAATCATCAAGCTCCCGCAATCGCGCTTTGAACCTTTTCAAGTTCTTACAGAGTAAAAAAATCAGCAGGATGGCATGTAACTTCGCACGACGGCAGAAGACGATGCGGACGGGGTCATGTACACTGGCCTTTACGTTGAGTGGTTTAACCAAGGTGGTACGCGTGGAATTACTATCTGAATACGGGTTGTTTTTAGCCAAGATTGTGACGGTGGTGATTGCCATTGCCGTCGTGGCGATGCTTATCGTTAACCTGACGCAGCGCAAACGCCAGCGCGGGGAACTGCGCGTCACAAACCTGAGCGAGCAGTATAAAGAGATGCAGGAGGAGCTTTCCGTCTCTCTGCTCGATACGCACCGGCAGAAGCTCTGGCATAAGGCGCAGAAGAAGCGCGTGAAGCAGGAGGCCAAAGAGGCGAAGGCCAGCGCGAAGCTTGGCGTACCGGCAGTCTCCAGCAAAGCGCGTGCGTACGTGCTGGATTTCAAAGGCAGTATGGATGCGCATGAGGTCAGCAGCCTGCGGGAGGAGATCACCGCCGTACTTACCGTTGCTAAACCTGAAGACCGCGTGGTGCTGCGTCTCGAAAGCCCTGGCGGCGTGGTTCACGGCTACGGTCTGGCATCGTCCCAGCTGCAACGCCTGCGCGATAAGAACATTCCGCTCACCGTCGCCGTGGATAAAGTGGCTGCCAGCGGTGGCTATATGATGGCCTGCGTGGCGGACAAGATTGTGGCCGCACCCTTTGCGATTGTGGGTTCCATCGGCGTTGTGGCGCAGATCCCCAACCTGAACCGCTTTCTGAAAAGCAAAGATATCGATATTGAATTGCATACTGCTGGTCAATATAAGCGCACCTTAACGCTGCTTGGAGAGAACACCGAAGAGGGGCGGCAGAAGTTTCGTGAAAGCCTGAACGAAACGCACGATCTCTTTAAATCCTTTGTTAAGCAGATGCGTCCTTCCTTAGATATTGAGTCCGTGGCTACCGGTGAACACTGGTACGGCGTACAGGCCCAGGAGAAGGGGCTGGTGGATGAGGTAGGGACCAGCGACGAGCTGCTGCTTGGCCTGATCAAGGAGTTCGAGGTGATCGGTATTCGCTACACCCGCCGCAAAAAATTAATGGATCGCTTTACCAGCAGCGCGGCAGAGAGCGCCGACCGGCTGCTGCTGCGCTGGTGGCAGCGGGGTGAGAAGCCGCTGCTGTAAACAACGGTAGTAGATGGGCGAGGCGTAATGCCTCGCTCTGTTTATTCCGCCAGCGTATATTTTTCTGACAGTACGTGGGCAAGATGTTTAAACATATTAAACACCGCCGTACTCTTCGCCGTAGGCAGACCCTGTTCATCAAGAAAATAGTCGCCGCTGAAAATCAGAATGCCGTTACGTTCGGTGACGTTGGTGGCTTCTATACCCTGCACATAATCCTCATGCTCGCGGATAATTTCATTCGCTTTCGCCAGCAGTGACTGACGATCGATCGGTAGAACTGACTCTTGCATAGTTACCTCCATAAACGTTGTCGATATTCTACGTCCAGGGGGACAAATGGGGCAAATTTTCCCTGTTATCAAGAGGGCTTTTACCCCATTCCACCGTTGGCGCGATCCGTTTTTGCATGCTAATAAAGTTGCGTAACAAATTTTATCAGGTAGAGTGTGCGCTTTCGTCAATCTGGCAACAGATTTGCTTGACATTCGACCTTAAGTTCGTCGTTCTCATCCCCTCAGGCGCGGAAAAACCTGTTAACTCAGTCACCTGGAAGTCTTAATTTCAGCGTCTGGTTATGAAAAGGGGTTGATATCCCGTGACGTCGCCGCTATATCTGAGGCACGTCGCCAGGGGATGGTGAGTCAACGTGCGGCGTATTCCTGGAAGAATCAAATTAGGTAAAGGTGAATATGGGTAAAGCTCTCGTTATCGTTGAGTCCCCGGCAAAAGCCAAAACGATCAATAAGTATCTGGGTAGTGACTACGTGGTTAAGTCCAGCGTCGGTCATATCCGCGATTTGCCGACCAGTGGCTCAGCCGCCAAAAAGAGCGCTGACTCTGCCTCCACCAAAACGGCTAAGAAGCCCAAAAAGGATGAACGTGGCGCGCTGGTCAATCGTATGGGCGTCGACCCATGGCACGACTGGGATGCGCGCTATGAAGTGCTCCCCGGCAAAGAGAAAGTGGTCTCTGAGCTGAAATCGCTGGCCGAAAAAGCCGATCACATCTATCTCGCAACCGACCTTGACCGCGAAGGGGAAGCCATTGCCTGGCACCTGCGGGAGGTGATCGGGGGCGATGAGACGCGCTATAGCCGCGTCGTGTTTAATGAAATTACCAAGAATGCGATCCGTCAGGCTTTCGAAAAGCCGGGCGAGCTGAATATCGACCGTGTTAATGCCCAGCAGGCGCGTCGCTTTATGGACCGCGTCGTTGGCTACATGGTCTCGCCGCTGCTGTGGAAAAAAATCGCCCGTGGACTCTCTGCCGGACGCGTGCAGTCGGTTGCCGTGCGGCTGGTGGTGGAGCGTGAGCGCGAAATCAAAGCCTTCGTGCCGGAAGAGTACTGGGAAGTAGACGCCAACGTCGCGACCCCCGCCGGTGACTCTCTGGCGCTGCAGGTGACACACCAGCAGGACAAACCGTTCCGCCCGGTTAACCGCGAGCAGACCATGTCGGCGGTTAGCCTGCTGGAGAAGGCCCGCTACACCGTAGCCGATCGGGAAGATAAGCCGACCAGCAGCAAGCCGGGCGCGCCGTTTATCACCTCGACGCTACAGCAGGCAGCCAGCACCCGTCTCGGCTTCGGCGTAAAGAAAACCATGATGATGGCCCAGCGTCTCTATGAGGCAGGCCACATTACCTATATGCGTACCGACTCAACCAACCTGAGCCAGGACGCGGTGAACATGGCCCGCAGCTATATTACCGAAAACTTCGGTAAGAAATATCTGCCGGAGAGCCCGATCCAGTACTCCAGCAAGGAGAACTCGCAGGAGGCGCACGAAGCGATTCGTCCGTCTGACGTTGCGGTGGTAGCCGAGTCGCTGAAGGATATGGAAAACGACGCGCAGAAGCTCTACCAGCTGATCTGGCGGCAGTTTGTTGCCTGCCAGATGACGCCGGCCCAGTACGACTCGACGACGCTGACCGTGGAAGCGAGCGAGTTCCGCCTGAAGGCGCGCGGTCGCACGCTGCGCTTTGACGGCTGGACCAAAGTGATGCCTGCGCTACGTAAAAATGATGAAGATCGCACCCTGCCGCCGGTCAACAAGGGCGACGTGGTGTCGCTGATCGAGCTGACTCCGGCCCAGCACTTTACCAAGCCGCCTGCACGCTTTAGCGAGGCCTCGCTGGTTAAAGAGCTGGAAAAACGCGGCATTGGCCGCCCGTCTACCTATGCGTCGATCATCTCGACTATTCAGGATCGCGGCTACGTGCGGGTTGAAAACCGTCGTTTCTACGCCGAGAAGATGGGGGAGATCGTTACCGATCGTCTGGAAGAGAACTTCCGCGAGCTAATGAACTACGACTTCACCGCGCAGATGGAAGACAGCCTCGACCAGGTGGCGAATCACGAAACCGAATGGAAAGGTGTGCTGGACAACTTCTTTAGCGACTTTACCAAGCAGCTGGAGAAAGCCGAGCAGGATCCGGAGGAGGGCGGCATGCGCCCGAATCAGATGGTGCTGACCAGCATCGACTGCCCGACCTGCGGTCGAAAAATGGGCATTCGCACAGCGAGCACCGGCGTCTTCCTCGGCTGTTCAGGCTATGCGCTGCCGCCGAAAGAGCGCTGCAAAACCACTATCAACCTGGTACCGGAGAACGAGGTTCTCAACGTGCTGGAGGGTGACGATGCCGAAACCAACGCCCTGCGTGCAAAACGCCGCTGCGTGAAGTGCGGCACGGCGATGGACAGCTACCTGATCGATCCGAAACGCAAGCTGCACGTGTGCGGTAACAACCCCACCTGCGACGGGTACGAGATCGAAGAGGGCGAGTTCCGCATCAAGGGTTACGACGGTCCGATCGTCGAGTGCGAGAAGTGTGGTTCTGAAATGCACCTGAAGATGGGGCGTTTCGGTAAATACATGGCCTGCACCAACGACGACTGTAAAAACACGCGTAAGATCCTGCGTAACGGTGAAGTTGCACCGCCGAAGGAAGATCCGGTTCCGCTGCCGGAGCTGCCGTGCGAGAAGTCAGATGCTTACTTCGTGCTGCGTGACGGTGCGGCCGGGGTCTTCCTGGCGGCGAACACCTTCCCGAAATCGCGCGAAACCCGTGCGCCGCTGGTGGAAGAGCTGTACCGCTTCCGCGATCGTCTGCCGGAGAAGCTGCGCTACCTGGCCGATGCGCCGCAGCAGGATCCTGCCGGAAACAAGACCATGGTCCGCTTTAGCCGCAAGACCAAGCAGCAGTACGTTGCTTCAGAGAAAGAGGGGAAGGCCACCGGCTGGTCCGCCTTCTTTATTGATGGTAAATGGGTAGAAGCTAAAAAGTAAGCCTGCAAAAATCTCTTCAAGGGCCGGTTATCCGGCCCTTTCTTATAACCGTCATTATTAATTTTTGAACATATCTATACACTGTAGATATAAATGATATAGTGGTTATAGCTATTTCCTCTCTTATTATTAAATCGTCTTAGACGATGTCGTGTGCGCAAAATCGGATGGTCCGTCATGAAACTACAGCAGCTTCGCTATATTGTTGAGGTGGTCAACCATAACCTTAACGTCTCCTCTACTGCCGAAGGGCTCTACACATCCCAGCCGGGGATCAGTAAGCAGGTGCGTATGCTGGAGGACGAACTGGGGATCCAGATTTTTGCCCGCAGCGGTAAGCATCTTACTCAGGTTACGCCTGCCGGGCAGGAGATCATCCGCATCGCCCGCGAGGTGCTCTCCAAGGTAGAAGCGATAAAATCGGTCGCCGGCGAGCACACCTGGCCAGATAAGGGATCGCTGTACGTAGCGACCACCCATACCCAGGCCCGCTACGCGCTGCCAAACGTGATCAAAGGCTTTATTGAGCGCTACCCGCGCGTATCCCTGCATATGCATCAGGGATCGCCCACGCAGATTGCTGAAGCAGTATCTAAGGGCAACGCGGACTTTGCCATCGCTACCGAAGCGCTGCATCTCTATGACGATCTGGTGATGCTGCCGTGTTACCACTGGAACCGCTCTATCGTTGTTACGCCGGACCATCCGCTGGCGGGCAAGCAGTCGGTGAGCATTGAAGAGCTGGCCCAATACCCGCTGGTGACCTATACCTTTGGCTTTACCGGCCGCTCCGAGCTGGACACTGCGTTTAACCGTGCTGGCCTGACGCCGCGCATTGTCTTTACCGCTACCGATGCCGACGTGATCAAAACCTACGTTCGTCTTGGGCTGGGGGTAGGGGTGATCGCCAGCATGGCGGTGGATCCTATTTCCGACCCGGATCTGGTCAAGCTGGATGCGCAGGGCGTGTTTAGCCATAGCACAACAAAGATCGGTTTCCGCCGCAGCACGTTTTTACGCAGCTACATGTATGACTTTATCCAGCGCTTCGCTCCGCATCTTACCCGTGACGTTGTTGATACCGCTGTCGCGCTGCGTTCGAATGAGGATATCGAAGCGATGTTCCACGACATTAAACTGCCGGAAAAATAGCAGAAGGGCGACAAAAGTAGTCGCTAACGTGGCGCAGCGCAAATTACCTTCTACAATAGTCTCTTCGCGATCATAACATCGAATATTTCACTCGAAATGATTCGTAAATTCGCTGGATTTTAGGCTAAAGTTTCTTTAGGATTTGTCCTATGTAATGATTACTTAAACCTATTGTTCGGTGTCAATATGATAAGCGATGTCGATTGTGCGAGGTTAGCAATGCCTGCAGGAAGTGATGAGCCGCAAAGGGATCCCGCGCTGAAGCGTAAAGCATGGCTGGCGGTCTTTCTGGGTTCGGCCTTCTTCTGGGCAGTTGTGGCACTGGTTATCTGGAAATTTTGGGGTTAAGCCAATGGCAATTACCGAGCGGTTAAATCCGGTTCAGGACCGCTGCCGGTCCCCTAAACACACCTGTCAGGGTGAACGTGAGACCGCGGTGCAGATCCCAGCCAGCTGGCAGCTCACGGCCGCGCAGAAAGCGTTTATTGACTCTTTCGCTGACGATAAGCCAAAAAAATAGCGGTTAACCTGTCCTGATGAAACCTCGCCCCGGCGGGGTTTTTTGCTCTCTAATGCCCTGAAATGTGCGCTATTTAGCTATTTGGGTTGTTATCAAAACGTTACGGCATGTTTGTGTTATCTTTAATACAGACCCTGATACCAGTCAGGGTATCGATACTCTGTATTAGGAGGAGCTTATGTCGTCTACCCTACGCGAAGCCAGTAAGGACACGTTGCAGGCAGAGAACAAAACCTGGCACTATTACAGTCTGCCGCTGGCCGCAAAGGCGCTTGGGGATATTTCCCGCTTACCCAAGTCACTCAAAGTATTGCTGGAAAACCTTCTGCGCTGGCAGGATGAGGATTCCGTCACCGAAGAGGATATTCGTGCGCTGGCCGGGTGGCTCCAGTCCGCCCACGCCGATCGTGAGATCGCCTATCGCCCGGCAAGGGTGCTCATGCAGGACTTCACCGGCGTGCCTGCCGTGGTCGACCTGGCCGCCATGCGCGAAGCAGTTAAACGCCTCGGCGGCGATACCGCAAAAGTTAACCCTCTCTCTCCCGTTGATCTGGTGATCGACCACTCCGTTACCGTGGATCACTTCGGTGACGATGATGCTTTTGAAGAGAACGTCCGTCTGGAGATGGAGCGTAACCACGAACGCTACCAGTTTCTGCGCTGGGGCCAGCAGGCATTCAGCCGCTTCAGCGTGGTTCCACCAGGAACCGGCATCTGCCATCAGGTAAACCTTGAGTACCTGGGAAAGGCGGTCTGGAGCGAACTGCAGGATAAAGAGTGGGTGGCCTATCCGGATACGCTGGTGGGCACCGACTCGCATACCACTATGATTAACGGCCTTGGCGTATTGGGCTGGGGCGTTGGCGGTATAGAAGCGGAGGCCGCCATGCTGGGCCAGCCGGTCTCTATGCTGATCCCCGACGTGGTCGGCTTTAAGCTGACCGGCAAGCTTAATGAAGGCATTACCGCCACCGATCTGGTGCTGACCGTGACCCAGATGCTGCGTAAGCACGGCGTGGTAGGTAAATTCGTTGAGTTTTATGGCGACGGCCTCGATCACCTCCCGCTGGCGGATCGCGCGACTATCGCTAATATGGCCCCGGAGTATGGCGCAACCTGCGGCTTCTTCCCTATCGATGACGTCACCCTCAACTACATGCGCCTGAGCGGCCGCAGCGAAGAGCAGGTGGCTCTGGTGGAGGCCTATACCAAAGCGCAGGGGATGTGGCGCAATCCGGGCGATGAGCCGGTCTTTACCAGCACTCTCGAACTTAATATGGCTGACGTTGAGGCCAGCGTCGCCGGGCCGAAACGCCCTCAGGACCGCGTGCTGCTTAGCGAAGTGCCGAAGGCATTTGCCGCTAGTTCAGAGCTGGAGCTGAACCACTCACAGAAAGATCGCCAGGCGGTAGAGTATTCGCTGAACGGGCATCAATATCAGCTGCCGGACGGGGCGGTGGTTATCGCGGCGATCACCTCCTGTACCAACACCTCTAACCCAAGCGTGCTGATGGCGGCGGGTCTGCTGGCGAAAAAAGCTGTGCAGCTGGGGCTGAAACGCCAGCCGTGGGTGAAAGCCTCGTTGGCACCCGGCTCAAAGGTGGTCTCAGACTATCTCGCTCAGGCCAGACTCACTCCCTGGCTGGATGAGCTGGGCTTCAACCTGGTGGGCTACGGCTGCACCACCTGTATCGGTAACTCCGGACCGCTGCCCGATCCCATCGAGCAGGCCATTAAGAAAGGGGACTTGACCGTCGGGGCAGTGCTCTCCGGTAACCGAAACTTTGAGGGACGTATTCATCCGCTGGTTAAGACCAACTGGCTGGCATCGCCGCCGCTGGTGGTGGCCTATGCCCTGGCGGGGAATATGAATATCAACCTGGCTACCGATCCCATCGGCAATGACCGGAAGGGCGATCCGGTCTACTTGAAGGATATCTGGCCCTCGGGCAGTGAAATTGCCCGCGCCGTAGAGCATGTATCAACCGACATGTTCCGCAAAGAGTATGCCGAGGTGTTTGAAGGTACCGACGAGTGGAAGTCGATTCAGGTAGAGCACTCTGATACCTATGGCTGGCAGGATGACTCGACCTACATCCGTCTGTCACCGTTCTTTGACGAGATGCTGGCCACGCCGAAGCAGGTAGAAGATATCCACGGGGCGCGGATCCTGGCGATGTTGGGTGACTCCGTCACCACCGACCACATCTCGCCGGCGGGCAGCATCAAGCCGGACAGCCCGGCGGGACGCTACCTGCAGGGGCACGGCGTTGAGCGTCGGGACTTCAACTCATACGGTTCACGCCGGGGTAACCACGAGGTAATGATGCGTGGCACCTTCGCTAACATCCGTATTCGTAACGAAATGGTGCCGGGTATAGAGGGCGGGATGACCCGGCATCTGCCGGGCAGTGAAGTTATCTCTATCTACGACGCGGCCATGCGTTACCAGAAAGAGGGGACGCCGCTGGCAGTCATTGCCGGGAAAGAGTATGGGTCAGGCTCCAGCCGCGACTGGGCCGCTAAAGGGCCGCGCCTGCTGGGCATCCGCGTCGTGATTGCCGAGTCGTTCGAGCGTATTCACCGCTCGAATTTAATCGGGATGGGGATCCTGCCGCTTGAGTTTCCGCAGGGCGTCACGCGTAAGACGCTGGCGTTGACGGGGGAGGAGAAGATCGATGTGGAAAATCTGACGCAGCTTAAGCCGGGAGCGACGATTCCGGTGCGGCTGACCCGTGCGGACGGTAGCCAGGAGACGATTGATTGCCGCTGTCGAATTGATACCGGCACCGAGCTAACCTACTACCAGAACGACGGCATCCTGCACTACGTGATCCGTAATATGCTGTAAATCAGCCATGCCCGGCTTACATAATCATGTAGGCCGGGTAAGGCGAATGCCGCCACCCGGCGTTTCCTGCCACCAATTATCCCAGCAGATGACCCATCTTGGCCGCTTTGGTATCGAGGTAGTGCTCGTTGTTGGGGTTACGCCCGACGATCAGCGCCACGCGCTCAACGATATTAATCCCGGCCTCGGTGAGGATCTCTACCTTACGCGGGTTATTGGTTAACAGCCGCACCTCATCCACACCCAGCAGCTTGAACATGTCCGCACACAACGTGAAGTCGCGCTCGTCGGCGGCAAAGCCCAGCTGATGGTTGGCTTCAACGGTATCAAAGCCCTGATCCTGTAGCGCGTAGGCGCGAATTTTATTCAGCAGACCAATGTTGCGTCCCTCCTGGCGATGATACAGAAGGATACCGCGACCCTCTTCAGCGATGTGGGAGAGGGCGGCCTCAAGCTGAAAACCGCAGTCGCAGCGCAGGCTGAACAGGGCATCACCGGTCAGGCACTCTGAATGGACGCGGGCAAGTACCGGCGTCTGGCCAGAGATGTCGCCATAAACCAGGGCAACGTGATCCTGTCCGGTTGCCAGTTCTTCAAATCCCACCATCAGGAAGTCGCCCCAGGGGGTCGGCAGTTTGGCTTCTGCCACACGTTTAAGCTGCATGTGATTCTCCAGATTAAGCTGGCACTTTCTGTGCCCATAGCCTTCAGGCTTTCTATCTGCGTCTATTTTGCCACAAGGCGCGCCACTTCACTAATCGCCACCGTGACTTACAAAGATTAAGCGCACAAATCCGTCAAATCCGCCGAACATGTTATTTTTCAGTTATTATTGTGTGTCTTAACTTAAAGGGAAAGAAAATGCTCTCAATCGCAAGGCGAATTGCCGCCGGAACAGGACTTCTGCTCATTATGCCACTGCTGGTGTGGCTCTTCGGCTGGCATTGGCAGCCTGGCGGCCACAGCGGCTGGCTTAAAGTGCTCTACTGGGTCACCGAAACGGTTACTCAGCCGTGGGGCATTATTACTCACGTCATATTGTGCGGCTGGTTTTTGTGGTGTCTACGCTTTCGCCTGAAGGCAGCGTTAATGCTTTTTGCGATCCTTGGTGGGGCAATCGTCATTGGTCAGGGAGTAAAATCCTGGGTTAAAACCCAGGCCCAGGAGCCACGTCCCTTCGTTGTCTGGCTTGAAAAATCTCACCAAATTCCGGTAGATAAGTTCTACACTTTAAAGCGTAATGAACGCGGCGCGCTGGTCCAGGAGCAGCTTACCGAGCAGGACAACGTGCCAGATTTTTTACGTAAGCACTGGCAGAAAGAGACCGGCTTTGCCTTCCCCTCCGGCCACACGATGTTCGCCGCTAGCTGGGCGCTGTTGGGGGTAGGTCTGCTGTGGCCTCGCCGTCGGACGGTAACCATCGTCGTGCTGATGGTATGGGCCGTGCTGGTGATGGGGAGCCGGCTGCTGCTGGGCATGCACTGGCCGCAGGATCTGGCGGTTGCCACGCTCATCTCTGGCATTCTTGTTACCCTGGCGACCTGGCTTGCGCAGCGTCTTTGCGGGCCGCTCACGCCACCGGTTAAAGAGGATATAGAGATAGCTCAACGGGAAGAGAAAAATGAGTAAAGCCGTCTGAACGTTGAATTTCTGCTTTTTGGCCTTACATCATCTGGATGTCACGGTTTTCCATTTCGTCCGCTGCGCGAAAATGGTAGTTTATAAGGCTGGATGCAGCAGTTTGAACAGAATTTATTCGCCCTAAGCCACATAACGGGAAGTAATGTGAAATATCTACTCATTTTCTTACTGGTGTTAGCAATCTTTGTCGTTTCCGTCACGCTGGGTGCGCAAAACGATCAACAGGTGACGTTCAATTTCCTGCTGGCGCAGGGGGAGTACCGTATCTCTACGCTGCTGGCGGTCCTGTTTGCAGCGGGCTTTGCTATCGGCTGGCTGATCTGCGGTCTTTTCTGGCTGCGCGTGCGGGTCTCTCTGGCGCGGGCAGAGCGTAAGATTAAACGTCTCGAACAGCAAATCGCCCCTGCAACGACGGCCCCTGTAACGACGGCCCCTGCAACGAATAGCGTTCCGGTAACGACCGCTACGACTCCGGCCGTCAAGGAATAACAGGCTATGCTGGAGCTGTTGTTTCTGCTGTTACCTGTAGCAGCCGCCTACGGCTGGTATATGGGCCGCAGAAGTGCGCAACAAACAAAGCAGGATGAGGCCAACCGGCTGTCACGTGATTACGTCGCCGGCGTCAACTTCCTGCTCAGTAACCAACAGGACAAGGCGGTTGATCTGTTCCTCGACATGCTTAAAGAGGATACCGGCACCGTTGAGGCGCATCTTACCCTGGGCAACCTGTTCCGCTCCCGGGGCGAGGTAGATCGCGCCATTCGCATCCATCAAACCCTGATGGAGAGCGCTTCCCTCTCCTACGATCAGCGCCTGCTGGCGGTGCAGCAGCTTGGACGCGACTACATGGCCGCTGGCATGTACGATCGTGCCGAAGATATGTTCAACCAGCTGGTGGACGAAACCGATTTTCGCATCGGGGCGCTACAGCAGCTTCTGCAGATCTACCAGGCCACCAGCGAGTGGCAAAAGGCGATCGACGTGGCCGAGCGGCTGGTTAAGCTGGGTAAAGATAAACAGCGTGGCGAAATTGCCCATTTTTACTGCGAGCTTGCGCTACAGCAGATGGGCAACGACGATATGGATCGCGCGATGGCGCTGCTGAAGAAAGGCGCTGCTGCCGACCGCTCCAGCCCACGCGTCTCCATTATGATGGGGCGCGTGCTGATGGCGAAAGGCGACTACGCTAAAGCGGTAGAAAGCCTGCTGCGGGTGATCGACCAGGATAAAGAGCTGGTCAGCGAAACCCTGGAGATGCTGCAAACCTGCTATCTGCAGCTGGGCAAAACCGAGGAGTGGGCCGAGTTTCTCACCCGCTGCGTTGAAGAGAACGTCGGTGCGACTGCCGATCTGATGCTGGCAGAAATTATCGATCGGAACGAAGGTCAGGATCAGGCCCAGGTGGCGGTAACCCGCCAGCTGCAGCGTCACCCGACGATGCGCGTTTTCCATAAGCTGATGGATTACCATCTTCACGATGCTGAAGAGGGGCGGGCAAAAGAGAGCCTGATGGCGCTGCGTGACATGGTGGGAGAACAGATCCGCAGCAAGCCGCGCTACCGCTGTCAGAAGTGTGGTTTTACGGCCTACACCATGTACTGGCACTGTCCCTCCTGTCGTGCATGGTCAACGGTGAAGCCAATTCGCGGTCTCGACGGCCAGTAATTTAAAAAAAGATCCTCTTTAGTTACAACATACTTTTATAACCTCTTCTCAGAACAAGCACCGAGCCAACCAGGTCAGTCAGCGAAAAATGCGCCCTGTCAATTTTTCGCGCTCGCAGTTAGAATGCTGCCCGTTTATTCCGTTTGCGCCCGCGCGTGCTCATCAACAAGAAGGTCTGGTCATGACGTCTACTGCTTCATCTTCTTCCCCATCTCTGTGCCACTCTCCCGTTGTTGTCGCCCTGGACTATGCCAGCCGCGATCTCGCCCTGGAGTTTGTCGATCGCATTAATCCCACCGACTGCCGTCTGAAGGTAGGCAAAGAGATGTTTACCCGTTTCGGGCCGCAGTTTGTGCGCGATCTTCACCAGCGCGGCTTCGAGGTGTTTCTCGATCTGAAGTTTCATGACATTCCCAATACCGCTGCTCATGCGGTAGCCGCCGCAGCCGATCTCGGCGTCTGGATGGTCAATGTCCATGCCTCCGGCGGCGCGCGCATGATGAGCGCAGCCCGTGAGGCGCTGGTGCCGTTTGGCAAAGACGCGCCGCTGCTTATTGCCGTTACGGTGTTGACCAGCATGGAAGCCAGCGATCTGCTTGACCTGGGCATCACCAGCACGCCTGCCGAGCACGCCGAGCGCCTGGCGCGCCTGACGAAGCAGTGTGGTCTGGATGGCGTTGTCTGCTCTGCACAAGAGGCGGTGCGCTTCAAGAGCGTGCTGGGGCACGAATTTAAGCTGGTGACGCCAGGGATCCGCCCTGAAGGCAGCGAGGTGGGCGATCAGCGCCGCATCATGACCCCGCAGCAGGCGCTGGTAGCGGGGGTGGACTATATGGTTATCGGTCGGCCGGTGACCCAGTCTGCCGATCCTGCCCAGACCCTTAACGCTATTAACGCGTCGCTAAACGTGGGGGCGTAATGAAAGAGAGCAACAGCCGTTTAGTCTATTCTACTGAAACCGGGCGTATCGATGAGCCAAAAGCGGCCCCTGAACGGCCAAAAGGCGATGGCATTGTGCGTATTCAGCGGCAAACCAGCGGACGTAAAGGTAAAGGCGTCTGCCTGATTACCGGCGTTGAGGGCGATGATGAATCCCTGAATAAGCTGGCAGCCGAGCTGAAAAAGAAGTGTGGATGCGGCGGATCGGTGAAAGAGGGCGTCATTGAAATTCAGGGTGACAAGCGCGATCTGCTTAAAACATTACTTGAAGCCAAAGGAATGAAGGTGAAACTGGCGGGTGGCTAATGCCCAATAAATAAGCCACGGCGTTTGCCGTGGCCTTATATCTGTACTGCGTAATTCAGATCTGCAAGAAAGTATTATGGCGTTACCAGAACGCTTTATTCGTTCTTTTAAAGACCTGCTACGTCGTATAATTAATCGACCTGATGACCGATAATCCCGCCTACCGCTGCGCCACCCAGGGTACCCAGGGTGCTGCCATCGGTTAAGACTGAGCCACCGATTGCACCTGCGCCGGCACCGATAGCGGTGTTACGATCGCGTTTGGACCAGTTTGAACATGCGCTCAGAGACATTGCCAGTGTGACAGCCAGTACGACAGTTGCCGCTTTTTTGCTCGATAACATCATAATACTTTCTCCTGAAATTTCGATTCACGGAAAGAAATCTCTTTAAGTATAGTGCGGTTATGACACACTAAAGTCTTTTTCCGTAAATTATGTTACACAGTTGTTACTGGAAACCGCGCCTCAGCGAGGCGAGTGATAGTTACATCCTGTTATATCGCTGAACATAATTTTACTTCTTGCCCGTCAGGCAGACAGGTAAAAAGTCTTAATTGAACCGTCAGAAAAGTCTCATAGATGAGGGAGATAGCCCACTTTCATGGGCTAAAAAAGCGTTAGCGCGTGCGGGGGGATTTGACGATATCGACATGCACGCCAGCCTGCTCCAGCTCGCGCTGTGTAGCAGGGTTAAGCCTGTCATCGGTGATCACTCTGTTAAAAGGGTTATTTTGACCAAGCGGGTAGGGGTGAACCGCGCCAAACTTTGAGCTATCGGTCAGCACAATGGCTTCACATCCCTTCTCGAGCACGGCGTTTACGACGTCGGCGCGCATCATATCCCGCCCGGTAAAACCGGTCTCAGGCTGCCAGCCATCTATGCCAATAAAGGCCTTACTGAAGTGTACCTGGGCAATATACTGGCGCGTCAGTGGGCCTACCATGCTCTCGCTTTTTTTCTGGTAGATGCCGCCAAGCAGGATCACCTCACAGGGCGTCTCTTTCAGTAGATGGGCAATATAGCTGCTCACCGTAATAATAGTGATATCTTTTTGCTCTGCGAGGGTACGCGCCAGCAGCGCATTGCTGCTGCCGTTTTCAATAAATATCGTTTCCCCCGGCTCTACCGTAGAAGCAGCAAATTCCGCCAGCTCGCGCTTAAGGGCAAAATTATTAAGCATCCGGGTTTCTACATCGTCGCTTTCCAGCGGCACGGCGTAGCCGTGGGTACGACGCAAATAGCTCTGCTTCTCCAGCGTATTCAGATCCTGACGGATAGTGACTTCAGAAACGCCGGTTGTTCTAGCCAGGTCGGTTACGCTGACCCGGCCCTTATCAATTACCATCTGCAAAATAGTTTGTTGTCGGGAATTCATTGCGATTAAATTTCCCACGGCGTTTTAGGTGAATTTTGCCCTTGCGCCTGCTCTGCATCGTTCAGTGCCAGAAGCTCTGCCTTGAGAATTTCAAGATTATGAATGGCAGAGTGATAATCACCGGCAACCAGAATATCGAGCACGGTATCAATGCGTCCTGCCAGTTGCTTTGCGTCGATGTCAGCCATCATGTCACTCCTGATTGAAAAGGTAATAAATTTTATGATGCAAAAAATAGTGTAAAAAGAGAAGGAGAAAAAAATAAATCTCAAAAAAGCATAAGCAACCGAAATAAAGTGATGGCTAACGCATTTTTCGCGTCAGATAACGCTTATACCAGCGCTCAAATGCAGCCGCAGGCATAGGCTTGGCAAAGTGAAATCCCTGGCGTTCGTTGACGCCGTTTTTCGTCAAAAAGGCATCCTCTTTGGCGCTCTCAACGCCCTCGGCTATCACCTGCAGGTTCAGCGCCTGTGCCACGGCGACGATGGCCCGTACCAACGACTGCGAGACGGAGTGCTTATGCACGTCGCGCACAAAGGACTGGTCGAGCTTGATGGCATCAATGGGGATGCGCGCCAGCTGCGACAGCGACGAGTAGCCGGTACCAAAATCATCGAGATGCACCTGTGCCCCCAGGGCGCTGAACTGCTCAATCACCGACAGGGCCAGCTCCTCGTTTTCAATCAGGCAGCTTTCGGTTAGCTCAACGTCGATTGGGCTGTATTCAAAATGCAGATCGTTAAGCGCCTGCCTGAGATCGCTGCAGAGTGTCTGGTCCGCCAGCTGACGTGCGGAGAGGTTCACCGCCACGCGCATGTTTAACCCCTTGTCTCGCCACTTAGCGACCTGCTGCAATACGTCGAGCATGATCCAGCGCCCCAGAGGGACGATCAGACCGGACTCCTCGGCATAGGAGATGAACTCGGTAGGGGCGAGAAGGCCACGCTCCGGGGACTGCCAGCGCACCAGCGCCTCCAGGCTGCGGATCTCCCCGCGCCATGTCACCTTGGGCTGGTAGTAGATCACCAGTTGATTATCGTCCAGCGCCTTGCGCAGGTTAGTGTCCAGCCACAGATACTCAAAGACGCGCTGGTTCATCTCTGGGGTAAACACGCAAAACTTACCCCGGCCGCTCTCTTTCGCCGTATACATGGCGGTATCGGCGTTGCGGATCACGCTCTCCCGGTCCTTACCGTGTTGGGGAGCCAGCGAAATGCCCAGCGAGCATCCCGAATGGACTTCAATAAGCCCGATGCGGAAGGGCTGGCGCAGACGGGTTAAGATCCTCGATGCCATCGCCTCCAGCGCGCCCTGCGAGGTTTTCGTCGCCAGCACGATAAATTCATCGCCCCCGAGCCTTGCCAGTACCTGGCCCTCGTCCAGACAGCTTAAAATGGCCAGCGCAACCGCCTGCAAAAGCTGATCGCCAAACATATGCCCGTAGGCGTCGTTTACCTTTTTGAAATTATCGAGATCGAGATAGACAATACCCACCTGGGTGTCACCCCGTTTCGCAATGGCGTCGCTCACAAGCTCGTTGATAGCATTGCGGTTAGGCAGACCGGTTACGGTGTCGGTATTTGCGAGCACGCGCAGACGCTCCTGGGCGCGACGCTCCTCAGTAATATCGGTCCCGGAGCAGATAAGAAATATTTCATTTTTACCGCTGCCGCTGTGGACGAATTTATTGCGGAAGAGAAACAGCCGCTGTCCTTTGCGCGTTTTAATCCAGCGCTCAGCTTCGTACGAGCTACCGCTAAGAAAAAAGTTAGCAATATTGCGTCGTGACGCGACGGCCTCTTTGCGGCTCATGAATAGGGTAAAAACGTTCTGGCCAATAACCTCTTTCTCGCGCATACCGGTATACTCTTCGCATAGCCGGTTAAAGCGCTGGATATTGCCATGGCGATCGAGAATAACAATCACCGAGTGGGCTTCAGAGACCACCTGTTCAGCAAAAGAGAAGCCCTGAGCGCTATCCCGGGTTACGGTAGAGGTATCGTTCCAGGAGGAGGCGGTGCCCGCCCACTCTGTATGACTGATTTTTCGGCCAACCAGGTGCAGGGGCACGTCGCTGCCCAACAGGGGTAGGGTAGTGGTCACGCTGGAGGTGATCACCGTCATGGCCCTGATCTGCTCGGCCTGCTCATCGTTAAGCGTTATCGTCTGGCTTATTTCGGCGTTTTCACTTGCGGCAAGCTGTAGCGCATTGCTGTCGGCTGAGAGTCGCCAGAATGGGCTACTTGAACCCAAATAGCGAAACAGCACACTTTGATCCAAATCCTCTTTCATGCTTCCTCCTGTCCTGCTGAACACGCTACGGTCACACATTTTAAGATCGACAAAGCCGCAAGGGTTATACCAGAACACGCTGTTTTTTCAGGCGATATTATAATATTTCTGCTTCAGCTAAAAATCAGAATTAGTGAAAATTTATTACATGAGGGAAGGGCAAAACGGTGTTGGCCTCGTCTATCACGAGGCCAACACGGCACGGAGATAATTAGGCCTGCGGGCGGGCAATAACGCTGCGCGTCTCCATGCGAACTTCAGCGATAGTGACATCAATCACATCACTCACTTTATACGCGGTTTCGCCTTTAATCGTTACTGTACCGTTCTCCTGGCTGCAAACCATCTCATCACGCACGGCGTGCAGGAACGGAGCTGGAATAAACGCGACCGCGCCGTTGTCCACCAGACGCACGCGCATACCGCCGCGGCTGATATCGATAATCTCAGCAGCAAAGCGGGTATCGGTTCCGGCTTTGTCCTTCAGGAAGCGGGCATACAGCCAGTCGCCGACGTCACGCTCGGCCATACGGTTGAGACGACGGCGCTCGGCCATTTGCAAGGTAGCCTCATCCTGCGGACGGGCAACGGTTTCGTTTTTGATAATCGCTTTCAGCAGACGATGGTTGATCATATCGCCATACTTACGGATAGGCGAAGTCCAGGTCGCATAGGCGTCGAGGCCAAGACCGAAGTGAGGACCCGGCTCGGTGCTGATTTCAGCAAAGGACTGGAAACGGCGGATGCGGCTGTCGAGGAAACCTGAAGGCTGCGCATCGAGTTCACGGCGCAGCTTGCAGAAGCCTGCGAGGGTCAACACCTCTTCAGCATCGACATGCATGCCGTGCGTTTTCAGCAGCGCGGCCAGCGCTTCGCCATTCGCTGGATCGATCCCCAGATGGATGTTGTAGATCCCGAAGCCCAGCTTATCGCGCAGAACGCGTGCCGCACAGATGTTGGCGGAGATCATCGACTCCTCCACGATGCGGTTAGCGATACGGCGCGGCTCGGCGACAATATTCAGCACCTCGCCTTTATCACCCAGCACGAAGCGGTAGTCCGGGCGATCTTTAAACACCAGCGCGTGCTGGGTACGCCACTCGCTGCGGCTCAGGCAGACGCGGTGCAGGAGGCGGATCTGGTTAGCAATCGCCTCTGACGGCGGCTGCCAGCCTGCTTTGCCTTCCAGCCAGTCGGAGACGTCGTCATAAACCAGCTTGGCTTTCGATTCGATGGTCGCGGCGAAGAAGGTGATATCCTCTTCAATAGTGCCGTCGGCGGCAATAATCATGCGGCAGGCGAGTACGGGACGCACTTCCTGCGCCCGCAGGGAGCAGAGATCGTCTGACAGCTCGCGGGGCAGCATCGGGATGTTAAAGCCCGGCAGATAGTTGGTGAAAGCGCGTACTTTGGCGATATCGTCCAGCTTGCTGCCTTCGGCAATCCACGCGGTGGGATCGGCAATGGCTACGGTCAGCTGCAATTTATCGTCGGCCAGGGCTTCGACAAACAGAGCGTCATCCATATCTTCGGTGCTGGCGCTGTCGATAGTGACAAAGTCCAGAGCGGTCAGGTCGACACGCTCAAGTCCTTCGTCCAGCATCTCAGTGGCCACGCCGTTCGGCGCCTCTTTCTCCAGATTGTGGCGGGCAAGGGTCACCCACCACGGCACGAAGTGGTCATCACCGAAGGTGATAAACTGCGTCAGCTCGGCGTAAAAGCCGCGATCGCCTTTCAGCGGATGGCGACGCATTTCGGCTACCGCCCAGTCGCCCTCTTTAAAATCATGCTCCACGCCGCGCATGGCCCGGCAGGGAATAGCCTCTTTCAACAACGGATGATCCGGTACAATAGAGAGACGATCGTCTTTTCTGTGTACTTTACCGACAAAACGGGTCAGGAACGGTTCGACAAGCTCTTCCGGCTCGGCGGATTCCCGATCTTTGTCACTGTGGATCACGGCGATCACGCGGTCGCCATGCATTACCTTTTTCATCTGCGGCGGCGGAATGAAATAGCTTTTCTGCCCGTCGACTTCAAGGAAGCCAAAGCCTTTTTCGGTGCCTTTTACGACGCCTTCCGCACGCGGCGTTTGGGAATGCAGTTGCTGTTTAAGCTGCGCTAGCAGCGGGTTGTCCTGGAACATAATTTTATATTTTCGTGGCCATTAGAGCGGCTGACAGTTTTACGCGATTCTGGGTGTCGCAGCAAGCGCTGTTTCGCGCTAATGCGTGTCGCCTAGCGCGATTTTAAGACGATTCAACCAGCCGCACAGACCACTCCACGCCAGCAGATTAACGGCCTGCTGCGGGGAAAGCCCCTGCTCAACGAGGGGAGTAAAGTGGGCAGCGCTAAACCTGTCCGCGGCACGGGTTAAAAGCTGAACGGCCTGGATAACCGCTCGCGCCTGGGGATCGCCCTGGCTCCACGTATTTAATGCCTGCTCGCCGCTGCGCAACGCGGCGATCGGCGCATCGGGTACGGCGGACGTCGCTAAGGTGTTGAAGCAGTCCAGACTGCCGTTGATCCGCGCCGTCAGCAGGGCCACCAGGTCGACCAGCGAGGCATCAAGCGTGTCGCACATATCGCTTTGTAAAACCGCCCCCAGCGCATTAAGCAGGTGATGCTCATGGGCCAGAATGGGCGTCAGAACCCGCAGGGTCGGTAGCGGCTGCCACTGGGCCAACGATGCCAGCTGGGCCGCGCTGGCGAGGTGTCGCTCCACGCTCTCAAGCTGCGGCGTCCAGCGGCTATCATGGTTGCGGAAGGGCTCGGCGGCGGCATCCTGCTGCATCTCCATGCCGGGGAGCCAGCGGACAGGCTGGCTGATCAGGGCCTGCAACGTGGCGATAACCCGCGCCTGGAAGCCAATAAAACCGATAATCTGATCCATCAGCACGATGTCCCAGGTGGTCAGTCCCACCTCATCAAGCTGCTCGCGGGCACGGGCGTCAATCACCTCCGGGGAGCTGGCGAGCTGTCTGGCGTACTGGGTGATCTGCGCCAGGCGATGGTTACTTTCACGGGAGGAGTCCGGGCCGGGCAGCGGGGCAAGGCGGGCGGCATAGTGATTGCACAGGCGCTGAACGCCATAGACCTGGGCTACCGTTAGCGCCGTGCTCAGGCGATCGTAGGCGCTAAAGGTGCGCAGGCGACTGACGCTAACGCTGCGGGGAAAGAGCCGGTCGTAAAGCGCGCGGGCAGGATCCAGCCAGCGTTGACAGGGGGCGATGACATCCTCAGGCAGCACAAGATCCAGTAGAAAACGATCGGTGACGGTGGCGGCTTCGGGAACTAACGGTAGCGCTTGTGCCTGGCCGGTACTCGACTGGGTCTCATGATACCAGTGGCCTTTGCCGGAAAAACGGCGTTGTTCCATGGGCTTTCCTTGATCTCAAAATGGCGATCAATATCCTGGCGTAACGCTAACGGAGGGAAAAATATTGTTAGGTGATAATAAATAGCAGAAAAGCATAAACAGCGGGGAGACCCCTCCCGAACGGGAGGGGAAGAGAACGCTTACTTCAGTTCCAGCTCGTTCATCGCGGCGATGCTGAAACCACCGTCTACGTGAACCACTTCACCGGAGATACCGCCGGAGAGGTTAGAGCAGAGGAAGGCCGCGGTGTTACCTACGTCTTCGATGGTGACGGTGCGGCGGATCGGGGTGACCGCTTCGCAGTGGGCCAGCATTTTACGGAAGTCTTTGATGCCGGATGCGGCCAGGGTACGGATCGGACCGGCGGAGATGCCGTTCACGCGCACGCCTTCCGGACCCATCGCGTTCGCCATGTAGCGCACGTTGGCTTCCAGAGAGGCTTTCGCCAGACCCATTACGTTGTAGTTCGGAATAGCGCGCTCGGCACCCAGGTAAGAGAGGGTCAGCAGAGCAGAGTCCGGGTTCAGCATGGAGCGGCACGCTTTCGCCAGCGCAACGAAGCTGTAGGAGCTGATGTCGTGGGCAATTTTGAAGCCTTCACGGGTGACGGCGTTAACGTAGTCGCCGTCCAGCTGGTCGCCCGGTGCGAAACCGATGGAGTGCACGAAGCCGTCGAACTTCGGCCAGCTTTTCGCCAGCTCAGCGAACAGGCCGTCGATGCTTTCGTCTTTAGCAACGTCACATTCCAGAACGATGCTGGAACCCAGCTGCGCGGCAAACTCTTCAACACGGCCTTTCAGCTTGTCGTTCTGGTAGGTGAATGCCAGCTCAGCGCCTTCGCGATGCATAGCCTGTGCGATGCCGTATGCGATGGAGAGTTTGCTGGCAACGCCAGTCACCAGAATGCGCTTACCGGAAAGAAAACCCATAGCTCTAATCCTTATATTCATTGTTGTGGCGCTCGTCAGATATGGCCGCGAGCGTCGTTAAAACGCGGCGATAATAGCACGTGTCGCCATATGTGTTAATCCGACCACCCTAAAGAGTGGCGCTAGCGGTCTTTTCGCCAGGCATCCGCCGTCAGCGCCTCGCCAAAATGGCTGGCAATTAATCGACGGGTCAGCTCATGCAGCGGGGCGGCCAGCACTTCAGCGGTGCTGCCGCGCTCAACCACCTCGCCCTGGTGCATCACGATGACCTGGTCGCTGATGTGTTTCATCATACCGATATGCTGGGTAACGTAGATATAAGAGATACCCTGTTTCTCCTGCAATTCCAGCATCAGGTTAATTAATTGCGAACGCATCGACATATCCAGCGAGGCCAGGGCTTCATCCGCTACGATCACCTTCGGGCGCAGGATCAGCGCCCGAGCCAGTCCCAGACGCTGTTTCTGGCCAGGGGCGAGCATGTGCGGATAGTAGCTGACGTGATCCGGCAGCAGACCCACCATGCGCAGGGTCTCAATCACCCGCTGTCGCCGCGCCTCAGGATCCAGGTCGGTATTCAGGCGTAGCGGAAAGTCGAGGATCTGCGAGATGCGCTGGCGCGGGTTCAGCGACGTCGAGGGATCCTGAAAAATCATGCGGATGCGCTGGCTACGAAACGAGTAGTCGCCGTAGCGCAGGGGGCTATCGTCAATCAGCAGCTCGCCGGTGGTCGGCTCAATCATGCCCGCCAGCATTTTTGCCAGCGTCGATTTACCGGAGCCGTTCTCACCAATAATGGCCAGAGTCTGCTTCTCCCGCAGGGTAAAGCTGAGCGGCTTAACCGCCTCTACCGTCTGCCGATGGAACCAGCCGGTGCGGTAGCGGAAGGTCTTACTCAGGTTACGTACTTCCAGCAGGGTGTCGACCATCTCACTCCTTCTCCATATTTAACGGGAAATGACAGGCAAAGAGGTGATTTTTAGGTCCGGCCAGCAGGGGACGCTCAATGCATTTACGCTGGGCGTAGGGGCAGCGCGGCCCCAGCCGACAGCCAATCGGCAGATGTTCAAGGAGTGGGATCGCCCCCGGCAGCGTATTCAGACGGCTTTTATGCGGCATGGCGCTACCGAAGTCAGGAATAGCGCGGATCAACGCCTGGGTATAGGGATGATGCGGCGTGGCGATCAGCTCCTCGCTCGGCGCGGTCTCCACGGTCTGGCCGCAGTACATCACATTGATCCGGTCTGCCCACTGGCTCAGCATCTGCAGGTCGTGACTGATCAGAATAATGGTGGTGTTGTTGTTTTGGTTGAGCCGGGTCAGCAGGCGGAAAATCTGTGCCTGAGTGGTCGGCTCCATGGCGTTGGTCGGCTCATCGGCGATCAGCAGGCGCGGCTGGTTCGCCAGCGCAATGGCAATCATCACCTTCTGGCACTCGCCGTCAGTCAGCTCATAAGGAAAGCTGCGCATCGCATCTTTATGATCGCGTATACCGACCCGGTGCAGCAGCTCAATGGCGCGACGTTTCCGCCAGCCCATGCGCTGCCACCAGCGGCCCTTGTAGGTCCAGGCTGGAATGTTCTGCATCAGCTGTTTGCCAATGCGCTCGGAAGGATCGAGACAGGACTGCGGCTCCTGAAAAATCATCGACACGTTGTGGCCGAGGAGTTTTCGCCGCTCGCGCGCCGAGAGGCGCATCAGATCCACATCGTCGAAGCGCATCCGGTCGGCGGTGACCCGCCAGTTGTCTTTGGTCACGCCACAGATCGCTTTGGCTATCAGGCTTTTGCCCGAGCCGGATTCGCCCACCAGACCGCGGATTTCACCTTCGGCAAGGGTAAGCGTGACGCGATCGACGGCCCTGACCCAGCCTTCGCCGGTCTTGACCTCAATGGTCAGGTTACGAATATCAAGTAGTGGCACTATTCCACCCCCGCATTGACCGCACGGCGGATCCCGTCGCCCAGCAGGTTGACCAGTAATACGCTTACCATGATCGCCGCCCCCGGCAGCATCACTGTCCAGGGCGCAACGTAGATAAGCTCCAGCGCGTCGCCCAGCATCGCTCCCCATTCCGGAGAGGGCAGCTGCGCGCCAAGATCGAGAAAGCCCAGCGCGGCAATGTCGAGGATAGCCATCGACAGCGACCGGGTGATCTCAGTCACCAGGCCCGCGGTCATGTTCGGCAGCACCGCGAACCATAAAATATTGAGCGTCGTGGCACCGTCCAGCCGGGCGGCGACCACATACTCCTTCTCCAGCTCGTCGTGCACCATGCTGTAGACCGATCGTACCATCCTCGGCAGCAGCGCCAGCCAGACGGCAAACATCGCATGGGAGAGGTGCGGCCCGGCAAAGGCCACGACGATGATCGCCAGTAGCAGAGAGGGGATGGAGAGCAGCGTATCGAGCACATGGTTCAGCACCGCCGAACGCAGGCCGTGAGTGGCTCCAGCCACCACGCCGAGCACCAGGCCGCAGATCGTTGCCGCCAGGGTAACGACAAACGCGCCGCCTACCGTTGGCGCCGCGCCGCTGAGCAGGCGGCTAAGCACGTCGCGGCCCAGGTCGTCCGTACCGAGGAAGAATGAGACATCCCCGTAGCGCGACCACGAGGGCGGCAAAAGCTGGTAGCCGAGGAACTGCTGATCGATACCGTAGGGGGCAAACCAGCGGCCAAAGAGGCATAACAGCACCAGCCCGGCGCAGCCGTAGAGCCCCACCATGGCGGTCGTATCGCCATAAAATTTGCGCCACACCGTGCGCAGCGCACCGGGGGTCTGCTTCTCGTTATAGACATTATCGGAGGGCATACCATTCCTTATGTTTCAAAGGGTTCGCCAGCGCGCCCAGAATATCGGAGAGGACGTTAACAATAATGACCAGCGCGCCGATTACCATCACCCCGGCGGAGATGGCCGCATAGTCCTGCTGGCGGATGGCGTTGATGATCCAGCGCCCCAGACCCGGCCAGCTAAAGACCATCTCGGTGATCATTGCCAGCGTCAGCATGGTGGAGAACTGCAATCCAAGGCGCGGGATCACCGGTGGCAGGGCGTTATGCAGCACGTGGCGACGCAGAATAGACAGGCGCGACAGGCCGCGCGTGGCGGCAGCTTTGATGTAGTTCTGCTCAAACACATCCATAGTGCTGATGCGCATCAGGCGGATCACCTCGGTGGTCGGCGCAACCGCCAGGGTCAGCACCGGCAAGACCATATGGCGCAGCGCGCTGACGATCATCTCTTCACGCCATATTGACTCAGAGAGCCACGCATCAATCAATGCAAAGCCGGTGACCGTTTTCACCTCATAGAGCAGATCGAAGCGGCCCGATACTGGCAGCCAGCCCAGCGTCAGGGAGAAGAAGAGGGTAAGCAGCAGGGCCAGCCAGAAGATAGGGATCGAGAAGCCAATCAATGCCAGGGCGCTGATCAGTTTATCCTGCCATTTTCCGCGCATAATACCGGCCATCATGCCCACCGGAATACCCACCACCAGCGCAAAGCCAAAGGCGAGAATACACAGCTCCATGGTAGCCGGGAAGACCTCCTTGAGCTGCTCGGAGATCAGCTGACCGTTGATGCTGGAGACGCCAAAGTCCCAGTGCAGCACCCCTTTAAACCAGAAGAACCAGGCGTTCCACAGCGAGGCTCCCTGCAGCGGCGCGTGAGGGGTAAAGTAGCTCAGGCTGAATCCCACAAAGGTCAGCAGGAATAGCGTGACCAGCAGCAGAAGCAGGCGGCGCAGCGTAAAGATGATCATGGTTGCTTCACCTCTTCTTTTTCAGGTTCGCGCGAGACGCCGGCAAACGAAGCGTTGCCGAACGGGCTGAGTACGAGTCCTTTGATGTCATAGCGGTAGGCCTGAAGACGCAGGGAGGAGGCCAGCGGCAGCACCGGCAGCTCACGGGCCAGGATCGTCTGGGCCTCATCGTAGGCCTCGATACGTGACGCCAGCTGCTGAGAGGTCAGGGCCTTCTGCAATATGGTATCAAACTCCCGGTGGCACCAGTGGGCAAAGTTAGTTTGCGACTCGATAGCGGCGCAGCTGAGCAGCGGGCGGAAGAAGCTGTCGGGGTCGTTGCTGTCCGTTGACCAGCCAGAGAGGGTCAGGTCGTGGTTCATATCCATCAGCCTGGCCTCCTGGAAGCGCCCCTCAACGGGAACAATCATGACTTTTACGCCCACCTGTGCCATGTCCGCCTGAATAAGCTCGGCAGTTTTCAGCGGGCTGGGGTTCCATGCCTGGGAGCTGGTGGGCACCCACAGTTGCAGAGTCATGTTCTCCAGGCCCAGCGCCGCCAGCTGCTGTTTGGCTTTGGCCGGATTGTACTCGGTGATTTTGGCTTCGCTGTCGTAGGCCCAGGAGGCGCGGGGCAGGATCGAGGCGGCGGTCTCCGCCGTACCGTAGTAGATCGACTGCATCAGACGCTGGTTGTTGATCGCCAAGGCCAGCGCGTGACGCACGGCCGGGTTATTCAGCGGTGCTTTGTCGGTATTAAACGCCAGATAGGCGATGTTCATCCCTGGACGCAGGGTCAGGCGCAGGCGCGGATCGTCACGTAAAATCGTCAGCTGGCTGGCTGCGGGCCAGGCCAGCACATCGCACTCGCCGGTCAGCAGCTTCGATAGCCGCCCGGTGCCCCCGGACCCCAGATCGACCACCACCTGCGGCATCAGCGGCTGGCCGCGCCAGAACTTAACGTGGCGTTGCAGGCGGATATACTGGCCGGTGCGGTATTCGGCAAGCTGGAACGGCCCGGTGCCTACCGGCTGGCGATCCAGCAGCTCCTGACGATCGCGCTTAGCCAGCTGGTCTGCGTATTCGGCGGACATCACCGAAGCGTAGTGCGTTGCCAGATGCCACAGGAATGAGGCATCCGGTTTTTTCAGGCGAAACTCCACCGTGCGGCTGTCGAGCTTGCGCACGCTTTCGACCGAGTCGGCAAACTGTAAGCTATCAAAATAGGGAAAACTGCTGCCGTTGACGTTATGCCACGGGTGATGGCGATCGAAAATGCGCTGGAAGCTAAAGACCACGTCATCGGCGTTGAGCGCCCGCCCCGGCGTAAACCACGGCGTTTTCTGGAAGGCGACGTTGCTGCGCAGGCGGAAACGGTAGGTCGCGCCGTTATCCAGCACCTCCCAGCTCTCTGCCAGCTCAGGTACCAGACGATAGGTGTAAGGATCCACATCCAGCAGGCGATCGTAAAGCTGGGCCGCCAGGGTATCCACAATCAGGCCGCTGCTCGCTTTTTGCGGATTGAAGGTATTAACCTGGCCATTCACACAGTAGACAAAGCCGCTATTACGAATATCCGCCGCAGCGGGATCCGCAGGCGCAGCCTGGACGTGTCCGCTTAACAGGCCGACTGCCATGAGCAGGGAAGATATAATCAGGCGCATAATTTCTTTAGCTGTAAGACCGATTTACAAAGTGTATCGCACTTAGTATGGCTACGTAAAAATGTCTGCGGATAAGCGGCGCAAAAGTCGTCAATCAGGCCGGTTTCGTATGCGGCTTAGGCTAAAAAGGAGAGCCAGCACGGTCGCCAGCACCGCAACCCACAGGCTCAGGCGAACCGCGTCCGCCGCCTGAGCGCCGGCTGGCGCTGAAATCGACATGATTACGCCCACTAACGCACCGCCCAGGCACTGACCGAAGGTACGCATAATGGCCAGTACCCCGGAGGCGTAGCCGCTGTGTGCTCGCGAGGCGTTTGCCAGCATTTCACGGTTGTTAGGACTTTGAAAACAGCCAAACCCTATGCCGCAAACCAGGCTGCGCATGCCGATATCCCAGGCATGAGCCTGCTCAGGAAGCAGCGCCAGCAGCGTTAAACCCAGGGTAAAAAGGGCTAAACCAACCGTGGAGATCATCGCTGCGGGATAGCGATCGGCCAGCCGTCCTGCGTGGGGAGCGGCCAGCATAATACCCAGCGGCCAGGGCGTGAAGAGCAGCGCCGAGGCAAAGACGCTATACCCGTAGACGCTTTGAAACAGGAACGGCAGAGCAATAAAGGTCACTCCCTGGCTAACGAATGAGGCCAGCGAGGTGAGCGCCGCCAGTGAAAAGCGCGGCGAGGCAAAGAGCTCCAGCGGCATGAGCGGGTATGACGTACGTCGCTGGTGCCAAATAAATGTCAGCCCAGCGGCTATTGCGACGCTACCATATCCTGCTGCCGTCCACAGTTGAGTTTGTGCCTGACCGGGACGGGAGAAAACGTTTGCCGCCATAATCAGCCCACCCAGCATCATCGCTGACAGTACCGCGCCAGCCATATCAAAGGATTCGCGGCCGGGTGCGCGGTTATCGGGGATCGCCTGAAGCGTCAGAGTTAACGCGACAATTCCCAGCGGGATATTGATAGCAAACAGCCACTGCCAGCTCAGGAGAGAGAGCAGCGTACCGCCCAGCACCGGCGCGATGGCCGTGCTGGCGGCAATCAGCAGAGCATGAAGGCCCAGAATACGCCCCAGCAGGCGGGTAGGAAAAACGGATCGTAAGATCGCTGGAGCAATACTTAAGGTCGCTGCCCCGCCAACGCCCTGCACGATGCGCCAGCCAGTCAGCATGGTAAGCGAAGAGGAGAGGGCGCAGCCCAGCGAGGCCAGCGTAAACAGACCCAGACCGAAGGCAAACAGGGCGCGAAAGCCAACGCGACGGGCAAGCGCGGCAAAAATAGCCAGCGTCATCGCGGCCGACAGTAGATAGCCATTGGCGACCCACACGGCAGACTGGGCAGGCACCGCCAGCGCGTGGGCAATGGGCGGCAGCGCAACGTTGACGATGACGCCATCAAACACGGCCATTGTGGTACTGGTCATGACGGCAGCCATAGCCAGCGCGCGTTCGCGTCCCGCTAAACCCTCATCCCCCGGTCTTGCAGAAAAAAGCTCCACTTTGTTCACCTCTGTTATGTTCATGCATTCGATGTATAAAGCCTAATGAGCGGCATGGCAGGGCGGAAGACGCAGCATTTGCAGTTATAACCTGCACCAGACGCCTTCCCTCAAACCAGACGCGCAGAGTAAGATAGGTGGATGAATGCTCCCGATCTGAACCTGCTTATTGCCCTCGATGCGCTGCTGGCTGAAGTTAGCGTGGCGGGCGCTGCGCGTCGTCTGGGGCTGAGCGCATCGGCGATGAGCCGGACGCTTAGCCGCCTGCGTGCGGTAACCGGCGATCCGCTGCTGGTGCGCGCTGGACGCAGTATGGTATTGACGCCCCGGGCAGAGGCCATGCGTGAAGGCGCGCAGCGCACGCTGTTTGAGGCGCTGGCGCTGCTGCGGCCCTCCCCAGCTGGGGTGGATCTGTCGACGCTCGATCGTACTTTCGTGCTGCGTACCAACGATGGTTTCATCGAAGCCTTTGGCCCGACGCTGATTGTAGCCGCCGCGAAGTGCGCCCCGCACGTGCGTCTGCGATTTGTCGCCAGGGCGGAAAAGAGCGCGAAGGCGCTGCGTGAAGGGCTGGTCGATCTGGAGATTGGCGTGTTGGGGGAGATGGGGCCGGAGATCCGCATTCAGGCGCTGTTTCGCGATCGCTTTGTTGGGGTAGTGAGGCCAGGGCATCCGCTATCAGCGCTGTCCGGGGTAGGCGTCAGCGACTACCTCGCCCATGCCCACGTAGTGGCCTCCCGTCGGGGGCGTACCGCCGGGCCGGTAGATGAGGCGCTGGCTGAGCAGGGCCTTGAGCGGAATATTGCTGCCGTTGTACCGGGTTTTCCCGCTGCGCTGGCGGTGGCGCTGGCGTCCGATCTGGTGGGGCTGATCCCCGCCTCGTTTCTTATCCATCAGCCTGCTGCGGCGTATTGCATGTTTGAACTGCCGGTAAAGGTGCGTGGCATTACGCTCTCCCAGATGTGGCACCCGCGTGCCGAGGCCGATCCGGCGCACCGCTGGCTACGCCAGTTTGTGCTGGGGGTCTGTCGTCAGCACGCTCCGGCCCCTCAACAGTGATTGGCGAGCGCCGTGCATTGGCTTACTATAGGAAGATACTTTCGTTACCGTAAGGATTGCCTGCGATGGCTATCATCCCTAAGAACTATGCCCGTCTGGAGTCAGACTACCGGGAAAGGGCGCTGAAAATTTATCCGTGGGTCTGCGGGCGCTGCTCGCGTGAGTTTGTCTACTCGAACCTGCGGGAGTTAACGGTGCACCATATCGATCACGATCACACCAATAATCCGCCGGACGGCAGTAACTGGGAGCTGCTGTGCCTCTACTGCCACGATCACGAGCACTCAAAATATACTGAAGCCGATCAGTACGGCACAACCGTCGTGGCCGGAGAGGATGCGCAGAAAGACGTAGGAGCAGCAACCTATAATCCGTTTGCCGACCTGAAAGCGATGCTGAATAAGAAGTAATGCGTTTTCACTCCGCATAAAAAAGTGGGGCACTGAGGCCCCACGCTATTTACATTGATATGATGTCGAACGGCTATTCAGGCAGCGCGTACACCACGACCTGATCGCCCACCTGATCCTTCAGGATAGTGTTCCCCCCGGCGACGAACGCGACATACTGCCGGCCTTTGTACTCATAGATCGACGGATTCGCTACCGCAGGGGCCTCAACCTGATCGGACCACAGCTCTTCGCCACTGTCTACAGAGTAGGCGCGCACTTTGGCATCCATTGACGCACCGATGAAGATCACGCCGCCCGCCGTTACGGCAGGGCCACCAATGGTGGGCGAGCCCCAGCTTTCTGGCATAAAGAAGCCATACTGCTGCGACGCGCCAACCGGACGACGCCACTTCACATCACCCGTGTGCATATCCAGCGCCACGATTTCACCAAACGGCGGCTGCCAGCATGGCATACCCAGCCAGTTATTAGCGACTAACAGACGCATGCCGTAAGGGGCACCCTCCTGAGGAGCAAAGCCGCTCTCGTTGCCAGAGTCTTTATCCGCGTTGTCATAATCTTCGCGACTGTAGAGCTTCACATACTGCACAATGTGCGAGGTATTAACGATGGCAATCTGTTTTTGTGGATCGAACGCTACGCCGCCCCACTGGACGCCACCCGCACTGTCTGGGTAGGTCAGCGTACCTTCGCCCTTGGTGGTCGGTGGCGTGTACATACCCTCGTAGGTCAGGTTATCCCACAGGCGGGAACACTGGCCGGCACCCACCATATCTGCCAGTTTCCAGATCTCTGGCTTCTTCGATTGGTCGAGCAGCGGCGCAGGCTTAGTCGGGAAGGGCTGGGTTGGCGAAAGCACCTCGCCCTGTACTGAACCATCACCCTGCGGGACAGGACGCTCCTCGATAGGCCAGACATCCTCGCCTGTCAGGCGGTTCACAACAAACAAAAAGCCCTGCTTGGTAGCCTGAATTAACGCCGGGATCTGCTTACCGTCGACCGTAATATCCATCAGGGTCGGCGCAGAGTTAATATCGTAATCCCACACGTCGTGATGCACCCACTGGCGAGACCAGACCACTTTGCCGGTATTGATATCCAGCGCGGTAGTGGAGGTGCCAAGCGGAATAGGCTTAACGCGATTGCCGCCCCAGTAGTTGGGGGACGGTGATGAAACTGGCAGATAGACCAGACCATTAGCCTCATCGGCAGACATGTGGGTCCAGACGTTGGCTGTCCCGGTGCTTTTACGGATCTCTGCCGGAATCGCCTCGAAGGTCCACTCACGCTCGCCGGTTTGCGCATTGATTGAGAACACCGCCCCCGGAGGCGCTTCGGCATAAGCCCAGTCCTTGCCAGCCCAGCCAACCAGCAGGTGGTTGCCAACTACGGTAGGCGGTTGCAGGATAGATAGTGGGTATTTAGCGTTAACCGTGTTCCACTGATTGATATTCAGTACACCATTGTCAGCAAAGTCGCTGCACGGTTTACCTGAATCGGCATCCAGCGCATAGAGGTTGCCATCCACGGTGCCCATATAAACGATCTTCTGGCACGCTTGTCCGGCGACCGGATTTTTAGCCTGCCAGTAAGAGACGCCACGGTTTTTCAGTACCGGCTGGGTCAGCGCTTTGCGTGATGATTTGGTATCGTAATGCCACTTCTCTTTCCCCGTGCCGGGATCGAGCGCAATCAGTCGATCGAAAGGCGTACCAATGTAAATTGTCTCGTTGGCAAAAACAGGGGTCGCTGACCAGACGGTGGCAGGGGTATCACCTTTACCGTCCGAGACGTCACCGGTATGAAACTCCCAGACTTTGGTTAATTTATTGACATTATCCGCCGTGATTTGCGTCAGCGGACTGTATTTCTGGGCGTTAAGCTGACCATGAAAACTGTCCCAGGTGGCCGTAGAAGGAACCAGTGGTGTCGCTGGCTGCGCGGCAGACTCTACTTTCTGTCCATCATTTTTGCCCGTTGAGGCATCGTCAGTGGTTTTCGTGGTGCCGGGCGCCTGCTGATCGGCCGCATCCACGTTGAGCTCTTCCTGGGTTCCCTGCGATGCCTCAGCGGCTTTATCCTGCGCCTGCAACGTCAGGGGAGTAACCAGCAATGCCAGCGCCGTCATGCTGACTTTCAGTAATGGCGAGTGTTTTTCGTTTTGCACGGGCGGCTCCTCAGGCTCTGGCACGATGATTGGGGCGAACGGAATTGCTGCTCAGCGCAATCAGACCAATCAGGCCGACCACCATTGCTGCGGTAATAATGTATTGATGCAGCAGCGCGGCTGCAAAACCAATACCGAACAACAGGACAAGCGTGACAATAATCAGAAAAATGCGTGTTCCACGGTGGGATGCGCCACGCAGTAGTAAGGCCAGCAGCGCCAGTAACACGCTGGCGATGGCCACACCCAGCACACCAATAGTGCCGGTGACGCCGGTCAGCGGCGTCAGCCACGCGTATAAAGCCACCGCGAAGCCAATCACGGCTGACAGCAGCAGCAGTATACTGCCGAAGCGTGAGGGTTGAGTTTGCAACATACCAGGAGATCCCCCTATCAAAAAAATGAACAATGATGAATATGCCGTAATGGTGGACGTAGGCCGGTGTTAAACGCGCAGGAAAATATTCCACGCAAAAGAATAAAAGCGGCATAGTCCACTAAACGTAACTGAGTATAGAAGAAGGATTTTTATATGGGGCGTTAAGTCGCAGCGCCGACTGACACCGTCCCTACAGCCCATGCTTTTTCAACAGCGCCCTGAGCTGATGGTAGGTCAGGGCGAGCAGCTCTGCCGCACGCTTCTGGTTAAATTTTGCCTGCTGTAGCGCGGCCTCCAGCAAAGTCTTCTCCTGCTGGTTTTGAAACTGGCGCAGATCCAGCGGCAGGCCTGGCGCGCCAGACAACGTTTCCGTCACCGGCTCGGGAGAGGCGGTACGCTGGAAAGGATCGATAATAATTTCATCCAGCGCCACCTCGCTGGTGCCGTGGCGGTAGACCGAGCGCTCTACCACGTTCTTCAGTTCGCGAATATTACCTGGCCAACGGTAGTGGAGCAGCGTCTCGCGGGCGCGTTCGGTAAAGCCAGGAAACAGCGGCAGCCCCAGCTCGCGGCACATCTGGATCGCGAAGTGTTCCGCCATCAGCATAATATCGCTCTGCCGCTCACGCAGGGGCGGAAGCTGTACCACATCAAAGGCCAGTCGATCGAGAAGGTCGGCGCGGAACGTGCCGTCGCGCACCATCCCAGGCAGATCGGCATTAGTGGCACACACCAGCCGGACGTTAACCTGTAACGGCTGGCTGCCGCCGACGCGCTCCAGCTCGCCGTACTCAATCACCCGCAGCAGCTTTTCCTGAACCAGCATGGGGGCGGTGGCCAGCTCGTCGAGAAACAGCGTCCCACCGTCAGCGCGCTCGAAGCGGCCTGGGTGGCGTTTTTGCGCGCCGGTAAAGGCCCCGGCTTCGTGACCGAAAAGCTCGGTGTCCAGCAGGTTCTCGTTGAGGGCGGCACAGTTCAGCGAGATAAACGGCCCGTCCCAGCGTCCGGAGAGAAAGTGCAGGCGGTTGGCGATCAGCTCCTTGCCCGTTCCGCGTTCGCCGATAATCAGCACCGGCTTATCCAGCGGGGCAAGACGTGAAACCTGCTCCAGCACCTCGAGAAAGCTATTGGCCTCGCCGAGAAGATTATCCTTGTATTCCGCCATGATGAAATTCGCTATTAGTTAGTGTTATTCACCACTGTAGTCCAAATTGCCGCAGCGGTAAAATTAATCAACTCTCTATGAATCAATGAGATAGAAAGTTGGCACGGGTCTTGTATTGTTCTTTGCGTAACAACTTAGCAGCAGGGCTTAGCCCGATTACATAAAATATGAGGATTACATTATGGGTATTTTTTCTCGTTTTGCCGACATCGTGAACGCCAACATCAACTCGCTGCTGGAGAAGGCGGAAGATCCGCAGAAACTGGTACGCCTGATGATTCAGGAGATGGAAGATACGCTGGTTGAGGTGCGCTCCACCTCTGCACGTGCGCTGGCCGAAAAGAAACAGCTGTCACGCCGCATTGAGCAGGCCACTGCCCAGCAGAGTGAGTGGCAGGAGAAAGCCGAGCTGGCGCTGCGTAAAGAGAAAGACGATCTGGCCCGTGCTGCGCTGATTGAAAAACAGAAGCTGACCGACATCATCACCACGCTTGAGCAGGAAGTCGTTCTGGTTGATGAGACGCTGGTGCGCATGAAAAAAGAGATTGGTGAGCTGGAGAACAAACTCAGCGAGACCCGTGCCCGTCAGCAGGCGTTGACCCTTCGTCACCAGGCGGCCAGCTCTTCCCGCGACGTGCGTCGTCAGCTGGACAGCGGCAAACTGGACGAAGCGATGGCGCGTTTTGAATCCTTCGAGCGTCGTATCGACCAGATGGAAGCCGAAGCGGAGAGCCACGGTTTTGGTAAGCAGAAGTCGCTGGATCAGGAGTTTGCCGAGCTGAAAGCGAGTGATGAAATCAGCGAGCAGCTGGCGCAGCTAAAAGCCAAAATGAAACAAGATATCCAATAATAACAAACGATGAATACTAACGGGCGGTGTGGGTTTATGCCGCCCCTCATCTGTAAGGAGTACACATGAGCGCGCTATTTTTGGCTATTCCTCTGACCCTGTTTGTACTGTTTGTCCTGCCGGTCTGGCTGTGGCTGCACTACAACAACCGCAGCGGTCGCGATGCGCTTTCGCAAAGCGAGCAGCAGCGTCTGGCCCAGCTCAATGACGAGGCAAAACGGATGCGCGAGCGGATAGCCTCTCTGGAAGCTATTCTTGATGCAGAGCACCCGAACTGGAGGGATCGCTAATGAATGACTTTTTTAATAAAAAACTGTGGCGAATTCCCCAGCGGGGAATGGTGAAAGGCGTCTGCGCCGGGATTGCTCACTATCTTGATGTCCCGGTGAAGCTGGTGCGTCTGATTACGGTTCTGGCGATGCTTTTTGGTCTGTTCTTCTTTGTCGTGCTCGCCTATATCATTCTCACCTTCGTGCTCGATCCGATGCCGGAGGGGGAAATTGACGGCGACGCTGCGCCGACCAGCAGCGAGCTACTCAATGCGGTAGATGCGGAGCTGGCCTCGGGGGAGAAGCGTTTGCGCGAGATGGAGCGCTACGTGACCTCTGACACATTCTCGCTGCGCAGCCGTTTCCGTCAGCTCTGATTTAATGACCTAACGAGGTAGATGATGAATAGCAAATGGCAACAGACCGGCAAAAAAGCCAAACCGGCACTGAAAATTGCAGGCAAGCTGGTGCTGCTGACCGCGCTGCGCTACGGCCCGGCGGGCGTAGCGGGCTGGGCAATCAAATCCGTGGCGCGCCGTCCGGTGAAAATGCTGCTGGCGCTGGCGCTGGAGCCAATGCTTAAACGCCTCGCGACGCGCGTATCGCGCAATATGAAATAGTTCTCTGGCGGCGCAACCTTTGCGCCGCTTGCTTTTGTTGGGAATAGATCCCACTGCACCTGCCGCCTTATACTCCTTCTCTTATTGAATCTTTCACTTCAGGGCAAAACAGGATGGCTATGAAGCGATTTAAATCTGAGCTTAACGCCCTTGTTAACCGCGGCGTCGACCGGCATCTGCGTCTTGCCGTCACCGGCCTGAGCCGCAGCGGCAAGACGGCGTTTATCACCGCGATGGTTCACCAGCTTTTGAATATTCACAACGGCGCACGCCTGCCGCTCTTCAGCGCCGTCCGCGAGGAGCGCCTGCTGGGCGTAAAACGGGTGCCGCAGCGAGATTTTGGCACCCCGCGCTTTACCTGGGATGAGGGCATTGCCCAGCTCTACGGTACGCCACCCGCATGGCCAACGCCGACGCGGGGCGTCAGCGAGATGCGCCTGGCCCTGCGCTACCGCTCGAATGACTCCCTGCTGCGCCATTTTACCGACAGCGCCACCCTCTATTTAGAAATTGTTGATTACCCCGGCGAGTGGCTGCTGGATCTCCCTATGCTGGCGCAGGACTATACCAGCTGGTCCCGACAGATGACCGGTATGTTACAGGGTCACAGAAAAGAGTGGTCTGCCCGCTGGCGTCAGCTCTGCGAAGGGCTGGATCCGCTGGCTCCGGCCGATGAGAACCGGCTGGCAGAGATTGCCGACGCCTGGACAGAGTATCTGCACCAGTGCAAGACCGAGGGGCTGCACTTTATCCAGCCTGGGCGCTTCATTTTGCCCGGCGAGATGGCCGGTGCGCCTGCGCTACAATTCTTCCCCTGGCCGGACGTTGATGAAACCAGTGAGGCAAAGTTAGCCCAGGCGGATAAGAGCAGCAACGCCGGGATGCTGCGCGAGCGCTTCAACTACTACTGCGAAAACGTGGTCAAAGGGTTCTATAAAAACTACTTCCTGCGTTTCGATCGCCAGATCGTGCTGGTGGACTGTCTGCAACCCCTTAACAGCGGGCCGCAGGCGTTTAACGATATGCGCCTCGCGCTGACCCAGCTAATGCAGAGCTTTCATTATGGTCAGCGGACGCTGTTTCGCCGCCTCTTCTCGCCGGTTATCGACAAGCTGCTGTTTGCCGCCACCAAAGCGGATCACGTCACCGTCGATCAGCATGCCAATATGGTCTCTCTGCTCCAGCAGCTGGTCACTGACGCCTGGCAAAACGCCGCTTTTGAGGGAATCGATATCGACTGCCTAGGCCTTGCGGCGGTACAGGCCACGGAGAGCGGCCTGGTTGACGTCAACGGTGACAAAATCCCGGCCCTGCGCGGGGATCGCCTCCGCGATGGCAAACCGCTGACGGTCTATCCGGGGGATGTCCCCGCCCGGCTGCCGGGACAGGCGTTCTGGGAGAAGCAGGGTTTTCAATTTGAGGCCTTTCGTCCGCGGGTGATGGATGTGGATACCCCGATGCCGCACATTCGACTTGATGCGGCGCTGGAATTTTTACTGGGAGATAAGCTGCGATGAACGAGCCAATCAAACCACGCGTCGATTTTACCGAACAGCCTGTAACGCCGGTGCGTGAGGATTTTAAGGCCGCCCAGGCGTTTAGCGATGCTGAGGCGGGGGAGTTCACGCCCCTGCAGGCGGAAGAGATACTGGCCGACACGCCGCAGCCGGAAGCCAGCGTCGAGGCGGCGCTGCGTCCCCGGCGCAGCCTGTGGCGCACAATGGTGCTGGCCGGACTGGCGCTGTTTGGCATCAGCGTGGTCGGACAGGGCGTGCAGTGGGCAATGGACGCCTGGCAAACTCACGACTGGGTGGCGCTGGGGGGCTGTGCGGCGGGCGCGCTCATCGTCGGCGCGGGGGTAGGCTCGGTGGTCGGTGAGTGGCGGCGGCTGTGGCGGCTGCGCCAGCGCGCTGAAGCCCGGGACGAGGCCAGCCTGCTGCTGCATAGCCACGGCACGGGCAAGGGGCGTGATTTCTGCGAGAGGCTGGCCCGCCAGGCGGGTATCGATCAGGCGCATCCTGCGCTGCAACGCTGGTACGCCGCTATTCACGAGACGCAAAGCGACCGGGAGATCGTCACGCTCTACGCCCGGCTGGTGCAGCCGGTGGTGGATGCCCAGGCCCGGCGTGAAATCAGCCTTTCGGCGGCAGGTTCAACGCTGATGATTGCCGTCAGCCCGCTGGCGCTGGTGGATATGGCCTTTATCGCCTGGCGTAATCTGCGGCTGATTAACCGCATCGCCAGACTCTACGGCATTGAGCTGGGCTATTTCAGCCGGCTACGCCTTTTTCGCCTGGTGCTGCTCAACATTGCTTTCGCCGGAGCCAGCGAGGTGGTGCGTGAGGTAGGTATGGACTGGCTGTCGCAGGATCTCGCCGCCCGGCTCTCGGCTCGCGCCGCGCAGGGCATCGGGGCCGGGCTGCTTACTGCGCGCCTCGGCATTAAAGCGATGGAGCTGTGCCGTCCGCTGCCCTGGCTGGAGGACGATAAGCCCCGGCTGGCCGATTTTCGCCGTCAGCTCATCGGCGAGCTGAAGGCCAATATGCAGCGCAGCGGCGCGCAAAAGCGTGATTGAACGTTTATCTTTACGCCATGGCGGTGGGTTTTCCACCGCTCTGTCAATAATTGTTGACAGACAGCTTCCTGACTGCGGATAAGTGTCTTATCATTCTTAAATACGTTGACTGTTTAAGGGTGGCAACTCCCATGCGTCTTGAAGTCTTTTGTGAAGACCGTCTTGGTCTGACCCGTGAGCTGCTGGATCTGCTGGTGCTCAGGGGGATCGATTTACGCGGCATTGAGATCGACCCTATCGGGCGGATCTACCTCAACTTTGCTGAACTGGAATTTAATGACTTCAGCAGCCTGATGGCCGAAATCCGCCGTATTCCCAGCGTGACCGACGTGCGTACCGTCTTGTGGATGCCCTCCGAGCGCGAGCACCGTGCCATGAGCGCCCTGCTGGAGGCGTTGCCCGAGCCGGTGCTCTCTCTGGACATGAAGAGCAAGGTTGAGCTGGCAAACCAGGCCAGCTGCCAGCTCTTTGGCCAGAGCCAGTCCCGGCTGCGCAACCATACCGCACCTCAGCTTATTAACGGCTTTAACTTCCAGCGCTGGCTGGAGGGGGATCCGCAGGCGTCGCACCACGAACACGTCGTTATCAACGGGCAAAACTTTTTAATGGAGATCACCCCGGTGCACCTTGAAGGCGAGCGTGGCGAGCCGGTGCTGATTGGCGCGGTGGTGATGCTGCGCTCTACCATTCGTATGGGCCGCCAGCTGCAGGATCTGGTCAGTCAGGACGCCAGCGCCTTTAACCAGATCGTGGCCGCCAGCCCGAAAATGCGCCACGTCATCGACCAGGCGCGTAAGCTGGCTATGCTTAGCGCGCCGCTGTTAATCGTTGGTGATACCGGCACCGGCAAGGATCTGCTGGCCCACGCCTGCCATCTTGCCAGCCCGCGTGCGGCGAAGCCCTATCTGGCGCTGAACTGCGCCTCCATTCCCGAGGATGCGGTAGAGAGCGAGCTGTTTGGCCATGCACCGGAGGGCAAAAAAGGGTTCTTCGAGCAGGCCAACGGTGGCTCGGTGCTGCTGGATGAAATTGGCGAGATGTCGCCCCGCATGCAGGTTAAGCTCCTGCGCTTCCTGAATGATGGTACCTTCCGCCGCGTTGGCGAGGATCACGAGGTTCACGTTGACGTGCGGGTGATCTGCGCCACCCAGCGTAATCTGGTGGAGCTGGTACAGAAGGGCATTTTCCGGGAAGACCTTTACTACCGTCTGAACGTGCTGACCCTGGATCTGCCTCCGCTGCGCGATCGTTCTCAGGACATCATGCCGCTGACCGAGCTGTTCGTGGCCCGCTTTGCCGACGAGCAGGGCGTGCCGCGTCCGAAGCTCTCTGCCGATCTCAGTAACGTCCTGACCCGCTACAGCTGGCCGGGCAACGTGCGCCAGCTGAAAAATGCGGTCTACCGTGCGCTAACGCAGCTGGAGGGCTACGAGCTGCGTCCGCAGGACATTCTGCTACCGGACTACGATGCGGGAACCGTGGCGGTAGGCGAGGAGGCGATGGAGGGTTCGCTGGACGATATCACCAGCCGTTTCGAGCGGTCGGTGTTAACTCAGCTCTATCGCAGCTATCCCAGCACGCGCAAGCTGGCGAAACGGCTGGGCGTATCGCACACCGCTATTGCCAATAAGCTGCGGGAGTATGGCCTGAGCCAGAAGAAGGGCGAAGAGTAAAACAAGAGAGCCTTCATCACTGAAGGCTCTTTTTTTAGTGCGGTTACGCTTTCTGCGCCAGGGCTTCCAGAGCAGCCTCGTAGTCCGGCTCGTTGGTGATCTCGTTCACCAGCTGGCTGAATACGACGGTGTCGTTTTCATCGATAACCACTACCGCACGGGCGGCCAGGCCTTTCAGCGCGCCTTCGGCAATGCCTACGCCGTAGTTTTCGAGGAAGTCGGCGTTACGCAGAGTCGACAGGGTGATCACGTTGCTCAGACCTTCCGCGCCGCAGAAGCGGGACTGGGCGAACGGCAGGTCGGCGGAGATGCACAGTACCACGGTATCTTTCATCTCGGTGGCGAGCTGGTTAAATTTGCGCACGGAGGCGGCGCAAACACCGGTGTCGATGCTCGGGAACACGTTGAGAACTTTGCGCTTACCAGCAAACTGCGCCAGCGTAACGTCGGTCAGATCCTTCGCGACCAGCGTGAAAGGGTGTGCTTTGCTGCCAACTGCCGGAATGGTGCCTGCAACAGAGACCGGATTGCCCTGGAAATGAACGGTTTGTGACATGAATATCTTCCTGTTTACATATAGTTAACGTCGCCGCTAGTGTACGTGATCGGCCTTAATCACGGCAAACCTATTTTTGTCCCGCTTTTCAACACTATACTTTTAACATTCCGTTAAAGGAGCAAGGAATGAGAACAGTTAAAGTCTATGAAGAGAGCTGGCCGCTGCATTCGCCATTTGTCATCTCCCGGGGCAGCCGCAGCGAGGCCAGGGTTGTGGTAGTTGAGCTGGAAGAGGAGGGGATAAAGGCGAGCGGAGAGTGCACGCCTTATCCACGCTATGGCGAGAGCGATGCGTCGGTTATGGCCCAGATCATGACCATCGTGCCGCAGCTGGAGAACGGCCTCAGCCGCCAGCAGCTGCAATCCCTGCTGCCGCCGGGGGCAGCGCGCAACGCCGTAGACAGCGCCCTGTGGGATCTGGAGGCCCGTCGGCTGGGCATCAGCCTGGAGCAGCATCTGGGCGTTATGCTGCCGGAGGACGTTACTACCGCGCAGACGGTAGTGATTGGTACGCCGGAGCAGATGGCGGCCAGCGCCGCCGCCCTGTGGGAAAAGGGGGCAAGGCTGCTGAAGATCAAGCTCGACGACCGTCTCATCAGCGAGCGGCTGGTGGCGATCCGTACCGCGGTGCCGGAGGCAACGCTGATTGTCGATGCCAACGAATCCTGGCACAGCGAGGGGCTGGCGGCGCGGTGTCAGCTGCTGGCGGATCTCGGCGTGGCGATGCTGGAGCAGCCGCTTCCCGCCAATAATGACGCCGCGCTGGAGAACTTTATCCATCCGCTGCCCATCTGTGCCGATGAGAGCTGTCACGCCCGCAGCTGCCTAAAAACCCTTGCCGGGCGCTATGAGATGATCAACATCAAGCTGGATAAGACCGGCGGTCTGACCGAAGCGTTAGCGTTAGCCAGCGAAGCGCGGGCGCAGGGATTTGAGCTGATGCTGGGCTGTATGCTCTGCACCTCCCGGGCGATCGCTGCGGCGCTGCCGCTGGCGTCACAGGCGCGCTTTGCCGATCTCGATGGCCCCACCTGGCTGGCGGTGGACGTTGAACCGGCGCTGCGCTTCACCACTGGTCAGCTTCACCTCTGATCCGTCCAGCGCAGCAGGCGAGTCATCGCCTGCAGATAGCGCTCGCTGGCTTCATCGTTTGATATCGGCGGCAGCTCGGCGGTGATGCAGTGCAGGCCAATATCGGCACACCAGCTGCCAAACGAGCCGGGCGTTTCGTAGCCGACGCTGCGCACTAGCGGCAGGGAAAAAGCGCCGGCGAGCCAGTGGCCCAGCGGGCTTTGCGCAGGATCTTCAATGCAGGCCAGCGGATCGTGAAACGAGACCACCCAGGCCGGATGCAGGCGGTGAATAAGCTGGCAGAGGCTTTGCGTTTCAGGTTCTGAACCCGGCGTATCACCGGCTAGAAGCACCACGTCACGGGCGCTCGCGGCGCTGTTCCAGCGGTAAACCGTCTCACCGGAACGCCAGTTGGCAGCGGGAAAGTTGCGGTTGAGATCGACCCCCTGAGCGTTGGCGCGCAGGCCAAGCTGACAGCCGTCAGGATTGACCGCCAGCACCACATGATGGTGGCGCAGAGCCGGTTCCAGCGTTCGCAGCGCGCAGGAGAGGGTCACCACTGCCGCGCTCTCGTCTCCGTGGGTACCGGCGAGGATCAGTCCACTCTCTCTGGAGGGGACGGGAGCCGGAAACCAGATAAGCGGCGCGCCGAGCCGCGAACGGCCATAGTGCTCCATTCCGGTAGCAAAAGCGCCCCGTTCGGCGCGTGGGCGTGAGGCGGTCATAGCAATCCTTTCAGACAGGGGATAGACAAAGTGTTAGGCAAAGCGCAGCGCTTTTCAAATTGTTTCATTAAGTATGAGAGCGAGACAGTAAATATCGCCTAATCTTGCTAAGCCGTTTGCATTTCTCCATGCGAAAACAAATAATTAACCCATCTTTTCGCCGGGCATTTAGCTATAGGGTCATCTTATGAAACATCCCGTCTCCCTCCTCTGTGCTGCGTTGTGGTTATGCGGTCTCTCTTCCCCCTCTTTTGCCGCGGACGTGCCCGCCGGAACCAGGCTGGCAGCGCAGCAGACGCTGGTGCGTCATATCAAAGATGAACCTGCCACCCTTGACCCTGCTAAAGCCGTGGGGCTGCCGGAGATTCAGGTGATCCGCGATCTCTACGAGGGGCTGGTGAACCAAAATGAGAAGGGGGAGATTATTCCCGGCGTGGCGACCAAATGGAGCACCAGCGATAACCGCACCTGGACCTTTACCCTGCGCAACGATGCCCGCTGGTCGGACGGGACGCCGGTCACCGCTCAGGACTTTGTCTATAGCTGGCAGCGTCTGGTGGATCCAAAAACCACGTCGCCTTTTGCCTGGTTTGCTGCGCTGGCTGGCATCGGTAATGCCCAGAGCATCATCGATGGCAAAGCCAGTCCGGACACGCTGGCAGTGACGGCGGTGGATCCGCACACCCTTCGCGTGCAGCTCGACAACCCGCTGCCCTGGTTTACCAACCTGGCTGCCAGCTTTGCCTTCTACCCGGTGCAAAAAGCCAACGTTGAGAGCGACAAGGCGTGGACCCAGCCGGGTAAGCTAGTGGGTAACGGAGCCTACGTGCTCAAGGATCGCGTCGTTAACGAGAAGCTGGTTCTGGAGCCTAACGCCCACTACTGGGATAACGGCAAAACGGTGATCAAATCCGTCACCTTTATTCCTATTAACCAGGAGTCGGCGGCCACCAAGCGCTATCTGGCGGGGGATATCGATATCACTGAATCCTTCCCGAAAAACCTGTATCAGAAGCTGCTTAAGGATATCCCCGGCCAGGTCTATACCCCGCCGCAGCTGGGCACCTACTACTATGCGTTTAATACCCAAAAGGGACCGACGGCGGACGCCCGCGTGCGCCTGGCCTTGAGCATGACTATCGATCGCCGCCTGATGGCGGAGAAGGTGCTGGGAACCGGCGAGAAGCCCGCCTGGCGCTTCACCCCCGACGTGACGGCGGGCTTCAAGCCTGACCCTTCGGATGCGGAGCACCTGAGCCAGGCCGAGCTGAACGTGCAGGCGAAAACGCTGCTCCAGGCGGCGGGCTATGGGCCAGGTCGTCCATTAAAGCTGACGCTGCTGTATAACACCTCAGAGAACCATCAAAAGATCGCCATTGCCGTGGCGTCGATGTGGCGGAAGAACCTCGGCGTTGACGTAAAGCTGCAAAACCAGGAGTGGAAAACCTATATCGACAGCCGCAACACCGGCAATTTTGACGTGATCCGCGCCTCGTGGGTTGGGGACTACAACGAGCCGTCTACCTTCCTGTCGCTGCTGACCTCCACCCACAGCGGCAATATCTCCCGCTTCAACGATCCGGCATACGATAAGGTAATGAAGCAGGCAGCGCAGGAGCCGACCGCGAAAGCGCGCAATGCCGACTACAACGCGGCAGAAAAAATTCTCGCGCGGGAAGCGCCTATTGCGCCAATCTACCAGTACACCAACGGGCGGCTGATCAAGCCGTGGCTGAAGGGCTATCCGATCAATAACCCCGAGGACGTGGCCTACACCCGGACGATGTATATTGTGGCGCATTGATGAGGAACGCTCTTGTTATGCCGACTATGAACGAACTTGCAAAAGATATCCTTTCATCGCCTGTGGTCGCCGAGCTGCAATCCCTGCGCGAAACCATCTGGTTCAATCCGGGCGTCAAGCCTGCGGAGGAGGGCCTCAAGCGCGTTGGGCTGACGCTTGCCGATGCTGAAGATGCCGAGGCCCGACTGTATCGCTTTGCACCGCTGCTCGCTCAGGCGTTTCCGGAAACGGCCGCTACGGCGGGCATCATCGAGTCCGATATGGTTCCGGTACCGCTGATGCAGGCGGAGCTGGAGAAAACGGGGCCGGTTGCAGGGCATATCTGGCTCAAGAAAGACAGTCACCTGCCGATTTCTGGTTCGATCAAGGCACGCGGGGGGATCTATGAAGTGCTGGCCCACGCGGAGACGCTCGCCCTTGAGGCTGGCCTTATCAGCACGACGGATGATTACAGCATCCTGCTCTCACCAGCGTTTCGCCAGTTCTTCAGCCAGCATAAAATCGCCGTAGGCTCAACGGGCAACCTGGGGCTTTCAATCGGTATTATTAGCGCCAGGCTCGGCTTTCACGTTACCGTGCATATGTCAGCCGACGCGCGCCAGTGGAAAAAAGATAAGCTCCGCTCGCACGGCGTGGAGGTGATGGAGTATGAACAGGATTACAGCGTGGCCGTTGAGCAGGGGCGTAAAGCAGCCGACTCCGATCCAACCTGTTTCTTCATCGATGATGAGAACTCCCGGACGCTATTCCTGGGCTATTCAGTAGCAGGCCTGCGCCTGCGCCAGCAGCTGCAGGATAAGAATATTACCGTTGATGCCGAACACCCCCTGTTCGTTTACCTTCCCTGCGGCGTAGGTGGAGGCCCTGGCGGGGTAGCCTTTGGGCTTAAGCTTGCCTTTGGGGATGATGTCCATTGCTTCTTCGCAGAACCCACGCACTCACCCTGTATGCTGCTGGGAATGAGTACCGGCCTGCACGATGCTATCTCCGTACAGGAGATCGGTATCGACAACAGAACCGCAGCAGACGGCCTGGCCGTTGGTCGCGCATCCGGGTTCGTTGGCCGGGCGATGGAGCAGCTTATTGATGGTTGTTACACGCTGAGCGATGAGTCGATGTATAACCTGCTGGCGATGCTGGATCGGACGGAAGGCATTCAACTTGAACCTTCCGCGCTGGCCGGTATGAGTGGGCCTCAGCGCATTACGGCGAATCGTTCTTACCAGACGCAGCACGCTCTCTCAGCCGAAACCATGGCTAACGCCACTCATCTGGTCTGGGCTACCGGAGGTGGGATGGTTCCTGATAAAGAGATGCAGGAGTACCTCGCGAAAGGGAAATGCGCGGACGAGCATCTCTGAATAGCGCTCCTTAACCGTTTTCACTGTGCGGGTCGAAGGCGTTTAGCTCTTTGGCATCATGGCTGCAAAAGAACGTGATCTCTTGCTTATAGCGAGCAAACAGCTCCCGTAACTGCTGTTGCGTCCGGTGTCTTGTGCCGTTATCCATCGCCATCATCCACTGATAAAAGCGCAGGCCCGGCGTGCAGTGGGGATTTTGCAGATCCATTTCGCCCCGGTAGAACCAGGCGTCACCCCCATGCAGTAACCACCCGTTTGGCTGGCTTACGGCAATACCCGCATGCCCCGTGGTATGTCCTGCCAGCGGTACCAGCAGGATTTCCGGTGGTAACCCTTTTAGCGCCGTAACCGCCTCAAAGCCGTACCATGACTCTCCCTGAGGTTGATAGCCTGTCCAGCCCGCGCTGCCGCTCCATTGGCTGGGCCGATAGCGCTCGCGTGCCAGCCAGCTGTGTCGCTGCTCTGCAGTATTGATCTCTGTTTGCAGCAGGTGTATCTGCGCGCCAGGAAAATCTGTCAGCCCACCCGCATGGTCAAAATCAAGATGCGTAAGAATGATATGTCGGACATCCTCTACCCGGAACCCGAGCGCTTCTATACGCGAACGGGCCGTTAGCGTTTCCCGCCTTTGAATATTATTCAGCACGCGAAAAAAGCCTGACAGCCGTTTTTCCGGCTGACGAACATCATCTCGTCCAAACCCTGTATCGACCAGCACCAACCCGTCCCGATCGGTTTCAATGAGCAGACAATGGCATACCAGATGCGCAAAAATGCCTTTACTAAAACCATCAAATAATGCGCCACCGACCGGACACATACACCCACAGTTAAGATGATGAACTTTCATATTTTCCTCTCGTTCATGTTTGATGGCCTGATTAATCATGTTAGGCCAAACATCACATTCTGCGAGAAGTATCGGTGCAGGGAGCGCCTGTTTCCGCGCCAGATGACAATATTGTCATACTTCTGACAGGTAGTTGAGGCAACCGGCGGGCGTAGGGTCAGCTCGCCGGGAGTTGATCCGGATGTGACTTTACGACGAGAAGAGTTCCACTACCTCTCCGCCCTCCTGCGCCAGACGCGCTAAATAGCGCGAGGCATCCAGAATCTGATAAGGGAAGTATAATCCAGGCGCTACCGGCGACTCGCCATCCAGCCCGACCAGCCGTTCAAGGAGCAAGGCTATCCCCATCCCTGTCAGCGGTGCCGCACCGCCCGGATGCACGACTGCATGGCGGGTGCGAAGCGTCTGTCCTGAGTGGTCGAGGCCAGAAATATCAAGGATGATCTCCGTCGATAATGCATCGCCTTTACGGCGGCTCGAGCTGACGCCCTGACCCAGGTCGAACTGAACGCTGTGCGCGCCGGTAGCGACGGCCAGACCCGTCACGTCGATTGAGGAGAAGCCGGTAGCGTTAATTTCAGTGCCGTCGAGCGCAGAGAAAACCGCTTTGGCGTCGTCGCCCTCACGCCATAGCCAGATACCATCCCGGAGCGTGAGCGCCTCCGGCAGCAGGTGGTTCAGATGTTCGAAATCAGCGGCTACCGCCGGCCCGCCGGTATCCTTTTCATCAACCAGCGCACCAATGCGGATTTCATACACTTCGCTGAATGATTTTGCCAGATGGAGCGCAGGCACCGTGGTGGCTCCTACCAGCCACTCATAGCCAAGCACGATCGCTGAGGCACCCGGTGCATGCATAAAGCTGGCAATTTCCGGGGCTATCTCAAATATCCCCGACGAGATACTCAGATGCGGTATGCCGCGCGACTGGGCGAAGCGGAGTCCGGCGAGGGCAGGGTCCTTATAGAGAACGACCACAGCGCTGACTTTTTGATCGCCAAGCCCCAGGTCAGCAGACGCCGTGTCCAGTGCGACACCCTGCGCAGGTCCCATTTCTGCCGCTGCGCTCTGCGCTTTGGTCAGGTCGCGGCCACCGACCAGCAGGGGAATATCGGGATAGAGGGCATGTATCGCCCGAGCGGCCTGGCGACCAATTGAACCGGAACCACCCATTAATAGAATCGGAGCTAATGACATAAGCGTGTCTCCTCGTTTAGATGATGAGCGACTAAGGGGTTGGAATTCGGGCTATGACCTTAATTTCAAAATCAAATCCAGCGAGCCAGGTAACGCCTACTGCTGTCCAGTTTGGATAGGGGGGATGTGGGAAAAGAGACTCTTTTACCTGCATGATCGTTGGAAATTGATTTTGCGGGTCGGTGTGAAACGTGGTGACATCAATCAGGTCTTCAAATGTGCAGCCCGCCGCCGCCAGCGTCGCGTTGAGATTATCAAAGGCCAACTGCACCTGAGCGGCAAAATCCGGCTCCGGTGTGCCATCAGTGCGGCTTCCCACCTGGCCGGAAACAAACAGTAAATCGCCGGAGCGTATCGCAGCAGAATAACCGTGCTCTTCATAGAGAGCATGTCGGCTGGCAGGGAAGATCGGTTCGCGTTGGATCATAGGGTTTCCTTTACTTTATTCAGGGTGAAAAACGTAAAGCACAACACGGACAGTTGATTTAATATACATGTCGTATGTCAAATTAATCACACATACGGAGCGTATGTCAAATGGAGATGGAGAAGATATGGTTACCAAACGCCGCGTCGAAACGATGGAAGAGAACCGCGCGAAACTGATAATGGCGGCGCGAAAAGCCTTTGCTGAAAAGGGCTTTGCCGCTGCATCGATGGATGAATTAACAGCCAGCGTTGGGCTTACCCGTGGCGCGCTCTATCATAACTTTGGCGATAAAAAGGGATTACTAGCCGCGGTGGTAGCCCAAATTGATGCTGAAATGGCACAACGAGCGAAGGATGAGGCCTCTCATGCCAGCGACGATTGGGAGAAGCTGCTGGCTGAAGGTGTCGCCTATATCAAGATGGCTCTGGATCCAGAGGTGAGACGCATCGTGCTGCTTGATGGCCCGGCATTTCTTGGCGATCCCGCCCAGTGGCCGGGGCAGATTAGCTGCCTTGACGCCACCCGCCAGACCGTTAAAAAAATGCTCGACTGCGGCGTTCTAAAAGCCGTGGATGCCGATGCCGCAGCACATATGTTAAACAGCGCTGCGATGAACGCGGCGATCTGGATAGCGGCCAGCAACGAGCCGGAGAAGGCACTGCCGAAAATTATTGCGGTGTTTACGCAACTGGCAAGCGGCTTACGTAATCCCGCTCCGCATTGTACTGCGTAAGGCACAACCCTGGACAGAGGCGTAGCCCAGTGCCGAACCTGATTATGACCGGGTTAACAAACTTCTCAACAAGTCTCCTGTAATCCAGCAGAACCTGCGAGGAACCCACCATAATTGGTAGGGATACACACATCCAGGAGACAATCATGAACGAGTTACCTAAGAACAATATCGACGAGTTCAAAACGCACTTCCATGGGAAAGTGATCCTTCCTGATGAAGCAGGCTATGACGAGGTGCGTCAGATCTGGAACGCCATGATCGACCGCAGGCCCGCACTGATCGCCCGCTGCATGTCGGCTGAAGATGTCGTCCAGGCTATCGAGTTTGGACGTACGCAGGATCTTCTCATCTCTATCCGCGGGGGTGGGCATAACATTGCCGGTAATGCCGTGTGCGACGACGGTCTGATGATCGATCTCTCGCTGATGAAGGAAGTGATAGTAGACTTGAATACCCACCGGGCCAGCGTTGAGCCCGGCTGTACGCTCAACGATTTTGATGAGGCAGCCCAGGCCCACGGTCTTGCCACGCCGCTGGGGATCAACTCGACCACGGGGGTGGCTGGCCTGACGCTCGGCGGTGGCTTCGGCTGGCTGAGTCGGAAGTACGGTATGACCATAGACAACCTGCTCTCCGTTGAGGTCGTCACGGCAGACGGTCGCCAGCTGCACGCCAGCGAAACAGAAAATGCGGATCTTTTTTGGGGGCTGCGGGGTGGCGGTGGCAACTTCGGGGTGGTGACGCGCTTCGAGTTCCAGCTCCATCCCGTCGGACCGGACGTGTTGAGCGGGCTTATCGTTTTTCCGTTTGCTGAGGCAAAACAGGTCATCTCACAATTTGCCCGGTTCACCGAGACGATGCCGGATGAACTCAACGTCTGGATGGTCACCCGTAAGGCCCCTCCGCTACCTTTCTTGCCCGAGGACGTTCACGGGAAAGAGATGGTCGCGCTGGCGCTGTGCTATGCGGGCGATCCTGAAGAGGGCGAGAAGCTGATCGCGCCGCTGCGCGGGTTTGGCACGGTGCTCGGCGAACACATCGGCGTGCAGCCCTACGTCAATTGGCAGCAGGCCTTCGATCCGCTGCTGGTAAAAGGGGCGCGCAACTACTGGAAGTCGCACAATTTCTCGCAGCTCAGCGACGGCGTTATCGATGCGATTATCGAATTCGCGGCCAGGCTGCCGTCACCTCATTGTGAAATATTTATCGGGACGATTGGCGGCCAGACGGCCAGCGTAGCGCCTGAAGCCATGGCCTACTCAAACCGGGACGCCAACTACGTAATGAATGTTCACGGTCGCTGGGATACCGCCGCCGAGGATGAGCGCTGCATTACATGGGCGCGAGAGTTTTTCGCTAGCTCGCAACCCTTTGCCAGCAGCGGGGCATACATTAACTTCCTCACCCATGATGAGACCGACCGCATCGCTTTCGCCTACGGTGCGACCTGGAATCGACTGGTGGAGCTGAAGAATAAGTACGACCCGACAAACCTCTTCCGGATGAATCAGAACATTAAGCCGGTACGGGGTTAGACACTCACCAGCGTGGTCTCAAACGTCAGGCCAGGCATCATCTGCGACAGGCCGTCGGTAAGCATCTTGCCGGCGGCGTGCAGCTCATCGAGAGGCATCTCCGGCAGGCTCTCCAGAATAAACCACATCTCTTTATCGGATGCGCTCAGACGGGTGCGAACGCCCTGACGCCAGTTCCAGCGGCGACAGGTTACGCCAATATCGTCACGCCAGATCGCTTCTCCCGGCTCGGGCGACTCGACGGTGGGCTGCCCCTCTTTCATGGCATCGAACGCTTCCGTACCCTCAGCAATGACCAAACGTGGTAAGCCGCTGTAGGCAGCGAAATTCTCTCCGCCCACCGGTACGGCATAGCGCAGGCTGACCGCGTTATAGAGATCGACGACCGGATCCAGCGCCGCCATGGTGCCATCACGCAGCACCCGTTTACGCAGTGCTTCAGCAGAGCAGGGGGTGCGCTTGGGCTTAGCGCCAAACGCCTTAAACACGTCACTCCAGGCGTTCAGATGGCTTTCGGCCCAGGCGGGTTGACCGTCAACCACCGCCTGACAGGCCTCTTTCAGCGCCTGCTCTCCAACCTGTAGATCACGCAGCGGAGCGGCTTTCACATAAATACTTAACGCACGAAAACCGGGAGCGATACGTGCCAGCTCCGGGCTAATTGACGGTAACATAGAAGACATCGCATAATCCTGTAATGACTGTTTTATTCTATGATATCGACCGATGACCAAAAAAGTCAATATAGCGACCATAAGCGGTGCCGACGTTGGCACCATCAATCAAGCGGTTTCCCAACGCATCAAGCTCTATCGCAGCCAAAAAAAGCTGTCGCTCGACGAGCTTTCGCGCCGCTCCGGCGTCAGCAAAGGAATGCTGGTGGATATCGAAGGCTGTAAGGCTAATCCCAGCATTGCGTTGCTGTGCAAAATCGCGGCGGCAATGAACGTCTCGGTCGCCGACATCGTGGACGTTGCCAGCGAGCCGACGGTACATCTTATCGACCGAAATGATATTCCCGTGCTGTGGCAGGGAGAGAAGGGCGGAAGCGCTAAACTGCTGGCCGGAACGCGCGGGCCGGATATGCTGGAGCTGTGGCAGTGGGTAATGTATCCCGGCGAAGCGTTTACTTCATCCGGACATCCGGCTGACACCTGTGAACTGCTGTTTGTTAACCGGGGCCAGCTAACGCTCCGGGTAGATGGGCGTGATTACGTCATTAACGAGGGGTGCTCGGCGGTGGCCAGAACCGATATCCCCCATGCCTATATGAATGAAACCAGCGACGCGCTCGAATTTACCATGACGGTGTATGAGAAGGGCCGCTGATATTTTCATAAAGACTGGATTATCCAGCGGCGCTACGCTTGCCGGGTTTACACCGTATAGATTCGGATATCGTGCCCGCGAAAGGCATCGGCGTAGGCTTTGCTGATATTCTCCTCAACGACCATGATGTCGATCTCGCTACAGGCGGCCACCACGTAGCGGGCTACGGCAGGGATCTTATTGGCAGTGAGCGCGACGATGGTCTCGTTGCACTGGGCGATCGCCGCTTTTTTAAATTCACAGTCAGCGTAGTCGAACCCCGTCAGGCCCGACTCAGGAGCCATCGCGCAGCCGCCGATAAACCCCTGGTCAAAGAGCATGCCCCGAATCTGGGTAATAGCTGGCATTCCTACGCAGCCGCCCGAGGCGCGCTGGACCTGGCCGCCAAGCATAATCACCTCATACAGCGGCTTTTTCAGCAGCGCCGCCGCAATCTCCGGTGAGTTGGTGACGACGGTGAGGGCCAGCTCGGCGGGGAGTGCCTCCGCCATCGCCAGATTAGTGGTTCCTGTATCAATAAAAATAGAGCTGCCAGACTTCACCAGCCGGGCGCAGCGCTGTGCGATTTTGCTCTTTTTGGCCTGGTTTTTCTCTTTCCGCAGGCTATAGTCCCCGGATTCAGGCAGCATCATGATGGCCCCGCCGTAAACCTTTTTACAGACCCCTTCATTGCTAAGCTCATGCAAATCACGGCGAACAGTGTGTTCTGACACCCCCAAGCGGACGGCCAGCTCGCTACAGAGTACGCGGCCATTCTCTTCAAGGATCTGCCTAATGAGCGCTTGTCGCTGCTCGGGTAAAGCTGCATAATCGAGCACGTTAACTCCTGAATAATTTCTGCATCGAGCAACAAAGAGCATAATCGTGCATTACACTTGCCTCGTCAAACGAATCTGCCCCTTACTTAAAAGAGATCCTGCATGAATGAGAAGCTAGCGACCCGAATCATTTTCTTTGTTGCCGGGCTGGCAACCGCCGCATGGGCGGTGATGGTGCCCTTCGCCAAACTGAATACCGGGGCCAACGATGCCCTGCTTGGCATCCTGCTGCTCTGTCTGGGGGGCGGGGCGATTATCTCCATGCCCCTGGCCGGGCCGCTGTCGTCCCGCTTTGGCTGCCGGAAGATCATCGGCTGCGCCGTAGCGATCGTTATTCTGTCGATGCCTTTTCTGACGCTGGCTGAAAGCCCGCTAAGCCTGGGGCTGCTGCTGCTGATCTTCGGTACCGGGATAGGTATGACCGACTGCGCCATGAATATCCAGGCGATTCTGGTGGAAAAAAAAGAGAATGTGCCGCTGATGTCCGGCTTTCATGGGATGTACAGCGTCGGCGGCATTGCCGGAGCAGGAATGATGACCGGCCTGCTCAGCCTGGGCCTCTCTATTCTGAGCGCCACGCTGTTAATTGTGCTGCTAGTCGCGCTGCTGGTCGCACTTAGCTTTCGCCATTTTCTGTCCTATGCTAACCCGGCTGAAGGCCCGGCTTTCGCTATTCCCAGAGGGGAGGTGCTGCTCCTTGGGGTGATCTGCTTTATTGTCTTCCTGGCCGAGGGGACGGTTCTCGACTGGAGCGCGGTCTATCTGGTTGAGGTCAGAAACGTGGCGGATTCGCTGGGCGGGCTGGGCTTTACCTGCTTTGCCGTGGCGATGACCGCCGGACGCCTCAGCGGCGATGCGATTATTGCCCGCGTTGGTCAGTTGCGCGTGGTTGTCTGCGGAGCGATCATGGCTTTCGCCGGCTTCTGCCTGATATTTACCGCAGCTTCCCTCGCTCTGCTGCTGGTGGGCTACCTGCTTATCGGTGCCGGCTGCGCCAACATTGTCCCGGTCATGTTTAGCCAGATTGGTAAGCAAACAAGCATGCCGCAGATGGTCGCCGTACCTGCCGTCACTACGCTGGGATATATCGGCGTGCTGGCCGGCCCAGCGATGATCGGCTTTATCGCTCACCACAGCTCGTTACCCCACGCCTTTGTATTTGTAGCTGCGCTGATGATTGTGGTACTGCTGCTCAGCGCTGTGCTCAACAAAACGATGAAGCTGCGGGAAGAGATGTAATAGGCCACAGGGACGGGGGGCTATCTATGAGTCCAGCTCATAAGCCCGTCCCTGGTTTACCCTCTAATCGCAGGCAAGGTGCCTCGCTATACTCTCAACCTCAATCACGTTGACAGTTAGCGGAGTAACCATGAACGAGAAATTTGACGGCAATAGCGTCTTCCCACGCGGAGAAAAAAACGAGGCCTACGCCCAGTATTTCACCGGCACCAGCTACCTCACCATGCTCTCTACTGAGGGGGTAAAGATTGGCAACGTGGCGTTTGAGCCAGGCTGCCGCAACAACTGGCATATCCACCACAAAGGTGGACAGATCCTGCTGGTGACCGGTGGTAGAGGCTGGTATCAGGCATGGGATCAACCTGCCCGCGAGCTCAAGACCGGCGACGTTGTGCATATTCCTGCAGGCGTAAAGCACTGGCACGGCGCAGCGCACGACAGCTGGTTTGCGCACATTGCCGTAGAGATCCCCGCCGAGGGCGCATCTAACGAGTGGCTGGAGCCGGTCAGCGACGAAGCATACAGCCAGCTCTCCTGAAAAAGCCGTCTGTTAAGGCTCCAGAAACAATCAGGCCGCAAACACGCTGTTGCGGCCTCTGTTTTTTGCCTGATATAACCCCTCATCGACGCGCTGAAACAGCGAGTCCAGGCTCTCCCCGGCCAGATACTGGGCGACGCCGACGCTAACGGTAAGCGGAGGGATATCTGGTATCGCCATCTTCTCTACCTCGGCACGAAGATCCTCTGCTGCCGTCAGCGCTGCAGCCAGGGCGGTATCGGGAAGCAGCAGCAAAAACTCCTCTCCATCCCAGCGAAAGACGAGGTGTTGTCTCCAGTCACTGAGCGCCTGAGCAAGATAAATTAACACCTCATCGCCTTTTTTGTGCCCATAGCGCTGGTTGATATTTCTAAAGCGATCGATATTCACCAGCAGGAGGCTGAAATCATTGGCCGCTGGAAGCTGCCTCTCAAGCTGCTGTACCGCCTCACAACGATTGAATAACCGGGTCAACGGATCCCGGCGTTCGGCACTCTCCAGCGCCTGCTCAAGATCTCTCTGCTCGCTCATATCATGGACGACACAGAGTATCAGCCGTTCGCCATAAATTTCGACGGGACCGACAGCAACCTGCACGTCACGAGTCGAACCATTGGCAAGACGGTGGGTGAAAGAGAGGGGTTTATGCCCGCCGGGCAGGTGAGCAATTTCCCCGACGATCGGCAACACATTACGACCGAGCGTATTGATCTGCCATATATGCATAGTGCAGAGCGTTTCATAGGTGTAGCCATAAAAGCGTAGCGCCGCGAGGTTGGCATCAACAATCTGTCCCTCCCGGGCAGGATCGACCAGCACGATAGGTGCAGACGTGGTGTAAAAGAACCGGGCATAAAACCCATTTTTTCGTGGTCGGTAGGCGGCTGAACTGCTCGCCTTTAATCCGGTGTTTCCGCGCGGCGTCAGGCCCTCAAAAACGATAACCTCGCCCCGATCATCAAGTTCTACCGCAGAGAGCTTACAGCTTAGCGTGCGGGTTCCGTCGTCAGCGGGGAGAGACCAGACCTCAATGATATCGTCCCGGTTTTTCAGGCTGGCGGCATAGCCCGTGAGGCGTCGATGCGCCACGGCAGAGAACTCGCCGCTGCGCATAGACGCCAGCGTCCCGTCTTTCGATAAAGACTGGGCCTGCTGATTAGCAAAAATGAGCTCTTCGCTTTCCGGCGCAACAATCCATATGGGGGTTGCTAACATATTCAGATAATCAAGATGACATGCCACTGTATGCTTCCTGTTTTTATTTTTTGCTGTATGTATGACTCAACGTAAGTTTTCTTGTTTACCATATCTGCTGATAAATAAAATATGAAAAAGTCATTTTTTCAACGATTTGTCATGTCTCGTTTGATTTGTACTCATTTTCACCACCTGTCACCTAATATATATTTTTAGGGTGAATGATTTAAGCGTAGCTTAAATCTATTTTAGATAAGTGGTTTCTGCTTATTATTAAGAAATCTTAAGGTTTCTCTGTATGATATATCTTGCTGAAAATAAAGGGCGCTAGCGAGAGATTTTGCTGTCTTAAGCTAAATCTTATGCATTTTAAAGTTGACTGCTCTGACATCCTGCAAATTGCTATTACTTAACGGCAAACATGTTATGAATTAAAAATAGAGATGAAAAAGCCATTTCCGGATGTTATAAAACTGATATCAATTACCGATGTACAATAGGGTTATTTTATGTTCCGAAATACAAGCGTGCGCACGTTCATTATGGTATGCCTGCTCGCTTCATTTGGGCTAATGGATATATTAGTGATCGTTCTCACGGAAAATAGCAACCTGGCGCTGCTGGTTTGCACAATATCTGCCTTAACCCTGATTTTTATGTGGTTGTACATGACGAACTATTTGGTCTCTCCCATCAATACGGTTAAAAAAAGTATTGATGAGGTAACGGCAGGGAATTTGTCCGTCACCATTCCGGCATTCGGTAATAACTGTGCAGGACGGCTGATCCCTGGCATTAACAGCCTCTCCAGTAATATCGCAACCCTGGTACGTGAAATTCGCGCTTCATCCCAGTCTGCCATGGATCTCTCCGACCAGCTCTCTGCCCGTAGCGCCGAGCTGTCGGTCAAGACAGAGGAGCAGTCTGCGGCGCTTATCCAGACGGCATCCAGTATGGAAGAGATGGCGGCCAGCACGAAAAATAACGCCAACAACACCCAGCTTGCCAGCCAGCAAGCAGACGAGGCGACCCGCTGTGCGCGTCAGGGTGGCGAGCTGATGACGCAGGTAGCGGCCAATATGCAGTCAATTACCGACTGCGCGCGTCAGATGACAGAGATTATCTCTCTGATTGATGGCATCGCCTTTCAGACAAATATTCTGGCGCTCAATGCAGCGGTAGAAGCGGCCCGGGCCGGGGAGCACGGTAAAGGTTTCTCGGTAGTGGCTGGCGAGGTGCGTCATCTTGCCCATCGCAGCGCCGAAGCGGCAAAAAGTATTAAATCCTTAATCGACGTCACGGCGCAAAACGTCACCCAGGGCGCAAACATCGTCGGCGAGGCGGAAAAGAATATGCTCGACATCGTCTCCGGCTCCGGACTGTTAAGCAAGCTAATGGATGAGATTTCGGTTGCCACGCTACAGCAGGAGAAGGGCATCGCACAGATCACCCAGGCGCTCTCCGAGCTGGAACGCGTCACGCAGAGTAACGCCACGATGGTGGATGAGCTGGCCGGATCGTCCGACGTGCTTAAACGTCAGGTGACCGACCTGCAAAGCAGAACGCGTAATTTCCGCCTGGCTCCCTCGGCACCCGCTGGCTCCCAGCTCTTTCCCCAGCAAATTCAGTGCGATGGCTAATTTTCAGATTACTTACTCGTGCCATACGGCTAGACTGTCACTATTAGCATGCTGAATGTGGAGGAGCCGTGGAGGCGATTAAGGGATCGGACGTCAACGTACCGGATGCGGTTTTCGCATGGCTGCTGGATGGCAAAGGTGGCGTTAAGCCGTTGGGCAACGATGACGTTATTGACGGCGCACACCCGTGCTGGCTACATCTAAACTATACCCAACCGGAGAGCGCCCAGTGGCTGGCATCCACGCCGCTGCTACCCAATAACGTACGCGATGCGCTGGCAGGGGAAAGTCTGCGCCCGCGCGTCACCCGGATGGGAGAAGGGACGTTAATCACGCTGCGCTGCATCAACGGCAGCACCGACGAGCGTCCCGATCAGCTGGTCGCCATGCGCCTTTATATGGACGAGCGCCTGATTGTCTCTACCCGCCAGCGTAAAGTGCTGGCGCTGGACGACGTGGTCAGGGATCTGGAGGAGGGGACCGGGCCTGCTGACTGCGGTGGCTGGCTGGTAGACGTCTGCGACGCGCTCACCGATCACGCCAGCGAATTTATTGAGCAGCTGCACGACAGGATTATCGACCTGGAAGATAACCTGCTCGATCAGCAGATCCCGCCGCGTGGTTTTCTGGCCCTGCTGCGTAAACAGCTTATCGTAATGCGCCGCTATATGGCTCCCCAGCGCGACGTCTATGCCCGGTTGGCCAGCGAGCGCTTTCCCTGGATGAATGACGATCAGCGTCGCCGGATGCAGGATATTGCCGACAGGCTGGGCCGCGGGCTTGATGAAATCGATGCCTGTATTGCCCGCACGGCGGTTATGACCGATGAGATCACTCAGGTGATGCAGGAGTCGCTGGCGCGCAGGACCTATACCATGTCGTTAATGGCAATGGTCTTTTTACCGAGTACCTTTTTGACGGGCCTGTTTGGCGTGAACCTGGGCGGCATCCCCGGCGGCGAGTGGCATATGGGCTTCCCGCTGTTCTGCCTGATGCTGGTCGTGCTTATCGGCGGCGTGACCTGGTGGCTCCATCGCAGTAAATGGCTGTAAAATTTCACATTTTTAACAAAATATGAACATAGAAACGCCGTTTTACTTGCGCGAAATCAATAAACTCACTGCACGCTTAAGGCAATATCTCTCTCGCAGGTGAATGCAACGTCAAGCGATGGGCGTTGCGCTCCATATTGTCTTACTTCCTTTTTTGAATTACTGCATAGCACAATTGATTCGTACGACGCCGACTTCAAAAAGTCGGCTTTTTTTTGCCTCCTGTTCATCAGCTTCTACCCTTAAAGGGAGCGATGCCATCACCAGGAGGTAAAACATGTCCAGCCTTACCTTATTGAATCCCACAGACTCTCTGCCCGCCGATCCGGTGCCTACCGATCCGGTCCCGGTTCCTGAACCTATTCCCCGGCCGCAGCCGCTGCCCGACCCGCCGCCTAACGAGGAGCCGATTAAAATGTCGCGTTAAAGAGGCAGATCTGAGAGGATACGCGCCTGCTGACGTAGCCTTTTACCGCGAGAAAATATTGTGACCGCTTTTTCAACACTGAATACCCTGCCCACAGCCCAGCTCGATAACCTCAATGAGCTGGGTTATCACACTATGACGCCTGTCCAGGCTGCGGCGCTGCCCGCGATCCTCGCCGGTCAGGATGTGCGCGTGCAGGCAAAAACCGGCAGCGGTAAAACGGCGGCGTTTGGCCTGGGACTGCTACAGCACATTGATGCCAGCCGCTTTCAAACTCAATCCCTGATCCTTTGCCCAACCCGCGAGTTGGCCGATCAGGTGGCGAACGAGCTACGTCGACTGGCGCGCTATATGCCAAATATTAAAATTTTGACGCTCTGCGGCGGTCAGCCTTTTGGCGCGCAGCGCGACTCGTTGCAGCACGCGCCGCATATTATTGTCGCCACGCCGGGCCGTCTGCTCGATCACCTGCAGAAGGGCACCGTTAACCTCGACGCGCTGCAAACGCTGGTGATGGATGAGGCGGACCGGATGCTGGATATGGGCTTCAGCGATGCCATCGATGAGGTGATCCGCTTTGCGCCAGCGTCGCGCCAGACGCTGCTCTTCTCTGCCACCTGGCCCGAGGCGATTGCGGCGATCAGCGGTCGCGTTCAACGCTCACCGCAAACCATCGAGATCGACACCGTGGATGCGCTGCCTGCCGTCGAGCAGCAGTTCTTTGAAACCTCGCGCCAGGGTAAAATCGGCCTGCTGCAAAAGCTGCTCAGCCAGCATCAGCCTGCCTCCTGCGTGGTGTTCTGCAATACCAAAAAGGATTGCCAGGAGGTGTGTGACGCGCTGAACGACGCTGGTCAGGAGGCGCTGGCCCTGCATGGCGATCTTGAGCAGCGCGATCGTGACCGGACCCTGGTCCGTTTTGCCAACGGCAGCGCCCGCGTGCTGGTTGCCACCGACGTCGCCGCTCGTGGTTTGGATATAAAATCCCTTGAGCTGGTGGTGAACTACGAACTGGCGTGGGATCCGGAGGTGCACGTCCACCGCATCGGCCGTACCGCCCGCGCCGGTAACAGCGGCCTGGCGATCAGCTTCTGCGCCCCGGAAGAGGCGCAGCGCGCCAATATCCTCGCCGAGATGCTGCAGCTGAAGCTGAACTGGCTCAGCGCACCCGCCAACGTCAAGATTGTGCCGTTGGAAGCGGAGATGGCGACTCTGGTGATCGACGGCGGTAAAAAAGCCAAGATGCGTCCGGGAGACGTGCTGGGTGCGATGACCGGTGATATGGGCTTAAACGGGGCGGATATCGGCAAGATCACCGTGCATCCGGCGCATGTCTACGTGGCCGTACGGCAGAGCGTGGCTCGCCAGGCGTGGAAGCAGTTACAGAGCGGTAAGATCAAAGGCAAGAGCTGCCGGGTGATGCTGCTGAAGTAGAGCAGGGCGGTAATAAACTCTCCGGCGGTAACCTGCCGGAGAGCAATGTGATTATTTCACTTCCAGCACGTTGAGGCGCAGGGCATCCAGCGGCGTCTCGTCCTCTTCCGGCTGCCAGCCCGCAGGTTGCACAGGAATGGATTCACGGTCAAACGCCAGATCGCCACCGTCCACCACTTCCGAACCGTGAGTAATACCCTTAAAGTCAAACAGCGAGATATCGCTCAGGTGCGACGGCACCACGTTCTGCATGGCGCTGAACATGGTTTCGATGCGGCCTGGGTAGCGCTTATCCCAGTCGCGGAGCATATCGGCGATCACCTGGCGCTGAAGGTTCGGCTGGGAGCCGCACAGGTTGCAAGGGATAATCGGATAGCCTTTGGCCTGGGCAAAACGTTCGATGTCCTTCTCCCGGCAGTAGGCCAGAGGACGGATGACGATATGCTTGCCGTCATCGCTCATCAGCTTCGGCGGCATGCCCTTCATTTTCCCGCCATAGAACATGTTCAGGAACAGGGTTTGCAGGATATCGTCGCGATGGTGGCCGAGGGCGATTTTAGTCGCGCCCAGCTCCGTAGCGGTGCGGTAGAGAATGCCGCGGCGCAGGCGTGAGCACAGCGAGCAGGTGGTTTTCCCCTCGGGGATCTTCTCTTTCACGATGCCGTAGGTGTTCTCTTCGACAATCTTATACTCGACGCCCAGCTGCTCCAGATAGGCAGGCAGAATATGCTCCGGGAAGCCCGGCTGCTTCTGGTCGAGGTTCACGGCCACCAGCGAGAAGTTAACCGGCGCGCTCTGCTGCAGGTTACGCAGGATCTCCAGCATGGTGTAGCTGTCCTTACCGCCGGAGAGGCACACCATAATGCGATCGCCTTCCTCAATCATATTGAAGTCGGCAATGGCTTCGCCCACGTTGCGGCGCAGGCGCTTCTGCAATTTGTTCAGGTTGTACTGCTCTTTCTTGTTAACTTCTTGTTGCTCTTGCATGGTGTGCTGTCTCGGTTGACCGGGTCGTCATTCATTCTATGTCGCGTATGGTACGGATTACGGCGACGAATGCCAGCACGTTTTACACTGGGAGCAACTTGGCCCGGTAGTGGACAAGGAATAATAAGGCTTCTGCTGCTTAGCCTATACATAATTCTGAAGCTAGACACGGACATTAGCTGAGGGCTGGCACATAATTTGTCCTGATTGAATCGTAAGTTGTCCCGGGGGCCTATTACCCGGGTAACGTTACATACCTACACTGGCCTCCGTTTAAAATAATGAGTCCGGGTAGTTTATGAGCACGAAAATTTTCCTTTATCCCGTTTTACTGGTCGCTTCACTGAACGCCGCCGCGTCTTCCACCTGGGTGGACAACCGCTACGCGCACATTACGGGAGCAGAAAAAAATCAGTACAAAATCGGCGGCGGTCATACCTTTGACAATGGCGCCACGATCCTTGCCGCCTGGCTGTATGACGCAGGCAAGAACTTCGATCAGTTTAAAAGCAGCTTTCAAGAGTACGAAGGCTGGTATCCCGTCAACCTCAGTCCTGACTGGACGTTGTCTCCGGGCCTGCTCAGTGACGTGGACCAGGCGGGAACGAAAATAGCGCCCTATGCCATGCTTGAATACCGCGTCTCCAGCGATTTAAGCGTGGCGGGGCGCTATCGCTATAACCACATGACGCACAAAGACGTGAATATAAATGGAGACATGGAATATAACGACTCCCACCTTCTTGACGTCTTTGTGAACTATCAGGCCACGGATAAATTATGGCTCCAGCTGAACCCAGAATTTTCTATTAATGCCGGTGACTTCAGGTCGCCTAACGGGAAAAGAACGCACTGGGAGCCGAATATCGCCGCGCATTATCAGCTAAACAAGCACTGGAGACCTTTTGCAGAGCTGGGCTGGCTGGACAGGGATGAGAATCATGATAACCAGGTCCGCGTGCGCATCGGGATACGCTATTTCCTGCCTTGATGACGTCGTACTCTGGTCGCCGTCTTAACCCGTCACGTTTTGCACATCGCACTTTATAACTGACCTGATTTCATCGCACCTTGTCCCAAAGGTCTCTCACCTCTCCAGGCACACCTACCTATACTGGCTGTCACTGAAGTCTGATGGCACTGCGGTGCCAGCCAATACCGAACAGGATTATTATGAAACTGACACAAGTACGAAACGCCACTCTTTTTATTGAGTATGCCGGCACCACTTTTCTCATCGATCCGATGCTTGCCGAAAAGGATGCCTGGGACGGCTTTGCCGGCACGGCACGTTCGCATATTCGTAACCCGATGACTGCATTACCGATCGCGTCAGAGGAACTAGTGAATGCTGATATCGTCATCGTGACTCATACTCATATGGACCACTGGGATGAGGCCGCGCAGAAACAAATTCCTTCGAACAAGCTGATCTATGCCCAGCACGAGGCTGATGCCGAACTGATCCGCTCCCAGGGGTTCACCAACGTTCGCGTGCTGCAGGATGACAACGTGTTTACGCACGGTCTGACCATCCATAAGGTCGAGGGCCAGCACGGCAGCAATGAAGCCTACGCGGTTCCGCACCTGGCTGAAGGTCTGGGCGACGCCTGTGGTCTGGTGTTTACGCATCATGATGAAAAAACGCTGTATATCGCCGGTGACACTGTCTGGGTGAAGCCGTATCTGAAAACCCTTCAGCGCTTCAAACCTGACGTGGTGGTTCTCAATACCGGCGACGCGCACATTGATGAGTATGGTCCGATTATTATGGGCGCCCGTGACACGCTGCGTACGCTTCAGGCTCTGCCTGAAACAACCGTCGTGGCCTCGCACATGGAAGCCATTAACCACTGTCTGCTGACCCGCCAGGAGCTGCGCGAGTACACGCAGCAGAACGGCATTGAAGAGAAGGTTCTTATCCCTGAAGATGGTGATACCCTGACTTTCTGATAATACTGAACCTGCCGGGGCCGCCCTATGTCCCGGCAGACTGACGCTGAGGACCGCCATGTCATCATTATCCGTCGCCGTGGTTGCCACACCCGGCGTTAGCCCTTTCCATTTCTCCATACCCTTCATGATTTTCGCTCAGGCCGTCGAGTCCGGGCTGTTCAGCGTCAGCGTTTGCGCCGACGCGCCCGGTCAGGTCCGTTCCGACATGGGCTTTACCATTAACGTCCCGCACGGCCTTGAGCCACTGCGCACCGCAGACATCATTGTCATCCCGTACTGGAGCCATCCTGAAGAAAAGCCCGATGAGAACCTGCTCGCCGAACTGAGGGACGCGTGGGTGCGCGGCGCCGAAGTCGTGGGATTGTGTCTGGGTGCCTACGTACTGGCCTACGCGGGGCTGCTTGATAACCGGCGGGCTGCGACCCACTGGGAGTTTGAGCAGGATTTCAGAATGCGTTTTCCCCTGGTGCATCTGGACAATAACGCCCTCTACACCACGGACGAGCGCCTCATCACCTCGGCCGGGACCGCGGCGGGCATCGACTGCTGTCTTAATATCGTGCGGGAACGCTACGGCAGCAGCGCTGCTAACCACGCTGCACGCAGAATGGTGGTCCCTCCCTACCGTGAGGGCGGCCAGGCGCAGTTTATCGAGCATCCGGTACCGACCAACACACGGGACAAGAAGATCAACGAGCTGCTCGACTATATCCGACGTAATCTCGAAAAGCCGCACGACCTGGACTCGCTGGCGGGATTCGTGAACATGAGCCGCAGAACGTTTACCCGCCATTTCCTGAAGGCGACAGGCGTGACCGTCGGCGAGTGGATCAACGCCCAGCGCCTGCAGCGAAGCCAGGAGCTGCTTGAGACAACCAATGCCAGCATCGAGAGCGTTTCCGAGCTGGCCGGCTTCCAGTCGCCGGTATCGTTTCGCCAGAGCTTCAAGACCCGTTTCAACATCAGCCCCAGTGAATGGCGTCGGGCCTTCCGCGGGCCTGAACCCCTTGCCTGATATCACGCGCCTGAATAAAGGAGGATGAAGACTGTTCATCCTCTTTTTTTATTTCACACTGCAACGCGTCTGCAGCCCGCTCAGGGCCAGCTCGCTGAGTTCCCGCGTCGGGGCGGCACAACCTTTTGCCAGAACATGTACCTGCATGCCCCTGCCTGTGAAGAGAGCGCTGTGTGCGTCACGCAGTGCTGCGTCATCCTTCCCGTCAGCCAGATATCGGTGACGCCTGCGCCGCGAAGCAACTCCTCCAGCCTTCTTTATAAGCCTGCCGGACAGCGACGACGATTTCCGCCGCGGCGTCTGCAGCGCCTTCGAGCGGATATGCGCCGCCCGGGGAATAATCATTCTGAACACCGATAGCGATCAGTGCATTTTTCATTGTGTCTTCTTTCAGAAGCAGCGATGAGAAAGGCCCGTTCAGTGCCGTCAGAAAGGACGGCACGAGGGGGATAAAGGAAGGCGTCACTCTCAGGCAGTGGCGGCCCGGCGACGCTGCCAGCTCAGCCAGAGCAGCGGCAGCGCCAGGACAATGACCCACGGCAGAAGCAGTTTGTTCATGCTCTGCCAGCCAATGCTGTTGAGCAACGATCCTGCCGCAACCGAGCACAGCAGAGTGAACACAAACACGCTCATGTCGTTAACGGCCTGCGCCACCCCTTTTTCTTTTCCACTGTAGGTTGTGGAAAGCAGGCTGGTTGCGCCGATGTAGAGGAAATTCCAGCCGGTGCCGACAAAAATCAGTGCGCCGGCAAAGAGCGTCCAGCTCGTTCCCGACAGGGCCAGGCAGACGTAGACGATCATCATTGCCACGCCGGCCAGCATCATTTTGACGGAGCCAAAGCGGGCCACCAGTCTGCCGGTGAAGAACGATGGCAGATACATTCCCAGCACATGCAGCTGGATGACTGAGGCGCTTTCCCCCAGCGAGTAGTCATGGTGCGTCATCGCGATAGGGGTGGCGGTCATGGCCAGCACCATGATCCCGTAGGCTGAGGCAGCCGAAAACAGCGCCACCAGATAAGCCGGCTGGGTGATGACCTGCGTCCAGCGCCTGGCGGGCGGTGTACCGAGGGTGGCAGTATGGGATTCCCCCGGGACCTTCAGTCCAAGCAGCAGCAGTACGCCAATCGCCGACATCACGCCCATCAGGACAAAAGAGCCGGCATACGGCGTTGAAAGCAGGTTGCTGCCGGTGCGGCCAAGCCAGGGGCCGGCAAACGCCGCTACCACGCCACCGGCAATCACCAGCGAAATGGCACGGGTGCGAAATTCCACTGACGCGACTTCACCGGCGGCAAAACGGTAAAACTGGGCAAAGGCCTGGTAAATGCCCATCAGCAGCATGGCCAGGCAAAGCAGCCAGAAAGAGTGCTGTATCATGGCGACCACAGCAACGGCGGCAGAGACGATGCCTGATGCCGCGCCCAGCAGAAAGCCTGCGCGACGGCCCATCCGGGTCATCAGAAAGGATGCAGGGAACATGATAAGGGCGGTGCCAAGGCTGCCCATTGCAACCGGTATGGTCGCCCATGAGGGATCGGGCGCGAGATATAATCCGGCCAGCCCGCCGATGGTCATCAGTAGTATGGTTACAGTCTGGAATACGGCCTGCGATCCCGCCAGGATCAGGACCTGTTTGTACATATTACGCATGTGATTACTCCGTTGAATGCAGGCTGAGGGTGAAGCACGTCCTGTCGGTGCCGGTGATGGCCGGTAACCTGAGGAACTCTCAGCGATAATGCTGATATGGTAAGAGTTGCAGCTTGACGGAGTGAGAAGGTACATGGTCATCTTGCGATGAAAGCGGGCCAATCGGCCCGGCATCATGGGGTGTATAACATGGGACAGGACTTATACGAGTAAAACCGCACAGTAAGCGTGCCGGTATAATAAGATGTCGCAGGTGAATCAGCTCTGTAAGGTATCGCGGTTTTTAGCGTCCTGTCCGGCATGCGACAGTGCTTCAGTATGCGACTGCGTCGGCTGTGTCGGCGCGCTGTCCTCTTCACCCATCGCTTTCTTAAAACCCCTGATTGATGCTCCGAGATCGGAGCCGAGAGAGCCCAGTTTTTTGGTGCCAAAAAGCAGCACCACAATGACGGCAATAATTGCCAGCTGCCAGATACTGATCCCGCCCATACGTGTTCCTCTGGTGATATAAACAAACCTCATTCAGGCGGCTGGCTGCAGCCGCCTGGCGTCATGTCCGGCACTAGCCTGCCGTAACCCTCAGACGGAAACTGTTTCACCGTCTTCCGGGATAAGCAGACGGTTGTCGAATCCCATCAGCCTGGAGTATTTACGCAAATCGGCGTGCGTGACGGTACAGTGGTTGACTGCTTCAAGATGGCTCGCGATCAGGGTGGCGTCAGGCATGGCTTCCGCCACCTCGTTTACGTCTTCAACGCCCATAATGATGCCATCCAGGTTGGTTGCGATGGCAAACCCGGCGTTCATCACGATCACGTCCGGCTTATAGGTTTTCAGCGTTTTTCTGACGTAGCTGTTCCAGCGGGTGTCACCGGTGAGGTACAGCGTTTCTTCGCCGGCATGACGGAAGACAATGCCACACACGTCACCCAGGCCTTCTCCGGCGACGGCCGTCGCTTCTTCCGTTCCGTGCCGCCCCGGTGTCCAGCTGAGCGATACGCCCTTGAAGGAAGACTCAGGTGTCAGCACCCGCACGTCCGTAAAGCCCTGCACCCGGATGCGCGCAGCATCGGCTTCGTGCTGGGCAAAGAGAGGCAGATGCCTGGGAACCAGCTTAACTGCCGCTTCGTCCCAGTGGTCACCCTGCGGATTGCCGTTATGCGTGTGGGTCACGATAACCGCGTCCACGTCAAGAATGGTGTTCATCGGTGTTTTTAGCGCCACGCGGGGGTTGCGAAGCTGGCTGTTTAATGTTCCCTCAAAACCCGGATAAGCTTCTTTTTCCGCCAGATAAGGGTCTATCAGGAACTTAACGCCGGCATAATTAACGATGAGCGTGGCATTACGCACCTGGGTGATTTTTATACGACCACGGCCGGAAGCTGCGGACACGTCGCCGGCGGTACCGGACGTCGCGGCTGTTAAGGCAGCCTGTGCTGCCGAGGTGAAGGGAATGGATGCCGCTGCGGCGGCCACTGCGCCGGTCACCGACAGCTGTATGAATTGTCTTCTGGATGTCATATCCGTTACCTCAGAGAGTATTACAGTACGGGAGCCCGTACCGGTTAACCGGCACGGGTCTGGAATATTTATCAGTTCCGCCCGGGAACGCTACGTGACAGTGTCAGCGCAGCAGACACGTAGGCTGTCAGCCCATGCGCGGGTATCTCCCGGTTCGGATCCTGAAAGAGTAGGGGAAAACAACGAACGACACCCTTTGCTGTGGGTCATTAAGCGATGCCTTCGGGTCAACTGTATGTGTTTATGAAGTGAAGGGGGCTTTCATCTTTGACTATGAACGCACCTGGAGGCAGCGACTCGCTGATGGCTTAGATGGGCAAGCTCAGAAAAGCAGAGCAGGGCACGCTGTACTTTTCCGCGCAGGAGAGCCAGCAGACCTGGCAGAGGAAGTGCGAAATGCTTTCATCGCGCTATACCACCCGGCAGTCAGATCAGCTGAGAGTGCGGGCTAATTGATCAGAATCTTGGGGCATTTCTGGGGCAAAAACAAGAAATGGGACAGGTTTTGGGGCAGAAAAAAGGTAGTTATAAGTAACTTAGTGTAGTAAGTACAGGGGTGTAAGTAATTGAATGCAAAGCATTTCACTTAATTAACATAAGCTTAGAAAGAGCAGTGCGGTTTGTTCAGGTTGTACTGCTCTTTCTTGTTAACGTCTTGATGCTCTTGCATGGTGTGCTGTCTCGGTTGACCGGGTCGTCATTCATTCTATGTCGCGTATGGTACGGATTACGGCGACGAATGCCAGCACGTTTTAACGTAACAGCACCTTACCAATCAGATAGGTTACTGCCTGCCCGCCGATATGGACCCGATCGCCCACAAGCTGGCAACGTAGGTCTCCTCCGCGCGCTGAACTTTGATGCGCCAGCATTTCGGTCTTATTCAGTTTTTCCGCCCAGTAAGGAATGAGCATGCTATGGGCAGAGCCGGTAACAGGGTCTTCCGCGACGGCTTCTCCCGGGCAGAAGAATCGGCTGACAAAATCGTACTCTCCTTCGCCCGGCGCGGTGATACAGACCATTTTTCCGAGAGGCAGCATGGCGTTGATGTCAGGACGTACCGCTTCAACCTGACGTTGATTCTCCAGGACAACAAGGTAGTCACGCGCCACGCGCACCTCTTTGCACTCCGTAATCCCCAACGTCTCCAGCAGTAAAGGCAGTGGCATAACCGGCTCTGTTTGCCAGGCAGGAAAATCAAGCGTCAGCCAGTCGTTACTGCGTGTCACCGTCAGAGGACCCACAAAGCGGGTAGCAAAATGGATAGTCGTCCCAGGGTAGTTAAGATGTTCAAAAATGATGTGTGCTGCGGCAAGGGTAGCATGGCCACACAAATTTATTTCCCCTTGGGTGGTAAACCAGCGCAACTCAAAGCCATTATCATGGGTAACAAAGAATGCAGTTTCTGACTGATTATGCTGTTTCGCCATATTCAGTAATGTCTCATCGGGCAACCATTCCGTAAGGGGACATACTGCGGCGGCGTTACCCGCAAACGTGGTGGTGGCAAAGGCATCTACCATATAAAAATCAATTTCTTGCATCACGAAACCTCGCATCGCTTTCGGGGAAACCACACTATAACATCCCTCGGCCATACGCTGCGAATAAAACGACGCAATATAATTAGCAAACGTAATTAAAACCCTTCCAGGTTGCGATGAGTCTTAAATTCACGCCACATTCACTATAAATGAAAAAAACCTCTGGGGCATATTTGATAATAATAAAAGCGTTGTTTTGATAAACAGCATTGAGAACCGAAAAATATAAATTTAACTTTATAGCTTAATATTATAAGAGGTAAGTATATGAGTACGACAACTTCTGGAACAGTAGGTCTGAAAGCTAATTTTCAAGCAGTAGGTGATGGACGTGCAGATGACACCCAGAAAGTTAGCAATTTTTTTGAACATCTTGCTACTAATGGCGGGACTGGGATCATAGAGCCGGGAACCTATTTGACCAGTGCTTATTCCAGAAATGGAGGTAATCGTCCATTTACTGTCATAGGTGGAGGGTCTAACGTATCGATTCTGAAAAATAAATCAGCAGGTAATTTTTTAACATGGACAAATTGCAACAACATCCATATAAAAGGTTTAGAGCTTGATTGTACTTATACAACATTTCCCCCCACAGGCAGTAATTATAAACATGGCTTTAAATTTTCATCCTGTCAAAATTGCTCAGTCGAAAACTCGTCTGTCTATGACTTCGTAGGCACAGGTTTTATGGCTATGCCAGAAAACACGTCTTCACGACGACCTCTCAACATAACATTTAAAAATTGTGTTGCTCAGGCCACCAAGGCTTTTACAGACTGGTTAGCGGCCAACACAACAGAATTAAAAAGAAAAAAAGAGTGTATCGGTATGATGCTTGTTGACAGTGATTATAGTACCATACAAGATTGCACCGCTACAGATATGTCTCTATTTGGGATTGAGCTTAAGAACAACGCGCAATGGAATAAAGTACTGCACAATAAGGCTGTGACCTGTGTCTATGGCTTTGGTATGGGGCAGCAAACTACTGGGGATATTGGTTGCGAACATAATATTGTTGAAGGTTTTCAGGCTAGAAAATGTTATATGGGTGGCATTTTAGGTAAGGCTAAATATAATCTTATGTCTGACTTTAATGTCGATTTTACCGGCATGACCGCAGCAAATGTGCAAAATGCGTTTCGGTTTCAGTTAAACTCGCGTTTCAACTCGCTGGATAATATCTTAATAAGCGGCATGCCTGCAGGAAAAACCGCTATTCTGTATGAGACTGGGGCTAACAATAACGTCAGTACAATATCGTTTTGTGAGAACAATACAACCAACAACAACATTCTGGTTGCTTCATATGTTCATACATCTTCATCTGCTGCTGACACGATAAATAATTATACCTTGCTGTATCGCTCCAATACACCAAGGAATAAACTAAAGGTATCAGGCAATGCAGTGAGCAATAATAAGAGTCGGTATCTTTGGGATAATAGTAATATCGTAGTTTGAGATATGTCTACTTAATTCCCAATGGCAATTTTTTTCGATGAAATTTACTTTGGCCGGGAAGGTGACATCACCTTTCCGGCATAACCTATTTAAGTAAAAATGCGTAGCTATATAGCCGTTTACCCTCGCAAATTCTGCGCGTAAAATTTTAATGCCCTGGCATAACGCTGAATACCCGGCGTCGGCGGATGGTTTGACATCAGCTCAAGCATTAACGTCATCGCGCGATCGTGTTCACCAAGGTTATGCAGGCACAGAGCATAAAAGGGTATCGCTTCGCTGGCGTCAGGATAGTCTCTGATAATCTCTTCGAACCCCTGTTTTGCTAACTTGTACTTCCCCAGGCAGCGCAAAGTACAGGCGAGGCCAAGCTGTGCTTCAAACCTATTGTCGCCCGCCAGCCCTTCGTTTAGCGCAGCCTGATAATACTCAGCGGCGCGCTCTTCCAGCCCCTCATTGTCATATGACCAGGCGATATTGAGCAGCGCTTCCGCTTTTAACGTCTGGATCGCAGCGAGCGCCCTCAGCAGTTCCCGACTCTCTTCATACTGGCCTGCCGTGCGTAGAGCAATTGCTCTTTGCAGGTTAACTTCCATACCTGTCAGCCTTTACGATAAGAAATTTCATTCATAAGAACACATAGTTACTTGTGCTTACCACTGCAAACGCCGTTTAGCGAGGCCAATCGCTTTTTCTGGCTAAAAATCGACCTACTCTGGCGTCTCTATTAATAACGCGATGCGGAGGTGATATGGGATTGGCATTCAGAAATCCAATGCATGACGAGTTCGGCACGTGGCCAGTGGCCTACATACCCTACGGCGGAGCTGATTTCGGGGAGATCCTCGCCGTCGGTCAGGCGGTAGGCGACGGGGATGACAGCGATTTTTATAACGCCTGGACGGCTGCCGGGGAGCGGCTGGCGGAAGAGGCGATGCAGTGTCAGCGCCGCAAATTGCGCAACAGCGCCCGAGAGCTGTTCCTGCGCGCCAGCGCCTTCTATGCCACCTCGTATCGCCCGCTTTATGGGCCGCAGCGTGACCCGCGCCTGCTCGAGGCGTTTAACCGACAAAGGGATCTCTTTAACGCCGGACTGGCGCTGTCTAACTTTCCCCTTGAGCCGATGCGCGTTCCCTTTGAGGGGACATCGATGCCCGCCTGGCTGATTCCCGCGATTGGGATGGAACAGGAGGTGCGGCCGCTCATTATTCTGAACAACGGCTACGATGCTACCGCCACGGATCTCTACTTTTTCTCGGCCGTGGCCGCCTCGCGCCGGGGCTACCACTGCCTTATTTTCGACGGACCAGGGCAGGGCGAGATGCTGTTTGAGCAGAACCTGCCCCTGCGGCCCGACTGGGAAACGGTCATCACGGCGGTGATTAACTTTGCGTACCATCTTCCCAACGTTACCCCCAATCGCATTGCGATTTTCGGCGAAAGCCTGGGCGGTTATCTCGCGCCAAGAGCAGCCTCTGTAGAGCATCGACTTGCCGCCTGCATAGCCGATCCAGGGCTGTGGAGCATCGTCGGACAGTTTCGTGATTTTGTCGTCACTCTTGGTGCCGCGCCTGATGCGGTAGCTAACCTCAGCGATCTTGATGCGCAGACGCTGGCGCGCCTTACCCAGGCGATTGCTGACGATCCGGTTCTGAAATGGAAAATTATGCAGCGTGGTTTCTGGACGCATGGAGTCGATAACGTTGGCGATTATTTACGCTCTGCGGAGCAGTTCACTATGGATGGGCACGCCGGGGCAATCGCCTGCCCAACGCTGCTGACTCAGGCCGAGAACGATCCGCTGGCGCGCGGTGCGCAGGATTTCTTTAATCAACTGGCGTGTCCGAAGACGCTTTTACACTTTAGTGCGGCAGAGGGCGCGGGAAGCCACTGTGAAATGCGGAATCGTTCGCTGCTTAATCGTCGGGTTCTGGACTGGCTGGATGGCGTACTGTTTCACCTGTAGCCATGCCTGTAGCACTGAAGGCGAACGCCGGGCGGCGGCCACCGCCCGGCATTAGACTACACTGTCACTAAACTTTCCTGTAGCTGCTCAAGATGGTGATCGTAGCGTTGCAGGAACAACATCTTACAATCATCGTCCATATTGCCTGTGATAGCCTCCGTACAGAGATGTCTACCTTGCGAACGCATCTGAGCGAAGCTGAAAGCAAGAAATTCAAAATCCTGAGAAGATACTACACACTTTTCACTCACTAACTGCATGACTTCCTCCTCTATAGTTGAACAAAAGCTCAAAGGAAATATGCATATTTGACTTAAGTATGGATCAAAAATTGCGGGTGGGTAAGATATTAAAAACGATTGCTGTAACCTATCAATGCAGCAGGGGGAGCGCTTAGCGCTCCCCCGTTGATCGACGGCTTACAGCGACTGCAGGAAGGTTAGCAGGTCGTTATTGAGCCGATCCTGGTGCGTGACGGCAAAGCCGTGCGGCGCGTTGTCATACACTTTCAGCTCCGCGCCGCGGATGGTTTCCGCTGCGACTTTACCGGTGGTTTCGAACGGCACTACCTGGTCGTTGCTGCCGTGGATCACCAGCGTCGGCACATCCACTTTCGCCACGTCCGGGCGGAAATCGGTCTCGGCAAAAGCGGTCACGCAGTCGATGGTCCCTTTCAGCGAGGCGAGCAGGGCGATGTTCAGCGTCTGCGTCAGCACGCCCTCAGAGACATTCTGACCCGCGTTGGTGCCGTAGAACGGCGTAGAGAAATCGCTGATAAACTGCGCGCGATCTTTACGTAACCCGTCGCGAATACCCTCAAACACGCTCTGATCGACACCCTGCGGGTAGTCTGCAGCTTTGCCGAAGATGGGCGTCACCGCGCCCAGCAGCACCAGCGCTTTTACGCGTTCGCTGCCGTAACGGCCAATGTAGCGCGTTACGTCGCCGCCGCCCATCGAGAAACCGACCAGGGTCACATCACGCAGATCGAGCGTGGTGATAAGGTCGTTGATGTCAGAGGCGAAGGTATCGTAGTTGTAGCCTTCCCACGGCTGATCCGAGCGGCCAAAGCCGCGGCGATCGAAGGCGATAACGCGATAGCCGCGCTCGGCCAGGAAGTTCAGCTGGCTGTCCCACATGTCGGCATCCAGCGGCCAGCCGTGGCTGAACAGTACCGGCTTGCCTGAACCCCAGTCTTTGTAATAAATCTGCGTGCCATCCTGCGTTTTGATTGTGCTCATACCTGATCCTCAATAGTGATAACGGGTTATGGGTTGTGTCTTTATCTGATGGGCGCTACCAGGTAGCGAACCTCGGGAAGTTCACCACCGCGATGAAAAGCATAGACTTTGCTTTGAATCAGCAGATCGTTCGCCGTATGGCGCTCCTGCTGACGCAGATGCTCAATCCAGGTGCCAATGACAAACGTCTCGAGAAAAATGCCTGGTCGCTGAATATCCTCATATACCGACCAGCTCAGCGCGCCGCCGCGCTGGCGGACCCGGCGCATCTCCTGAACAGAGATGACAAAGTCGTAAACATCTTCGGCCTCTATCTGGTACTCGTAGATCACCATGATCGGGCCGCGCTCGTGCGAAACATCCAGCGTGCGAGCGAGGTTATCAACTTCGCGCAGATCCAGGTTGAGATCGGGATTCTCATCCAGCCGCCAGCGGAGCACGGTCAGGCATGCCAGCACCATGCCCACCGTTGCCACGCAAAGCGAAACGGGGATGGTGAAGTGCGACGCCAGCTGCCCCCAGATGGCGCTGCCCAGCGTCATGGAGCCGAAAAATACCGTGAGATAGACCGCCAGCGCTCGCGCCTTAACCCATTTTGCCGCGCTGCGCTGCGCGCCCATATTGAGCGTCGAGAGCACCGCTATCCAGGCGAAGCCGGTGATGAACAGAAACGCGTTCAGCAGCCAGAAGTGGCGGATAAAGGCCAGGGCCAGCATCGCGGCGGCATAAAAGAGGCTGGTCAGCACCATCAGGCGGTCCGGATTAAGCCGTTTGCGCAGGCCCGGCAGCAGGACCGCGCCAAAAATCGCCCCGATGCCAATGCAGGCCAGCATAATACCGTAGCCGCCGGGGCCGAGCCCTAGCTCGCGTCGCGCCACCAGCGGCAGTAGCGCCCAGGCGGCGCTGCCGAAGACAAAAAAGGCCACGGTGCGCACCAGCACGTTGCGAAGCACCGGCGCGGCATGCACGTAGCGTAATCCTGCCCGCACGGCCGGGAAGAAGTGCTCCGGCGGCAGGCGCTGAATAGTAGGCTCTGCTTTCCAGCGATAGAGCACCCACGCAACGCCCAGCACCGACAGCGCATTGAGCAAGAAGACCACCCACGGACCGGCAAACGACAGCACCAGCCCGCCCAGCGCCGGGCCAATCGCGCGGCTGATATTGATGCCGAGCGAGTTCAGAGCGATAGCCGGAGCCAGCTCACTTTTCTCCACCAGATCCGGCACGATGGCCTGAAAAGGCGGCGAGCTCATCGCCGCGCCCGCGCTCAACAAAAAGGCGGCGATAAGCAGCACCGTCGGGGTCACGTAACCGGCCAGCGACAGCAGGGTCAGGCCCGCCGCGGCGATAAAGACCCATACCTGGGAGAAGAGCAGGTACTTACGCCGGTCGACGATATCCGCCATCACCCCCGAGGGCAGGGCGAAGAGAAACATCGGCAGGCTACTTGCCGCCTGCACCAGTGCGACAGAAAGCGGATCCGCGCTCAGCGTCAGCATAGTCCAGTTCACGCCGACATCATTCATCCATGAACCGATGTTGGAGACCACCGTCGCGATCCACAGCATGCGGAACACGCGGTTGCGCAGCGGTTGCCAGGACGATGCCCCGGTCGGCTGCGCTGCCGCAGAGGCCGCCTGCGCCGTTGCCGCGTGGATCTCATTTACCTGCGCCATAGCGGAACTCCTGTGCACGGTTTGCGTGAGGCCGCCAGTTACCCGGCCCGGTTATCGCCAGCGTGGTGAACACGATCAGCAGCAGCCAGCCAAACTGGCCCTCTGCCATGCTCCAGCCGGGATGAACTACCAGCATCGCTACCAGCAGCACGCCGATAATCGGCAGGCAGGCCAGGCGGCTACTTACGCCTAAGATGATAAAGAGCGGGCAAACCACTTCGGCGAAAATAGCCGGTAAGAGGCTGGCCCACGGGCCCAGTCCAAACGGATCCTCGATCCGCGTCAGCTCTTCACTGAAGTGCATCACCTTCGGCAAGCCGTGCACGTAGAGCAGCAGCAGACTACCGGTGAGGCGCAGGAAGAACAGCCCCGCATCAATACGGGGCGAAAAAGCCGATGCGCTTTTCATGGGCATCAGAAGGCGAAGCAGCTGCAGCCGAGCGCGCCCCAGAAGGCGTTATCGTCTGAAACCGGAACCGAGGAGCGGCGGGCCACGTCATGCTGGTGGCTGTGTACGCCGCATGGGCCGCTGCAGTGGTGCACGGCAGGCATCAGGCCCACGCGGTTTTGCTGCGGCGGGGCGCTGCGGTAGTGGCCTGGCACGTTGACCACCGGCGACCACTCCGGCATCACGGGAATCGACGGTGGTGCCTCCGAGGTAAAGGCCCCTGCGGCGTAGACAATGTTGCCATCCACGACGGTCAGCACGGATTCGATACCTTTGATCTCCTCTTCCGGCACGCGGAAGTAGTCTTTGCTGAGCACAGCAAGATCCGCCAGCTGGCCCACTTTGATCTGACCTTTTTTACCCTGCTCGCTGGAGAACCAGGCGCTGCCCTGGGTCCAGAGCATCAGGGCGGTGTCGCGATCGAGGCGCGCGTTGACGTCATACATCTGCATGCCGCCCACGGTGCGGCCAGAGACCAGCCAGTAGAGCGCGGTCCACGGGTTGTAGCTGGCGACGCGGGTGGCGTCGGTACCCAGACCTACCGGCACGCCGGTTTCCAGCATCTTCGCAACCGGCGGGGTGTGACGCACCGCCTCCATGCCATACCGCTCGGCGAAATATTCACCCTGGAAAGCCATACGGTGCTGCACCGCAATACCGCCGCCCAGCGCTTTGATACGGTCGATATTGTGCTGGGTGACCGTTTCGGCATGGTCAAAGAACCAGTGCAGGCCGTTGAAGGGGATCTCGCGGTCGACCCTCTCAAAGACGTCCAGCATGCGGCTGATGGATTCGTTGTAGGTCGCATGCAGGCGGAACGGCCAGCGGTGCTCAACCAGATGGCGTACCACGCGCTCCAGCTCGTCTTCCATCCCCGGGGCGAGGTCCGGGCGCGGTTCGAGGAAATCTTCGAAGTCGGCGGCGGAGAAGACCAGCATCTCGCCTGCGCCGTTGTGGCGGAAGAAGTCGCTGCCCTGGCCCGGCGTCAGCATATCGGTCCACTTCTCAAAATCTTCCAGCTCATGGCCGGGACGCTGGGTGAACAGGTTATAGGCGATGCGGATCGTCATCTGCTCTTTGGCGTGCAGCTCGGCGATCACCTCATAATCTTCCGGGTAGTTCTGGAAGCCGCCGCCGGCGTCGATGGCGCTGGTCAGGCCCAGGCGGTTCAGCTCACGCATAAACTGGCGGGTAGAGTTGACCTGCTGCTCCAGCGGCAGCTTAGGCCCTTTCGCCAGCGTGGCGTAGAGGATCATGGCGTTCGGGCGGGCAATCAGCATCCCGGTCGGGTTGCCGTTGCTGTCGCGCTGGATCTCGCCGCCCGGCGGGTTCGGGGTATCTTTGGTATAGCCCACCACCTTCAGCGCGGCGCGGTTGAGCAGGGCGCGGTCATAGAGGTGAAGAATAAATACCGGCGTATCCGGCGCGGCCTCGTTGATCTCATCCAGCGTAGGCATCCGACGTTCGGCAAACTGAAACTCCGACCAGCCGCCGACCACCCGTACCCACTGTGGAGAGGGGGTACGCAGCGCTTGCTCTTTGAGCATACGCAGCGCGTCCGCCAGCGACGGCACGCCTTCCCAGCGCAGCTCGAGGTTGTAGTTCAGACCGCCGCGGATCAGGTGCAGGTGAGAGTCGTTCAGGCCTGGGATCGCGGTGCTGCCTTTCAGGTCGATGACGCGGGTGCCTTCCGCCTGGTGCTGCATCACCTCTGCCGCCGTGCCGACCTCCAGAAACTTGCCGTCGCGGATAGCCACCGCATCGGCGACCGGGTTTTCCCTGTCCACCGTATGAAATTTACCGTTGAGTAAAATGAGTTCTGCCTTGCCGAGCGAGACCATTGGGTTCTCCTGCTGAAGCGTCCGAAACGTGATGCGCCGGACTATAAAAGTGGTGGGATTATCTTCAGCAGGGGGATCGGGCGTCTAGTTATACGAAGGTATACCTATACGAACGTATAGTTATACACAGAGATAATAGTTATGCCGGTTCAGGGGTTCTACTATCCGTGTCGATAACAATCAGTTTCAAGAACAAGCTGTTTCAACTTAAACGACAATGGGAACTCACATGACCAACTCTAAGCTTGAAGTACTGACTCCGGAAAATTGCCAGATTATCTTTATCGATCAGCAGCCGCAGATGGCGTTCGGCGTGCAGTCTATCGACCGTCAGGTACTGAAGAACAACGTGGTTGGCCTGGCAAAAGCGGCTAAAGTCTTCAACATTCCTACCACGATCACCACCGTTGAAACCGAAAGCTTCTCTGGCAATACCTTCCCGGAGCTGCTGGACGTCTTCCCGGAGAACGACATTCTTGAGCGTACCTCCATGAACTCCTGGGACGACCAGAAAGTGCGTGACGCGCTGGCGAAAAACGGCAAGAAGAAAGTGGTGGTATCGGGTCTGTGGACTGAAGTGTGCAACAACACCTTCGCGCTGTGCGCCATGCTGGAAGGGGGATACGAAATTTATATGGTGGCTGACGCCTCCGGCGGCACCTCCAAAGAGGCGCACGACTACGCCATGCAGCGCATGATCCAGGCGGGCGTGATCCCGGTGACCTGGCAGCAGGTTCTGCTGGAGTGGCAGCGCGACTGGGCGCACAAAGAGACCTACAACGCGGTGATGGATATCGTGAAAGAGCACTCCGGCGCCTACGGGATGGGCGTTGATTACGCTTACACCATGGTGCACAAAGCACCGGCCCGCGCGAAGGGCACGCATCGCACCCTGGCACCGGTTCCGGCCAACAAATAACGCCGATGCGGGCCGGAGGTGTGTTCCGGCCCGTTTTTATATTTCCATGACGGGAGCTGCTATGAATGCAGAGTTTATTTCCCTTGGCGCAGGTGTGCTGATTGGTCTGGTTTACGCCTTGCTGAAGGTACGCTCGCCTGCACCGCCCGCCATCGCGCTGGTCGGTCTGCTGGGCATGCTGGCAGGCGAGCAGCTTGTCAACGTCTTTACCTGGGCAGGCTAAATATGTTGAAATCATACGTTGTTTCGCTGGCGACCGGCCTTCTGGCTGGCGTCATCTATGGCGCATTACAGGTTCACTCGCCTGCACCACCGGTCATCGCCCTGCTGGGGCTGTTCGGGATGCTGGTGGGGGAACAGCTTATTCCGGTATGCCGACGTCTACTACGCCGTCAGCCGGTCACCCTGGCATGGTTTCGTCATGAATGCGTGCCCAAAATCAGCGGCACACCTCCCCCCGAAGGCAAAAACCTACCGTAGGGAGCGCCACTCACCTTCGCGTGAGCTTAGTCAGAGGATCACGGCATGGCGTTCTCTCCGCGCATTGTCATTGTTGACGATGAACGTTCCGTTCGCAGCGGGTTAAGCAATTTACTGCTGTCGGAGGGGTATGATACCTGCGCCTTCGAATCCGCAGAGGCATTTCTCAGTGACGACACGGCGCTGGCAAGCGCCGATCTGTTGATCCTCGACGTCAAACTCAAGGGAATGAGCGGCCTGGCGCTTTATGCTTCGGTAGTGTCGCAACCCGACCCGCCGCCGGTTATCTTTATCTCCGGACATGAAGATGAAAACAGCCAGTGGACTTTCACAGGGTCGGACGCCGTGACGCGTTTACGTAAGCCCATCAATATTGATACGCTGCTGGAACATATCCGCCGTGAACTCTCTTTACGCGAGGAGCGCCGATGAGCGAGAAACTCTCTGCCGCCGGACAGCTGATGAATGGGGACGTTTTTACCTTAACCGACGACATTATCTTCACGCCGCTGGCCCAGGAGGGCTGCATCGCCTGGACGCTGTGCCATCCGCTGCATTCGGGCGAGAGCTTTATTCTGGCCAGCGCCGCCAGCGATGAGGCAGAGTTTCAGGCGACCCGGCTGCTCAAAAATGAGTTCGCCCTGCGGATGCAGCTTTCCGGCATCTGGGCGGTAAGGCCGATAAGCTCCACCAGCCACCACGGTCGCTATGCCCTGGTCTATGCGCCGTTTCCCTTCAGAACGCTGGCGCAATCCACCCGCCTGCGGGTAAGCAATATCGCTGACTTTCTGGCAATGGCGTTAAGCCTCTGCACGCCGCTGCGGCAGATGCATGCCCAGGGGCTGGTTCACTGCGATATCAAACCCGGCAACTTTTTTATCGATCCCGGTGGCGCCTACCGGCTGGCCGGATTCGGATTGACCACCGGCTCGTCAGAGGCCGCCAGCCAGGCGAGTCTGACGGTATCGGGCGGTACCCTGGCCTATATGTCGCCGGAACACACCGCCCGCACCCGCGATAAGGTAGACAGCCGCAGCGATCTCTACAGTCTGGGCATCGTGCTCTATGAGCTACTGACCGGCGCGCTGCCCTTTGATCTGAGTGAAGGCGGGCAGGCGGAGTGGGCGCATCACCATATCGCCTCCGCTCCCCGGCCCCTGCACCAGGTTCGCACCTCTGTGCCGGGAATGCTCTCGGCAATCGTACTGCGACTGCTGGAGAAATCCCCGGCGAATCGATACCAGACGGTGGAAGGGCTGGTCGCCGATCTGCGCCGCTGCCAGGCGAACCTGACAGAAGAGGGTGATATCGCGCCGTTTACCCCTGGCTTGCAGGATCGCCTGCCCGCACGCTTTTTGCCGGATAACCTCTACCTGGCCCATCCTCAGCAGCAACAGCTGCTGACGGCGTTCGACCAGGTTATGGAGAGCGGTAGCCATTCGCTGGTAGTGATTAGCGGGCCGCTCGGCAGCGGCAAGTCATCGCTTATCGCCTCGGCCCTGAAAACGCTCCAGAATCGACCGGTGCTGCTTGCGGTCAGCAAAGCCGACCAGTATTCGGCGGTGGTGCCCTATACCGTTATCGCCTCGGCCTTTCGCTCTTTAACGCTCTACCTGCTGGGACTGGGCGCAGACGACGTCGCGCACTGGAAGCGGCGGCTGACCCGGGCGCTGGGCAGCTACGCGGTGCTGGCCGTCAAGCTGGTGCCGGAGCTGGGCCTGCTGCTGGACAACCGCGCGCTCACCGTGGGCGATCTGGGCTCCACCGATGCCCGGGCACGTTTTAACCAGATGGCTTCCCGGCTGGTGGAGGCATTCGCCACGGCGGAGTGCCCGCTGGTGTTGTTGATTGATGATATTCACTGGATAGACCAGGCCAGCCTGCAGCTTCTGGAGTACCTGACCAGCGCCAGCGGCGCGCTACCGCTGCTTATGGTGGTCGCCCACTCTGATACCGACGCCTTTCCCGACGGCAGCGGGCAACCACTGCTAAAAACGCTGCGCGCCGACGCGCGTCATCTGGTCGATATCCGGCCGGAGCCGCTGAGCGTGAAAGCCGTGTCGCGCTGGCTGGCGGAGATTTTTCAGACCCGGACGGCGGGTTTACACGAGCTGGCAACGCTAATTCATGAAAAAACCGGCGGCAATCCGTTGTTTACCCATGAATTTTTCCAGCGCATCGTTAAAGACGGGCTTATCAGCCATAACAAAAAGCAGGGGAAGTGGTATTACGATCTGCCGGCTATTCGGGCGCGAAACTACACCGAAAACGTGGCAAGCCTGGTGCTGCTGCAGCTGGCAGAGATGCCCCAGCAGGCCCGCAGGCTGCTGGGCTGCCTCGCCTGCGTGGGGGGAACGGGCAAGCCTGCATTGCTGAGCCAGATGCAGGAGATCGCCCCGGAACACCTTCATGAGCAGCTGCAACCCGCCATTTCCGCCCGGCTGATTAATCTTGCAGGCGATGAATATACCTTTACTCACGACCGGGTACACAAGGCGGCGCGGGCGCTGCTTAAACCTGACGAAATCAGCCAGCTTAATGTCTCTGCGGCACGCCTGTTCACCGCCGCGGCGGGCCAGAGCGACAGCAGCGATCGGCTGTTTCTGGCGGTTCACCATATTACCTCGGCCATTAACGTCATTCGCTTTTCGCCGGAGCGGGACAGCTACCGCACGATCTGCCGTCTCGCCGCACAGCGGGCCAAAAACACCGGCGATTACGCCTCTGCCGTACGCTATCTGCGGACGGCGAAGCTGTTAAAAGAGCAGGCGCTGCGCAAAGAGGCGGATGAGGATTTCCAGCTCGATTTCGACGAGGCGGAGTGTGAGTTTTTGCAGGGCAATCTCCCATCTGCGCTGGCGCTCTGCCAGGGGTTGATGCACGCCTCGCGCCCGCAGCAAAAAGCGGTGGCCGCCTGCATGATGGCGGAGATCTATATGCGCCAGTCTGATATGCCACTGGCGCTGGAGACGGCCCTGTCCAGCCTTGCCGCCTTTGGCGTCGACCTCAGTCGCCACCCCAATGCCCGCGACTGCGACGAGGCGTGGCGGTCGATAGAATCCCGGGTTGGCGGCGATCCGCTCGCCGCCTTCCAGACGCTTGCGCTGACGGAAGATCGGGAGGCGGAGGCGATCATGAGCCTGATGATCAGCGCCAGCATGTTTGCCGCCTTCGCCTGTCCGCGGCTGCACTTTTTACTGCTCTGCAAAATCATCCACATGACGCTGGATCGGGGATTATGCGGTGCCTCAACGACGGCGTTTGCCTGGTATGGCGTGCTGATTGGCCGCCGCTACAACGAGTATAAAAACGGCTATATCTGGAGCCAGCTCGCGCATGAGCTGGTGATGCAGCACGGCTTTAACAATTTTAAGGGGCGCACGCTGCTGGCGGTTGACCTTGCAACCTCCTGGGTGAAGCCGATCGGATCGGCAATCGAGAGCGCCAAAACCTGCTTTACGGCCTCGGTCGACCACGGCGATCTCACCGCCGCCTGTTTTATCATTCGCCATCAGACCATGAATTTTCTCACCCGCGGCGACCATCTGGACGGCGTGCTGACCACCATTGAGCGCGGCCTGGGCTTTATTCGCAAGCTGCGCTTCCCGGATGTCGAGATCCTGCTGCTCCTCCAGCGGCTGTACGTTAATCACCTGCGCAACGCGTCGGGAAGCTTTACCGGCGCGGACGTTTTCCCTGAGTCGCTGATCGCCGACGAGGCCGCACGCGGCCATCAGCACATTCCTCTGACGCTGTTCTGGTTCTGGCTCTATCGCGGCATGGCGCATTTTATGGCGGGGGAGTACGCAGAGGCGTCCCGCTGCCTGGCGAGGGCCGCGCCGGTAGTCGACAGCGTGCCGGGGTATATCCATCTGCTCGATTACCATTTTTACAGCGCGCTTTCGCTGACGCTCTCCCTGACGCCGGAGACCGCGACCGCCGCACAGCGGGAAAAGGTACGAGGCCATCACGGTCAGATCCTACTGTGGGCGCGCCACAATCCGGCGACCTTTGCCGATAAAGAGGCGTTGATAGGGGCAGAGCTGGCGCGCCTGGAGCAGAAAAACGACGTCGCCATCGCCCAGTATGAGCGGGCGATTAAGCTCTCGGGCGACGCGGAGTTTCATCACATTCATGGCCTGGCCTGCGAGCTGGCCGGCGGCTTTGCCAAAGCGGCGGGTTTTCAGGTGGCCTCCGAAGCCTATTTCCGCGGGGCATTTTCTGCCTGGCGGCGGTGGGGGGCGATGGCGAAGCTGCGCCAGCTTGAACGCCACTATCCGCACCTCTCGCCATCCGGACAGAGCACACCCTACGACACCATCGCTTTTGCACAGAATGAGGTCATTCACGATCTGGAGAGCGTACTTAGAGCAGTTCGTGCCATGACGGAGGAGATCGACCTCGACCGGTTAATGCAGACGCTGATGACCCTGCTGCTTGAGCGGGCAGGTGCCCAGCGCGGTCTGCTTATTCGCATTCTTGATAACAACGTGCTGGAAACGCAGGCCTGCGCGGAGACCTCCTCGGACGGCGTGAAGGTGCGGCTGGTTAAAGAGCGGCCTTCTGCAACCGATATGCCGCTGTCGATTCTCTCGGCGGTGATGCGCACCGGGCAGGAGATCCGCACCGGCAAGCCGGAGATCTTCAGTCCGTTCAGCCAGGACGCCTATCTGGTCACCTCCGGCGCGGCGGTGATGTGCGTTCCAATGTATAAACAGGCCAAAATGGTCGGCGTGCTCTATCTGGAAAACCGCGTCATGCCGGAGATCTTCACCGCCGAGCATTCGCGCATCGTCAGGATGCTGGCGGCACAGGCGGCGGTATCGCTGGAAACGGCGCGCCTGTACGCCGAACTGCTGGAGGAGAACGTCCAGCGGCGGCGGGTCGAGAAAGAGCTGCGCGCCAGCCAGACCTCCCTGATGCTCGGGGAGCGCATCAGCAACACCGGCACCTGGCGCTGGGATATCGATCAGGACCTGATGTTTGTCTCTGATGAATATGCGCGGATCCTCGGTCTGCCGGACCGACAGCGCACTCTCTCTATGGCGGATTTCCTGACGCTGGTGAATCCGGAGGATTATCAGCGCATCAGCGGGCTGGTCACCGAAAGCGTACGTAACGGTGTCTCAATGCGCGCCGAGTTCCGAGTGTTCCGCCCGGACGGCGAGTGCCGCTACATTCTGGGGGTGGGCAACCCGGTGGGGGATGAGCCCAGCGTTGCGGAGTATTTCGGCGTGATCACGGATATTACCGCCCGCCGCCAGTCGGAGGATGCCGTTCGCGTGGCGCAGGCCGATCTTGCCCGCGTCTCCCGCGCGACCACGGTCGGCCAGCTGACGGCCTCTATCGCCCATGAGATAAACCAGCCGCTGATGTCGATCGTGGCCAATGCGGGTGCCAGCCTGCGCTGGATCAGCCGTGAGCCAGCCATGCTCAGCCATGCACGCACCAGCCTTGAGGAGATCATCAGCGAGGGTGAGCGCGCCGGGAATATCATTCGCGGATTACAGGCGCTGACGCGCAATCAGACCTCAAGCCGCTCGCGGGTGAATCTGCATCATCTTGTCCATCACATTGTGGCGCTCTCACGCAGCGAGCTGGAGCGGCAGCAAATCGCGCTCCACTACCAGCTGAAGGCCCAGGATGCGTTTATCTTCGGCGACAGCGTACAAATCCAGCAGGTGCTGCTCAACCTCATCGTCAATGCGATTGATGCCATGGCCGGGGTGCATGACCGCCAGCTGACCCTGACCGTAAGCTCGCAGAACCCGGAGCCGGGTATCATCCGCCTTGACGTTACCGATACCGGAATTGGCCTGAGCGGAGAGGTGCAGGCGCGGCTGTTTGACTCCTTCTACACCACTAAAGAGCAGGGGATGGGGATGGGGCTGAGCATCAGCCAGAGTATTATTGAACGCCATGCGGGACGGCTGCAAGCGGCCTCAGGCGAGCGTCACGGCAGCCGATTCTGGTTTACCCTGCCAGTGCATGACGGGCAGGGCGAATAGCCGTCAGGAGGAGGGGGCGAGCTGCGATAAGCGGTTACGCAGTTCGCCATGCGCCATCGCGACCTCGGTCGACTCCTGAAGGGCATCGAGATATTTCTGCCGAAACTCACTGCTGTTTTCCGCGCCCAGCAGGCTGGCGAGCGTTTTACGCACGCTCTGCACCGCCGCGTCATCTACCGGCTGCTCTTTATCGTCCAAACGCTCGTCAATCTCGACCAGCACCTCGGAGATCTGCCGTAGCCAGGCAAACTGCGGGTGACTGGTCAACAGCTGCAGGTGCTCAAACGCGTTGCCAGGATCGCCAAAACGTTTGGTTTCCAGATCGACCAGCGTTTTATGCACTTTTCTCAGGGCGGATGAGAGGGTCTTAAGCTGCGTACGAGACTCAGTAGCGGGATGATGGGTCATCGGTTTCTCCAGGAGGCTTTAACGTTAACAAAAGGCCGCAGCACAATGGCTAGCGGCTTTGCGATTTCACGATATTGAGACGCTCCGCGCAGCGGACCAGATCCGCCAGCGAGCGCACTTCCATCTTTTCCATTACCCGTTTTTTATGCACTTTGGCGGTGATCTCACTGACGCCCATGGCGGTAGCGATCTGCTTGTTCAGCAGGCCGCCAATGGCTAACTGGAACACCTCTTTCTCCCGTGGGGTCAGCGACTCATAGCGGCTGGTCAGCGTCTGGATCTCCTGCGACGCACCCATGTTTTTTTCCGCCAGCGCCAGCGCATCCGCCACGGCCTTGAGCAGCAACCCTGGGACGGCGGGCTTGGTCATAAACTCATAGGCCCCGGCCTTCATCGCCTTCACGGACAGCGGAATGGTGCCGAACCCGGTAAGAAAGATGACGGGAATAAGATAGCCAAGCTTGGTCAGCGATTCGGTGACGTCAAAACCGTCGGCATCCGGCATGTTCATATCGAGGATAAGACAGCCTGGCTCCGGCCGGAACGCATGAGAGAGAAAGGCTTTCGCTGAGGGAAAGTCTGCAACCCGATAATCCTCTGCCATTAACAACCTGACCAGAGATTGCCTTACCGAATTATCATCATCTACTACATAAACAATAGGATCCATGAGTAGTCCTTGCCATCAACGTGTATGCATGTATCTAAACTGGTTATTAAGAAAGCATATAACGATTTTGTTGTCTTATATAACAGAGACATACAACTCACGTTTACCAAATAATAACCGGATAGTAACACAATAATTCTCATTATCATCTTGAAAATAGGAAGAATGGGTGAGATTGATTAAAGTATTGACAAATAAAGAGTAATCTATGATCGACTGCTGTTCTGTGCGCTTGACTGATACCGTACAGACCCTTGCCAGGGAGGCAGGGTGGCGGAGTCTAATAAGTAAGCGATTAAATTTTAAGGAGAAAAATTTACATACGCGTTAAGGCGTTGATAAATATTGCTTTTTATTATTGATAATTAGATAAGCGACGAGAAGCTTTTACGTATGCCACTTGATCACGACATCATATAAATCTACTGTATAAATACACAGTAACTTATTATAATAAGGTGACGTCCGTGAGTTTAACATTTTATAAGCCCGCTGAGCTGCGCGAAATTCTCGCGTTTCCTCTCTTTGGCGATCTGGTGCCGTGCGGTTTTCCCTCACCGGCGCAGGACTATGTGGAACAGAGTCTCGACTTAAACGAATTAATGATCCACCACCCCAACGCGACCTATTTCGTTAAGGCGGCGGGGGACTCGATGATCGATGGCGGCATCAACGATGGCGACCTGCTGGTGGTCGATAGCGCCCGTACTGCCGCCCATGGCGATATTGTTATCGCCGCCGTTGACGGCGAATTTACCGTTAAAGAGCTTCAGCTTCGCCCCGTTGTCCAGCTTAATCCCCGCAATCCCCGCTATACGCCCATCCGCATCGGCAGTGAAGAAGCGCTCGAAATCTTCGGTGTCGTCACGCACATAATTAAATTCACGTGCTGAATCATGTTCGCCCTGGTGGATGTGAACTCATTCTATGCCAGCTGTGAAACGGTCTTCAGGCCCGATCTGCAAGGCAAGCCCGTGGTGGTGCTCAGCAATAATGACGGCTGCGTGATCGCCCTCAGCGCCGAAGCGAAAAAGCTGGGCATTACTATGGGCGCGCCGTTCTTCAAGCAGCGCGATCTATTTCGCGCCCACCGCGTCACCTGCTTTAGCAGCAACTATGAGCTGTACGCCGACATGAGCCGCCGCGTCATGGGCACATTAGAGATGCTCTGCCCGCGCGTAGACATCTACTCCATTGACGAAGCGTTCTGCGATCTCGCCGGGGTGCGTAACTGCCGCGTGCTGGAGGAGTTTGGCCAGGAGATTCGTAACACGCTGTGGCGTGATACCCATCTGAGAGTCGGGGTGGGGATTGCGCAGACCAAGACGCTGGCCAAGCTGGCTAACTATGCTGCCAAGCGCTGGCCGCAGCTGGGCGGCGTGGTGGAGCTCTCTAACGTCGATCGCCAGCGGCGGCTGATGGCGAAGCTCCCGGTCGAGGAAGTATGGGGCATTGGGCGACGCCTCGCGAAAGCGCTGGATGCACTGGGGATCAAAACCGTGCTTCAGCTTGCCGATAGCGATATTCATTTTATCAGAAAACAGTTCAGCGTGGTGATGGAGCGCACGGTGCGCGAGCTGCGGGGCGAGTCCTGCCTGGCGTTCGATGAGTTTGTTCCCGCGAAGCAGGAGATTGTTTGCAGCCGCAGCTTTGGCGAGCGTACCGCGGACTATGAGTCGGTCAGGCAGGCCGTCTGCACCTACGCCTCGCGGGCGGCGGCCAGGCTGCGCGGCCAGCATCAATACTGCCGCTTCATCTCAGCCTTTGTGAAAACCTCACCCTTTGCTCCAGGAGAGCCTTACTACGGTAACAGCGCGATGGTAAAGCTGCTGACGCCCACCCAGGACAGCCGGGATATTATCCATGCCGCGACACGCTGTCTGGACACTATCTGGCGCGAGGGGCATCGCTATCAGAAGGCGGGCGTCATGCTCGGGGATTTCTACAGCCAGGGGGTGGCGCAGCTCGATCTTTTTGACGCCAACGCACCGCGTCCCGGCAGCGAGGCGCTGATGGCGGTGCTGGACGAGCTGAACAAAAAACGCGGGCAGGGGACGCTCTATTTTGCCGGGCAGGGGATCCAGCAGGCGTGGCAGATGAAGCGCGAAATGCTCTCGCCGCGCTACACCACACGATGGTCAGATCTGCCGATTGTAAATGTTGGTCATTCGTGAACAAATACCTCCAGGCGCTTCCGCGCAATTAGAAAAACTTTCCTCAAGGACGGGCAGTTTGATTAATGCATTGAGTATAGGTAACTTTTTGCTGGCGATATAGTCAATATTTCCTACCAGATAAACCGCATCGCGGGCACGTGATATAGCCACGTTCATACGGCGATCGTCAGCATAGAAGGTTGCAGGTCCAATGTTCCTGACAAATGAAAAGAATACAATATCTGCCTGTCGCCCCTGAAAAGCATCTACCGTATCAACTTCCACGCTTATCGTTTCACTGTAGTTTCTCGCTTTCAGCGCGTTCCGCAGAGCCCGGCATTGGGCACGATATGGGGTAATAAGGGCTACGCTGATCTTACGTCTGAGCTGAGCTCGTTTGAGACGTCTATCGATATCCGCGAGACGGTCCATGATTATTTGGATCTCAATTTCGTTGATGAGTATTTTCTTCTCTTTACCCAACTGAGCCGGTACTCTTATGCCATTGCTTTTATAGGTGAACCAGCCGAAGTGCTGAAAATCGTGATCCGTTTTTGTACGATGATGTTGCAGCATTCCATTATAAAAGTGATGGGAGATGAACTGACCTATATTGGGAAGCATACGAAACTGTTTACCCAGCGTTCCTTTCAGTTCTGCAGGCAGATTGTCGAATAGACGTTCAATCACGCCATTTCGGATTAAGCGCTCCTTATGATCATCCATTTTTTCAAGCAAATCTGACTCTTCCACGCAAAACGTGGGAGGTAATTGTTTGTGATCGCCGACAAGGATACATTTTCTGGCGACACTCATCGCCATCAGCCACTCGGGCATGGTGGCTTTTGAGCATTCATCTACGATAACTAAATCAAACATTTGAGTTTCGCTATCCATCAGATGGTCGATTTGATTGCAAGTAACCCCCACTACCTGATGCATCTCCGCCAGATAACGTGCCTGCCAGCGCGCAAGAGACAGCGACCCGTTGTCATTTTTTCGTGAGGTGTCCATTTGCTCCCATAGCTGCATTGTTAACTCTGGAGCGGCTTGATAAGCCTTGTGCCAGAGTGCGTCAGCCCGCGTCAGTGCAGCCGCCTGTTGCGTATGTTCACACTCAAACTCACTAATTACGAAATCAGGATAGCGCAGAATAGATGCCCGGAGTTCAGACGATGATTCCATAGCCAGGCGATCCAAAGCGTTATCAACGGCCACATGAGTTTCTGAGCTGATGAGGATCCGAGCATTCGGTTTGGCTTTCACCACCTGCAAAATGATTTCGACTATAGCCGTTGTCTTACCGGTTCCGGGGGGCCCCTGAATAAAGAAAAGATCGTCACAGGCCAATGCCTTAAGAATTAAGCGGAAGGTAGGGTCTTCAGGGTGATATTTTTCCTGTATAGGCTCCATCGGGTAAACGGACATAGAGGAAGAGACTTCCCGTGCCCTAAATTCGGAAATAAACTCATCAATCTTTAACTGTAATTCTGGTGTTGTTTTTTCATATGATTTCCTGAGCGTTTTACTATCATTTTCAAGAGGTAAAGGACTGGAATCAGCATCGCCATTCGCCGGGTTGCTATAATAGTACTGCAGCAGATGGTTATGGTTGATATTACAATTCGTACCGGCGCGAAAACCCAACAAGTAGCATATTTGGCGTTCAAGTTTAGGCTTGGTTGCTTTGTCCGCATTGATGAGTAGCTCAGAGAGATATTCCAGCCAGTGATCAATGTGGTCGATAAAATCAGTAGCCGCATTGAATTCATAATCTGCATTCGAATGACGTAAATTCATTTAACCTCCTGGAATTTGTATATGCAAAAGTGCTTCGACCCCTGCGGGATTTTTGCAGCCTAGTTTACTGATAATTAATCGGCGCAATTCCGGGATCTTGCGGTGCTCACTACTCACAGGAAGTACGAGCTTTGTTTTGAATAATTCAAAAACAATATTCATATCAGGATGGATTGTGAGTACTCCCAGGTTATTTTCTGCCATGCCGGCTGAAATCAGGCTGTCAATGGCCATCGCTATTCTATTCAAGGAGAATTGGGGCAAGGCCTGCAGTAAACGGTCTTTGGTATCATAACCCGCCTCGACGGCTTTAGTGACAGCAAAGATAGCCTCTTTAATATCCTGTCGTCTCCAGTAGAACTGAAGTTCAATTTGCGATGGCATTATCTCTCCTATTTTGTTTCTTTTCCCAATGTTCCCGCTTTAGCTTACTGGTACTGATACCAAACGCCTGCCACGCATTAAAATCACGATCGGTACTGAGCATTTCGCTCAAAGCATCAATAACAGTATCAGGATGTAAGGGTTTGATACGAGTGATATAGCCTCGAAGTTCATCACGGCGGTTATACAGGAATGAACGTGCATCTATCATAGCTTTCTTGTCCTTAAAGGCGGCAGAAACCTGCGGCGCCAGACGATTTTTTTGCGCTTTGTCATTATCAAATGAGCTTGGGTACTCATTATTATCATGAGCATATTTCACCCGTTGCTTATAGGGTTGATATTCGTCATTGATTTGTTTAAACAGCTCAGATGCACTCCTTACTCGCTCATTCGCAGTGCTCAATACCTGAATGATTTCCGGTAATGTTCCCCCTTCGCTGAGAGGAGCAAGCCATTCATTGACGTAGGGGAGTTCACTATCCTTAAAAGCGTAGTAAGCTTCAAACCTCTTGGCTATGTACTTCCAGTGCTCGGCACAATTATCATACCTTTCAGCCAAAATGTTTTTATTGATGACGTGTTGCTCATGGGCTGCCTTCTTGAGTTTGATCAGTTCAGAGCGCTCCGCATGTAGCCCTCTAACTTCTTTATAAAGAGCATCATGCTGGCTACGTAGTCGATTGAGTTCGTTTTTAAATTCATCGAGATGTGTTTTGGAAGCACGAGAGATTTGACTGTTGGTTTTCTCAATGAAATCAGATGTAATAGTTAATCTACGTTGCGCGGTGAGCTCACGCCAAGTATGTCGCCCCTGTCGCTGAGATAGCTTTGTTAACTCGGAAATGTATTCGTTGAGTAAGCTCATAGTTGACGTAAGTGCATGAATTTGTTCATGGACGATGTTTATTTTCTGCTGGTAGAAGTCTACCTGGAACCACGATTCTACGCACGTAAATACGAAGGTTTGAAACTTTTTGAGCTCTGGTAAAAAATCTGACGTTATTTTCAACTGCTGGTTCATAAACTCAATGAGGCTTTCAAGCTCCTCATTACGTCTTTTCTGGAACAAATTAACTTTGTCAGCGTAGCTGTTTTTCTGCATCTGTATGCGTTTACTGGCGGCTTCTTTAGCACGGTCCAGTTCGCGGACCAGGGACTGTGTTCGCGCTTCTTCTTTTCTTAATCTGGAGTTGGCCCACGCGTGGGCAATAGCTTTGAAAAGCATGGTGACAGTCCTTCAATAAAGTTCCAGAAACTCGCAAGCTTGGTCCCAACCCGTATTGCGCTGGATAAGCATTTCCATACGATAAAAGATGGCTTCCTGCATAATATTTTTAATAGACTGTTCGCTTTTATCCGACTCGCAGGAACTCTGCAGTTTGTCCCGCAATTCACTGAGCTCAATGGCAAAAGATTGTGCTCGAATCCGGTCATTTTGCTGTTTGCGCAGTTCAACATCCATTAATTCTGATTGAGCGACATAATCCTTGCGCACGGAGGCATAAAGCAAATACTGCAGCTCTAAATGTTGATTGAGATCCCTGCTCATCGCACCGAATTGGTCGAACGCCTGACGGGTTATATTATTTCGCGCCTCGTGATAGCGACGTTCAATGTCCGTAATGGCACTCTCATATTGCCTGAGTAGTTCTTTCATCACTTCACGCTCCTGGTTTGGCAAGTCGGAGAGCTGAGAACGGAGATTGCTTTGGACCGCCTGCAGTTGCGCTTTACGAGCGCCATATTCTGATATGATGGAAATCGCACCACTGAAAGGTAAAATATCACTCAGGCTAAAGTGCAACTCACTCATCTTACTCACCTGTCCAACGTAGGTAGACAAATCGATTTGTCCTCCATTGAGTAATTCCATCGCCGACTTCAACTCGTCATGAGCAATATTTATACCTTTTAAGGAGAAATGATTGACGTATGCGCCAGCAGCAAGGGCAAAACCAATTGCAAATACCGCTCCGCTGGCCATAACGCCAAGAGCACCCAGCGTGGTTCCGCCAATCGCATATCCAGAGATCGCTGCTGGTACAATTGCGCCAAGGTATGCCCCAGCCCCGGCACCCAGGCTGAAGGCCAGGCTGCCACCTACGACTTGAACTACCCCCCCGATCGTCGAGGATGCAAACTGTAAGTTGTCGATCTCTCCGGTGGAAAACTTATAGAGATTTTGGGCCAGTTGCGTTGTAATCTGAGCAACCGCAGCCGCCACGTTGCCTTTGATAAGCTGTTTTCCAAGCGATTGGGCAATGGTTTTACTCGCTTGTTGCGTGGCTGCGTCCAGCATCGCCTGGCCTGCATGCTGTATGCTGGTGATCAAGAGTGCGTTACCTGCACCTTTTACTGAGCTGATGACAACGCGTTGAGCGGCTTCCATGCACTGATCCATAGTCAAAGGCTCATCGCTTCGCAGTACTTCCAGCAGAATGCCTGCACTTTCGCTGACGGCACCACCGATAGCTCCAGCTTTAGCAGCATTACGGTACTGCATTGCGTTGAACTCACTTCGAACACGCCCCTTTTCTTTATACTCAGGACCGTTCTCATTGGCCTTTGCCTCTTTGACAAGTTCTTCAGCGCTACCTTCACCTTTACGATTAAGCCCGGTGCTGGAAACTTCACCATCGCTTGAGGAAAGAGAACCTTTCGCGTTATCAGCTGTGTCTTGATTGCTTTTCGCTACGCTGGGGCGCGTTTCCTGATTGCGCTTGGCCTGCTTGCTCGCGGAAGACTTAACTGCATCGACCTGATCTTGAGGGACGATTTTCCCGATACCATCATATTTTTCGGGGGATAATTCAGCAGCTGTCTTCTGCCCATCTTTGTAAAACTTAACCTGATGTTTAGTTACACCGTCAGGAGTGATGACGTGTATATCAGAGACAGGGTCATTATGCGTACCAACATCGCGGGTCGCTCGATGATTGTTTTTTCCTTTTGCCGCCGCCTCAATATTAAACGAACCAGCATGATGCGCCTCTGCGGCGAAGCCCTGCTGTACGTCAATAGATTGATTAGTAAACCCACCACCTTTTACGGAAATTGATTTCTGTATACCCTTTCCATATTCCGCGAGCGCTGTATTCAGGGCATCACCTTGCAACTGATTCCAGGCTCCCTGAAATTGAGCGATCCCAGAATCTACAGCGTCTTTAGCCTTTGGTTTATTTTTCATCAAATGCTTCTTTCCACGAAATGTCGGGTATTTACGATGGGAGTGTTTGCGTATCGATAACATCTCACTGTTATATCAGGTATGTATAACATAAAAGTATGCTAAATGCTTTATTGACGCAATAAAGAATAGGGTGTTTTCGAGAAAGGTAGCGTGCTAGTTGCAATCATTAGAATTTCATATGAACTTAACGTAAACTTGAGCTTAATTTAAAAGCGAGCCAAATACTCCAGCTATATATTGTAAACTTCTAAGTGAATCATTTTTCACGCTAATGCGCCCCGCGCTTGCCTCCTTTCGCTGAAACAGCTTTTTTAACGCTGTAATGACTATTAACGGCGCAGTTTAAGACGCTCATAAGCCTATCCTGTCGGTGCTTTTCTAACCGAGGAGATAATTATGGCACTACCCGATCTGATTTTACCCCAGGCGACAAATAACGTTATTCAGTCAGCGGATATTGCGCTGGTGGGAGGCGTGGCAGTATCTATTCCTGCTTATATAGGTGCTCAGCAGGGCGATCTGGTCTGCATTAGCTGGGGAAATATGCGCAGGGCGGCAGCGGTCATTGCTGATGTTAATCAGGATTTTCCTGTCGTTTTCCTGATCCCTGACGATCTTACGGCTATCGGTCAACACGCTCTGATATATGACGTAACGGATAATTTCGATAATAGTGTATCAAGCGATCCAGTCACGATCACGATTGAGTAATCATCACCAGGCCAGAGGAGCGGCCTGGTTTAACGCACTATCCTCCGCTCGGGAAATTTCCCCTTTACCACGCCGTCATAAAAACGGCCTTTCGACACCACGGTCAAAAACACGGTGAATATCCGCAGCGGCACGCCGTGGTACTGATAACAGCTCCGGTCGTGGAATAAAATTTCCAGCGTGCAGGAGGATTCGTCATAGCCCACGGAGGCGATGCGTGATGATACGACAGGTTGATGGCGCATGGCGGGACTCCTGGGCAGCTCGACACAGGAGAGATTATTACACGTTTTGCCCGGCAATGCCGGGCAAAAACAGGGTCTTATTCCGCCTCGCTCTTCTCCGCTTTTCCTGCCAGCTGCGCCAGGAAGTCATAGCGTTTTTGCAGATCGGCGGTGGCATCCTTCCACAGCTGCTCTGCCACTTCCGGCTGCTGAGCGTTAAGCCGACGGAAGCGCTGCTCCTTCAGCAGCGTATCGGCCAGCGCGTCTGATGGCGGACGGGAGTCCAGCGCCAGCGGCAGCTTGCCTTCGTCGGCGCGACGCGGATCGAAGCGGTAGAGCGGCCAGAAGCCGGTTGCCGTGAGCTGACGCATCTGATCGTGGCTGAGGGCCAGATCGTAGCCGTGCTCTTCGCAGGGGCTGTAAGCGATAATCAATGATGGGCCCGGATAGGCCTCCGCCTCCTGAATCGCCTTCACCGTCTGGTTAAGCTGCGCGCCCAGCGAGATCTGCGCCACGTAAACATGGCCGTACATCATCATGCTGACGCCCAGATCCTTACGCGCCTTGCGTTTGCCGTGCTCACCAAACTTGGTCACCGCCCCGAGCGGCGTCGCTTTCGAGGCCTGGCCGCCGGTGTTGGAGTAGCACTGGGTATCCAGCACCAGAATGTTGACGTTCTCCGTCAGGCTCAGGACGTGATCCAGTCCGCCGAAGCCAATGTCGTAGGCCCAGCCGTCGCCGCCGATCAGCCAGATAGATTTCTCCACCAGCGCATCGGCATCCGTCAGCAGCTCTTCGGCTCCCGCCACGCCGGTGAGGTGCTGGCGCAGGGCGGCAACCTGTTCCCGACGGACCTCCGGCGTCGCCTCCGCATGCAGCGCCGCGTTAAGCTCGGTCGGGATCGCCTCGGAGAAGGACTCTAGCAGGCGCATCACCCGCTGGCGATGCTGGTCAACGGTAAGACGGAAGCCCAGCCCGAACTCGGCGTTATCCTCAAACAGCGAATTAGCCCACGCCGGACCGCGCCCGTGGGCATCGGTGGTGTAGGGGGTAGAGGGCAGGTTGCCGCCGTAAATTGAGGAGCAGCCGGTGGCGTTGGCGATCAGCATCCGGTCGCCGTAGAGCTGGGTTAGTAGCTTGATATAAGGCGTTTCGCCGCAGCCGGAGCAGGCCCCGGAGTACTCAAACAGCGGGGTGATCAGCTGCGAGGTGCGAATGTCGATACGTTCCAGCTTGCTGCGGTCGATCTCCGGCAGGTCGAGGAAGAAGTCATAGTTAACTTTTTCCTCCTCCACATGCTCAAGGCGCGACATCATATTGATGGCCTTGATCTCCGGGTTCTGGCGATCTTTAGCCGGGCACACCTCTACGCAGAGGTTACAGCCGGTGCAGTCCTCCGGCGCGACCTGTAAGACATACTTCTGGCCACGCATATCGCGGGATTTAACGTCCAGCGACTGCAGCGACGCCGGGGCGTTCTCCAGCGCCTCAGGGGAGACCACTTTCGCGCGAATAGCGGAGTGCGGGCAGGCGGCGACGCAGTGGTTGCACTGGGTACAGATCTCCGGCTTCCAGATAGGGATCGCTTCGGCAATATTGCGCTTTTCCCAGCGGGTGGTGCCCATCGGCCAGGTGCCGTCCGGCGGCAGGGCAGAGACCGGCAGCGCATCGCCCAGCCCGGCCAGCATTGCGGCGGTGACGGTTTTCACAAAGTCCGGCGCGGCGTCGCTGACTACCGGCGGGCGATACGGGCTGGCGGCATTCACCGGCTCCAGCGGGACCTCAAACAGCGATTCGCGAGCCAGGGCCAGCGCCTGCCAGTTACGCTCGACCAGCTCCTGGCCTTTGCTGCTGTAGCTTTTGGCAATGGCCCCCTGCAATGCTGCCAGCGCGGTATCGCCGGGTAAGATCTGCGTCAGATGGAAAAACGCCATCTGCATGACGGTGTTGATCCGTGCCGCCAGTCCGCACTCGCGGGCAATCTTCGCCGCATTGATAATATAGAAGCGGGCCTGCTTCTGGTTCAGCACCGCCTGCACCTCCTGCGGCAGCCGCGCCCACACCTCGTCGGCGCTGTAGGGCGTATTGAGCAGGAAGATACCGCCGGGTTTCAGGCGCTCGGCCATCTGGTACTTATCGATAAACTGTAGCTGGTGACAGCCAACAAAATCCGCCTGGGCGATCAGGTAGGCGGAGCGAATCGGCTGCTCGCTAACCCGCAGATGGGAGACCGTCAGGCCGCCCGCTTTTTTCGAGTCGTAGACGAAGTAGCCCTGGGCGTACCACGGCGTAGCGTTGCCGATAATTTTGATATTGTTTTTGGTTGCCGAGACGCTGCCGTCGCTGCCCAGACCGTAGAAGAGCGCCTCAAGCTTAGCGCCTGAGGGCAGGGTATTTTCCGGCATTGGCAGTGAGAGGTTGGTGACGTCATCATAGATGCCAACGGTAAAACGCGGCCGGGGCTTGTCCGCCCGCAGCTCGTTAAAGATAGCCAGCACGCACTCCGGACCAAACTCCTTCGAAGAGAGACCGTAGCGCCCGCCGGTTACGCGCGGCAGGGTATCGCGCTCGCCCTGGTTAAAGGCCTCTGCCAGGGCGGTCATGATATCCAGATAGAGCGGTTCCGCCTGCGCGCCTGGCTCCTTGGTGCGATCGAGCACGGCAATGCGCTGGGCGCTCTGCGGCAGCACCGCTAACAGATGCTGTGCCGAGAAGGGGCGATAGAGACGCACCTTCAGCACGCCGACCTTCTCATTGCGGGTGAGCAGCTCATCAACCACCTCTTCGCAGGTGCCGATTGCCGAGCCCATAATCACAATGACCCGCTCCGCCTGCGGGTGACCGTAGTATTCGAAAGGCCGATAGCGGCGGCCAGTGGCCTGGGCAAAATCATCCATTGCCTGTTCAACGTGGTCATAGACCGCGTTGTACCAGGGGTTGGTGGCCTCGCGAGACTGGAAGTAGGTATCCGGGTTAGCAGAGGTGCCGCGAATGACCGGGTGGTCGGGGTTCAGGGCGCGAGCGCGATGGGCAGCGATCTCATCGGCGGGCAGCATGCTGCGGATGGTTTCATCAGCCAGCGGGACGATTTTGTTGATCTCATGCGAGGTGCGGAAGCCGTCAAAGAAGTGAATAAAAGGTACCCGGCTCTTAAGAGTAGCAACGTGGGAGATCAGAGCGAAATCCTGCGCCTCCTGGACGCTGCCTGCGCAGAGCATGGCGCAGCCGGTCTGGCGCACGGCCATCACATCGGAGTGATCGCCAAAGATAGAGAGCGCGTGGGTGGCAACGGTGCGGGCGGCAACGTGCAGGACAAAGGGCGTCAGCTGACCCGCCAGCTTGTAGAGGGTCGGGATCATCAGCAGCAGGCCCTGCGACGAGGTGAAGGAGGTCGAGAGCGCTCCCGTCTGTAGCGCGCCGTGTACGGCGGCAATCGCCCCGGCTTCGGACTGCATCTCTACCACCCGAGGCGTATCGCCCCACACGTTTTTTAAGCCGTTGCCGGCCCAGGCATCCGCCTGCTCGGCCATCGTCGAGCTGGGCGTTATCGGGTATATGGCGATAACTTCGCTGGTCCGGAACGCCACCGAGGCGACCGCGCCATTACCATCAACTGTGATCATAGATTTGCTCTCATTGCTTAAATGTTCACTCTCTCACTCCAGTATAGACAGCCGTCCAGGAGCGGTTTTTGATCTGAAAGTGAAGATATCGCAAAATATAGAGCTGCATTTTCCCGTCTGTAGCACTGGCAAACTATTTTAATTTACCCCTTGCACTGTGCGGTTAATCATGCGTTAATAGCCTAACGATGTAGCACTGAAATTATTTTTGTACTCCAAGAAACCCTCTCACTGTTTGTATCTTCTGATATTTCCCTGTAGATGTTTTCCCCGCTGATAGAAAATCTAGTCAGCCTGTAACTTTCTCTGCATCTTTCTCTGCAACGACAATAACTACCGCTATACTTTTAATGGGAATCAGCGGGTTAAGGCAGGCCCAGACGGCCAGCTCTCGTTGAACATAATTATGAAAAAAGGATACTATTATTACTAATCACATACATTTCCGCTGCCCATGCTGTCATGGGTCACAGTACAGAACCTCACATTTTGACGTTAGCGAAGCCAATCCCTTCGGCGCAAAATGCATTTTCTGTAAATCCTCCATGGTCATCCTGGATAACGTCTCAGCACCTCTCTCCGCTGCCCACGTAGCGCTGGATTTACGCACCCTGGCGTAAACCACCATCAAACCTGTGGCATAGCGCCAGAGTGGTAAAAAACGCTATGCCGGACAGAAAACCCGCATCCTCCTCTCGACGTCAGGCGCTACGCTGCCTATTATGCATAGGTTTTGCTAATTCAGAGGGGGAGAAGAAATGCGTACAGCGTTATGGGTAGGGTGTGCCGTCTGGTTACTTTCGGCATGTAGCAGCGAGCCTGTACAGCAGGCCACGGCAGCACACGTTGCGCCGGGTCTGAAGGCTGCTATGTCAAGCACGGGGCAGGCCAACTGCGCCATGATTGGCGGCTCGCTCTCAATTGCCCGTCAGCTGGATGGCTCCGCCACGGGCATGTGTGCGCTGCCTAACGGTAAACGCTGTAGCGAGCAATCTCTTGTCTCAGGCGCCTGCGGCAGCTACTGATTACTGCGCCGCGTCAGCCAGCTTATAGATGAGAGTCTGATCCGCCGTTGTCAGCGTCAGTTGACTATCGGTAAGGTCTACCTGCGCGCCCTCTTTGAGCAGGGTGCCAATAACGGTATCCAGCTCGCTACGCTGCGGATCAACACAGGCCATGCGGGTCATCACCAGCTCTTTCGCCGACAGCTCGCCGCCGGAGAGTTTTGCCTGGCCGGAGAAGCGGTTACACATGCTGCCGGAGATGGCCATTTTCTCGCCGAAGCGCAGCTCGGGTGGATTCTCGCCCGGCGTAACAGCGGTGCCGTTGACGTTTTCCAGCACGAAGCGGTGGCCAATGAGCTGCTCACTGGTCACGGAGACCTTTCCGTCCCGCACGCAGCCTGCCAGCAGAACACACAATGCGGTTAATGCCATCACTCTTTTCATACTGATTCCCTGAAGATTCTCCGTGGTAAATTCTATTTTATCAGTACGGTGGAGGAAGTCTTGCGGGATAGTCTGAAACTCCCTCCGCTGGCGGAGGGAGGCACTTTTTTCACATTTAGACCAGCGCGTTAGGGCAGTGGTCATCGTTTTCCAGCTGACGCAGGTTCTCCAGCGTGGTTTGCGAGATGCTGATCAGCGCTTCGGCGGTTAAGAACGCCTGGTGACCGGTGAACAGCACGTTATGACAGGCGGAGAGGCGGCGGAAGATGTCATCCTGAATAACGTCGTTCGACTTATCTTCGAAGAAGAGATCGCGCTCGTTCTCATACACGTCCATCCCCAGCGCGCCGATCTTCTGTGTCTTCAGCGCTTCAATGGCCGCCTGGGAGTCGATCAGGCCGCCGCGGCTGGTGTTGATGATCATTACGCCATCCTTCATCTGGGCAAAGGCGTCGCGGTTAAGCAGGTGGTAGTTATCTTCCATCAGCGGACAGTGCAGGGTGATCACGTCGGCACTGGCAAACAGCGTCGGCAGATCGACATACTCGACGCCCAACTCTAGCGCAGCCGCGCTCGGGTAGGGATCGGACGCCAGCAGGCGCATACCGAAGCCTTTTAGGATCCGCAGGGCGGCAATGCCGATTTTCCCGGTGCCAATTACGCCTGCGGTTTTACCGTGCATAGTGAAGCCGGTCAGCCCCTCCAGCGAGAAGTTAGCGTCGCGGGTACGCTGGTAAGCGCGGTGAATACGGCGGTTAAGGGTCATCATCATACCGACGGCGTGTTCGGCGACTGCTTCAGGAGAGTAGGCCGGGACGCGCACCACGCGCAGCCCCAGCTCTTTTGCCGCGTCGAGATCGACGTTATTAAACCCGGCGCAGCGCAGGGCGATAAACTTAACCCCGTGCTTCTTTAACTCTTCCAGCACCGGACGGCTGCCGTCATCATTAACAAAGATGCACACCCCGTCGCAGCCGTGGGCCGTTTTCGCAGTTTTTTCCGTTAACAGAAAGTCGAAGAATTCAAGATCGTATTGATAGCTCTCGTTAACCTGTTGCAGGTACTTTTTATCGTACTGCTTGGTGCTGTATACCGCGAGTTTCATAGGCTGTTCTCCAGTGATTTAGGAGTAATTATAGCCATTTACAATACTTCTTAACATAAGATTTGATGTCGTTTATGTTATATTATAACATCTCAATTCTTAACATGGACTGAGGGTAAGATGTTGGCTAATCATTTTGGAAAATTTGCAGTGGCTCTGGGAACGTTACTGATGGGTGGACAGGCGCTGGCGCACGGTCACCATTCGCACGGTAAACCGCTGACGGCGCAGGAGCAAAAAGCCGCCGAGGGCGTGTTCGATGATAAAGACGTTAAAGCGCGCGAGCTGAGCGACTGGGACGGCATGTGGCAATCTATCTACCCGTACCTGCTGAGCGGCGATCTCGATCCGGTTTTCAAAAAGAAGGCTGAGAAAGAGAAGAGTAAAACCGCTGATGAGATTAAAGAGTACTACCGCAAGGGGTATATGACCGACATCGATACGCTGGGCATTGAGAACGGCGTAATGGAGTTTCATACCGGTGACAAGGTGAGCAGCTGTAAGTACGAATCTGCGGGCTATAAAATTCTCACCTACGCCTCCGGCAAAAAAGGGGTGCGCTATCTGTTTGAGTGTAAAGATGCCAGCAGCAGTGCACCGAAGTTCGTGCAGTTCAGCGACCATACCATTGCCCCACGCAAGTCGGCACACTTCCATATCTTTATGGGCAACACTTCCCAGGAGGCGCTGCTGAAAGAGATGGACAACTGGCCAACCTACTATCCGTATCAGCTCAGCAAGGAGCAGGTGGTCGATGAAATGCTGCACCACTAAAAGTAAGGGTCGTTGATAGTATGTAATCAACAGCTTAACGTGGCACAATGGCGTCAGTTTGAGTTACTTTTCGGGACGCTGACTTGCCCATGAAGGGTAAATACAAAGCCGCCATTGCGCTTCTCCTGCTGTTGATACTGCTGCCGCTGACGCTGCTGCTTACGCTCGCTCAGTGGCTGCCGGGGCTTGCGGGTATCTGGCTACCCGCAGGTACCCGTATCATGCTGGAGGCCAGCCCGCGCCTGACCCGGCACGCGCTGCAAATCCCCGATCTGCGTTATCTGGTGGGCGATTGCCCCCTGGCGTGGATCCAGAACGCAGAGATTACCCACCCCAGCCGCTGGCAGGTAACAATCGATGCGGTCGATCTCAACCAGACCTGTCTTGAAAAGCTCCCGCAAACTGAACCCTCAACCGCCGCGCCGCGCACTCTGGCCGAGTGGCAAGCCATGCTGCCCTACGCGTGGGTCAACGTTAAGCGAGTGACAGTGTCACCTTTCCAGGCGTGGCAGGGGACGTTATCCCTCTCATTAACGCCGCAGGTTCAGCAGGTACGCTACCACGGTGACCGGCTTACGCTTGATGCTACCCTGCGCGGGCAGGCGTTAACCGTTAACGAACTGGCGCTCTCTTTGCTCGACGGTCAGCCGCCGATCGCGCTGTCGGGCGAGTTTACGCTACCCCGCCTGCCTGCCGGTGCACCGGTTGACGGGCGTGCCACCGCGACGCTCAGCCTGCCGCAGGTCCCGTCTCCCGTTGATGCCGAGCTGGAGTGGCGGGATAACACAGGCCAGCTGATTATCATGGCCAGGGATAACCCCGATCCGCTCCTCGATCTACCGTGGCAGTTGACCCGTCAGCGTTTGACAATCAGCGATGGCCGCTGGCAGTGGCCGTATCAGGCGGGCGTTCCCCTGAGCGGACGCGTTGGTTTACAGGTAAAGAACTGGCAGCAGGGGCTGGAGAAGAGCGAGATTAGCGGTCGGCTGAACGTGTTAACCCAGGGGCAGGCTGGCAAAGGCAATGCGGTGCTGAGCTTTGGGCCAGGACGCCTGAGCACAAAAGAGAGCGCGATGCCGCTCCAGCTCACCGGCGAGGCGAAGCAGGAGGATCTGATCTTCTATGCCGTGCTGCCCGCCCAGCTAACCGGCTCCCTGGCCGAACCGCAGCTGCGCTTCTCCCCCGGTGCGCTGCTGCGCTCTCGCGGACGAGTGATTGACTCCCTGAATATTGATGAGATTCGTTGGCCGCTGGCGGGCGTCACGTTGACCCGCCAGGGCGTGGGCGGTCGGCTACAGGCTATTTTGCGGGCCCATGAGGCGCAGCTAGGGGATTTTGTGCTGCATCTCGACGGTCGGGCGCAGGATTTTCTGCCGGATAACGGGCTGTGGCAGTGGGCCTACTGGGGCGACGGCAACTTTACGCCGATGCAGGCGCGCTGGGACGTCAAGGGCCGGGGCGAGTGGCGCAACAGTGAAATCGTTCTGACGGATCTCTCTACCGGTTTTGATAAGTTACGGTATGGCAGCCTGCAAATACGCCAGCCCAGAATGGTGCTTGATGCGCCCATTCGCTGGTCTCGGGATCCGCAGCATCCGCACTTCAGCGGTGCCCTGGCGCTGGACGCGCAGGAGACCTCTATTAACGGCGGCGGGGCGCTGCCACCCTCGACGCTTAAGTTCAGCGTCAAGGGTAAGGAGCCTACCCGGTTTCAGTTTAAAGGCGATCTGCATGCGGCGGCGATCGGGCCGGTACGGGTAAACGGCCGCTGGGATGGCGAACGTCTGCGCGGCCAGGCGTGGTGGCCGCGTCAGCCGCTAAGCGTTTTTCAGCCGCTGGTGCCACCCGACTGGAAGATGGATCTGCGCGACGGCGAGCTGTATGCGCAAATTGCCTTCTCCGCCGCGGCGGATCAGGGATTTGAAGCCGGTGGTCACGGGGTGATCCGTCAGGGCAGCGTCTGGCTGCCCGATAATAAATTTAACGGCGTCGACTTTATCTTGCCTTTCCGCTTTAGTGAGGCAGGCTGGCAGTTTGGCACGCGTGGGCCGGTGTCCCTGCGCATTGCTGAGATTACCAACCAGGTGACCGCCCGCAACTTCACCGCCGATCTGCAGGGAGCCTACCCCTGGCGGGAAGATAACCCGCTGCTGCTCAGCGACGTCAGCGTCGATCTGCTGGGTGGCAAAGTGACCATGCAGCAGCTGCGGATGCCCCAGCACGATGCGGCCCTGCTGCGCCTGCAACATATCTCCTCAAGCGAATTAATTACTGCCCTGCATCCGAAGCAGATTGCGCTCTCGGGGCCGATCAACGGCGCACTGCCGCTGTGGCTGGAGCATGAGAAGTGGCTGATTAAAGACGGCTGGTTAAACAGTCCCGCTGCGCTGACGCTGCGTCTTGATAACGATACCGCCGACGCGCTGGCGAAGAAGAATATCGCAGCGGGGGCGGCCATCAACTGGCTGCGCTACATGGAGATCTCCCGATCGTGGACTACGCTCAACCTGGATAACCAGGGAGAGCTGACGCTTCAGGCCACGCTGCACGGTACCAGCTACGCCGAGGGGAAGCGCAACACCGTGAATCTCAACTACCATCATGAAGAAAACGTCTTCACCCTGTGGCGTAGCCTGCGCTACGGCGACAACGTAGAGACATGGCTTGAACAGCATGCGGCTCTGCCGGGCTGTTCATCCAATCGAGGATGTAAGGAAAAATAATGAAGATCCTAAAAGTCTCTTTTGGTCTGCTGCTTCTGCTAACCCTGAGCGGCTGCACGCCGCGTATAGAGGTGGCCGCCCCTAAGGAGCCAATCACCATCAATATGAACGTGAAGATTGAGCATGACATCAACATCAAGGCGGATAAAGAGGTGGAGGCCTTGCTGAAAGAGCAGAAGTAGGACGGTCGCATTACCAGCGTTAATGATTATCAGGAGAGAAAAATGACGATATCAGCACGCAATTAGTCACCCGGAAAAGCGACCTCTCCCCGCATAAACGTATGGCTTAACCGGTCCTGTTGTAAGGAAGAAGATATGGCTTTAGAAGCCTTTGTTAGTAAGCGAAGCAAACACAATGTGGGTAAGCCACTCTACCCGCACAAACATAAAGATGGCATGTTTGTAGCCTCACACTCTCGCTTTGAGGCCGACTATATTCGAGTGGAGACATCAGAGCAACTTCAGGCTTTGGTTGATGCAGGATATGGAGCGCGTATGTCCAATCCAGCTTTAAATATTGCTCCTTCATTTGTTGTTAGTAAAAATATCAGAATTACAGATAGCTATACGCTATTAGACGAGTTGAAAAAAAGCTTTTCAGCTCTTGAGCTTGATCTCGATTCTACACGTAAACGCAGGGCGGAGCAGACATTCCTTCGGTTGTATTTACTTAAAAAACAAATGGTTGGGAAGTGTGTTATATGTGGCTCAACGTTGCCAGAAAAGCTGCTCGTAGCAGCTCATATAAAGAAAAGAGCTGAATGTTCTACTGAGGAAAAGCTAGATTTCGATGCTATTGCCGGCTTAATGTGTAAGTTGGGTTGTGATGATTTATTTGAGCAAGGATACATCTACGTAAGCGAAGGGAAAATTTTTAAAAATCCAAATGCAATAAGTACATTATATTTAGAAAAAGTATTGTCAAGGTTAGAAGGTCTCAGCGTAGCCAATTGGGAGCAAAGTAAAATGTATTACGCCTGGCATAGAAAAAAATGGACTGAGAAAACATAATCTCTGGTAATACATCATTAACAAATAGAAAAAAGGTGCGTTGAGTTCAAACCCGATCTGGCTGTTGCGGGGATTGCTCCCCATCAGTGCCGTACCGCATAGCACTATGATTGCCACCAGGGCATATTTCGTCGGCATGTTATTGCCTCCATGCAAAGAAGGGGCTAACATCCAAATTGTTGGGTTTGGTCGTTAGCCTCAGGGATATAGAAATATCTCCTGGGGCTTTCAACTTTCTGGACTCCCGACATGCCTGAAGCCGCAAAAAGCCTCAAGCACCCAGCAGCATTCTAACGGCGGGTGGCGCAGTGGGGATAACGGCGTAAGGGATTTGCGGCGCGGCTCAGAATAAAGAGAGCGGGAAGGGTAGAGAGCCCCCTCTGCCACAGCAGAAGGGGAAAATGCTTAGGCGGTAACGATGCTGTCGATAGCGGCTTTCGCGTCGGCCTGGGCTTTGGTCGCTACTTCCGGACCGTAGGCAATGCCTTCGGCGAACACGAAGTTGACGTCGGTGATGCCGATGAAGCCGAGGAACAGCTTCAGGTACGGGGCGATCAGGTCGGACGGGGTATCCTTATGGATGCCGCCACGGCTGGAGAGCACAACCGCGCGCTTGCCGGTCACCAGGCCTTCCGGACCATTTTCGGTGTAGCGGAAGGTCACGCCCGCACGGGCCACCAGGTCAAAGTAGTTCTTTAGCTGGGTCGGGATGTTGAAGTTATACATCGGGGCCGCCAGCACAATCACGTCATGGGCTTTCAGCTCGGCAATCAGCTCATCGGAGAGGGACAGTGCTTCCTGCTGGCGCGGAGTCAGCGGCGCATCGCTTGGGCGCAGCGCGCCAACCAGCTCACCGTCCAGGACCGGAATCGGGTTAGCAGCCAGATCGCGTACGGTGATCTCATCCGCGCCGTTCTTTTCACGCCATTGATCGACCAGATAGTCAGCCAGCTGACCAGACTGCGAGTACCCTGCCAGAATACTGGATTTAAGAACTAATACTTTGCTCATGGGTGTTTCCTTTGTTGTATTTGATGAGGTTCGCCCCCAAGTAATTGCTTGCCACTTTATTCACAAATCAGCGCCTTGAATAGCGCAATATATCGAAGCCTACATTCGAATTTTTTGAATAAGTCAAAGCGGAAGTGGATGTGGTACTCTACAATCAACGTAAAAGCGAGATTTTACTGGCAGTGCCCTGCCCGATAACACTATGACAGAACAACAAAAATTATCCTTCGCCGACCTCAACAATCACCTCGACAACTTGATGCTCCGGGATCGGCAGCGCTTTGCCCGCCGCCTGCATGGGGTGAAGAAGGTTAAAAATCCTGAATCACAGCAGGCCATCCTGCAAGAGATGGCGCAGGAGATCGCCAAAGCCGCGACAGTTGTTGAGCGGCGCGCGGCGGCACGTCCGGAGATTAGCTATCCGGACAATCTGCCGGTTAGCCAGAAGAAGCAGGATATCCTGGAGGCGATCCGCGACAACCAGGTGACGATTATCGCTGGTGAGACCGGTTCGGGTAAAACTACCCAGCTGCCAAAGATCTGTATGGAGCTGGGGCGGGGCGTGAAGGGCCTGATCGGCCACACCCAGCCGCGTCGTCTGGCGGCTCGCACCGTGGCGAACCGTATTGCTGAGGAGCTGAAAAGCGAGCCGGGCGGCGCGATTGGCTACAAGGTGCGCTTTAGCGATCACGTCAGCGAGAACACCATGGTCAAGCTGATGACCGACGGTATTCTGCTGGCTGAGATCCAGCAGGATCGCCTGCTGATGCAGTACGACACCATCATTATCGATGAGGCGCACGAGCGCAGCCTGAATATCGATTTTCTGCTGGGCTACTTCAAAGAGCTGCTGCCGAAGCGCCCGGATCTGAAGATCATCATCACCTCGGCGACTATCGATCCGGAACGCTTTTCACGCCACTTTAACAACGCGCCGATTATCGAAGTCTCAGGACGCACCTATCCGGTGGAGGTGCGCTATCGCCCCATCGTCGAGGAGGCGGATGATACCGAGCGCGATCAGCTCCAGGCGATTTTTGACGCCGTTGACGAGCTGGGACGCGAAAGTCCCGGCGATATCCTGATCTTTATGAGCGGCGAGCGCGAAATTCGCGACACCGCCGACGCGTTGAACAAGCTCAACCTGCGCCATACCGAGGTGCTGCCGCTCTATGCGCGTCTGTCGAACAGCGAGCAGAACCGCGTCTTCCAGCCCCACGGCGGGCGACGTATTGTGCTGGCCACCAACGTGGCGGAGACCTCGCTCACCGTGCCGGGCATCAAGTATGTAATCGATCCGGGTACGGCGCGTATCAGCCGCTATAGCTACCGCACCAAGGTGCAGCGCTTGCCGATTGAGCCCGTTTCGCAGGCGTCGGCCAACCAGCGTAAAGGGCGCTGCGGCCGTGTGTCAGAGGGGATCTGTATTCGTCTCTACTCCGAGGATGATTTCCTCTCGCGGCCGGAGTTTACCGATCCGGAGATCCTGCGCACCAACCTCGCGTCGGTCATTTTGCAGATGACCGCCCTCGGGCTGGGCGACATCGCGGCGTTCCCATTTGTCGAAGCGCCGGACCGCCGCAATATTCAGGACGGCGTGCGCCTGCTGGAGGAGCTGGGGGCCATCACCACCGATGAGAGCCAGACCGCCTACAAGCTCACCCCCCAGGGGCGTCAGCTGTCGCAGCTGCCGGTGGATCCGCGTCTGGCCCGTATGGTGCTGGAGGCGCAGAAGTTGGGCTGCGTGCGCGAGGCGATGATCATCACCTCCGCGCTCTCTATTCAGGATCCGCGTGAGCGGCCGATGGACAAGCAGCAGGCGTCCGATGAGAAACATCGCCGCTTCCACGACAAAGAGTCTGACTTCCTCGCCTTTGTGAACCTGTGGAACTACCTTGGCGAACAGCAGAAAGCGCTGTCGTCAAACCAGTTCCGCCGTCTCTGTCGCACCGACTATCTTAACTATCTGCGGGTGCGCGAATGGCAGGATATCTATACCCAGCTGCGCCAGGTGGTGAAAGAGCTGGGTATTGCGGTCAACAGCGAGCCGGCAGAGTACCTTGAAATTCATATCGCGCTGCTTACCGGCCTGCTGTCGCATATCGGCATGAAGGATGCCGACAAGCAGGAGTTTACCGGCGCGCGCAACGCTCGCTTCTCCATCTTCCCCGGCTCCGGCCTGTTTAAAAAGCCGCCGAAGTGGACGATGGTCGCCGAGCTGGTCGAGACCAGCCGCCTGTGGGGGCGTATCGCCGCGCGCATCGATCCGGAGTGGGTTGAGCCGGTGGCCCAGCATCTACTCAAGCGCTCGTACAGCGAGCCGCACTGGGAGCGGGCTCAGGGCGCAGTGATGGCGACGGAGAAGGTCACCGTCTACGGCCTGCCGGTGGTGGCTGCGCGTAAGGTCAACTACAGCCAGATCGATCCGGCCCTCAGCCGCGAGCTGTTTATCCGCCATGCGCTGGTGGAGGGCGACTGGCAGACCAGGCATGCCTTCTTCCGCGACAACCTGAAGCTACGCACTGAGATTGAAGAGCTGGAGCATAAGTCGCGCCGCCGCGATATCCTGGTGGATGACGACACGCTGTTTGAGTTTTACGATCAGCGCATCAGCGTTGATGCTATCTCTGCCCGCCACTTTGACAGCTGGTGGAAAAAGGCCAGCCGCGAGACGCCGGATCTGCTCAACTTTGAAAAGAGCATGCTGATTAAAGAGGGCGCGGAGCAGGTTAGCAAGCTGGACTACCCCAACTTCTGGCACCAGGGCAACCTGAAGCTGCGCCTGAGCTACCAGTTTGAGCCGGGCGCGGACGCCGACGGCGTAACGGTACATATTCCGCTGCCGCTGCTCAACCAGGTAGAGGAGAGCGGCTTCGAGTGGCAGATCCCTGGCCTGCGCCGGGAGCTGATTATCGCCCTGATCAAGTCGCTGCCGAAACCGATCCGGCGTAACTTTGTGCCTGCGCCCAACTACGCCGAGGCGTTTCTGGGCCGCGTCACGCCGCTTGAGCTGCCCCTGCTGGATGCCCTGGAGCGCGAGCTGCGCCGCATGACCGGCGTCACCGTCGATCGCGATGCGTGGCAGTGGGAGCAGGTGCCCGATCACCTGAAGATCAGCTTCCGCGTGGTAGATGATAAAAACCGCAAGCTGCAAGAGGGGCGTGACCTGACGGCGCTGAAGGAGAGCCTGAAAGGCAAAGTGCAGGAGACGCTCTCGGCAGTGGCCGATGACGGCATCGAGCAGAGCGGGCTGCATATCTGGAGCTTCGGCACGCTCGCCCAGAGTTATGAGCAGAAGCGCGGTAACTATAAGGTGAAGGCCTGGCCGGCGCTGGTAGACGAGCGTGATAGCGTGGCAATCAAGCTGTTCGATAACCCGCTGGAGCAGGAGCAGGCCATGTGGCGCGGCCTGCGCCGCCTGCTGCTGCTGAACATCCCGTCACCGATTAAATATCTGCACGAGAAGCTGCCCAATAAAGCCAAGCTGGGGCTCTACTTTAACCCCTACGGTAAAGTGTTGGAGCTGATCGACGATTGTATCGCCTGCGGCGTGGATAAGCTGATCCACGAGGCGGGCGGACCGGTATGGACGGAAGAGGGCTTCGCGGCGCTGCATGAGAAGGTCCGCGCCGAGCTGAACGACACGGTGGTAGAGATCGCCAAGCAGGTAGAGCAGATCCTGACTGCGGTGTTCAATATCAACAAGCGCCTGAAAGGGCGCGTGGATATGACCATGGCGCTGGGGCTGTCGGATGTGAAAGCGCAGATGTCAGGTCTGGTCTATCGCGGGTTTGTCACCGGTAACGGCTTTGCCCGCCTGGGCGATACCCTGCGCTACCTGCAGGCCATCGAGAAGCGGCTGGAGAAGCTGGCGGTGGATCCGCACCGCGATCGCGCTCAGATGCTGAAGGTAGAGCAGGTCCAGCAGGCGTGGCAGCAGTGGTTGAACAAGCTGCCACCCAATCGCCGTAACAATGACGACGTGCAGGCGATCCGCTGGATGATCGAGGAGCTGCGGGTCAGCTTCTTTGCTCAGCAGTTGGGAACGCCATATCCGATATCGGACAAGCGTATCCTACAGGCGATGGAGCAGATCTCAGCCTAACCCCACGCCCGGTGGCGCTGCGCTTACCGGGCCTACGGAGCCTGCATAGGGTGTAGGCCCGGCAAGGCCTGCCGCCGCCGGGCGTTGACCC
>NZ_DAMACX010000002.1:117472-147302 GCF_031998825.1 Pseudescherichia sp.
GCATAGGGTGTAGGCCCGGCAAGGCCTGCCGCCGCCGGGCGTTGACCCGGTTTCGGGTGGTCGCGATGAAGCAGATCTCCGGCTAACGATATGCCCGGTGGCGCTGCGCTTACCGGGCCTACGGAGTCTGCATACCGTGTAGGCCCGGCAAGGCCTGCCGCCGCCGGGCGTTAACCCGGTTTCGAGTGGTCGCGATGGAGCAGATCGCCGGCTAACGATATGCCCGGTGGCGCTGCGCTTACCGGGCCTACAGGAGCCTGCATAGGGTGTAGGCCCGGCAAGGCCTGCCGCCGCCGGGCGTTGACCCGGTTTCGGGTGGTCGCGATGAAGCAGATCTCCGGCTAACGATATGCCCGGTGGCGCTGCGCTTACCGGGCCTACGGAGTCTGCATACCGTGTAGGCCCGGCAAGGCCTGCCGCCGCCGGGCGTTAACCCGGTTTCGAGTGGTCGCGATGGAGCAGATCGCCGGCTAACGATATGCCCGGTGGCGCTGCGCTTACCGGGCCTACAGGAGCCTGCATAGGGTGTAGGCCCGGCAAGGCCTGCCGCCGCCGGGCGTTGACCCGGTTTCGAGTGGTTGCGATGGAGCAGATCGCCGGCTAACGATATGCCCGGTGGCGCTGCGCTTACCGGGCCTACAGGAGCCTGCATAGGGTGTAGGCCCGGCAAGGCCTGCCGCCGCCGGGCGTTAATGCCGTTTCAGGTGCAGCGACAGGGCAGAGAGTCAGGGTTGACCTGCCCATCCCCCGCCCAATGCCCGATAGAGATCGATCTGCGCCAGCAGCACGTTGTTCTTCACCTGCACCACGTTTAGCTGGGCCGAGAAGAGGGTACGCTGGGCGTCCAGCACGTCCAGGTAGGAGGAGTAGCCGTTCTGGTAACGGTTCTGCGCAATGCGCAGCGTCTCCTCCGCCACTTCTGCCTGCCCCTGCAGCTCGACTAGCTGCTCCTGCAGGCGTGTGATGGCGTCGAGGCTATCGTTGACCTCTTTAAAGGCGTTGCGCACCGTACGCTCATAGCTGTAGAGCGCCTGATTACGCTGGGATTGAGACACATCCACCTGCGCATTCAGCGCCTGGCGGTTAAGCAGCGGGGCAAGAATGCTGCCGCCCACGCTCCACAGCCGCAGCGGATTATCTAATAACCCTGCCAGCGTATCATCCTGTACCGAACCGCCCGCCGTCAGGTTAAGAGACGGCAGCAGCTGTGCCTGCGAAACGGCGAGGCTGGCGTCGGCGGCGATCAGCTCCCGCTGGGCCTGAACGATATCCGGGCGGCGATTAAGCAACGAGGAGGGGAGCTGGCCGGGGATGCGCAGCGGGGTCAGTTTATCAAACTCTCTGCTACGCCGGATGCCGCCAGGGTTATCGCCAATCAGTACGCTCAGGGCGTTCTCCTGCTCGGTAATCTGATGCTGGAGCTGCGGGATCTGCGCCCGGGTGGCGCGTAGCTCGGAGTCAGACTGCATTAGCTCCAGGCGCGAGCTATAGCCAGCCTCGTACTGACGCTGGGCCAGGGTGAAAGCCTCTTCTCGCGCCTTCAGCGTCGATTCGGTGACACGCAGCTGCTCATCGAGCGAAAGTAACGTGACGTAGCCGGTGGCGACCGACGACGCCACGGTCAGGTTTGCTGCGGCGGCGGCGGCCCGCTGCGCTTCCAGCGAGGCCTGGGCGGCTCTGGCGGTGCTGCGGTTGGCTCCCCACAGATCCACATCGTAGCTGGCAGAGAGGTTACCCCGATAAAGCGTGCTGTAGACCGGTAGACCCGTCGCCGCAGACTGCGCCCGCGCTCGCGTGCCGCTGAGGCCCGCATCCAGGGTGGGGAAGAGGCTGCCCTCGGCGGCATACACCCGCGCCTGGTACTCATTCACCCGCTCGCGGGCGATCAGGATATCGCTGTTATAGCGCAGGGCCTGATCCACGTACTGGTTAAGCTGGCTATCGTGAAAATTTCGCCACCAGACCCCTTCGGCCTGGCTGGCTGGGCCCACGCTGCTACGCCACTGGGCGGGGATGGTCAGGCTGGGCTTCGCGGGCTGAACGTCAACCGACTGGCAGGCCGCAAGAGCAACGCAGAGCGCCAGCAGCGCGGGGCGAAACGGTCTCATTTCGCCTCCCGGGTATCAATATGGACCTGCACCGACATGCCGGGACGAAGACGCGCTATCTGCTCCGCATTGCCCTCTACCGCAATGCGGACCGGAATACGCTGGGCAATCTTCACAAAGTTGCCGGTGGCGTTATCCGGTGAGATGGCGCTGAACTCGACCCCGGTGGCTGGGGAGATAGATTCCACATGACCGGAGAAAGCCTGGTTGTTTAGCGCATCTACGGTAAAGCGTACAGGCAGACCGGTGTGAACATTGGCGAGCTGCGTCTCTTTCAGGTTAGCGATAACCCAGCGCTGGGAGGGAACCAGCGAGGTGAGGTGCGTGCCCGCCGTCACGTAGGCACCAAGACGCACGGCCATCTGCCCCAGCTGGCCGTCACGCGGAGCGACGATGCGGGTGTTTTGCAGATCGATCTGCGCCAGCTCCAGCGCCGCCTGGGCATTCTCCACGTCGGCCTGCAGTGCCGCACGGTTGACAATAACCGTTTGCAGATCCTGGCGAGACGTCTCCAGGGTGGCCCGGGCCTGCGCAATATCGGCATTGCCTTGCGCCGCGCTCGCCAGCGCCGCATCGCGCTCACGAATCGATAGCGAACCATCTGCCGTCAGATTTTTCACCCGGCGTAGATCCGCCTGCGACTTCTGGTTTTGCGCCTGGGCATTTTGCAGCGCCGCCTCGTTACGCTTGATCACCGCCTCGGCGCTTTTGCGCTGCTGGAGGTTATTATTGAGCGCCGCCACCTTCATCGCCAATTGGGCCTCGGCCTGATGCACCCGCTGGTTGTAGATGCGATCGTCAATCTGCACCAGCAGGTCGCCGCGCTTTACCATGGCAAAATCCTGAACCTTCACCTCAGTAATATAGCCGTTGACCTGCGGGCTGATAAAGGTCGTCTGGCCACGCACGTAGGCGTTATCGGTAAACTGGGTATGGCGGGTAAACGGCGGTAGCTGCCAGGCGTAGAGGATCACCAGTACGCCTACGATGCCAATGGCGGCGGCGGCAAAAATCGAAACCACCCGCAGATTGCTGCGGGTATGTGCCTGCTCTTTAGCGGCATCCTGCTGACTCATAACCACTCCTGTTGTAACACTGCTCTCATCAATACTCTTCCAACTCTATTTCGGGGTGTTCACTGCTTTTTTCAGCGCCAGATGGGCGGTAATACGCAGCCGCAGCAGCCGCCAGAAGATCCACAGCAGCGTGGCGGCGGCAATGGTAGCGGTCAGCATGTAAGTATCGTTATAAGCGAGAATATTCGCTTCGATAGAACTGACGTTTTGGAGCTGGGCAACGGCCTGGGCGCTAAGCAGGGTGCTGTCGCCGATCAGGTTCTGATACTGCTGGGTGTAGAGCTGAAGGCGCTCGGTCACCAGCGGATCGAGGGTAGTGAGCTGGTCCGCCAGCAGGCTGGAGTGATACTTCTCGCGCCAGACCTGGAAGGTGCCCAGCACCGCGGAGCCAAGCAGGCCCCCCAGGTTCTGGCTCATGCCAAACAGCACTGAGAAGCTCACCAGGTTACGCGGCTCGGTAACTACACTACCAATGCCTGCCAGCATCGCCGGGGCCAGGAAGAAGGCGCTGCCAAAGCCCAGCAGGAATTGGCTTACCATAAACTGATCGGGACGGGTCAGGCTTGTCGACTGACTGTCGAGCAGGGAGGCCACAATCATCACCGCCAGCGAGGTGACAATCGGCCAGGCCAGACGCTGGGGCTTGATGGTCAGGCAGCTGGCGACGATGCCGCAAACGATGCCCGCGAAAATCGACCAGGCCAGATAGGTCATCTGCTCATTCTGCAAGCCGATATACTGTAGCCAGCCGATGGCACCGCTGTTCTGCTCCGCCAGCACGATGCGGATCAGTACCATGATCAGACCCAGCCGCACGATGCTGCCGCTGGAGAGCCAGCGCGTATTAAGCAGCGGGTTGCTGCGGTTATGCTCGAAGACGATGGCGCTCACGATCAGCACCAGCGCCCCGGCCAGCGCCCAGCCAAGCCAGGGCGTTTCGAACCACCACTCCAGCCGCCCCAGCGACAGCACCGCACAGAGCAGGGCCATGCCGGGGGCAAACAGGATAAAGGTAATAAAATCCTTCTTCTCAAACACTTTTTTGCGATCGCCCGGCGGCAGCTTAAGCATGACTACGCAGGCAAGGGAGACCAGCGCCAGCCCCAGCTCAAACAGATAAAGCCCGCGCCACTCGTCGGTTTGCAGCAGCTCGGTAGAGAAGAGCCTTGCCATCGGGATCGCCAGCGACGAGCCGGTAATGCCGATGGTTAACGCCTTGAGACGATGGCGCGCGGGCCAGGCCTGAATCTGATAGTAGATCCCCAGTGAGCTGAGGGCCGCCGCCACCATGCCGTGCGCCGCCCGCACCATGATCGCCGAGCTGAGATCGTTGACGAAGAGGTGAAAAAAGGTCACCAGCACGTAGAGCACCAGAAAACCTTCGGTAAAGGCGCGCAGGCCATACTGCTGGCGGAACTTAACCAGCAGCAGGTTTATCGAGACATTGGTCATCACGTAGACCGCCGGTAGCCAGGCGATCTCCGTCGACCACGCGGCAAAGGTTCCCTGTAAATTTTGCAGGTTGGCGGACACCATCGCATTGCCCAGCGCGCCGGTCAGGCACACCAGCAGGCCTACGATGCCGTAGGCAATACGTTTAGGAACAGGGTGCAGCGGCGTTGAGGGGGACCCCAGCAGCATCGGTTTTTCATGCGCCGCCCATTCACGGGGTGCATAGGGGTCGCGTTTCGTCAGCTGTCGGTCATCCATAGATTGTTAACATTAACCATTCTGTATTGGTGAGTGTACTAATAGTTCTGATTATTTATCAAATTAATGAATAAAGCGAAATCAGCGATTAGGAGAGATCGCCTTTTCTTTACCTAAGGCTTTGTTAACCTGCTGGGATATATCCTGTAGGAGGTGACAATGTTTATGACCCGCTTTCCGATTCTGCCAGAAAAAACGCTGACGGCCGTTAACGTGCTGGGGCACTGGCTGGCGCAGAATGAGTTCGAAGGCAAGCCGCTGCCAGCGCAGGCTGGCTGCATTGTTCTGGCCGGTAATGCCGTGATCCCCACTATTGACGCCGCCTGTGAGCTGGCCGCATCCTCCGGGCTACCGCGGATCGTCAGCGGCGGCATTGGGCACTCCACGCCGTTCCTCTACGCCGCCATTGCACGCCACTCGCGCTATAACAAGGTGCGCACTACCGGACGTACCGAGGCGGCGATTATTGGTGATATTGCTCGCCAGTTCTGGAAAATCCCGGCAGATAAATTGATCCTTGAGCAGCGCTCTACCAACTGCGGCGAAAATGCCCGCTTCTCATGGGGGCTGATCCGCGAGCATAGCGTACCTGTGAAAACGCTGGTGGTCGTGCAGGATCCCACTATGCAGCGCCGGACAATGGCGACCTTTGCCCGTGTGTTGGAGGAGGTTAAACATGAGGTGCGGTGCGTAAGCTATCCCGGCTTCTCACCGGAGCTTGATAACGGCAGCCATGGCCTGACCTTTCTGCCCAGGAGAGAGGGGCTATGGCCAATCGATCGCTATCTGTCGCTGATCCCAGGCGAGCTGGCGCGGCTGCGCGATGATGACCAGGGCTACGGCCCTAACGGACGCGGTTTCATTGCTCACGTCGATATGCCTGATGAGATAATCCGTGCGTGGCAGGTTATGCAGGCGGACGAGACGCTAATGCCAACCCTGCGAGCACGGGCGCTAATATAAATGGCTGACGTAGCGTGCTGTTTATTATGAGATCACTCACAAATTCCGCCTGTCGCTCTGTGAATTATCCGCGACGCCTGTAGATTTTTAACAACAGATTTACTTGTTAAAAACAATCCCATTACAGGAGCAGGACATGACAGCACCCGTACAGCACCCGATGTATATTGATGGTCAGTTTGTCACCTGGCAGGGCGAGGCCTGGATTGACGTCGTCAATCCGGCTACCGAAGCGCTTATTTCGCGCATCCCTGACGGTACGGCGGAAGATGCGCGTAAGGCCATCGACGCCGCCGCCCGCGCCCAGCCTGCCTGGGAGGCGCTGCCAGCCATCGAACGCGCCGGGTGGCTGCGGAAAATTGCGGCGGGGATCCGCGAGCAGGCCAGCGAAATCAGCGCCCTGATTGTTGAGGAGGGCGGCAAAATTCAGCAGCTGGCCGAGGTCGAGGTGGCCTTTACCGCTGATTATATTGAGTACATGGCGGAGTGGGCGCGCCGCTACGAAGGTGAGATCCTACAGAGCGACCGCCCCGGAGAGAATATTCTGGTCTTCAAGCGTGCGCTGGGCGTGACTACCGGCATCCTGCCGTGGAACTTCCCGTTCTTCCTGATCGCCCGCAAGCTGGCCCCGGCACTGGTGACCGGCAATACCATCGTCATCAAGCCGAGTGAGTTTACCCCTAACAACGCTATTGCCTTTGCCAAAATCGTCGACAGCATCGGCCTGCCGCGTGGGGTGTTTAACCTGGTGCTCGGACGCGGGGAGACCGTAGGTCAGGAGCTGGCGGGCAACCCGAAAGTGGCGATGGTCAGCATGACCGGCAGCGTCGGCGCCGGAGAGAAGATCATGGCGGCGGCGGCGAAAAACATCACTAAGGTGTGCCTCGAGCTGGGCGGTAAAGCGCCAGCCATCGTGATGGACGATGCCGATCTGGAGCTGGCGGTGAAAGCGATCGTTGACTCAAGGGTCATCAATACCGGGCAGGTCTGTAACTGCGCCGAGCGCGTCTATGTGCAGAAGGGCATTTACGATCGCTTCGTTAACCGTCTGGGTGAGGCGATGAATGCGGTCGAATATGGCGATCCTGCCGCCCGCAACGACATTGCTATGGGGCCGCTGATCAACGCCGCCGCGCTGGCTCGCGTCGAGCAGAAGGTGGCCGGTGCCGTAGAGCAAGGGGCGAAGATCGCGCTTGGCGGTAAAGCGGTGGAGGGCAGCGGTTACTTCTATCCGCCGACGCTGCTGCTGGACGTACGCCAGGATATGACCATCATGCATGAGGAGACCTTTGGCCCGGTGCTGCCGGTGGTGGTGTTTGATACGCTGGAAGAGGCGCTGGAGATGGCTAACGACAGCGACTATGGCCTGACCTCCTCGATCTACACGCAGAACCTCAATACCGCCATGAAAGCGATCAAAGGGCTGAAGTTTGGCGAAACCTACGTCAACCGTGAGAACTTTGAGGCGATGCAGGGGTTCCATGCTGGGTGGCGGAAATCGGGCATCGGTGGCGCCGACGGTCGTCATGGCCTGAACGAATATCTGCAAACTCAGGTGGTCTATCTGCAATCCTAAATGATTCGGTCAAAGAATAATTAATGCAGTTTTAATCAAAGCCCGGTATGTTTGCTTTTTTACTGTTTTAGATAAGGAAAATCTGATGCGCAGCAAATATTCCGGGTTACAAATAACCATTCACTGGCTGGTATTTTTACTCGTCGTGGTGGCCTATTGCGCGATGGAATTTCGCGGATACTTTCCCCGCAGCGCCCGTCCGCTGATCAATATGATCCACGTCTCCTGTGGGATCTCCATTCTGGGGCTGATGGTAGCGCGTCTGCTGGTGCGCCTGAAATATCCCTCGCCGCTGATTACGCCCAAACCAAAAGCGATGATGACGGGTATGGCGCATCTCGGTCATCTGGTTATTTACATACTGTTTATCGCCCTGCCGATTATTGGCCTGCTGATGATGTGGAATCGCGGTAATACCTGGTTTGCCTTTGGCATTGCAATGCCGCACGCCAGCGAATCGGACTTCGATCTGGTTGATACCCTGAAAAGCTGGCACGTTACCCTGGCGACGCTGGGCTACTACGTAATCGGCCTACACGCCGCCGCCGCGCTAGCGCATCACTATTTCTGGAAAGATGATACGCTGCTGCGCATGATGCCAGGCAAACGGCGCCAGGATAAATAAGGTACGGAGAAAAAGCTCGATAACTTCACGAGTGACAGCAGCTTGCTTTATTAATAAACAAGCGCGGCAACCCGGATACGTCGATCTCTTTTTCAGCAATGCTCAGGCTGTAGGCACTCTGCAGGCGTAACCACATCGCTGCCGTACTGCCGAGTACTTTTGCCAGTCGCACCGCCATTTCGGGGGTAACGGCCGTTTTGCCAACAATGACGCGCTGAATCGTTGAGGGGGCAACGTTGAGGGCACGGGCTAATTCACGGACGCCGATGCCCAGATCTTCCATGGCCTCTTCAATGTACCGACCCGGATGGGGTGGATCGCTCATGGTCATTAGTGGTAATCCTCATAATTCAGTATATAAACATCGCTATCGGTAAATTCAAACGTGAGACGCCAATTCCCTGTGACGCTAAGCGACCAAATGTTCTTTCGAGTACCTTTCAATCGGTGCAGTTTGTAACCGGGAAAATTAAGATCTTCAATGACTTCAGCCAGACTCAAGGCATTCAACCCTGTTTCCAACCTTGCGGCATGCTCTGGAACGATGCCTGCCGTGGATCCTGTTTCGTAAAACTGGTGTAATCCTTTATGTTTCCAGCTTCTGATCATACTTTGTTTCCTGTTGCGCTACAGGAAACAGTTTATCATCTGTTTCGCAGTCCGCAACAGTTTATTCGCTTCTGAAGTAACGATTCTTAGACGGATGAAAATTATTTTACAGGCTCGACCATCTCCGGCCCCTGATTTTTAATGTTTCCCACCGCACGCGTGACCGGGTGCCAGGTGAACATCTCCGCCGGAACCGTGCCGCGTTTGGCGATATCCTCCGCCTCTTTACCGCCAATCTCCTGCCGCATCCACTCCCGGGCCGCTTCCGGCGTCAGTACCAGCGGCCGCCGGTCGTGGATATCGACCAGGCCCTTATCCGCCGCGGCGGTTACAATAAGAAAGCCTTCGTTTTCGTCGCCGCGTTCGAACGGCGTACTGCCGATGGCCGCCATCAGGATCGGCTGGCCGTCGCTGCGGTGGATAAAGTAGGGCTGTTTTTTATCCCCCTCTTTTTTCCACTCAAACCAGCCGTCGGCAAAGCAGATAGCGCGCCCATGCTGCCACAGAGGCTTAAACATTCTGCTGGTGGCGGCAGTTTCAACGCGGGCGTTGATCAACGCTGGCTTGTCCCACCAGCCTGGTGCATAGCCCCAGTGAACCGGATCCAACGCCAGCCTGTCATCGCGCTCGCTGAGCAACAAAACTTTTGTTCCAGGCGCAACGTTGTAACGCCCGATGGGTTCGGGGTCGAAAGGAATATCGTGTTCTGCTTCATCAGCAAAGAGAGTCAGATACTCGTCGCGCGCCTGCGCCTGGGCAAATCGTCCGCACATAAAGACCTCCTGTTTCGTTACAGAAAGTATAGAGGGGGATGCGCGATGACAGCGCCTGGTATATAAATAGCTATTACGCCGGGGCAGCTCCATCTTATCCGGCCTACAACTTCACTCTGTCGCCATTAAGGATCGCCCTATGCTGGAACTGAGACCGAACTGTGAATGTTGCAATACCGATCTGCAGCCTGATTCTCAGGAGGCACTGATCTGCTCATTCGAGTGTACGTTTTGCGCCAGCTGCGCAGAAAGTATGGCGATGCGCTGTCCAAACTGTGGCGGCGAGTTAGTGACGAGGCCCCGCAGAGCGGCAGAAAAGCTGATCAATAATCCTGCGTCGACGACACGGGTTTTCAAACCTCAAGGCTGTGCTGGTGCTGGGAGGGTTTAACTCTGGTAGGGTTTAACTTTGTAGGGTTAACGACAGCAGGCCGATGCTGCGCCTGCTGTATGAAAGTACAAGGCTAATTCAAAGAGGGGATAGATAAAGGTTCTAACTTGATAACGAAGTGGTTATTAGACCGCTTTATCTCTGCACCCTTATCGCCATACTCATCGGCAATCTGGAAAAAAGCATCGGTATCAATATCAAAATCCAGCTCAACTTCCCGGTGTTTACCGGAGTTTAACAGCTCATATGCCTGATCAAGGTCGTACGCTTTAGCTGTGGCCATCAGACGTCTCCTCTCATGGGTTGCATAACGCCCTTAAGTGTACTGGAGCTGTCTATTTTTGCGTCAGAAACCAGAAAATTCTAATCTCACTTCGCGCTGGATCGCTTCAAAGCGACATGCCAATCACCGCATTCACTACCGATGAGCACATGAAGACGCCACCAACGATGAGCCAGACGGATTGTTTCTGTCGTGCTGCCAGAGTAAGAAAGATCATGGCGGTGATGAAAAAGGGAATGGCGATGATAGTGAATGTGTTCATGTCGGCTGCCGTTTAGTATCTGCGCGCTCTTCAGTTTGAAAATGCTGCACAGCCCGATCGTAAATCGATAGCAGTTCGTCAATATTGTCAGCTGAGCAGACCGGCACCCTTTGTGCCCTGACTAACTCAATTAAAAGTGCGTAAGCGGACTCTTCCGGCGCATTTTTTGGGTTTACTAATCCAGCCATACGGCCTCCTTGTATAGGTGAGCAACAAGATTAGCGCTGGTTAGGCTGCTTTGAAACTCTCATTAAGAGTAGGTGGTGGCATCCGTGTTTTGAATGCCACGAGTCAGGCGGGTCAGGCGCGTTTTACGTTGCGATGGGTTAACACTTCTCCAGTCGCCTAAGCGCTTCCGCTTCGGTCGTTTCGAGCAAATCCTTACCAAAATCCAGCTCTGAACCATCGGGCGTGGTCCAGGCGTCGCCTGTATCATGCTTAAGTACATCGCCCACGTTGAGTTCACCATAGCCGGTGAGCAGGCCAAAGATAAATTTTCCTTTCTCACTCTTGAACACATAGCCAGTCTGATCATGATGAGAGGACGCTTTTTTATGGGTTACGGTTAAGCTATTGGCATGAATCATATTACCTCCCGCACGTAAAAGGATGTTCAAAGGATGACTCTTTAAACTTAACAGGTCTAAAACCTTCTGCAATACGTGGCTTTGTCGTCACGCACTTTAGTTTCAACAAATAGTTTCAACAAACAGGCGATCGTGAGCATCAGGACTAACTTAAAAGCATGATAGCCGCCTCGGCGCGGCTTTTTTATTATCTGTGCCGAGCCTCGCGAGAGCGAAGCGTCGATAATACGCGTCGTATGGGATAAAGCCTTGCTACTTATAAGAGGAGAAGTCTCTATCGGGCGTAACCACACATCACAATGAGGTCATTTGTTTAAAACATGAGGCTGCTAACAAATGAAAAAAATGCTTGTAGTGGCAGTGGTTGTTGGACTTGTAGGCTGTACTTCTCAATCTGGGTCTAACCAACAGGCAAAGATCGCGCCGCAGAAGCAGATTCTCGCGCCACAGCTTCTGGTAAAAAAAAGGGATAGTGGTGCGGTTGTCATCAAGCGAGATGGAAGCTTTACCGGAAATACATGCTTAAGCCGCGTGTATATCAATGGAAAACCCATAGCTGATTTAGACACGTCCCAGGAGGTGATCGTCTATCCTTCGCCTGGAGAGTATGTCATTAGCACCTTGCCGAAAGATTTCTGCGGGGGAGGTATAAGCACGCAGTCTGCCGATGTTGATGCAGGGAGTACCCTGACGTTTCGTATTGGGTACGCAAATAATGGCGATTATGGACTTTATCCCGCGGGTCGTTAAAGCCTGAGCCATTGATTAATTAAACCCACCTTATGGTGGGTTTTTTATCCTGAGATCATACCTATTAAAGTGAAGTTTTCTTACCGTCAGAATTGTATTTTTTGATATCATAAGGGCACTGATTGAATTGACATGAGGTTATATTTAAACAGGGGCCTTTAAAATTTGGCGCATTTCCAGGGCAGCCTGTTTTTTGAATTAAATTGGTCCATGTTTCGGTAGTGAAGGGAAAGGTATGAAGGATATTCAATTTTCTGAAATGACCATTAATGACGATCCCAATACTGCTTGTTGATAAAGTATGTCCTGAGCGTAAGAAAAAATCACTTTGGTACCATAGTATTAAATTTATATTGCGAGGTGAGGATGCTGCTGCAAAGAAGGTTCCAGTAGTCGCGCTAACCAGCGAGTCAATGATTTTCCATTCCATATTATCTCCTGTAAGCAGAACAAAGTTGCGAAAATGAAAGTATATGCACTCCGCAAAAAACAAATAGTCACTCCATGTAACTAAAAATGTAGCAGTTTAACTTAGGGAGTCAAAGCTTTTTCTTATTTTTTGAAGTTCTTTCAAAAAAAACGCTTTGATTTGTAGTGATTTACAAAACGTTTCGACTATTTTTGATTTAAAACAATTTTAGACTGAAAATAGAGTGCCGCCACGATAGTAAAATGGGTGAGATTTGACTGTCCAGGCATCGTTGCAGGGCGTTGCCGAAGATGGGTGAACGACCATTCTATGTTTAGAACGTAAGAGAAAAGGATTAGATGACATACAGTTAATGAGTATCTTACTGGTACAGACATTATCGTCGTTACGATCGGCATAATAATAACGAACGGAGATAATGTATTCGCGAAATTATATTGGGGCTGAGAAAATCGTTACTGTAGTGGTGGGCTAATAGGCTAGTTAACGCAATGGCAGGCCGGTTTGGCTGCCATAGTGTTTGGGGCATAGTGCAGAAACTTTTCTATTGTATTCTTTACAATATCTAACGTTATTGCTGGAGGTTGCGTCTGGCAGGTACGCGTTTTCGCAGCAATTAACGGCTGCCTTCGCTAGCTGAAACGATAAAGCTAAATCCCTCTAGCTCCGCATTTTTAATGCAAGTATGTAAGTTATTTGCATTTTTAATGCGATATAAACCACAACTTTCCCCCTGAAAATGCGGCTTTTCCCATCAGGTGAACCTCGTCACATTTCTTTAACCAGTGAATCAGTAGATTTTCCGACGACAAGTAATAATCGATTCAGCAAAAAGGACGGATAATGAAAATCAAACTGGCTTTAACGGTACTTGCACTCGTAGTTTCCGGTCAGGCAGCGGCAAAAACCTGGGTGCTGACCAGCGCTGAGCAGGGCATAGATAAGGGAAACTGGAAGGTTTCCAGCGATCGGCTGAACATTAAAGACAAGACGTTCAGCATCGAGCAAAAGGTGCTGCACGGTGGTAAGCAGGAAGGGAGTAAAGTCCTCGTTATTACCAGTCAGGAGGGGCTTACTATCACCTTGAGTCCGACGCGCGGGATGAATCTGCTGCGCATTGAAGGCTTCGGCTCAAAAATGGGCTGGGATTCGCCGGTGAAAGAGGTTGTCAATCCAGCCTTTATCAATCTGGAAAGCCGTAATGGACTGGGCTGGCTGGAAGGTTTCAATGAAATGATGGTACGCTGCGGCTATGAGTGGACCGGGCATCCGGTAACCGCAGATGGACAAATCTATACCCTGCATGGGAAAGCAGGGAATACGCCAGCCTCGCAGGTCGAGGTCGAAGTGGCTGATGCCGCGCCACATGAGATCCGTATTCGTGGGCTGGTCAAAGAGAGCACCTTCAAAAAAGCTGATTTACAAACCATGACCGAGCTGCGCTACGTGCCCGGCAGCAACAGCTTTAGCCTGCATGATGTGCTGACAAACCACGCTGACTATCCGCATGATTACCAAATTATCTACCACAGCAACTTCGGCATGCCGATCCTCGAAGAGGGCGCGCGCTTCCTCGCCCCGATATCCAGCATTAGTCCGTTTAACGACTATGCCAAAGAGGGCCTGAAGACATGGCAGACCTATGCTGGCCCAACCAAAGGCTTTGATGAGATGGTATTCAACATCCAGCCACTCTCCGGGGAGGATCACCAGACCCTGGCGGCAGTCGTAAACAAGGCGGGTGACAAGGGGGCTTCCATCCAGTTCGACACCCGCCAGCTGCCGGTGCTGACGTTATGGAAAAATACCGATACCGTTAAACAGGGCTATGTCACAGGAATTGAGCCTGGCACCAACTATGCCTATCCGGTAACTATTGAACGCGAGCAGAAGCGCGTGAAGCAGCTGCAACCGGGTGCCAGCACGCAGTTTGATTTGACCTATACCTTACTGCACAGCAGCGAGCAGGTAACGGACGTTGCGAAGAAAATTGCCGCTATTCAGGGCGAGACAAAAATCGACGAGAACGCCACGCCAATAGCGAAAGAGTAATCGGCCTGTAGCGCGCTCCCGGTCAGCACCACCGGGGGCGTGCTTTTAAAGTGACTCACGCAGCAGCAGCGGACTTTCAACGCGAATGGTGTTGCTGTGCGTTTCCTGATTGATGATATGCAACGCGCTCAGGCGGCCAATATCATAGTGCGGCAGCTGTACTGTCGACAGCGGCGGGAAGAACAGATCGCCAATGCCCACCATATTGTCGTAGCCCAGCACCGCAATGTCCTGCGGAATGCGTAATCCCTGTGCCAACAGCGTCTGGTACACCATAAACGCAATGCGATCGTTACCGCAGATCACGGAGTCGAACTGCGGCTTGCCCTGACGGATATGCGCCAGCAGCTGGGCGGGCATATCGCGGTAGTGCTCATCGCCAAATGCCATATAAACATGGTGGAGCGTATCGGGATCGATATTGGCTTCGCGGCACGCGCGCTCGAGCCCCTGACGGCGGCGAATGGTCGCCAGATGCTTTGCAGGTAGATGCATACAGAGCGGGCGGCGGTAACCTGCGGCCAGCAGCGCCTTGACCGCGGTGTACTGGCCCTGTTCATCATTCGGGATATAGCTCGCCACCGGCTGGTGCAGGCTTTCACAGTTTGCCAGCACGCAGGGCAGGGTCAGCAGCCTGGCGGGCAGCGGTACCTGCCGTAAGCCCATGGTGGTAAAGATGATACCGTCCGGACGGTGGGAGAGTAGCAGATCGACCATGGTCTCTGGGCTGTCGTCGGAAAACATGTTGATCACAAAACTGTTCCAGCCGTGGGCGCGGGCGGTCTCTTCGATAGAGAGCGTGATCTCCACCGAAAAGGGGGTCGTCACGGTATCCAGCGCCAGCACGCCAATGGTTCTCGGTGAGGCGTGGGCGCCACGGATCTTCTTGGCTGACAAATCCGGTACGTAGTGGGTTTGCTGAATGGCCAACTGAACACGCGCCAGGGTCTCGGGTTTTAGCCGTTCCGGGTTATTCAGCGCGCGCGACACGGTCATCAGCGATACGTTTGCCAGTTTTGCCACATCTTTCAGTGATGCCATCTATTTCACTCCGTAATTACCGTGTTGCCTAAGACAGTATAACTAAGTCGCTGATGTAAAAGGATCATACGCTATTCTGCTACCCGCGTGACGCAGGCTGTTAGCTAAAAATGTTGACCACGATCTCATTCTGATTATGTTAACGTTAACTTTTGTGATTAACATCATGAATCTTGGCTAAATGGCGTGAGCATTAACTTTTGTTAACGTTACCATCCATGCATTACTCCAACATGAGATTGCCATGATGAAAGCCCATCATTCTCACAGTTATCCATTACTCAGTGCCTTGCTGTTCTTCTTTTTTGTCACCTGGTCCTCCTCAGGTTCGTTACTTTCTATCTGGCTGCATCAGGAGGTCGGGCTGAAGGCAGGGGATACGGGAATTATTTTCGCGGTGCTGTCAGTCTCTGCCCTGTTCGCACAGATCTGTTATGGCTTTATTCAGGATAAGCTCGGCCTGCGTAAACATCTGCTGTGGTATCTCACGACGATGCTGATTCTCTCCGGCCCGGCTTATCTGCTGTTTGGGTATCTGCTGAAGATCAACATTCTGCTTGGCAGCGTGTTTGGCGGCATCTTTATTGGCCTGACGTTTAACGGCGGTATCGGCGTGCTGGAGTCCTACACCGAGCGCGTGGCGCGTCAGAGTCAGTTTGAATTCGGCAAAGCGAGGATGTGGGGATCGCTGGGCTGGGCGGTGGCGACGTTTTTTGCCGGGCTGCTGTTTAACATCGATCCGAAGCTGAACTTCGCAGTTGCCAGCTGCTCCGGGCTGGTGTTTCTGCTGCTGCTGGCACGGCTGCGGGTCTCCTCTGCACCCCATGCTATGCAGGAAGCAGTGGCGGGGGGCAAAGTGACGCTCCAGGACGCGCTGCGTCTGCTGACCCTGCCGCGCTTCTGGGCGCTGGTCTTCTTCGTCGTCGGCACCTGTATCTACGGCGTTTATGACCAACAGTTTCCGGTCTATTTCTCCTCGCAGTTTGCCACGCCGCAGGAAGGCAATGCGATGTACGGCTACCTGAATTCGTTTCAGGTGTTTCTTGAAGCTGCGGGGATGTTTTGCGCCCCGTGGCTGGTAAATCGCGTCGGCGCTAAAAATGGCCTGATCTTCGCTGGCATGGTGATGGCGATGCGCATGATAGCCTCCGGGCTGGTGGAGGGGCCGCTGCTGATCTCCATTACCAAACTGCTCCACGCCGTCGAACTGCCGGTGCTGCTGGTGGCGATCTTTAAATACAACAGCCTGAATTTTGATAAGCGTCTGTCATCCACCCTCTATCTGGTGGGCTTCGCCTGCACCAGCTCGGTGATCGCCTCGGTGCTGTCGCCGCTAGCGGGCTACAGCTACGAAAAATATGGCTTCGCTGACTCCTATCTGTTTATGGGCATGCTGGTGTTCGCCATTACCTTTATCTCCATGTTTTTACTGCGATCCGGAAACACCTCTGCGGATCCGCAGGCACCCCAACTTTCCGCTATCTGACTGAAAAGAGTGAAGACAATGACCTACTCAATTGCTGACGCTGAACAGGAACTTAAGGTAAAACGCGATGCGCTCAACCTGCGCTGGTATCCGCGCTATCATCTGGCCGCCAGAGCGGGCTGGATGAACGATCCCAACGGGCTGGTATGGTTCGACGGCTGGTATCACGCCTTCTATCAGCATCATCCGTACTCCACCCAATGGGGACCCATGCACTGGGGACATGCGCGCAGTCAGGATCTGGTCCACTGGGCGCATTTGTCGGTGGCGATCGCCCCGGAAGGGCCGGAGGACAAAGACGGCTGCTTTTCCGGCTCGGCGGTAGTAGACGGCGACACGCTGGCGCTGATCTACACCGGGCATAAATTCCACGGCGATAGCGATAACGAAGACAATCTCTATCAGGTGCAGTGCCTGGCCACCAGCCACGACGGCATTCACTTTGAGCGTCAGGGCATTGTGGTGGATACGCCGCCGGGCGTGCATCACTTCCGCGATCCCAAGGTTTGGCGCGAAGGCGAGAGCTGGTACATGATCGTCGGCGCACGTCTGGGTGAGACCGGGCAGGTGCGGCTGTATCGCTCAGCGGATCTGCGCCAGTGGCAGGAAGAGGGCACTCTTGATGAAGCCGAGGCCGGGATGGGTTTCATGTGGGAGTGTCCGGACTTCTTCACCCTTGGCGATAAGCGTGTGCTGATGTTCTCCCCGCAGGGCATGACCGCGCACGGCTTTAAGAACCGCAATCTGTTCCAGAGCGGCTATCTGCTGGGCGAGTGGCAGCCCGGTCAACCGTTTGTCCGCAGCGGTGAGTTTGTCGAGCTGGATCACGGGCATGACTTTTACGCGCCGCAGAGTTTCCTGACGCCGGACGGGCGACGTATTGTGATTGGCTGGCTGGATATGTGGGAGTCGCCGCTGCCGGAGCAGCAGGACGGTTGGGCAGGGATGCTCTCTCTGCCGCGCGAGCTGCGGCTCAGCACGGACAATCGCCTGCAAATGCGCCCGGCAAAAGAGGTGGAAAGCCTGCGTCAGGGCTGGTACCCCTGGCCGGTCAGCACGCTCAATAATCAGCAGATTAGCGTGGTGGAAAACGCCGAAGCGATGGAGGTGGTGCTGAACTGGAAAACGGCTGACAGCACCGCCGAACAGTATGGCCTGCGGCTGGGCGATGGCCTGCGGGTATACGTCGATGCCCAGATGCAGCGCCTGGTGCTGGAACGTCACTATCCGCAGCACGGTTTATGCGGTACGCGCAGCGTGCCGTTAACTCTCGATCGCGATCTCACTCTGCGTCTGTTTATCGACAGCTCGTCCGTTGAAGTGTTTGTGAATGATGGCGAGGCGTGCCTCAGCAGCCGTATATATCCCGATGCCGGGCAGCGTGAATTATGTTTATTTGCCTGGAGTGGCAGTGCAGCATTATCCGATGGCGGAGCATGGCAGCTTGAATGAATAAACCCGGCACGATCAATAACCTGTCCCCGGCGATGGGCGGGTTATTGATGTCGTTATCGCCGAATTATATCCCTACATAATTAATAACGGGTTACTGAATAATAAAAAAGGTTTTCCGATGAAAATAATCTGGGTCGGATGTATGTTGACGTCTGTATTTAGCGGCGTGGTGTATGCACAGGATAGCCTTTCTCTGGAAGCGCGGCTGATGCAAATGGAAAATAGGCTGAAAGCCACCGAAGCGCGTGCCGCCAGCGCGGAAGCGGAGATCCGCGCCTTGAAGCAGCAGGAGGCGCCCCGCACGGCAGTCCCCACCGCACCGGCAAAACCCACACTACAGGTTAATGCTACTGACGAGTTAAAATTCTATGGCGACGTTGAATTTAATATGGATGGAGCCAGTCGAACCGGAGGGCTGACATCGCTCAAAACCAGCGCCAATAAAAACTGGACGCCAGGTGAAAAAGAGCGCTGGGATATTAACGGGCGTATTCTTCTGGGCTTTGATGGTATGCGAAAAGGGGCTGACGGCAAATATGCCGGTTTCAGCGTGCAGCCGCTGGCGGATATGAACGGTAAAATGAACCTCGACGACGCGGCTTTTATCTTCGGTCAGCAGGATGACTGGAAAATTAAAATCGGTCGCTTCGAAGCCTGGGATATGTTCCCGCTGAATCAGGATACTTTTATTGAGTATTCCGGTAATACCGCCAACGATCTCTATAGCGACGGCTACGGCTATATCTACATGATGAAAGAGGGGCGTGGACGCAGCAATAGCGGCGGCAATTTCCTGCTTAGCAAAAAACTGGATAACTGGTATTTCGAGGTTAATACGCTGGTTGAGGACGGCAGTTCACTGTTCGTCGATCAAAACTACCACGGCAACGCGCTGGATAACCGTAAAAACGTGGTGTATGTGCGCCCGGTGGCCGCGTGGCAGTCTGGCCCGTGGTCAGTCGCGGCCGCGCTGGAGAGCAATCTGGTGAATAACGCCTACGGCTATCAGCAGGAGAATGGGCGCTTCGAGGATCAATCCAGCCGCACCGGTTACGGTATGACCATGACATGGAACACGCTCAGGACAGATGCGGAAAACGGCGCGGTGGTGAACCTGAGCACGGCTTACCTTGATGCGACAGACGAGAAAGACTTTAGCGCCGGTATCAATGCCCTGTGGCACCGCGTTGAGCTGGGCTACATCTATGCCCACAACAAAATTGACCAGTTCAATATGGCAGGCATCAGCGCGGACTGCGATAGCGACTGTGCGATCCTCGCTCCGGGCCGCTACGACATTCACACCATCCATACCTCATGGCAGCTGCCGAACATCATGGAGTTGCCAAATTTCAATATCTACCTTGGGGCTTACGCCTCCTGGCTGGACTCTTCGGCTGCGCAAACCGGCAACGACGACGAACGCTACGGCGCACGGGTCCGCTTTAAATATCTGTTCTGATTATTGATTTACGTTAAGGGGAGTGTATGAAAATCTGGGCATTAGGCGATGCGGTAGTTGATTTGCTGCCGCAGGGGGAGAAACCTGCTAGTCAGTAGGCCAATGACAGATCGTGATATTTGGCCGCAAAAAAATTAAGGTTATTAGGCGGGTAAAGCGGTGAACACCCAGATGCTTCTGATGGAGTTTGGATAATGCTCTCCCAGGCTACCGGGAGAGCAAAGAGGTTAAGCAACTAATATTGCCCGGATATCATTGACGTTAGTGAGCGTTGGGCCAGTAAGCAGTAAATCATCAAGCGCATGAAAATAGCGGTAGCTGTCATGCTCATCCAGATAACTCGCTGCGTTAAGGCCCTTTAGCCTGCCGCGTGACAGCGTATCGGGGTAGATGAGGGCGCCCGCTGCATCTTCCGTACCGTCGATGCCGTCGCTGTCGCCCGCTACCGCCCAGATCCCGCTTTCGCCCTGTAGCGCGCAGGCGAGGCTGAGGAGAAACTCCGTGTTCCGTCCCCCTTTACCGGCGCGGCCGTTACGCACCGTAACCGTGGTCTCCCCACCGGAAAGCAGCAGGGCAGGCGCGCCCAGCGGCTGGCCATGCTGCTTCACCGATTTGGCGATACCCGCCATCACGACGGCCACCTCACGACTCTCCCCCTCTATGGCGTCGCCAAGGATCAGCGGCGTGATACCGTGGCGACGTGCCGCCTCGGCAGCTGCTTTTAGCGCGATTGCCGGGGTAGCTATCAGATTAACCTCGCCGTTTGGCGTTCCGGCTGGCTGTGGGAGTGGCTTGCTCAGCACATCACGTACCGCCTCGGATATCGCAATACCATAGCGTTCAAGCACCTTCAGGGCATCACCCGGTGTGGTACTGTCAGCCACCGTCGGGCCAGAGGCGACATCCGATGGATTATCGCCCGGGACATCGCTGATTATCAGGGAGACCACGCGTGCCGGCTGCGCCATCGCGGCCAGCTTGCCGCCTTTGACTGCCGACAGATGCCGCCGTACCAGGTTCATCTCCCTGATATTAGCCCCGCTGTGCAACAGGGCGCGCGTAATGCCCTGTTTATCCGCAAGCGTAAGGCCCGGTGCGGGCAGCGCCATCAGCGCTGAGCCGCCGCCGGACATTAGCGCCAGCACCAGATCGTCTGCTGTCAGCCCGCGCAGGGACTCTACAATCAGCATAGCTGCTGTTTCACTCATGGCATCCGAGACCGGATGGGACGCTTCCAGAACCCGGATACGTCCCGCAGGTACGGCATGGCCGTAACGCGTGACCACGACGCCGCTGACCTCCACGTCAGGCCAGGCTGCATCCACCGCCGCTGCCATGGCGGCAGATGCTTTACCGGCCCCCACCACAACACAGCGGCCTTTAGGCTTCTGCGGCAGGGCGGGAGGGATGACAGGCCCGGGGCGGGCGCTGTCAACAGCATGCTTAAACACATCGTGCAAAATCTCTGCAGCCTGCTCATTGTTCATCATTACGCACTCTCAGCAACGGTGGCCCGGGACTCGATGAACTTCACTACCGCGCGGGTGACATCGGCGGTTTTCGCCGTGCCGCCCACGTCAGGCGTCAGGATCCCTTTAGTGCACACATACTCAATCCCCTCCATGATCAGCGCGGCGGCCTCTCGCTCACCCAGATGCTCCAGCATCTGCACGGCAGTCCAGAAAGTGGCAATCGGGTTTGCGATGCCCTTGCCGGTGATATCAAAGGCTGAGCCGTGAATAGGTTCAAACATGGAAGGGAAACGCCGCTCGGGGTCGATATTCGCCGTCGGTGCCACGCCGAGGCTACCCGCCAGTGCGCCAGCCAGGTCCGATAAAATATCGGCATGCAGGTTGGTGGCGACAATGGTATCCAGGCTCTGCGGATGCAGCGTCATGCGGTGCGTCATCGCATCAACCAGCATTTTGTCCCACTGCACATCCGGAAACTCCTGTGCCACTTCGGCCGCAATTTCATCCCACATCACCATGCCGTGACGCTGGGCATTGGATTTGGTCACCACCGTCAGTAACTTACGCGGACGTGACTGGGCCAGCTTAAAGGCGTAACGCATAATGCGCGTCACGCCGACGCGGGTGAAGATCGCCACTTCGGTCCCAACCTCTTCCGGCAGGCCTCTGTGCGCGCGGCCACCGTTGCCGGAGTATTCGCCCTCTGAGTTTTCACGGACGATAACCCAGTCGAGATCGCCAGGTCCGCGGTTACGCAGCGGCGACGTCACCCCCGGCAGGATTTTAGTTGGACGCACGTTCGCGTACTGGTCAAATCCCTGGCAAATCGGCAGTCGCAGACCCCACAGCGTAATGTGATCGGGTACATCCGGCGCGCCGACCGCGCCAAAATAGATAGCATCGAATTTTTTGAGCGTTTGCAGGCCCGTTTCCGGCATCATGACGCCGTGTCGCTTGTAGTAATCGGAACCCCAGTCGAAGGTTTCGATAGTAAATTTCAGCTCTGGATCCTGACGGGACAGGGCGTGAAGCACCTCGATGCCAGCAGAGATCACTTCAGGGCCGATGCCGTCGGCGGGAATGGCAGCAATAGAGTAGTTACGCATGGTTGTTCTCCGTATCGATTAATGAGTATGAATATGCGGGTGAGGAAGTTCTGAGGCCTGGGGCTTTTTCGCTTTTCCGGCCAGAATCAGGACAATAAGCGCTGACAGGACCAGCAGGCCTGCAACAAAATAGAGTCCGCCGGTATAGCTGCCGGTTTGCTGACGGATAACGCCGATCATCATTGGCCCGACAAATCCTCCGAGGTTACCAATAGAGTTGATGGTGGCGATGCCAGCCGCGGCTGCCGGGCCGCTCAGGAACAGCGTCGGCATGCTCCAGAGCGGTGGTTTCGAGGCGCTGATGCCCACGGTGACCAGCGTCAGAGCGATAATCACGGTAAACAGAGTGCTGACGCTACCGGCATAGAGCAGTCCGGCTGCGGCCAGCAGACAGGCGGCAATAACGTGCCAGCTGCGCTCGTTTGTCCGATCTGAATGGCGGGCCCAGAGGATCATACCGAGAACGCCGACAACGGCCGGGCAGGCGTTAAGGAAGCCAATCTCCAGAGATGAGGCACCAAAGCTATGAATAATTTGCGGCGCCCAGATACCCAGGGTGTAGAGACCAGCGGAGGTGCCGAAGTAGACCAGCGCCAGGGCCAGAACCCGTTTATCCGCCAGCCCGCGCCAGACGCTGCTGTGGCTCTGCCCAACAGTTCGGGCCTGCTCTTCGGCCTGCATCGTATTTTGCAGCCAGGTCCGCTCCTCCTCCGTCAGCCATTTCGCTTTGGCGGGACGGTCAGTGAGGTAAAACAGGACGACGATGCCAAACAGCACGGCCGGGATCGCTTCCAGCATGAACATCCATTGCCAGCCGGCGTAACCCAGCAGACCGTTCATCTCCAGTAACATGGCGGAGATAGGCGATCCCAGGGCGGTGGAAAGAGGCGCTGCGGCCATAAAAATGGCGGTGACCTGGGCGCGTTTTGTTGCCGGGAACCAGTAGCTAAGGTAAAGAATGATGCCCGGGAAGAAACCGGCTTCCGCTACGCCGAGCAGAAAACGCAGAACATAAAAACTGGTCGTGCCCTGCACGAAAGCCATACAGGCCGAGACCAGTCCCCAGGTGATCATCACCCTGGCGATCCAGATGCGGGCTCCGACCTTATGCAGGATTAAGTTTGACGGCACCTCGAAGAGAAAATAGCCCAGAAAAAATATGCCTGCGCCCAGGCCGAATACCGTCGGCGAAAAGCCCAGATCCTCGTTCATCGTCAGGGCAGCAAAACCAATATTGACCCGGTCGAGAAACGCGATGAAATACAGCAGCATGATAAAGGGAATAATGCGCAGGGTAACCTTACGCATAACCCTTTTTTCGAGGTCGTTGTTCATAACAGAGTGCTCCACGGTTGTAGGGTTGTTATCATTTTGTAATGAACTCAGTATGCTTTTTTAACTGGCTTTATCATCGGCAAGGGTTTATATAAATAATTTGTATAATTCGCGTTGGGTGAAAAAATGGATATAAATCAACTGCGTTGCTTTGTGGTGTTAGGTGATGAGCTTCACTTTGGCCGCGCTGCCCGAAAGCTTGAAATGATGCCTGCGTCACTTAGCCGTTTTATCAAATTGCTGGAGGAGGATTTAGGTACACGCCTGCTGAACCGCTCAACCCGAAACGTTTACCTGACGCCGGAAGGCGCTGAATTTCTGAATGAAGCGAAGAGGGTGCTGGGCGAATTTGACGGACTGCGGCAGCGTTTTCTTAAAAGCAACGTTTCGCAGAAAAAGACGCTGAGGATTGGAGCAATTGACAGCGCAGCCAGAGGGCTATTGCCGAATCTGCTTAATCTTTTTGTCAGGCAATTTCCCGAGGCGGATATTCATATCATTGAAGACAAGTCGTCCAGCCTTATTCCGCGTCTGGCGTCCGGCTGGCTGGACCTGGTTTTTGTTCGTCCACCGGAGCAGGTTGATGTCATCCTGACCACCCGCTTTATCGCGTATGAAACCTGCGTGCTGGCCGTTCCTGCCCAGCATCGGCTGGTGGATTATGACAGGGTGAGCATCGACGATTTTCGCGATGAGCCGGTCATTGTCCCGGAAAGACGCACCCGGCCGCATAGCCATGATCTAACGATGGATATCTTTAGATCCGGCGACTGTTTTCCCGTTATCGCTCAGTATGCAGAGGAAAAACAGACCATCCTGAGCTTTGTTGCGGCAGGGTTGGGCGTCGCGCTGGTACCCGCATCGTATAAAAACATGAATGCTGACGGCGTAAAGTACCTTCCACTTAAACCAATAGAAAATATCAAGGGTCTGCCGCTAAGCGTGATGTGGCATCAGGGAAATACCCGTGCTTATGTTAAAGCCATGCTGGATATTCTTGCGGAAAATAGTGAAGAGCTGACTCGTGGGTTATGAAGCTGTAGGGTCTTACATATTTAAAAAAGATAATTTTTTTACTTCTGCATCAGGATTTTTTTGCGCTACCGTTGCCAAAAAGCCAGCAAAGTTCTGATTAAACAAGGTGAGATTGTGATAGAATTGCAGTTGTCTCTGCTCACCTTCGTTAAGATATATGACGGTCCACTTGCGTCTATTGTTTATTGTTGTATAGCCTGGTTTAACCGCAATTATTTTAGAGAGTTCAACTTTATGAGTGGTGTTGTTTTTGATCTCATACAAAAAAGAGTCGTCATAATAGTATTCTGCCCTGGACGATCCGCCAAAATACGAAGGGTTGGAGGATATCTTTTTCATTCCATTCTCTTCTGAAATGATGCGTTTTGGCTGGCGAAGGGTTCGGGTGAAAAGCTTTATCAGAATAAAAAGCACAGTGATGGGTAGGATCGTAAGTAAAATATTGATTGCTTCCCGCATCTACTGCCTCCTCTCTTCGCTTATGTTAATACTTACAGATGCTTACAGTGCTGTCAACATCGACACACGCTAAGAGCGACTACTTGAAATATTTGTCCAGCGGATCGTGGTGCCGGTATTTCCTGAAGAAAAAGAACCAGTAGACAAAACCAAGGACCGCTCCGAGCTCGGCAAAGTTCAAGAAAAGCGCTTTACGAAAGCTAAGAAGGTCGGCAAAGGAGTATGCACCTTGCCATATATCAATAATGCTTCCGTTTATCACAAGATCCAGGAACAGAGCAAGCAGGGGGAGCGCAACGGCACAGGCCGCCATGAGATAGAGAAGTGCCCAAATCCTGTACCTGGTATTGATGTGCATGTTCTGCCTCCTTGATACAACTCTATTTCGTAACCTGCTAATATTACATCAAACACACATTCTACAGTAAAGTAGAGATCCTGCTGCATATCCTCTTACTCATGATTAGCCTAAAGGCTCTGTAATGATGCCTGTAATAGAGCAGTTAAAAGTCAGGAAGAGCGCAGCAAGATGAACATTGATCTGGCAGAGGCTAGTAAAAAAATGACGATTGTATTCATTCCTGCACTGGTTGTAGTGCTTGTAGCGAAAGAGAAAGAAGCGGGGAGGGAATTAACACGCGAGGAGGTTGAATCAATCCGAGACTCCGCCACTGCGATTCGAGTGCCGATTGAGACCGCCAGGGATATGGTGAGAGAAAGAGGTTACCTTGACATCGACCCGGAGAATGTTTGGAAAGAGTGGCTGCTGCACAAAAAAATGACTGCTGATAATTGAAGCTAATATGCTGTTTATTGGGTGGCCCTCGAAGCACAAGCAACGCGCACGGTGGCGCTAACTAGCTCATTGGTAGTTTTCAAAAAGTAAACTATTACAATCACAGCAACACTTATCGTTCAAGTGCGGCAAGGATTACGCTTTCCATTTTCTCTGGCGTGGTAAACGGTGCAAAACGCTTGAGCGGTTTGCCGTCGCGTCCGATTAAGAATTTAGTGAAGTTCCACTTGATTCGTCCACCCAGCACGCCGGGCAATTCGTCTTTTAGGTAACGAAACAGCGGGTGGGCAGCGTCGCCGTTGACCTCCACTTTCTCGAACATCGGGAAGCTGACACCGTAGTTGACGTGGCAGGTCTGCGCGATTTCATCAGGGCCGCCAGGTTCCTGAGAACCAAACTGATTGCAGGGAAAACCAAGCACCACCAGACCCTGTGCGGCATACTTCTTGTAGAGCGCTTCAAGGCCCGCATACTGCGGCGTAAAGCCACAATGGCTGGCGGTATTCACCACCAGAACCAGCTTGCCACTGTAGTCGGCCATAGAGATGAGCTGGCCACGCAGGCTGGTGGCAGTAAGCTGATGAAAGTTGGTCATGGCGGGATCCTCAAAGCAGAATAAGATATACGTTAACATTGCCCGCTATTGATTAACACACCATGTTGCTACCGCCGAGGATCGCGACTGGCATATCAGCAAACTCGATTTTTCGCTGGACGCGCAGGGATTCACTGTAAAAATGGAGTTAGAGTAATGCGGCCTCGGCTGAATAAATTGATCGTTTTAAACGATCAATTCTCTTTTATTGATCTATAATATCAATTTTAATAGTGTGGTTATTGCTGCTAATTTGCCCCTATTCTAAGGAGGGGCTTTACAATGAGATATTCTGCCGGTTCTAAGTTATTCATTTTTTTAATAATAATTTCCCCAGTCGTTGTGCTGTGGCTGATGCATGCAGGGCACTCTCACGCACAACGCTGGCCGGTTATCAACAACAAAATCTCTTGCACTGGCGGCGAACCGGTAGAGGTACACTCTCTGAGTCAGCTTGACGGAAAAATTAACGCAATTGCAGGCTCTCGACGACCTAATCGCTCCGCACTGTGCATTACAAACCCGCGCTATGGGGAGTGGGATATTTACGGTGGGCAAAATATAGAGTCGACCTCGCAGAGGAATGACTAACCTCCACTAGCCTTTGCGTTTGAATTGCGCCTGAGTGCGGATGAGAGGGTAAATTTAGTAGACGAATTAATGACGGATTTCATACCCAACATACGCTGTTAGAGCGTTCATATTTTGGGGAGCGTATTTGGGGGCGTTAAAAAGTCTGTATATGTCCCCATATGTCCCTAAGCGCCATTCCGTAACTCACTGATTATAAATAAAAGATAAATTTTACAAAAAGATAGGATAATTGCTACTATACCCCCCTATAGTATAGGAGGGCGTATGCCACACTCACCCGAAGATAAAAAGCGCATCCTTACCCGTGTTCGCCGCATTCGTGGCCAGGTCGACGCCCTGGAGCGGGCGCTGGAGTCTGGCGAACCCTGTATCGCCATTCTCCAGCAGATCGCCGCGGTGCGCGGGGCTGCTAACGGCCTGATGGGCGAGATGGTCGAAATTCACCTCAAAGATGAGCTGGTCAGCGGCGAGACGACGCCGGATCAGCGGGCAGTCAGGATGGCAGAAGTCGGCCATCTTCTGCGCTCTTATCTAAAATAAATAGTACTGTTCACATAAGGGAAGAGAGTTTATGAAATCACGTGCGGCTGTTGCCTTTGGCCCAGGTCAACCACTGAAAATTGTTGAAATCGACGTAGCGCCACCGAAGAAAGGTGAGGTGCTGGTTAAGATCACCCACACCGGCGTCTGCCATACCGATGCGTTCACCCTCTCCGGGGACGATCCGGAAGGCGTCTTCCCGGCGGTGCTCGGCCATGAAGGCGGCGGCGTGGTGGTAGAAGTGGGCGAGGGCGTGACCAGCCTGCAACCCGGCGACCACGTCATTCCCCTCTACACCGCCGAGTGCGGCGAGTGTAAATTCTGTAAATCCGGCAAGACTAACCTCTGCCAGGCCGTGCGCGCTACCCAGGGCAAAGGCCTGATGCCGGACGGGACTACCCGTTTCTCCTACAACGGCGAGCCGATCTACCACTACATGGGCACCAGCACCTTCAGTGAATACACCGTCTGTGCAGAGATCTCGCTGGCGAAGGTCAATCCGCAGGCACCGCTGGATAAAGTCTGTCTGCTGGGCTGCGGCGTGACTACCGGTATCGGCGCGGTGCACAACACGGCGAAGGTAAAAGAGGGCGATAACGTGGCGGTCTTCGGCCTCGGCGGTATCGGTCTGGCGGTGATCCAGGGTGCAGTCCAGGCGAAGGCCGGACGCATCATCGCGGTTGATACCAACCCGGAGAAGTTCAAGCTGGCAGGTGAGATGGGCGCAACCGACTTTATCAACCCCAACGACTACGATAAGCCGGTTCAGGATGTGATCGTTGAGCTGACCGACGGCGGGGTTGAGTTCAGCTTCGAGTGTATCGGCAACGTTAACGTCATGCGTGCTGCGCTGGAGTGCTGCCACAAAGGCTGGGGCGAGAGCGTCATCATCGGCGTCGCTGGTGCAGGTCAGGAGATCCGTACCCGTCCGTTCCAGCTGGTCACCGGGCGCGTCTGGCGCGGCTCCGGCTTTGGCGGCGTGAAGGGCCGTACCCAACTGCCGGGCATGGTTGAAGATGCGATGGTTGGCAAAATCAACCTCGATCCGTTCATCACCCACCGTCTGCCGCTGGAGCAGATCAACGAAGCCTTTGATCTGATGCACGAAGGCAAATCTATTCGTACCGTTATCCACTTCGGCGATAACTGATCCTACTGCCGGCGGTTTAGCCGTCGGCAGCCTTTTTAATGTGCGAATCTGTGACCGAGTTGGCGCTTTTAGCCATAAGATAAATCTTATGGCTGCCGATGACTATCTGACAGGCGTGTAATTACGCATCTTACAATAAGAGAGTCGATAGCCATGGACAAAACAGCAGCGATGCACAGACCGCATACAGTTGGCTTTTTACATCATATCCGCTTAGTACCCCTCTTCTCCGCTATCCTCGGCGGTATTCTTCTGCTGTTCGCCCTCAGTGCGGGGCTGGCAGGCTACTTCCTGATGCAGGCCGATCGCGACCAGCAGGACGTCACTGAAGAAATTCAGATCCGTATGGGGCTATCCAACAGCTCTAACCACCTGCGCACTTCTCGTATCAATATGATCCATGCCGGGGCGGCCAGCCGCATCGCGGAGATGGATGACATGAAGCTCAATATCGCCGAGGCGGAGAAGCGCATCGGCCAGTCGCAGGAGGGCTTCAATGCTTACATGAACCGCAGTGTGAAAACACCTGCCGATGAGGCGCTGGATGGCGATCTCAAGGCGCGGTTTGATGCCTACATCGCCGGCTTACAGCCAATGCTGAAGTACGCCAAAAACGGCATGTTTGAGGCGATCATCAACCATGAAAACGAGCAGGCCAGAGGGCTGGATACCGCCTATAACGAGGTGCTGCTGAAAGCGATTCAGATCCGCACCGAGCGAGCCAATAAGCTTAGCGAGCTGGCGCACCAGCGTGCGCAGCTTGGCCTGATGTTTATGGCGGGCGCATTTGTGCTGGCGCTGCTGCTTACGTTGATTACCTTCGTCGTGCTGCGCCGCATTGTGATTAACCCGCTGCAGCGCGCTGCGCATCGCATCGAGCTGATTGCTTCGGGCGATCTGACCCATGCCGACGAGCCTACTGGACGCAGCGAAATTGGTATCCTCAGCCGCGACCTGCAAAAAATGCAGCACTCGCTGGTGAAAACCGTGGGCACGGTGCGCCAGGGCGCAGAGGAGATCTATCGCGGTACCAGCGAAATCTCGGCGGGCAATACCGATCTCTCGTCGCGCACCGAGCGGCAGGCGGCAGCCATCGAAGAGACCGCTGC
>NZ_DAMACX010000002.1:147312-175715 GCF_031998825.1 Pseudescherichia sp.
ACGTACCGAGCAACAGGCTTCAGCCCTGACGGAAACCGCCGCCAGCATGGAGCAGCTGACCGCTACCGTGAAGCAGAACGCGGACAACGCCCACCACGCCAGCAAGCTGGCCGGGGACGCCTCCGGCAAAGCGACCAAAGGCGGTCAGATTGTCTCTGGCGTCGTGCAGACCATGGGTAACATCTCTGCCAGCTCGAAGAAGATCTCTGAAATTACTGCCGTGATTAACAGCATCGCCTTCCAGACCAATATTCTGGCGCTGAACGCGGCGGTAGAAGCAGCGCGCGCAGGCGAGCAGGGTCGTGGCTTCGCGGTAGTCGCCAGCGAGGTACGTACTCTTGCCAGCCGCAGCGCCCAGGCAGCAAAAGAGATTGAGGGGCTGATCAGCGAGTCGGTCACGTTAATTGAGCGTGGTTCCGGGGAGGTTGTCGCCGCCGGGGATACGATGGGTGATATCGTTGCCGCGGTAAAACGCGTCACGGATATCATGCAGGAGATTGCCGCAGCGTCCGACGAGCAGAGTCGCGGCATTGAACAGGTTAGCCAGGCCATCACCGAGATGGATAACGTTACCCAGCAGAACGCTTCCCTGGTAGAGGAAGCGTCAGCGGCGGCGGCGTCGCTGGAGGAGCAGGCGGCACGTCTGACCGAGGCGGTAGGCACCTTCCGGCTCAAGCAGGGCAGCCAGGCACGGGAAGAGAAACCCGCCGCAACAAAACCCTTTACGCCATCGCGCCCGGCACTTGCCAGCGGCGATAACTGGGAAACGTTCTGATTTCACCAACCTTTGGGGGCCGCGAGGCCCCCTTTTTTATCGCTTATTTGCTGTTAGGCAGCGCGTAGGCAATGATGTAATCTCCGCGATCCGGAGACTGACGTGCGCCTCCCGCGTTGATCACAATGTACTGCTTGCCGGTTTTCGGTGACACGTAGGTCATCGGGCCGGACTGGCTGCCTACCGGCAGACGCGCTTTCCAGATTTCGCTCCCCGTCGCGGTATCAAACGCGCGCAGATAGAAATCCTGGGTACCGGCAAAGAAGAGCAGGCCGGACTGGGTAGAGAGGGACGCGCCAAGAGTCGGCATACCGATCGGAATCGGCATATGCATGCGGATCCCCAGCGGGCCGGTATCTTGTACCGTACCTACCGGAACCTGCCACACCAGCTTGCCGGACTTCAGATCCACTGCGGACATCGTACCAAACGGTGGCTTCTGGCATGGAATACCCAGCGGAGAGAGGAAACGCTCGCGCATCGCACCGTACGGCGTTCCTTCCATCGGTACGATCCCCATCTCGATGCCGCTGGCGTTTTTCGCTACTTTCGCACGCGGCACCATGTAGTTTGCCAGGCCCAGACGCATATCGTTAACAAACATCAGGCCGTTATTCGGATCGACCGAGACGCTGCCCCAGTTCATGCCACCAAGCGATCCCGGGAACTGCAGGGAACGATCGAGGCCCGGCGGGGTGAAGACGCCTTCATGACGCATCGCTTTAAATTCGATACGGCAGATCAGCAGGTCAATAGGGGTGGCACCCCACATATCCGATTCAGTCAGCGTCTGGTTGCCGATCATCGGCATCCCGACGGAGTAAGGCTGGGTCGGGGAGTAGCGTTCGCCCTCGACGTTGCCAGCCGGAACCGGACGCTCCTCAACCTTCGCCACCGGCTCGCCGGTTTCGCGGTTGAGCATGAAGATCATGCCCTGCTTGCTGGTCTGAACCAGCACCGGCGTCGTGCCGCCTTTGCCGTCTGGCAGATCGTAGAGCAGCGGCTGCGCAGGCAGGTCAAAGTCCCACAGATCGTGGTGGGTGGTCTGGTAGTGCCAGCGCACCTGGCCGGTGGTGGCGTCGACAGCCACAATGGATGAGCTGTACTTGTCGTCCAGCGCGGTACGCTCCCCGGCGAAGAAGTCCGGAGTGGCGTTGCCGGTTGGCAGATAGACCAGGTTCAGTTTGGCGTCGTAGGACATTGCGGACCAGACGTTAGGCGTCCCACGGGTGTAGGTCTGACCTTCCGGCGGCAGGCCAGTGATCGCCGGGTTACCCGGATCCCACGCCCACGCCAGCTTGCCGGTATGCACGTCATAGGCACGCACCACGCCCGGCGGTTCGCCCGTGGAGTAGTTATCCGCCACGCGACCACCGACAACGACGACGTTACCGGCCACCAGCGGGGTGGAGGTCTGCTGATAGTAGCCAGGCTTAACGTCACCCATGCCGACGCTGAGATCGACTACGCCGTTGTCACCAAAGTCCGCGCACGGCTGACCGTTATCGGCGTTGATGGCAATCAGGCGGGCATCGGTAGTCGGCAGGAACAGACGACGCGGGCAGGCGGCAGGCTGCGCAGCAGGAACGGGCGCGGCCTGAGCCTGAGTGTCTTCGTAATAGCCGAGGCCACGGCAGCGCTGCCAGTTTGGCGCAGTGGCCTTGCTGTCATAGCGCCACTTCTCTTTCCCGGAGTCGACGTCAAGCGCCAGCACTTTGCTGTACGGCGTACAGACGAACAGGGTGTCACCGATTTGCAGCGGCGTGTTCTGATCCTCCGCGCCAGAGCCGTTGCTCTGCGGGATGTCGCCAGTATGCGCCGTCCAGGCCACTTCCAGCTGGTTTACGTTCTGCTTGTTGATCTGATCGAGGGCAGCAAAGCGGTCGCCGTGAGTGGTGTTACCCCAGTGCTTCCAGTCGGTCTGCTGGCTACCTTTCGCCACCGGCTGCACCGGCACGGCTTCGTTGGCGGTGACCAGCGTCTGCGGCTTAAACATCCAGCCCGCGCTGACCAGCAGCGCGAGGGCAATTACGGCCGCCACGCCAAAGGCAGGCTTTTTGTTCTCTGAGGCGGTCAGGAACGGCCAGAGCAGGGCGGCGAGGAAAGCCAGCACGCCGAAGGTAAAGAGCCGCGAGAAGAGCGGCCAGAAATCCCAGCCTGCGTCGCTGACGGCCCAAATGGCCGAGGCGATAAACGCCAGCGCGTAGAGCACGATGCCGCTGGTGCGGTTTTTAATAATTAACAGTGCAGAGATCAGCATCACTACGCCCATCACCAGGAAGTAGACGCTACCTCCCAGCGAGACGAGTTTAATGCCGGGAATACCAATAGCCAGACCGATGATGATCATCAGCCCGACCAGAAGCCACTTCAGGATACGACCGATCCCGTGCGGCGTGCTGCCAGTTGCCATGTCACTCTCCTAAAACCACTCTGGTTTGCACGTGTGAACCAAAAAGGTAATTTGAACAGGGTTTGCCTTGTAGAATGGGTTGGTTTCTTCACCATAATAAAATTTTATGAACCATATGGTGAATTGTGCGACATGATAGATCTGTTAAATTGTTTTACGCAATTGTTAAAAAATAATTTCGCACGTTTTGTGGGCGGCAAACAAAAAGCCCGTCACAAAGACGGGCGTAAGGAGAGGAAATTAGGGATTAAGCGATGCGCAGCGTTGGCTCGGCTTGCGCTTTGGTCACGCGGACCGGAATCGATTTTGAGGTCGGGGTGCCTGTCCCTTCGCCAATGCGGGAGAGGGGAACCAGCGGGTTGGTCTCTGGGTAGTAGGCCGCAAGGTTGCCGCGTGGAATGGCGTAGGCCACCAGCTTGAAATTTTTCACCTGACGCACAATGCCGTCGTCGGCTTCGGTGGTGATATCAACCCGATCGCCATCCTGTAAACCCAGCGCCTTGATATCGTCGGCATGCATAAACAGCACTTCACGCTGGCCGTAAACGCCACGGTAGCGGTCATCCAGACCGTAGATGGTGGTGTTGTACTGATCGTGAGAGCGCAGGGTTTGCAGAATAAACGGCGCGTCCTCGCGTACGGAAACCGGCAGCGGCGCGGCGCTAAACTCCGCCTTGCCGGATGGCGTATTAAACGTTAGCGCGGCGGCGGCGTTGCCCAGCCAGAATCCACCCGGCAGATCGCAGCGGGCGTTGAAGTCGGCGAAGCCGGGCAGGGTGGCAGCGATGTGATCGCGGATCAGGCTGTAGTCATCCGCCAGCGCCAGCCAGTTAACGGCGACATTACCGAGTGTAGCATGGGCGATATTGGCGATAATCGCCGTCTCCGAACGCTGGGTATCCGCCAGCGGTTTGCCGATCCCTTCAGAAGCGTGGACCATGCTGAAGGAGTCTTCCACGGTAATAAACTGCCGACCGCTGGCCTGCATATCCTCTTCCGTGCGTCCCAGGGTCGGCAGGATCAGCGAGGCTTCACCCGGCATCAGATGGCTGCGGTTGAGTTTGGTGCTGATGTAGACCGTCAGCCCGCAGCGGCGCAGCGCTTCGCAGGTGCGCGGCGTATCCGGCGCGGCAGCGGCCAGGTTGCCACCGAGGGCGATCAGAACCTTCACCTCGTCCCGTAGCATAGCATTGATAGCATCAACGGTGTGGTGACCCGGCTTGCGTGGTGGCTCGAAGTTAAAGTGGCGGGCGAGGCTGTCCAGCAGCGCGGCAGGCGGTTTTTCATCAATTCCCACCGTGCGGTTACCCTGCACGTTGCTGTGGCCGCGCACCGGACAAAGTCCCGCGCCGGGTTTACCGAGATGGCCGCCGAGCAGCTGCAGGTTGGTAATCTCCCGTACGGTATCGAGAGAGTGTTTATGCTGGGTAATGCCCATCGCCCAGGTGCAGATCACCCGTTCGGCGCTCTGCCAGATGCTCGCCGCCTCACGCAGCTGCTTCTCCGTCAGGCCGGACTGCTCAATCAGCGTTGCCCAGGGGGTCGCATCGATTTGCGCAAACCACGTCTCAAGCCCCTGGGTATGCTCGGCAATAAACGCCTCATCGAAAATAGCGGGCTGTCCGTCAGCCTGTCGCTGGCGCTGCGTCTCCAGCAGCGCTTTCGCCATGCCGCGTACCGCCGCCATATCGCCGCCAAGGTTAGGCTGATAGTAGGAGGAGCTGATGGTGCCTGCTTTTGGGGTGATGACCTCAAGCGGCTTCTGCGGATCGGCGAACCGTTCCAGCCCGCGCTCGCGCAGGGTATTAAACGTCACGATGCTGGCACCGCGGTCGGCGGCGTGGCGAAGGCTGTGGAGCATGCGCGGATGGTTGGTGCCTGGGTTCTGACCAAAGACAAAGATCGCGTCGGCCAGGTCAAAATCGTTCAGGTGGATGGTGCCTTTGCCCACCCCGATGCTGCGCTTCAGCCCGGCACCGCTCGCTTCATGGCACATGTTAGAGCAGTCCGGGAAGTTGTTGGTCCCGACCATGCGGCCAAACAGCTGATAAAGATAGGCCGCTTCGTTGCTGGCACGCCCGGAGGTGTAGAGCTCCAGCTGGTCTGGGTTATCCATCGCCTGGATATGTTGCGCAATCAGCGCCCAGACGGCATCCCAGCTAATCGGTTCATAGCGATCGGTGGTGGGGTTATAGCTTAGCGGCTCCGTCAGGCGTCCCTGGTACTCGAGGAAGTAATCCGACTGCTGGTTGAGAGCGTTAACGGTATGTTTGGCAAAGAAGTCGGCGTCTACCTGGCGGCGGGTTGCCTCCCAGGTTACGGCCTTGGCGCCGTTTTCGCAGAAGCTGAAGGTGCTTTTATTGTCGTCGCCCCAGGCGCAGCCAGGGCAGTCAAAGCCTCTGGCCTTGTTCATGCGCAACAGATTGCGCATATTCTTCAGGGCATTTTTGCTGTCGATAACGAAGCGAGTCGTCGCTTCCAGAGAGCCAAGCCCGCCGGCAGCGGCGTGGTAAGGCTTGATGGCAGATTTAAATTTCATGCGTTCTTCCAGACGGCGGGGTGCTGCACCCATAATCAGTAACGCGGTTTTATCACACAATTAACGCCATGTTTACCAATTGCGCAACAACGGCCGCTGGAAGAGCGCTTAAGCGCACGCTGCGCTAAAGCGGCATCGATTTCCGGATGGCACCCAGTAGGGTTTGTGCCCCCGCTGAGAGCGGGGCATCGATACGGGTAATGATGCCGATCGGCTCGCCCGCCCCCTGGGCCGGGATCGGCAGTGCCGTTAGCGCCCCCTGTTTGAGGTCGTCCTTCACCGCTCCAGAGGGAACAAACCAGACGTAGTTGTACTCGACGGCAAGCTGGCGGGAGAGGGAGGCCGACAGGGTTTCGATGCAGCCGGAAGGGAGCGTGCACCCCTGGCTGGAGAGCAGCGCCTCGGTATGCTGACGCGGCGCGGTGCCCTGCGGAGCGACGACAATCGGCCACTCCATCACCCGGCTGAGCGTTACCGTATCTTTAAGTAGAGAGTGATTAGGATGGACCACCAGCTTCAGGGATTCCAGAAACAGCAGCTCGTAGTTCAGGCCGCTCATCATCTCCGGGTCCGACATGCGGCCGATGCCGATATCCAGCTCGCCGGTCTTCAGCCCGGCCAGCAGCATGGGGTTATTCATCGTGGCGACCTGAAGCGTAATGTGCGGCAGGTGGCGATGAAATTCGCCAATCGCCGGAGGCATTATGCCCAGTGCCGCGGTGGGCAGCGCGCCGACGCGTACCACGTCACTGTTAACGCCTTCTTTATGATACAGCGCCTGGCCGGCGGTGTTCAGCGCGTCCAGCACCCGTACCGCATGGGTCAGGAACTGTTCGCCCACCACGGTCAGGTGCGCGCCCATCCGCCCACGATCGAACAGCCGGGTACCGGTCAGCTGCTCCAGCTCGTTAAGGGTTTTTGACAGCGCAGGCTGACTAAGGTTAAGCGTTTCAGCCGCACGCCCCAGCGTTCCCTGTTGAGCGACGGCGACAAAGGTATGTAAGTGGCGCAAGCGAATGCGCTGACTGAAGAGGCCATTTTTTTCCATAGCCAATGTTAAAAACAGAGCGCAACCGCTGACAAGAAAAGTTATCTAAATTTGATAACTTGCTAGCAAAATATTATTAACATTTAGTCGTTTTTCCCGGCCATCTGCGGCTTTCTGCTTAATGTATGTATAATTATTTGTTATGTAACTTAGATTTACACTCTTTGCCCCGATCACATTTTGTAATTATTTCCCGCGCCGGGTGAGGACCTTCTCTACACTCCAGGTAGATGAAGGGGAGAAATGAGATTATGGCGTATACCATCACGGCTGATGAGATCCGGGAAGAATTTTCACAGGCCATGTCGGCCATGTACCAGCAGGAAGTTCCCCAGTACGGCACGCTGTTAGAGCTGGTTGCTGATGTCAATCTGGCGGTACTGGAAAACAATCCTAAGCTACATGAGAAACTTGCTAACGCCGACGAGCTGGCGCGCCTCAACGTTGAGCGCCACGGCGCTATTCGCGTGGGTACGCCGCTGGAGCTCGCCACGCTGCGGCGACTCTTTGCGGTCATGGGCATGCAGCCGGTGGGCTACTACGATCTCTCCGAGGCGGGGGTGCCGGTGCACTCCACCGCCTTTCGCCCGGTTGATGATGAGGCGCTGTGCCGCAACCCGTTTCGCGTCTTCACCTCGCTCCTGCGACCCGAGCTGATTGAGAGTGAGTCGCTGCGCCAGCGCGCCCAGGCGATTCTGGCCAAACGATCGATTTTTACCCCGCGCTGTCTGGAACTACTGGATTGCTTTGAGAAGCAGGGCGGATTCACGGCGGCCCAGGCGCACGAGTTTGTTCAGCAGGCGCTGGAGACCTTTCGCTGGCACCAGCATGCCACCGTTGACTACGATACCTACCATGCCCTGCACGCTGAGCATCGGCTGATTGCCGACGTGGTCTGCTTTCCCGGCTGCCACATCAACCACCTGACGCCGCGCACGCTGGATATCGACCAGGTGCAGGCCCTGATGCCGGAGTACGGTATCGAGCCAAAAATCCTTATTGAAGGGCCGCCGCGCCGGGAGGTTCCGCTCCTGCTGCGCCAGACCAGCTTCAAGGCGCTGGAGGAGCCGGTGCTGTTTGCCGGGGCGCACCGGGGAACGCACAGCGCGCGCTTCGGCGAGATTGAGCAGCGGGGCGTAGCCCTGACGCCGAAGGGGCGGGCGCTTTACGATCGGCTGCTGGCCGAGGCGGGAACCGGAAAGGATAATCTGACCCATCAGCATCACCTGCAGGAGAAGTTCAAAGCCTTTCCTGACAGCGAGCTGCTGCTGCGCCGCCAGGGGTTAGCCTATTTCCGCTACCGTTTGACCCCCACCGGGGAGGGCCATCGCCATGCCTTTGGGCCGGGGGACGATCCGCAGCCGTTGATCGAGCGTGGCTGGGTGGTCGCGCAGCCCATCACCTATGAAGATTTTCTTCCGGTCAGCGCGGCGGGCATTTTCCAGTCTAATCTCGGTAACGAGACCCAGCAGCGCCAGCATGGCAATGCCAGCCGTGAGGCGTTTGAGCAGGCGCTGGGCAGTGCCGTGCTGGACGAATTTGCCCTCTACCAGGCGGCGGAGGTGCGCAGCCTGCGGCGCTGCGGATTGGTGTAAAACTCTCATTGGATTCCTGGGCGATATTGTCTAGAGTGGGCGTGCTTTTATTGCCGCTGTTTCGCTTGCGGGCGGAGCGCTTACACACGACCAAAAGGACGTTTTCTCAGGCATGAACCGCAGACGTTTTTTAAAATCTTCTATGATACTGGCCGCTGCGAGCGGGACATCAGGTCTCGCCTCGCTCTTTTCCCGCGCTGCCTTTGCAGCGGAACCCGGCATCGCCGATGGCCAGAGCCATCGTTTTGATTTCTCCAGCTTGCAGGCGACGGCGCACGATCTGGCGCAAACCCCGTGGGGAGGCGCGCCGCGTGCGCTGCCCGAGACGCTGGCTACCCTGACGCCGCAGGCCTACAACAGCATTCAGTACGATGCAAAGCAGTCGCTGTGGAACAACGTTGAGGGACGCCAGCTTGACGTGCAGTTCTTCCACGTGGGGATGGGTTTCCGCCGCCGGGTACGCATGTTCTCGTTGGATCCGTCTACCCATCAGGCCCGTGAGATCCACTTCCGCCCGGAGCTGTTTAACTACCACGACGCCGGTGTTGATACCAAACAGCTGGAGGGGCAGAGCGATCTCGGCTTCGCCGGTTTCCGCGTCTTTAAGAAGCCGGAGCTGGCCCGTCGGGATATCGTCTCGTTCCTGGGCGCGAGCTACTTCCGCGCCGTCGACAGCACCTATCAGTACGGTCTCTCCGCACGCGGCGTGGCGGTTGACACCTTTACCGACACCCCGGAAGAGTTCCCGGACTTCACCTCGTTCTGGTTTGAAACGGCTAAGCCGTCGGATACCTCCTTCACCGTCTATGCCCTGCTGGATAGCCCGAGCCTGACCGGGGCGTACAAATTCGTGATCCACTGCGAGCAGAACCAGGTGATCATGGAGGTGGATAACCACCTGTACGCCCGCAAGGATATCAAGCAGCTGGGGATCTCGCCGATGACCAGCATGTTTAGCTGCGGCAACAACGAGCGACGCATGTGCGACACCATCCACCCGCAGATCCACGACTCCGATCGTCTGGCGATGTGGCGGGGTAACGGGGAGTGGATCTGCCGTCCGCTTAATAATCCGCAGAAGCTGCAGTTCAACGCCTTTGAGGATAGCAACCCGAAGGGCTTTGGCCTGCTGCAGCTGGATCGCGACTTCTCCCACTATCAGGACGTGATGGGCTGGTACAATAAGCGCCCAAGCCTGTGGGTCGAGCCGCGCAATAGCTGGGGTAAGGGGAGCGTTAACCTGATGGAGATCCCGACTACCGGCGAGACCCTGGATAACATCGTCTGCTTCTGGCAGCCGGAAAAACCCGTCAAGGCCGGAGACCAGCTTGCCTTCCAGTACCGCCTCTACTGGAGCGCTCAGCCGCCGGTACACTCTCCGCTGGCCCGCGTGCTGGCAACCCGCACCGGCATGGGCGGCTTCCCGGAGGGGTGGGCGCCGGGCGAACACTATCCGCAGGTATGGGCGCGTCGTTTCGCCATCGACTTTGCCGGGGGCAACATCAAAGAGGCTGCACCAAGAGGCATTGAGCCAGTGATCACTCTTTCAAACGGCGAGGCGAAGCAGGTTGAGATCCTCTACGTGGAGCCGTTCGACGGCTACCGCATCCAGTTTGACTGGTATCCCACCAACGACTCTACCGACCCGGTAGAGATGCGCATGTTCCTGCGCTGCCAGGGCGAGGCGGTGAGCGAAACATGGCTCTATCAGTACTTCCCGCCTGCGCCGGACAAGCGTAGCTACGTTGATGACCGCGTGATGCGCTAGGTTAAGGAGAGAAGATGGAAATCGGCACGGATGAGATCATTCCCGTTAGCGACACCCTGAAGCTGTGCGCAATCAATGAGCGCTTCGTCAGCGAGCTGCACCAGCTGGTGGTGAAGAATCGGGAGTGGCTCCAGCAGTCGCTGAACTGGCCGCAGTACGTGGCCAGCGAAGAGGACTCGCTCAAAAACGCCCAAAGCAACATCATGCTGCACCAGCGCGGCTACGCCAAAATGTTCCTGATGATGCAGCAGGAGACTATTGTTGGCGTGCTGTCGTTCAATGCCATCGAGCCGCTGAATAAAGCTGCTTATATCGGCTACTGGCTGGATGAGGCGCATCAGGGGCAGGGCATTCTTTCCCAGTCGCTGGAGGCGTTTATTCAGCACTACGCCCGCAGCGGCGAAATCCGGCGCTTTGTGATCAAGTGCCGGGTAGACAACGCCGCCAGCAACCGGGTGGCGCAGCGCGCGGGTTTTGTGCTCGAGGGCTGCCTCAAAGAGGCCGAGTTCCTTAACGGCCGCTATGACGACCAAAACCTCTACGCGCGGATCATCGATCGCTAGTGCGATCCCAGCAGCGGCGTGCGGGTGATACGCTCCGCGCCGCTCATCACCTTCGGACCGCGCAGGTGAATATACTCCTCTTCAAGGGCAATCACTGCCGCGTCGCCGCCAATCTCAATATGCTCCTCGATCAGCAGGTTGCCGCTGAGCTGCGCCCGGCCGTGAACGAGAACGAAGTCATCCAGCACCAGCGGCCCGCCGCTAAGCCGCGCCTCGCCACCGACCCGGACATGGTGCTTCAGCACACAGTTGCCCTCTACCACCGCACTCTCCGCCACCTGGGCACTGTAGCGTAGGGTAGGGATGGCGTCCTCGCCGCGTCCGGCCACGAGGCGGCCGCGATCGTAGACCTTCGCACAGTCGCAGACCCAGACGTCATTCTCCTCGTTGCCCTCCAGCAGGGCGAAGTCAAACACTTCGGCCCGGTGCTCGACGAAGGCGTAGTTGACGATAGCATCGCCGTAAATCTGCGCCTGATGCAGGATGCGAGAGTGGTTTACCGTGGCCCGGTCGTAGATGCGTAGGGTAGCATCGTTATCAAGGGTGAGTCCGCGGGCGGCAATAATCTCGCTGCCGTTGAGGATCCGGGCGTCGTCGCCGAGTAGGCACTCGCCGCTGACTCTTGACCGCTGCACCAGTACGTTGCCGCAGAGACGTGCGCCCCGGCAGATATCCGATCCGTCCACCCAGGCGCTGCCGCTTATCTCCACGCCGTCATAGATGGTGCAGGGCTGGCTGATGCGCGCGCTGTCGCGTATCCGGCTGCCGCCAAACACCATGCTGTTCTCATCGTAGATCCAGCAGCTATCCTGCTGGCTCAGCACCTGCTCATCCTCTACCCAACCGCCCAGCGTGCCGGCCTGGATATCATGAAAATCTTTAAGGGCGACGATCTGGCGCAGGGTAACGTGCTTCTTCTCACCGTTATCCTGATAGCTGAATGAGCGGCTGGCATCGCTCAGGCGATACTTGTTCATTATGAGTTTTCCGCGAATGGCCTCTGTTAAACGTAGCAAACTTTGCCGCTCTGGCTATTGCAAAGGAATTTCCATAAAATGTATTTAAAATATCATTTCAAATTTTCCCTCTTGGTAAGGATGTCCCATGGCGCTGGTTGATGAGAACTACTTCACTGAAAAATATGGTCTGACCCGTACCCACTCCGAGGTGCTGGCGGCGGCAGCGCTGATCCCGCCGGGCAAAACCCTCGATCTCGGCTGCGGCAACGGTCGCAATAGCCTCTACCTGGCCGCGAATGGTTACAGTGTCACGGCGTGGGATAAAAACCCGATGAGCATCGCCAATATCGAGCGCATCAAGGCGGCAGAGGGGCTGGAGAACCTTGAGATAGCCACCGCCGATCTCAATGCGCTGAGCTTTGAGGGAGAGTATGACTTTATCCTCTCCACCGTGGTGATGATGTTTCTTGAGCCGCAAACTATTCCCGGCCTGATTGCCAATATGCAGCGTACCACCGTGCCGGGGGGCTATAACCTGATTGTCGCTGCGATGGATACCGAGGATTTTCCCTGCACGGTCGGTTTTCCGTTTGCCTTTAAGGCCGGAGAGCTGGCGGAGTACTATAGCGGCTGGGACGTGGTGAAATACAATGAAGACGTCGGTGAGCTACACCGCACCGACGCCAATGGCAACCGCATCAAGCTGCGCTTTGCCACGCTGCTGGCCCGCAAACCCGCTTAGCGAGCCGCCAGCAGACAGAGCTGAAGGGCGACGTTATAGGACGCCTCGAAGGATTTCAGCGGCAGGAACTCAAAGCGCGAGTGGAAGTTGTGCGCGCCGGTGAAGAAGTTTGGGGTTAGGAGCCCCTTTGCCGAGAGCGCCGCGCCGTCGGTGCCGCCGCGCATCGGGGTTGGCTTCGGCGTAATACCCAGGGACGCCATCGCCTCAAACATCAGGTCGATGGCGCGGCGATCCTCGCCGACAGCGTTGCTGATGTTGCTGTAGACGTCCTCAATCTCATACTCCACCTTCGCGGTAGGGTGCTGCGCGGCGATGATCTGCGCCACCTCGCCAATCTGCTGCTTGCGCTGCTCGAAACGGGCTTTATCAAAATCACGGATGCTGGCGCTGAGCACGGCGTGGCCCTGTACCGCTTCCATGCCGTTGAACCAGGTGTAGCCCTCGCGGCCTGCGGTATGCTCCGGCGTCTGCTGACGATCGAAATGGCTGATGTAGTCCGTTGCCATCAGCAGGGGGTTCACCAGCACGCCCTTGGCCGACATTGGGTGCGCCGTCACGCCGGTAAAACGGATCTTCGCCTGGGCGGCGTTAAAGTTCTCATAAACAATCTCTCCCAGCTCGCAGCAGTCGATGGTCCAGGCAAATTCAACGTCAAAGCGCGTGAGATCCAGCGCCTTCGCCCCGCGCAGGCCCACCTCCTCATCCGGGACAAAGGCCACTACGATATCGCCATGCTGGTGCTCTGCGGTCAGGTTCTCCAGCAGGGTCATCACCACCGTTACCGCCGCCTTGTTATCTGCACCCAGCACGCTGGTGCCGTCGCTGAAGATAATCTCTTCTTCCGGGTAAGCTAAAATTTCCGGATGCTCGGCGGTGCGCAGCCAAATATCCTGCTCGGCGTTCAGGCAGAGATCTGTGCCGGTAAACCGCAGGATCTGTGGATGAATATTCGGCGACAGTCCGACGTCCACGGTATCGATATGGGTGATAAAACCGATGCGCGGCGCGCCCGCCACGTTGCCCTTTTTCACCGCCGTCACGGTGGCGTGCTCGTCGATCACAATCTCTTCTAATCCCAGCGTTTTTAGCTCGTCAGCAAGGACGCGGGCCATCTCATACTGGCCTGCCGTGGTGGGCAGGGTGGTTGCGGCGGCATCGCTCTGGCTGGTGATGGAAAGGTAGCGAAAGAAGCGCTGGGTTAATTGACTGGCGAGTGGCGATGACATAGTGATTCCTTCTTTATTTGTTTTATCAGGTGCTTACGGTGTGATTTTAGTGTTATGTATTAATAGACACCTATTGATAGCACGTAGTGATAGCCAATTAAAAGACAGGATAAAGATGATAAGCAAACCCACAACACTTGCACTGGCGTTGGCCGCGCTCACGGTCAGTTCTACCGTGGCCGCGAAGACGCTGGTTTACTGTTCGGAAGGATCGCCTGAAAACTTTAACCCTCAACTTTACACCTCGGGAACCAGCGTCGATGCCAGCGCCGTGCCCGTTTACAACCGGCTGGTAGAGTTTAAGGTTGGCACCACGGAGTTAGAGCCAAGCCTCGCCGAGAGCTGGGACGTTAGCGAGGATGGCAAAACCTACACCTTCCATCTGCGTAAAGGAGTGAAGTTCCAGAGCAATAAATACTTTACTCCGACGCGGGACTTCAACGCCGACGATGTTATCTTCTCGTTTATGCGGCAGAAGGATCCGAATCATCCCTATCACAACGTCTCTAACGGCAACTACTCCAACTTTGAAAGCCTGGAGTTTGGCAAGCTGATCACCAGCATTGATAGAGTGGATGACCACACCGTGCGCTTCACCCTGGCGCACCCGGAAGCGCCGTTCGTGGCCGACCTTGCGTGGTATTTCGCCTCGATCCTTTCGGCTGAGTATGGCGATGCCATGCTGAAGGCGGGCACGCCGACGCGCGTCGATATGGACCCGATTGGCACCGGTCCGTTCAAGCTGGCGCAGTATCAGAAGGATTCGCGCATCCTCTTTACCGCCTTCCCGGAATACTGGCAGGGCAAAGCCAAGCTGGACCGGCTGGTATTCAGCATCACGCCAGACGCCTCGGTGCGCTATGCCAAGCTGGAGAAGAACGAGTGCCAGGTAATGGCCTTCCCGAACCCGGCGGATCTGCCGCGGATGCGCGAGAACCCCAATATCAACCTGATGAGCAAGGCCGGGCTGAATACCGGTTTCCTTGCCCTCAACACGCAGAAAGCGCCGACGGATAACGTCAAGGTGCGCCAGGCGCTGGCGATGGCCATTAACAAGCCAGCGATTATTGATGCGGTCTTCCAGGGCACCGGCACGGCGGCGAAAAACCTGCTGCCGCCGGGGGTCTGGAGCGCCGACGGCGACCTGAAAGATTACGACTACAACCCGGAGCAGGCCAAAGCGCTGCTGGCCGAGGCAGGGTTTGCCAACGGCTTGAGCATCGACCTGTGGGCGATGCCGGTGCAGCGTCCTTATAACCCGAACGCGAAGCGCATGGCGGAGATGATCCAGGCCGACTGGGCGAAGATTGGCGTGCAGGCGAAGGTTGTCACCTATGAGTGGGGCGAGTACCTCAAGCGCGTGAAGGGCGGCGAGCACCAGGCGGCGCTGATGGGCTGGACCACCGCCACCGGCGATCCGGATAACTTCTTCGGCCCGCTCTTTACCTGCCAGTCGGCGGATGGCGGCTCCAACTCGGCGAAGTGGTGTTATCAACCGTTTGATAAGCTGATTGCCGAGGCGAAAGCCATTACCGATCAATCCCAGCGTACTGCCCTCTACAAGCAGGCGCAGCAGATGATGCATGATCAGATGCCCGCCGTGATGATCGCCCACTCGACGATTTTCGAACCGGTGCGCAAAGAAGTCGTGGGGTATGAGATCGACCCCTTTGGCAAACACATTTTTTATCAGGTCGATTTGAAAAAATAATCACTCCATGCCTGCGTTAATGCGCAGGCATGATTTTTGGTAAAAGGGTGATCCAGCACTCTTTTAGCCACAACAACCGTAACTGAGTTTTGCTATAACTGCGTATGCATAGTCATAATTCCAGGAATAAATACATGCGTACTCACTCATTGATTCAGGTAGCGGTACTGTCGGGAGTGCTGGCACTGACAGGTTGCGCGTCAAAAGTTACACAGCCAGATAAGTATTCAGGTTTCTTAAAAGACTACTCGAATCTCCAGCAGGCCACCTCCGCATCCGGTAAACCGGTGCTGCGCTGGGTTGACCCGTCGTTTGATGACAGCAAGTATGACAGCATTGTCTACAACCCTGTCGTCTACTATCCAACGCCCAGACCGACCACCCAGATCGGTCAGGATACCCTCAACGGTCTGCTGACCTATACCAATACCAAGCTGAAAGCGGCCGCTGCCCAGCGCAAACCGCTGGTGGCCACACCTGGCCCGCGCAGCCTGATCTTCCGTGGGGCTATCACCGGCGTCGACTCCAGCAAACAGGGACTGCAATTCTACGAGGTGATCCCGATTGCGATGGTGGTAGCGGGCACCCAGGCCGCCACTGGCCACCGGACTATGGATACCGCGCTCTACTTTGAGGGCGAACTGATCGATGCCGCCACCATGAAGCCGGTGATCAAAGTGGTGCGTAAAGGCGAAGGTAAGGATCTCAACAACCAGAATACGCCGCTCACCGTCGACACCCTAAAACAGGTGGTTGACGATATGGCCAGCGACGCGGCGCTGTTCCAGGTGAAAAAACCGTAATCAGCGAAGCGCCATCCCTGCGATGGCGCTTCTCTTTCCCCCTCAGGCAGAGCGCTGACGCCACTGCCATACCCGCAGCAGATTTTCAGGACGGGTAAACATCACCATGTTGCCCACCAGAATCAGCGCCAGGCCCACCACGGCATTGCTCTCCCAGCGGTATCCCTCGAACAGGGTTGAAAGCGTTAACGCGACCAGCGGAAAGAGCAGGGTGCTGTAGGCGGCATTGCTTGCCCCGATACGACCCACCAGCGAGAAATAGACGCCGAAGGCAATGACCGAGCCGAACAGGGACAGGTAGACCAGCGCCCCCAGATAGCTCACCGTCCACTCCGGAACAAAGCTGTCTCCACGCACCAGGGCGATGAAGCCCATAATCAGCGTGCCGTAGAGCATCGCCCAGCCGTTGGTGGTCATCGTCTCCAGGCCTTTACGCTGGTGGCGCAGGCTGATCATATTGCCCAGCGAGAAGCCCAGGGTGCCCAGCGCCGACAGGCCAATGCCCAGCAGCAGGTTAAGGTTCAGCTCCTTCGCCAGCAGATCGTGCCAGAAGAGGGCGACGATGCCGGTCAGACCCAACGCGGCGGCAAGGAAGAAGCGGGCGGGAGGACGCTGGCCAAAGAAGATAAAGCTGTTAACCGCGTTAAACAGCACCGCCATGGAGAAGATAACCGACTCCAGACCGGTATTGATCCACGCGGCGGCGGTGTAAAAGCACAGAAAGTTGAAGCCGAACACGCAGCCGCCCTGCACCATACACATCAGATGGTCCCTGAGCGTCAGCGCCCGCAGTCGCTTAAACACCAGCAGCGTCAGCATCATGATTGCCGTTGCCAGCGCGAAGCGCCAGAAGATGGAGACCGGGGCAGAGACCGGCCCCTGTTGCAGATGGATAGCAATCCACGTTGTTCCCCAAATCACCACCACCAGGCCATACATTAATGCATTCATCGCGTGCTACTCCGTGTCTAAAAACGCTATTGTTCCTGACGTTGAGCAACGACGCTTGCAGCGGATTGCGGCGGACTTGCAAAATCTTGCGGTTTTTTTGCGGTCAGGGGAGGTAACGCTTTCATCCGTGCCGCACTCTCCATACACTAAGGGTCTGGTTAATCACTTGTTAATGTGGCTATGGCTGAATCCTACGGTGCTTTTGAAAACCTGCGCAGGCATAGCGCGGTGCTGCATAATTCAGTGGACCTGAATAACGGCATGCAGCTGGCCGCCTGGTCCAACAAGCGCGACCGGATCACCCAGTACTGCGATCACCACACCCTGAGCCTCTACGTTGCCGACGGCTATGAGAGCTACCACAAAACCCGCAGCGGCTGGCAAAACGGCGGCGGGCCAGATCGATTTTGTCTTTTGCCGAAAGAGAGCGAATCGAGCTGGGATATTCGCGACGATCTCTCCTTCGTACATCTCTACTGCACCGATGCGCACCTGCGTACCGTTGGGGAGCAGATCTGGGATCGCAGCCCGGCCTCGCTGACGCTGGATGAGAAGACCTTTGGTCAGGATGCGCAGATAACCGCGCTCTATCGCCAGTTCTTGCTCGACTGCGACTGGCAGCAGCAGGCGAACCAGCTCACCCTGAGCACGGCCTCAACCCTGCTGCTGACCCACATTATCCAGCGCTACAGCAGCGTGCAGTGGCGCATGCCGAGCGTCACCGGCGGGCTGGCTCCTTCGGTGCTGCGCAACGTGCTGGAGTATATTGACGCCAACCTGGCCCAGCCGCTGACCCTGGCCGATCTCGCCAGCCAGGCGTCGCTGAGTGAATACCACTTTGCCCGCATGTTTCGTCACTCCTCCGGGCTGGCACCGCATCAGTATGTGATGCAGCGCCGGATGCATCAGGCTCGGGATCGGGTATGCCACACCGCGCTGCCGTTGACCGAGATTGCGCTTGGCTGCGGATTCAACTCTCCCAGCCACTTCAGCAACCGTTTCAAAAGCGTGTTTGGTCTTACGCCGTCACAGATGCGTGCGGCGCACGCCTGACAGCACGGCAAAGCAGATCCCTCCCACCAGCACTCCCCAGAATGCCGAGCCGATGCCCAGCAGCGTGATGCCGCTGGCGGTAACAAGAAAGGTGACTACCGCCGCATCACGCTCGCGCTCATTTACCAGCGCCTGATGCAGGCTCCCACCGATAGTGCCCAGCAAGGCCAGGCCTGCCAGGGTCTGGATCCAGCTCAGCGGCAGGGCGGCCATCAGTCCGGTTATCGAGCCGCCAAAGACGCCTGCCAGTAGGTAGAAAAAGCCTGCGGCGGCGGCGGCCTGCCAGCGTTTGTCCGCATCCGGGTGCGCATCCGGGCTTTGGCAGATAGCTGCGGTAATGGCGGCGATACAGACGGAGTAGACGCCAAAGACGCTGCCGAGCAGCGCCAGTCCGCCGGTAAAGACCATCAGCGGCGAGGCGGGAACGTGGTAGCCCGCAGCCTGCATCGTGGCAAAGCCAGGGGCGTTTTGCGAGGCCATCGTCGCCAGAAAGAAGGGCAGTCCGACGCTGATTAAGGTGGTCAGGTTGAAATGGGGAGCGATCATTTCGGGCATCACGACAGAAAAACGCAGTGAAGAAGTGACAACGTCACCATTCAGCCATGCCACCATCCCTCCTACAATGAGAGTGGCAATAATAGCGTAGCGCGGCGCCACGGCTTTGCAGACCAGCCATGCCAGCAACATGCTGAAACATAAAATGAAATCACTTTTCAAATTAATAAAGGTCTGTAACCCAAAACGCAGTAAGATACCCGCCAGCATCGCCGCCGCCAGCGAATGCGGCACGATCTTCATCAGGCGCGCAAACAGGCCGGTAAGGCCGCAGAGCAGGATCAGGGCGTTGGCAAAGATAAACACGCCTACGGCCTCGTTAAGGGTTGCGCCCTCCAGGCTGGTGGCCAGCAGAGCTGCCCCTGGGGTCGACCAGGCGGTGAGTACCGGAACACGATAGCGCAGGGTCAGCACAAGGGTGCTGATACCCATCGCCAGACCCAGCGCCGTCATCCAGCCGGCGATTTGCACGTTGCTGGCTCCGGCAACGTGTGCGGCCTGCCAGATGATGGCCGCTGAGCTGGCGTAGCCCACCAACACCGCCACAAAGCCCGCCAGCAGCGTGGAAAAAGGGAAGGGACGCAGGGGCATAACGACTCCGTGTACACTATTTTGGTAGGTAAACATAGCATTGTGCGTTATAACGCACAACACGCCATTCATGCGATAAGGGAGAAGGGAGTATGGATCTGCCACAGTATCTGTCAGCCACACTGAAAACGCTGCGCCAGACGCGGGGCTGGAGCTTGTCACGACTCGCTACCGAGACCGGCGTCTCCAAAGCGATGCTTGGCCAGATCGAGCGCAATGAATCCAGCCCAACCGTAGCCACGCTGTGGAAAATCGCCACTGGGCTAAACGTGCCGCTCTCTACCTTTATCACCGCGACGGACGCCAGCGCGCCGCAGGCCTACGATCCAGACCAGCAGGCGATGACCATTACGCCGGTGTTTCCCTGGGATAACGAACTGCATTTCGACCACTTTTCGGTAACGCTGGCCCCCGGCGCGTTCAGCGAGTCCACCCCGCACGAGCGCGGCGTCATTGAGCACGTGGTGGTGATTTCCGGCACGCTGGAGATGCAGATCGACGGGGAGTGGCAGACGCTACAGGCGGGGTGCGGGGTCAGATTTGCCGGGGATCGAACCCATGCCTACCGCAACAGCAGCGGACAAACGGCTCATTTTCACTCACTGATCCACTATCCAAAAGAAAAAGCCGCAGGCGAGCCTGCGGCTAAACACGACGACGAATAACGACGAATAAACAATAACGCACACATGACGAGGAATGTCCGGAATACGTAGCCACTCTACCTCTTCCGGCGTGCCGGGAGAAATGCGCATTATTTCAATGCATTGCTAATTAATGTATTAAGGACGTCGCAGGCATAGCGAAAATGTTTTCGTCCGGGCCAGCTTCTCACTACAATAGCGGCCATTTAGTTGATCATGGATAATAACGACAGTATGCGCCTGCCCACTCATCATCTTGAACTGTTAAGCCCGGCCCGCGACACCGCCATCGCCCGTGAAGCTATTCTGCACGGGGCCGATGCTGTCTATATCGGCGGTCCTGGCTTTGGCGCGCGCCACAACGCCAGCAACAGCCTGCGCGATATCGCCGAGCTGGTGCCGTTTGCCCATCGTTATGGGGCAAAAATCTTTATCACCCTGAACACCATTCTGCATGATGATGAGCTGGAGCCGGCGCAGCGCCTGATCACCGATCTCTATGAGACCGGGGTGGATGCGCTGATCGTGCAGGATATGGGCGTGCTGGAGCTGGATATTCCGCCTATCGAGCTGCACGCCAGCACCCAGTGCGATATCCGCAGCGTGGAGAAGGCAAAGTTCCTCTCTGACGTCGGCTTCTCGCAGATCGTGCTGGCCCGTGAGCTGAACCTGCAGCAGATCCGCGCTATCCATGAGAGCACCGACGCCACTATTGAATTCTTTATCCACGGTGCGCTGTGCGTGGCCTACTCCGGGCAGTGCAACATCTCTCACGCCCAGACCGGACGCAGCGCTAACCGGGGCGATTGCTCCCAGGCCTGCCGTCTCCCTTATACCCTGAAAGACGATCAGGGCCGGGTGGTGTCGTTTGAGAAGCACCTTCTGTCGATGAAAGACAACGACCAGACCGCTAACCTGGGCGCGCTGATCGACGCCGGAGTGCGATCCTTTAAGATTGAGGGGCGCTACAAGGATATGAGCTACGTGAAGAACATCACCGCTCACTACCGGCAGATGCTGGACGCCATCATCGAAGAGCGGGGCGATCTGGCGCGCTCGTCGGCGGGGCGCACCGAGCACTTCTTTATCCCGTCAACGGATAAGACGTTCCATCGTGGCAGCACCGACTATTTCGTTAACGCCCGTAAAATCGACATCGGCGCGTTCGATTCACCGAAGTTTATCGGCCTGCCGGTGGGTGAAGTGCTCAAGGTAGGCAAAGATTACCTCGATGTTGACGCCAGCGAGCCGCTGGCAAACGGCGATGGCCTAAACGTGTTGATTAAGCGTGAGATCGTTGGCTTCCGTGCCAATACGGTTGAGAAGACCGGGGAAAACCGCTACCGCGTCTGGCCGAACGAGATGCCAGCCGATCTCTACAAGGTGCGCCCGAATCACCCCCTGAACCGTAATCTTGACCATAACTGGCAGCAGGCGTTGACTAAAACCTCCAGCGAACGCCGCGTTGGGGTTGATATCGAGCTGGGCGGCTGGCAGGAGCAGCTGATCCTGACGATGACCAGTGAAGAGGGCGTGAGCATTACCCATACGCTGGAGGGTGAGTTTGCCGAGGCCACCAATGCCGAAAAGGCGCTCAATCAGCTGCATGACGGCCTGGCTAAGCTTGGCCAGACCCTCTACTACGCCCAGGATATCCGCGTAAACCTGCCGGGTGCGCTGTTTGTCCCCGCCAGCCAGCTGAACCAGCTGCGCCGTGAGGCCGTCGAGATGCTGGATAACGCCCGTCTGGCAAACTACCCGCGCGGCAGCCGCAAGGCGGTAGCGACGCCAGCCCCGGTCTACCCGGATACTCATCTCTCATTCCTGGCGAACGTCTACAACGAGAAGGCGCGGATTTTCTACCACCGCTATGGCGTGCAGCTGATTGATGCCGCCTACGAGGCGCATGAGGAGAAGGGCGACGTCCCGGTAATGATCACCAAGCACTGCCTGCGCTTTGCCTTTAACCTCTGTCCGAAGCAGGCGAAGGGATCGATTAAGAGCTGGAAGGCGACGCCGATGCAGCTGGTACACGGCGACGAAGTGCTGACCCTGAAGTTTGACTGCCGTCCGTGCGAGATGCACGTGATCGGCAAAATGAAAAACCACATCCTCAAGATGCCCCAGCCGGGCAGCGTTGTGGCCTCCATCAGCCCCGATGAGCTGATGAAGACCATGCCAAAACGCAAGGGGCTGTAATCCTTGTAGGCCCGGCAAGCGTCAGCGCCGCCGGGCAGATCGGTCAGTGTGATTTAAACCCGGCCGCCGACATCAGCAGGCGAAACGCCATGCTGACGGCGGTGAGGGCCAGTACGCTGGCGACCCAGATAGCAATCAACCAGAACAGACGCTTTGCAAAACGCGGTGCCGCCATCAGTGATATCCCTCCCCAGGTTGAACTTTGCCGCGGAATACGTAGTAGCTCCACGCGGTATAGACCAGAATCAGCGGAATAATCAGCAGCGCGCCCACCAGCATAAAGCCCTGGCTTTGCGGCGGAGACGCGGCATCCCACAGGGAGATGCTGGGCGGGATGATATTCGGCCAGATGCTGATCCCGAGGCCGCTAAAGCCAAGGAACACCAGCCCAAGGGTGAGAATAAACGGCAACGTGTGATGATGCACGTTGCTCAGGCTGCGCCACTGCCAGAAACTGAACAGGAGCACCAGCAGCGGTACCGGCAGGAAGAAGAAGAGATTCGGCATGCTGAACCAGCGATCGGCGATCCCCTGGTGCGTCAGCGGCGTCCAGAGGCTGATCACGCCTATGGTCACCAGCAGCGCCAGCAGCAGCTGTTTCGCGCTGTGTCGCATCTTCTCCTGTAGCGGACCGCCGCTCTTCATTACCATCCAGGTTGCACCGAGCAGGGCGTAGGCGATGGTCAGCCCTAAGCCGCAGAAGAGGTTGAACGCCGTGAGCCAGTCCAACGCGCCACCGCTAAAACGGCGACCGGTCACCTCAAAGCCGTTCAGCACCGCGCCGACCACTACCCCCTGGGCAAAGGTGGCGACAATGGAGCCGAAGATAAACGACTTATCCCAGAACGGACGATGGGCGGGCGTCGCTTTAAAGCGAAACTCAAACGCTACCCCACGGAAGATCAGTCCCGCCAGCATGATAGTCAGCGGAATGGTCAGCGCGTCGGCAATCACCGCGTAGGCCAGCGGAAACGCGCCAAACAGCCCTGCGCCACCCATCACCAGCCAGGTTTCGTTGCCATCCCAGACCGGGGCGACGCTGTTGACCATCACGTCACGATCTTCACCGTTGCGAATGAGGGGGAACAGGATCCCGATCCCCAGATCGAAGCCGTCCATCACGATATACATCAGCGTGGCGAAGACGATTATCACAAACCAGATAACTGACAGATCGATACCCATTACTTGTTCTCCTCTGTCTCTAACGACTCACCGGCCGCAGAGAGCGGACGCGCCGGGCGGCCCTCTGTAGGGTGACGATCTTCAGGCTGCGGACCGTGCTTAATAAGCCGGCCGATATAGACATACCCCACGCCAAAGACGGCGGAGTAGACCACGAAGAATCCCAGCAGAGTGAGGCTCATCTGGAGCGTGCTGTGCTGCGAGACGGCATCAATGGTGCGCAGTTGGCCATAAACCACCCACGGCTGGCGACCCACCTCGGTGGTTACCCAGCCCGCCAGCAGAGCAATCAGCCCGGCAGGCCCCATCCACAGGGCAAAGTGGTGGAACGGACGTGAGGTATAGAGACGCCCTTTATAACGCAGCCACAGCCCGACCACGCCCAGCAGGATCATCAGCAGGCCCATCGCCACCATCAGGCGGAACGACCAGAAAACAATGGTGGAGTTGGGGCGATCCTCTTTCGGGAACGACTTAAGCGCCGGAACCTGTTTATCCAGGCTATGGGTCAGGATCAGGCTGCCCAGCGCCGGGATCTCCAGCCCGTAGCGGGTGCGCTCCTGCTCCATATCTGGCCAGCCAAATAGCAGCAGCGGGGTCGGCTCACCCGGAGGGTTCTCCCAGTGGCCTTCGATGGCGGCAATCTTCGCTGGCTGATGCTCCAGGGTATTCAGGCCATGCATATCACCCACTACGGCCTGGATCGGGGCCACCACCAGCGCCATCCACAATGCCATAGAGAACATCCTGCGGATGGCGGGGGTATTGTTGCCTTTAAGAAGATGCCAGGCACCCGAGGCACCCACAAACAGCGCGCTGCTCAGGAAGGCCGCGATCGACATATGCAGCAGGCGGTAGGGGAACGACGGGTTAAAGATGACCTTGAACCAGTCAACCGGGATCACCTGGCCATTGACAATCTCATGCCCCTGCGGGGTATGCATCCAGCTGTTGGAAGCCAGGATCCAGAAGGTGGACATCAGCGTACCGAGGGCCACCATGCAGGTAGAGAAGAAGTGCAGGCCGGGGCCGACCTTGTTCCAGCCGAAGAGCATGACGCCGAGGAAGCCAGCCTCAAGGAAGAAGGCCGTCAGCACCTCATAGGTGAGCAGCGGCCCGGTGATGCTCCCGGCAAACTGGGAGAAACCACTCCAGTTGGTACCGAACTGGTAGGCCATCACCAGCCCCGAGACGACGCCCATCCCAAAGTTAACGGCGAAAATTTTCACCCAAAAGAGGTAGAGCGTTCGCCAGACCTGGTTCTGCGTCTTGAGCCAGAGTGCCTCAAGCACTGCCAGATAGCTGGCCAGCCCGATAGTGATAGCAGGAAATAAAATATGGAATGAGACGGTAAAGGCGAACTGGATTCGCGCCAGATGAAACGCGTCTAGATCAAACATGCAGGACTCCGCGCATAGTTTACGTTATGTCAGCAAAAGTATAGGTGATGTCAATGAATGCGGGCAGAAACAGCACCCGAACGAAAAAGCATAACAGTTGCACTCTGCTAAACCGTTAACGGCATAAAGCCGTTTCTGTTATAGAATGGGGAGAGAATGGGGTAACAGGATCGAGTAATGAAAAAGTATCAGCGGCTGGCGGAGCAAATTATTGAGCAGATCAACCTTGGCGTCTGGCAACCTGGCGATCGGCTGCCGTCGCTGCGCGAGCAGGTTACCATCAGCCACGTCAGCTTTATGACCGTCAGCCACGCCTACCAGATGCTGGAGAGCCAGGGACGCATTATCGCCAGGCCACAGTCCGGCTACTATGTTGCGTCGCCTCCCTCCGATAAGCCACCTATGCCCCCCGCTCAGGTGATGCAGGACGAGGCCGTGGACATCAATACCTATATCTTTGAGGTATTGCAGGCGAGCTGCGACGCCTCGGTGCTGCCCTTTGGCTCAGCGTTTCCCGATCCGCGCCTGTTCCCGCTCCAGCAGCTTAACCGCTCCCTGGCCAACGTCAGCAAAACTGCCAACGCCATGAGCGTGATTGAGAACCTGCCGCCGGGCAACGCCGACCTGCGCCACGCCATCGCCCGCCGCTATGCCCAGCAGGGGATGAACGTCTCCCCTGATGAGGTGGTGATCACCGCCGGTGCGCTGGAGGCGCTCAACCTCAGCCTGCAGGCGGTCACCGAGCCGGGCGACTGGGTGATCGTCGAGAACCCCTGCTTTTACGGCGCGCTACAGGCGCTGGAGCGGCTAAAGCTGAAGGCGCTGGCGGTCGCCGCCGACGTTGAGGAGGGGATCGATCTCGACGCCCTGGCCCAGGCGCTGAACGACTATCCGGTGAAGGCCTGCTGGCTGATGACCAACAGTCAGAATCCGCTGGGATTCACCCTGAGCAATGAGAAAAAAGCGCGGCTGGTGGCCCTGCTGGCAGAGCACAATGTCACCCTGATTGAGGACGACGTTTACAGCGAGCTCTACTTTGGTCGTGAGAAGCCGCTTCCGGCTAAAGCGTGGGATACCCAGGAGATGACTTTGCACTGCTCGTCATTCTCAAAGTGCCTGGTAGCCGGATTTCGTATCGGCTGGGTGGCCGCCGGGAAACACGCCCGCCGCATTCAGCAGCTGCAGCTGATGAGCACCCTCTCAACCAGCTCGCCGATGCAGCTGGCGCTGGTGGACTATCTCTCTACCAAACGCTACGACGCCCACCTGCGTCGGCTGCGCCGCACGCTGGCGGAGCGCAAGCAGCAGGCCAGACAGGCGCTGCTGCGCCATCTTCCAACTGAGGTGAAGATCCACCCCAGCGACAGCGGCTACTTTCTCTGGCTTGAGCTGCCCGCCCCCCTGGATGCCGGGCAGCTGAGCGAGCAGGCGCTGGCGCACCATATCAGCATTGCGCCAGGAAAAATGTTCTCTACCTCCAACACCTGGACGCCGTTCTTCCGCTTCAACACCTCCTGGGCGTGGGGCGAGCGGGAGGAGCAGGCGGCTAAAATGCTGGGGATGTTAATCCGCCAGGCGATGGTGTAACGCACCGGTATTAACTCGTTGTCTCTGCTCCAGAAGATGGCGGAGTGCGTCATCTGTCACAACCTAAGCAAATTTCTTTTGCGCCCTATGTGGGGCCGCAGCGCGCCGTCTACCTTTACTGTGGGAGATATTTTTACGGCACGGCTGCCGCACATTTGATTGCGACAGGAGTAATGGCTTATGAGTAAAACATTTGCCCGCAGCACGCTGTACGCGCTCGGAATGACTATCGTCACCGCGCAGGCAGCCGAGCCAACGGAAGTCGGTAAAGGAGAGGGGCGTCTCGATATCATCGCCTGGCCGGGATACATCGAACGTGGGCAGACCGATAAACAGTACGACTGGGTTAGCGAGTTCGAAAAAGCCTCCGGCTGCCAGGTGAATGTAAAGACCGCCGCCACCTCGGACGAGATGGTCAGCCTGATGGCGAAGGGCGGCTATGACCTGGTCACCGCCTCCGGCGATGCCTCCCTGCGGCTGATCATGGGCAAACGCGTCCAGCCCATCAATACCGCCCTGATCCCCAACTGGAAAAACGTCGACCCGCGCGTGGTGAAGGGTGACTGGTTTAACGTCGGCGGCAAAGTCTACGGCACGCCCTATCAGTGGGGGCCTAACCTGCTGATGTATAACACCAAAACCTTCCCTACGCCGCCGGACAGCTGGGCCGTTATCTTCGCTAAGCAGAACCTGCCGGACGGCAAGAGCAACCAGGGCCGCGTTCAGGCCTACGACGGCCCGATCTACATTGCCGATGCCGCGCTGTTCGTAAAAGCCACCCAGCCGCAGCTGGGCATCAGCGATCCCTATCAGCTCAGCGAGGAGCAGTACCAGGCGGTGCTGAAGGTGCTTCGGGAGCAGCACGGGCTGATCCACCGCTACTGGCACGATACCACCGTGCAGATGAGCGATTTCAAAAACGAAGGCGTGGTAGCCTCCAGCGCCTGGCCCTATCAGGCCAACGCGCTGAAAGCCGAGGGTCAACCCATCGCCACGGTCTTTCCGAAGGAGGGGGTAACCGGCTGGGCGGATACCACCATGCTCCACACCGAGGCGAAACACCCGAACTGCGCCTATAAATGGATGGACTGGTCCCTGACGCCGAAGGTGCAGGGCGACGTGGCGGCCTGGTTTGGATCCTTGCCGGTAGTGGCGGAGGGCTGCAAGGCCAGTAGCCTGCTGGGCGAGAAGGGCTGCGAAACCAACGGCTACGGCTTCTTTGACAAGATCGCCTTCTGGAAAACGCCGGTTGCCGAAGGGGGCAAATTCGTCCCTTACAGCCGCTGGACCCAGGATTATATCGCTATTATGGGCGGCCGCTGATCGTCAGGAGTGACGCATGACCTATGCCGTTGAGTTTGATGAGGTATCCCGGATCTACGGTGACGTTCGGGCGGTGGATGGCGTCAGCCTGGCCGTTAACGACGGGGAGTTCTTCTCTATGCTGGGGCCGTCCGGCTCCGGCAAAACCACCTGCCTGCGGCTGATCGCCGGTTTCGAGCAGCTCTCGGGCGGGGCGTTGCGCATCTTTGGCAAAGAGGCCAGCACGCTGCCGCCGTGGGAGCGCGACGTCAATACCGTCTTTCAGGACTACGCGCTCTTTCCGCATATGTCGATTCTGGATAACGTCGCCTACGGGCTGATGGTCAAAGGCATCGGCAAAAAAGCGCGTCACGCCCAGGCCCATGAGGCGCTGGAGCGGGTGGCGCTGGGGTTTGCCCACGCCCGTAAGCCTTCCCAGCTCTCCGGGGGCCAGCGGCAGCGGGTTGCTATCGCCCGGGCGCTGGTTAATCAGCCGCGCGTGCTGCTGCTGGACGAGCCGCTCGGTGCGCTGGATCTCAAGCTGCGGGAGCAGATGCAGTTCGAGTTGAAAAAGCTCCAGCAGGATCTGGGCATCACCTTTATTTTCGTTACTCACGATCAGGGCGAGGCGCTGTCGATGTCCGATCGGGTGGCGGTGTTCAACAACGGCAGGATCGAGCAGGTTGATGCCCCGCGCGATCTCTATCTGCGTCCGCGCACTCCCTTCGTGGCGGGCTTTGTAGGTACTTCCAACGTCTTTAGCGCCGCACGGGCGCAGGCGCTGTGCGGCATGG
>NZ_DAMACX010000002.1:175725-177923 GCF_031998825.1 Pseudescherichia sp.
GACGGTAACTACTCTCTGCGACCGGAGCACATCCGTCTCGATTGGGCGGATGAGGTGCAAACCGAGGGCGTAGTGCAGACGGTACAGTATCAGGGGGCGGCGACCCGCGTTGAGCTGAAGCTGGCAGATGGAGAACGGCTGCTGGTCAGCCAGGCTAATTTACTTGATGCCCGCCAGCCTGCCGCGCTCCAGCCGGGGCAGGCCGTACAGCTATCCTGGTCGCGAGCGGCAATGGTCCCGCTGCAGGAGGAGTAGATGGCAATGAGCGCTGTTCCTGCCCCGCGCCCGTCGGCCCATGGTCGTCTGAGTGGGATGTTCTGGCGTAGGCCAACGCTGGGTCTTCTGCTGCTGCTGGTCGCCCCGCTGATGTGGTTCGGCATTGTCTATCTCGGGTCGCTGCTGACCCTGCTCTGGCAGGGACTCTATACCTTCGATGACTTCACCATGTCGGTGACGCCGGATTTAACTCTGGCGAATTTGCAGGCGCTCTTTCAACCCGCTAACTACGACATTATCCTGCGCACGTTGACCATGGCGATTGCGGTAACCCTTGCCAGCGCGATCCTCGCTTTTCCGCTGGCATGGTTTATGGCCCGCTATACCCAGGGCAAGCTGAAGGCCTTTTTCTACATTGCGGTGATGCTGCCGATGTGGGCGAGCTATATCGTCAAGGCCTACGCCTGGACGCTGCTGCTGGCGCGGGACGGCGTGGCGCAGTGGTTTTTACTCCACCTGGGTTTGCAGCCGCTGCTGGAGAGCGTGCTGACCCTGCCTGCGGTAGGCGGCAGCACGCTCTCGACTTCCGGCCTCGGGCGCTTCCTGGTTTTTGTATACATCTGGCTGCCGTTTATGATCCTGCCGGTGCAGGCGGCGCTGGAGCGTCTGCCCGCCTCAATGCTGCAAGCCTCTGCCGATCTCGGGGCCAGACCGCGTCAGACCTTCCGCTATGTCGTCCTGCCGCTGGCTATCCCGGGCATTGCCGCCGGGTCGATCTTCACCTTTTCACTGACGCTGGGCGATTTTATCGTGCCGCAGCTCGTCGGCCCGCCGGGATACTTTATTGGGCAGATGGTTTACTCCCAGCAGGGGGCGATCGGCAATATGCCGATGGCAGCCGCCTTTACGCTGGTGCCGATTGTTCTCATTACTGTCTATCTGGCGTTCGTGAAGCGCCTGGGAGCGTTTGATGCACTCTGAACGCGCACCGTTGTTTCTGAAAATCGCCACCTGGGGCGGGGTGATCTTCCTGCACTTCCCGCTGCTGATTATTGCCATCTATGCTTTTAATACTGAGGATGCGGCGTTCAGTTTTCCGCCGCAGGGGCTGACGCTGAAGTGGTTTAGCGCGGCGGCAGGGCGCAGCGACATTATCGAATCGGTCATCTTGTCACTGAAAATCGCAGCCCTTTCAACGGTGATTGCTCTGGTGCTGGGCACCCTGGCGGCAGCGGCATTATGGCGGCGGGAATTTTTTGGTAAGAACGCGGTATCGCTGATGCTGATCCTGCCGATTGCGCTGCCGGGGATCATCACCGGTCTGGCGCTGCTGACGGCGTTCAAAACCATCAATCTGGAGCCAGGTTTCTTCACCATCATTCTCGGTCACGCCACGTTCTGCGTGGTGGTGGTGTTCAATAATGTGATTGCCCGTTTCCGGCGTACCTCGTGGAGCCTGATCGAGGCGTCAATGGATTTGGGCGCTAACGGCTGGCAAACCTTCCGCTATGTGGTGCTGCCCAATCTGGGGTCGGCGCTGCTGGCGGGGGGAATGCTGGCGTTCGCCCTGTCGTTTGACGAGATCATCGTCACGACCTTTACCGCCGGACATGAGCGCACCTTGCCGCTGTGGCTGTTAAACCAGCTCGGTCGCCCGCGCGATGTGCCGGTGACTAACGTGGTGGCTCTGCTGGTGATGCTGGTGACCGCCATTCCCATTCTGGGGGCCTGGTGGCTAACCCGCGACGGCGAAGATGTTGCCGGAAGCGGGAAATAACGTTGATTCAAACAGGACAATACTATGCAAACGCAACTGCTGATTAATGGTGAACTGGTCAACGGCGAAGGGGAAAAGCAGCCGGTCTATAACCCTGCGACTGGCGAGGTACTGCTGGAGATCGCAGAAGCCTCAGCCGCCCAGGTAGATGCTGCCGTACAGGCCGCCGACCGGGCCTTCGCCAGCTGGGGGCGTACCACGCCAA
>NZ_DAMACX010000002.1:178041-180354 GCF_031998825.1 Pseudescherichia sp.
CGTGTTTCGCTTCTTTGCTGGCGCGGCGCGTACCCTGAACGGTTCGGCTGCGGGGGAATATCTGGAGGGACACACCTCGGTGATCCGTCGCGACCCGGTGGGCGTTGTCGCGTCGATTGCCCCCTGGAACTACCCGCTGATGATGGCGGCGTGGAAGCTCGCCCCGGCGCTGGCCGCCGGGAACTGCGTGGTGCTTAAACCCTCTGAGATCACGCCGCTCACCGCCCTGAAACTGGCTGAACTGGCAAAAACCATCTTCCCGGCCGGGGTGCTTAATGTGCTGTTCGGGCGAGGCAAAACCGTGGGTGACCCGCTGACCGGGCATGAAAAGGTGCGGATGGTGTCGTTAACCGGCTCTATCGCCACGGGGGAACACATCATTGGACATACCGCCTCGTCCATCAAGCGCACCCATATGGAGCTGGGCGGTAAAGCGCCGGTGATCGTCTTTGATGACGCGGATCTCGACGCGGTGGTGGAGGGGGTACGCACCTTCGGCTTCTACAACGCCGGGCAGGACTGTACCGCCGCCTGTCGTATCTACGCGCAAAAGGGCATTTATCCGGCGCTGGTGGAGAAACTGGGTGCCGCGGTCGCCAGCCTGAAAATCGGCGCCCCGGATGACGAAAGCACCGAGCTTGGTCCGCTAAGTTCGCAGGCGCATCTCGACCGGGTATGCAAAGCCGTGGATGAGGCCAAAGCCCTCGGGCATGTGCAGGTCATCACCGGCGGCAGCAAGCACGACGGCAAAGGCTACTGGTGCCAGCCGACCCTGTTGGCAGGCGCGAAACAGGAAGATGCCATTGTCCAGCGGGAAGTGTTTGGCCCGGTAGTGAGTGTGACGGAATTCGACGATGAGGAGCAGGTTCTGGCCTGGGCCAACGCGTCGCAATACGGCCTGGCCTCCTCGGTGTGGACTCAGGACGTGGGCCGCGCACACCGCATCAGCGCGCACCTGCAGTATGGTTGCACCTGGGTGAATACCCACTTTATGCTGGTCAGCGAGATGCCGCACGGCGGGCAGAAGATGTCCGGCTACGGCAAGGATATGTCGGTGTATGGCCTGGAGGATTACACCGTGGTCAGGCATGTAATGATTAAACATTAATGACTTATCACCGCCGGCAGAGAGTAATCTCACCGGCGGTGATAAATATATTCATTCAAAGAATATATTAAATATTAAAGTTTCACTTCCCCGCAAGAATATATCGTCAGCTTTTTTCACCTGTCGCCCTAAATTAAATCGCCTGGCCGCCGATACCGAAGTAAATCCATAATAAAATCGCCCTGACCATGCTTGCAATTAATCATAACGAGATTGCCGGGCTCTCACTTAAGTCCCGGAATGCTAACAGTACTTTACTGGCCCAGACGATTGAACGGCTCTCATCCGGCTTGCGTATTAACAGCGCGAAGGATGATGCCGCCGGGCAGGCCATTGGCAACCGGATGTTCGCCAACATCAATGCGGACAAGGCGATCTCACGTGGGCTGGATGACGCGATAAGCCTGGCGCAGACGGCAGAAGGGAGCCTGAGCGACGTCAGCGCGATGCTGATCAAAGCCAAAAGCCTGGCCATTCAGGCGGCAAACGGCACCTTATCGCAGTCCGACCGGGACAGTATCAACCAGGAGTATCAGCAGATACTGGGGACAATTACCCAAATCTCCGAGCAAACCGAGATCTTCGGGCAATATCCGCTGGCGACCGATAAGCCTGTATTACCGCCGCAATTAATTGGCGATGTTATGCCGCTGGATCGTAAATTCCCGGTAGCGGGCACTGATTATTCTTTCAGTTCCGGTGTTATTCCGCTGGCCTATATTCCGGCCGGGTCGACCAATATCACTATTAACATTGATTCGCTGGGTCTGGATGACGATCTGCAGATATTTACCCGAGATGGTAAACATCTCGCGGGCACGCCATTAAACGGCCCGGATGCGGATTATACCTGGGTGAGCCGCGGCATCACCGATGGCGCGAAAGCGACCGCATCGGTGCTGACGGCCAAAAACGGTTTCAGCAGCGGGGCGGTCTATGATGACTCGCAGCTGATTGACGGCGGTCCCAGCTGGAGTTATAGCGGAGAAACGCTTAACTATAACGGGATGAACATTTCCTATAGTGGGGATGGCGATCGCTATGAAGATAAGGCGTCCGGGGCCTGGAACGACGGTGCCAACGGTTCGAACCGCCTTGAACGCATCACGCTGGATACCGTGACGGAAGATTTGCTGGTGATGGTGGTGGGCAGCGGTTCTTTTACCAGCAACATCACCTGGGGAAATTTGCCGACACCGTCGATT
>NZ_DAMACX010000003.1:0-38941 GCF_031998825.1 Pseudescherichia sp.
GAGTTGGCGGCCATTCCGCTGGTACCGAAGCCGGGCGATCGCGATGAGCCGGACATGATGCCGGCGGCAACGCAGGCGCTGCCGGCCCAGCCGCCGGAGGGCGCAGCGGAAGAGGTGCGTGCGGGCGATGCCGCCGCGCCGTCGCTGGATACCTCCCGACAGGCGCTTGAAAGCGGCGCGGCAGAGGCGGAACAGTATCCGGTAGAGACGCCGAAAGCGAAGCCGGTTGAGAAGCCGCAGCCTAAACTGCAGCCGCAGCGGGACCGCGCCAGCGAGCAGCTGGCGGCCGCTAACGACGCGCCGGTCACACCGCCTAAACCAGCGGCGACGGAAGAGAAGCCTGCGCCAACCGGTAAGGCCTGGGTGGTTCAGCTCGGGGCGCTGAAAAATGCTGATAAAGTTACTGAGATCGTCGGCAAGCTGCGCGGAGCAGGGTATCGTGTTTACACTATTCCAAATACGCCGGTACAGGGTAAAATAACCCGCATTCTGGTCGGCCCGGACGCCTCCAGAGATAAGCTAAAAGGTTCGCTCGGTGAGTTAAAACAGCTGTCGGGGTTAAGCGGCGTGGTGATGAACTACAGCGCAAACTGATCCTCTGGCAGGTTAAATAAAGAGCGACCGGCAGGCCCGAAGAGGCAAAAGGTCTGATGGCGTTGAATATTTTTTCAGCGCCATTTTTATTTCCGCGCGGCACGGAAATCGCTACGCAAACGTTTTCTTTTTCTGTTAGAATGCGCCCCGAACTGGACGACAGGGCGTAAAATCATGGGACACATATGGTCTGGATTGATTACGCCATCATCGCGGTAATAGGTTTTTCCTGTCTGGTTAGCCTGATCCGCGGCTTTGTACGTGAAGCGTTATCGCTGGTGACTTGGGGTTGTGCTTTCTTTGTTGCCAGTCACTACTACACTTACCTGTCTGTTTGGTTCACGGGCTTTGAAGACGCACTGGTGCGGAACGGAATTGCTATCGCAGTCCTGTTTATCGCAACGCTGATTGTCGGCGCGATTGTTAACTATATTTTCGGCGCGCTGGTCGATAAAACCGGCCTGTCGGGAACCGACAGGGTGTTGGGGATTTGCTTCGGTGCGCTACGTGGAGCATTGATCGTCGCCGCAATCCTGTTCTTTCTCGATACCTTTACCGGGTTCTCGAAAAGCGATGACTGGCAGCGTTCGCAGCTGATCCCGCAGTTCAGTGTTATCATCAGGTGGTTCTTTGACTATCTGCAAAGCTCGTCTAGTTTTTTGCCCAGGGCGTAAGCCCTGCGATGTGGCCTAGCGAGGAAAGAGACGTATGTGCGGTATTGTCGGTATCGCCGGTGTTATGCCGGTAAACCAGTCGATTTATGACGCGTTAACGGTGCTCCAGCACCGTGGTCAGGATGCCGCAGGCATCATCACTATCGATGAAAACAACTGCTTCCGTTTACGTAAAGCGAACGGGATGGTTAGCGATGTATTTGAAGCCCGCCACATGCAGCGCCTCCAGGGGAACATGGGTATCGGCCATGTGCGCTACCCAACGGCCGGTAGCTCCAGCGCCTCGGAAGCCCAGCCCTTCTACGTCAACTCGCCGTATGGCATCACGCTTGCCCACAACGGCAACCTGACCAACGCCCATGAGCTGCGTAAGAAGCTGTTCCAGGAGAAGCGTCGCCACATCAACACCACCTCCGACTCTGAAATCCTGCTCAATATTTTCGCCAGCGAGCTGGATAACTTCCGCCACTACCCGTTAGAGGCGGATAACATTTTTGCCGCTATTGCCGCGACCAACCGCCAGATCCGCGGCGCGTACGCCTGCATCGCGATGATTATCGGCCACGGCATGGTCGGCTTCCGCGATCCCAACGGCATCCGTCCGCTGGTGCTGGGCAAGCGTGACATCGGCGACGGCCGCACCGAGTATATGATGGCCTCCGAGAGCGTGGCGCTGGATACGCTGGGCTTTGAATTCCTGCGTGACGTCGCCCCGGGCGAAGCGGTCTATATCACCGAAAAAGGCCAGCTCTCTACCCGCCAGTGTGCCGACAACCCGGTCAGCAACCCGTGCCTGTTTGAGTACGTCTACTTCGCCCGTCCGGACTCCTTTATCGACAAGATCTCCGTCTACAGCGCCCGCGTTAATATGGGTAAAAAGCTGGGCGCGAAGATTGCCCGCGAGTGGGAAGATCTCGACATTGACGTGGTGATCCCGATCCCGGAGACCTCCTGCGATATCGCGCTGGAGATTGCCCACATTCTGGATAAACCCTACCGCCAGGGCTTCGTGAAGAACCGCTATGTTGGCCGCACCTTTATCATGCCGGGCCAGCAGCTGCGCCGTAAATCCGTGCGCCGCAAGCTCAACGCCAACCGCGCCGAGTTCCGCGACAAGAACGTGCTGCTGGTGGATGACTCCATCGTGCGCGGTACCACCTCGGAGCAGATTATCGAGATGGCACGCGAAGCCGGGGCGAAGAAGGTCTACCTCGCTTCTGCGGCACCAGAGATCCGCTTCCCGAACGTCTACGGCATCGATATGCCGACCGCTAACGAGCTGATCGCCCACGGCCGTGAAGTGGACGAGATCCGCCAGATCATTGGCGCTGACGGCCTGATCTTCCAGGACCTCAACGATCTTATCGACGCCGTGCGTGCCGAGAACCCGGATATACAGCAGTTTGAGTGCTCGGTGTTCAACGGGATCTACGTGACCAAAGACGTTAACCAGCAGTATCTCGACTACCTCGACTCCCTGCGCAATGACGACGTAAAAGCCGTACAGATGCAGAACGATCTCGAAAGCTTAGAGATGCATAACGAGGGTTAATGTTCGTGGAGTGCCGGATGGCGACGCTGCCTCCGGCACGCCTGTTTTACATTAGGCTTCATCCAACCAGATCCGCATTTCGCCCTCACCACGGTTCGCCCAGCTGAACCAGGGGATAAAGGTTAACGTCTGCCGTACGGCTTTCGTTTTCGACGGCTCGGTGCTGTAGAGCGGACGATCCCCTTCCGGTATCGGTACGCGTAATCCCGATGCCTCCAGCAACACTTTTCCTGCCAGCACGCCTGCGCCTGCAACTTCACGAAATTCGCTGTCACGCGGCAGAGAGAGATTGTGCAGCTCCGCTCCGTTATCTGCTTCCTCCAGGCAATAGACCAGCGGACCGCGCTGAATAGCAACTTTACCCGCCGTATGGCGAACGCGAGGATTGGCATAGACGCGCCGGATAGTCATCGGCAAATGCAGCGTCACGGTATCGCCTTGCTGCCAAGAACGGCAAATATGCAAATAGCCTTTGATCTGTTCCCCTGACGCGGCCTCACCGTTTACCAGAACGCGCGGATTTTCGCACCATTCCGGCAGGCGCAGGGCCAGCGTATGCGTTATGGGATCTGGATGGATAATAGAAAGGGTAACTTTTTCACTCCATGGATAGTTACCGTCTATTTTCAGTGACAAAGGTTTACCATCAACCTGAAACTGCGCTTCGCTGCCGGCGTAAAAATTAATAAACAGCGCATCCGGACGGGGCATAAACAGATAATGACCTATGGCAACCAGCGTACGGGCAATATTGGGCGGGCAGCAGGCGCAGCCGAACCAGCGCTGGCGTATCGGTTTGACGTGATCGTAGATATGGTTATGGGGAATACTTTTTGGGTAAGTCTCCAACAGATTGACGTAGAAAAAGTGCTGACCATCCAGCGCCATACCACCGAGCACTGTATTGTAGAATGCACGCTCCATCACGTCAGCATAGTGAGCGTCGTCTTCCATCTCCAGCATGCGCCGGGCGAACATCATCAGGCCGATCGAGGCACAGCTTTCACTGTAGGCGGTATCATTTGGCAGATCGTAATCGCTGGTAAAGGCTTCGCCGTTGGCCTGCGAACCAATGCCGCCGGTAATGTACATTCGCTGCTGAACCATATTGTTCCAGATCCGCAGACAGGTCTGCCGCTTCTCCTCACTCTGAGTCAGGCGGGCAAGATGCGCCAGACCGGTAAGCAGGTATACCGACCGAACGGCATGCCCCACCGCTCGATCCTGCTCCGCCAGGGGTTTGTGTGCATGCGTGTAGGTTTTATCTTTCACCATCCAGGCTTCGCCTGCGTTATCCCAGTGCCAGGTGCCGCCGCGCTTCTCAAATTCGATATCGTAATAGTGGGGGCTGGCACCTCGCTCCTCGAGGAAAAAGCGGGCCAGCGTTTGATAGCGACTCTCCCGGGTGACTTCGTACAGGCGCAACAGCGCCAGCTCAATTTCCGGGTGGCCGGGATAGCCGCGTAGCTGGCCCTCACCGGGACCAAAAACGGTATCAATGTGGTCGGCAAACCGGCAGGCTATGGCCAGCAGACGGCGTTTTCCAGTGGCACGATAAAAAGCGACAGCCGCTTCGAACAGGTGTCCGGCGCAGTAAAGCTCATGGCATTCTGCAACGTTGGTCCAGCGCAGGCCCGGCTCTTTTACCGTAAACCAGGTATTGAGATAGCCATCATCACACTGGGCCTGCGCCAGCAGTTCGATAACCTCGTCTGCCGTCTGCTCCAGGCTGGCGTCCGGTTTCTGGCTTAATGACCAGGCGACGGCTTCCAGCCATTTTGTGATGTCGCTGTCCTGAAACACCATGCCGTAGAATTCGCCTTTCTCAAGGCCTGCGGCGATGCGGTAGTTCGCCAGCGCATGGCTGGGTTCCGCTTCAGGAATGGAGTCGTTGAGTGCTTGCCATTGATAAGGGATAACCACATCGCGAATGAGTCGCTGATATTCGCCAAGGAAGGGATCGGTAAGCGTTATTTGCCTTAAATCGGCTTCAAATAGATCGGGCTGCATTATGTTTACCTCAGGACAGGTGTGAATGTTTATGGTGAAGCTCGGTTGAAATGCGCTGCATCATTGGGCCATTCAGGCGGCATTTAAGCAGGCAGAGAGCGAGCGCCAGATGAAACAGGGCCGGGATCAGGCTTTGCAGCGCGCTGATGGCCTGAATAGAGGCGGCGGTCTGGTTTTCCAGCCCCGGACGATAGGCAACCAGAATCAGCATCAGGCTGATGATGCCGCCAGAAGAGGCCCAGGAGAGCTTGACGAAGAAGAGGTTAAAGGCAAAGTTCATCCCAGAGGAGCGTACACCGTTTTTCCATTCGCCATAGTCATCGGCAAACGCCATGAGAGAGAAATGCAGAGGGAGGGCAAACCCGAGAATAATGCTGTTTATTAAGATACAGCCCAGCCACAACGTTTGATACTGTGGTCCGGTAGGCAGAAACCACATAACTATGCCAAACAGCACCAGGGTTAAGTTGGTGGCGGAGTAGAGCTTCACCATGTCAACATGGCGGGAGAGTGGGTTAACGATTATCGCGCCCGCAATAGCGCCTAAGGTGACAATGGCGAAAAACAGCGACATAAACCCGGCGCTGCCCTGCAGTGCGTAGGAGATGAAATAGACGTAGCCCCCACCACGAATGCAGAGTACGTTGACCAGCAGAAAAGACATTAACAGCATCATTAGCATCTGATCGTTTTTACGCAGTCCGCTCAGGTGTTGCCGCAGGGTAACATCTCCTGCCAGCGACAGCGGGACACGCTCTTTTACCCAAAAAAAGCAGAGTAAAAACATGATCACGCCAAGGGTGCAAAGTACGGTGGCACCATACTGATAGCCCTTTGCCATATCTCCCTGGCCTAAAAACGCCACCATCCACGGCAGACCGACAGAGACCAGAAAGCCCGCGATCCCACTGAGTACGAAACGCCAGGACTGGCAGGACATCACCTGATCGTGGCGGTTTGTTATGGCGTTAATCAGCGCACAGTAGGGTACATTGTTCGCGGTATAGCTGACCGAGAGCAGAAGATAGGTAGCATATGCCCAGAGGATTTTCATCCCAGGAGTGATATCCGGCACGGTGAAGGTTAAAACCCCGACGATCCCCAACGGAATGGCACTCCACAACTGCCATGGGCGAAACCGGCCCCAGCGGCTATGGGTGCGGTCAGCAATGACCCCCATGACCGGGTCTGATACAGCGTCGAAGATCCTGAGGATGAGAAACATAGTGCCCGCAATAGCGGGGCTGAGGCCGAATACATCGGTGTAAAAAAAGAGTAAAAACCCACTGATTAAATCTGAAATGCAATGCCCGCCTGCATCGCCTAAACCGTAACCTATCTTTTAGCGGGTAGAAAGGATTTCGTCTGCTGCGTCCTGTATCTGGCTTTCCGGATAATCGGTAATGGCCATAGCGTACTCCTTTTACTTAACAACCCCTGTTTAATAAAAGTCATTACGGCGTATCTCTGACTGTCTTAACGGAAATTTCCATTATTTTTACTTGATGTTACGTGCGCGGGGCGGCCGTTTAATGTGAGTTCGATCTTATGTTTACTCTTTTATGTTGATTCAGACTTGATGCGTTATCTGGGCACACGATTGTTCGCATCCCCGTAGTTGCACCAGCCCGCATAATCCGGCAAAGTCCTCTCACATAAGTAAAAGGACGGGAATATGAAACGACTGATTATTGGCATCTCAGGTGCCAGCGGGGCCATTTACGGCGTGCGTCTGCTGCAGGTGCTACGCAACGTGGCTGAGGTGGAAACCCATCTGGTGATGAGCAACGCTGCCCGCCAGACGCTTGCGCTGGAGACCGACCTCTCCCTGCGTGATGTGCAGGCCCTGGCCGACGTGGTCCACGACTCGCGTGATATCGCCGCCAACATCTCCTCTGGCTCGTTCAAAACCGCCGGTATGGTGATCCTTCCCTGTTCCATTAAAACGCTCTCCGGCATCGTTCACAGCTACACCGACAGCCTGCTGACCCGGGCGGCAGACGTGGTATTGAAAGAGCGCCGCCCGCTGGTGCTCTGCGTGCGCGAGACGCCGCTGCATCTTGGCCACCTGCGGCTGATGACCCAGGCGGCAGAGCTGGGTGCGGCAATTATGCCTCCGGTCCCGGCCTTTTATCACCGCCCGCAGACCCTCGATGACATCATCAACCAGACGGTTAACCGCGTGATCGATCAGTTCGACATTGACCTGCCGGAAGATCTCTTTACCCGCTGGCAGGGACCCGCTGCGTCAAAATAGTGCACCTCACCTGGATTGCCCTGTTTCAGGGCAAATCTGCAAGCGCGATCATATCCTCGACATTTAACCGCTGTTTTCAGTTTGTAACGCTGCGGTTCATTTAGCAGACCTGCTATCTTTCACCCTAACGGTAATGCTGCAACCTTTTATTAACATTTCTTACGGCGATTATTATAGGTCATGAGAAAGTGGCATAAGACGTGCAAGCATCAGCGGGTAACACAACACAACGTTATATAACAACAACACGCAATAGATAATAAAATCAGAAACTCGAGGGTAATGTATGAAGAAGACGGCTGTAGCTCTCTCTTTACTGCTGGGACTCTCCAGCGCCGCCAGCGTTTACGCTGCGCTTCCCCAGACCGTGCGCATTGGTACGGATGCGACCTATGCGCCATTCTCGTCTAAAGACGCGAAGGGTGAGTTTGTCGGCTTTGATATCGACCTCGGTAACGAGATGTGCAAACGTATTCAGGTTAAGTGCACCTGGGTGGGCAGCGATTTTGACGCGCTGATCCCCTCTCTGAAAGCCAAGAAAATTGATGCCATCATCTCTTCTCTCTCCATTACCGAAAAGCGCCAGCAGGAGATCGCCTTCTCTGACAAGCTCTACGCGGCGGATTCACGCCTGATCGCGGCTAAAGGCTCGCCGATCCAGCCGACCATTGAGTCGCTGAAGGGCAAGCACGTTGGCGTGCTGCAAGGTTCAACCCAGGAGGCCTTTGGCAACGCCAACTGGCGCAGCAAAGGCATTGATGTTGTTGCCTATCAGAACCAGGATCTGATCTACTCCGATCTCGCTGCCGGTCGTCTGGACGCGGCCCTGCAGGATGAAGTTGCCGCCAGCGAAGGCTTCCTCAAACAGCCTGCCGGGAAAGAGTTCGCTTTCGCCGGTCCGTCGGTAAAAGATAAAAACTTCTTCGGTGACGGTACCGGGGTTGGCCTGCGCAAAGACGATACCGAACTGAAGGCTGCGTTCGACAAAGCCTTAGGTGAGATCCGCAAGGACGGTACCTACGACAAGATGGCGAAAAAATACTTCGACTTTAACGTCTACGGCGATTAACAAGCAGGCGCGGTGCACCACGATGGTGAGCCAGCGTGGTGCATTGATACGGTTGATGCCTTACGGCGGTGCGGTGAACGTGCTTTCGTCAGGCAACGGGACATAAATCAGCATAGTTAAGCAGTGGCGCTGCAAAAAAAATCGTCCGGCAGGGCAGAATATTTTGCCTTGCCGGGCCGAATAATGGCACGATAGCCGTACCGTATTCTGTTCAAAATCCCGTTAAAAGACCGTCAGTTGAGGATGTTTATGAATAAGTTGGTATTATCGCTTTCTCTGGTGCTTGCTCTCTCCAGCGCGTCCAGCGCCTTCGCTGCCATTCCGCAAAAACTGCGCATTGGCACCGATCCCACCTACGCCCCGTTCGAATCGAAGAATGCGCAGGGTGAATTAATCGGTTTTGATATCGATCTGGCAAAAGAGCTGTGTAAACGCATTAATACGCAGTGTACCTTCGTTGAGAACCCGCTGGATGCGCTGATCCCGTCGCTGAAAGCGAAGAAAATCGATGCCATCATGTCGTCGCTCTCGATCACCGAGAAGCGTCAGCAGGAGATCGCGTTTACTGACAAGCTTTATGCGGCAGATTCACGTCTGGTAGTGGCGAAAGTGTCTAACATTCAGCCGGACCTGTCGACCCTGAAAGGCAAGCGCGTTGGCGTTCTGCAGGGCACCACCCAGGAGACCTACGGCAACGAGCACTGGGCGGCGAAAGGGGTGGAGATCGTCTCCTACCAGGGCCAGGACTCCATCTATGCTGACCTGACTGCGGGCCGCATCGACGCCGCGTTCCAGGATGAAGTGGCCGCCAGCGAAGGTTTCCTGAAAACCTCTGCGGGCAAAGAGTACAAATTTGGTGGCCCGTCCATCAAAGATGAGAAGCTGTTTGGCGTCGGTACCGGCATGGGCATCCGCAAAGAGGACAACGAGCTGCGCGAAGCGCTGAACAAAGCCTTTGCCGATATGCGTGCCGACGGTACCTACGAAAAGCTGGCGAAAAAGTATTTCGATTTTGATGTTTACGGTGGCTAATCCCCACCTGTGACAAACGTGCGACCCCTCCCACGACGGGAGGGGAAAAGACACGGCAGACACTACACACCACGGGGCAGGCTGCATGCTGTACGGGTTTTCTCAAGTTATATTCCAGGGCGCTGTCGTCACGCTGGAGCTGGCACTCAGCTCGGTTGTGCTGGCCGTGCTGATAGGCCTCGCCGGGGCGGGAGCCAAGCTCTCGCACAACCGCGTGCTGGTCACGCTTTTTGAAGGCTACACCACGCTTATCCGTGGCGTGCCCGATCTGGTGCTGATGCTGCTCATCTTCTACGGGCTGCAAATCGCGCTCAACAGCCTCACCGACGCTGTTGGCATGGCGCAGATTGATATCGATCCGATGATCGCCGGTATCATCACCCTCGGCTTTATCTACGGGGCCTACTTTACTGAAACCTTTCGCGGGGCGTTTATGGCCGTGCCGAAAGGGCACATCGAGGCGGCGACCGCCTTTGGCTTTACCGGCGGCCAGACCTTTCGCCGCATTCTCTTCCCGGCCATGATGCGCTACGCCCTGCCGGGCATTGGTAACAACTGGCAGGTGATCCTCAAGGCTACCGCGCTGGTGTCGCTGCTGGGCCTCGAGGACGTGGTGAAAGCCACCCAGCTCGCCGGGAAAAGCACCTGGGAGCCGTTCTACTTTGCCGTGGTCTGCGGGCTTATCTACTTAGTATTTACAACGGTCTCTAATGGTGTGCTGCTTCTGCTCGAACGCCGCTACTCCGTGGGCGTGAAGAGGGCTGACCTGTGATCGAGATTATTCAGGAGTACTGGCGCTCCCTGCTGTGGACCGACGGCTACCGCTTTACCGGCGTGGCGATCACCCTCTGGCTGCTGATCGCGTCGGTGGTAATGGGCGGCATCCTCGCGCTGTTTCTCGCCATCGGCCGCGTCTCCAGCAATAAATTTATCCGCTTTCCAATCTGGCTGTTTACCTACGTTTTTCGTGGTACGCCGCTCTATGTCCAGCTGCTGGTCTTCTACTCCGGGATGTACACGCTGGAGATTGTGAAGGGCACGGAGCTGCTGAACGCCTTTTTCCGCAGCGGCCTGAACTGTACGGTGCTGGCGTTAACCCTTAATACCTGCGCCTACACCACCGAGATTTTTGCCGGGGCGATCCGTTCCGTGCCGCACGGTGAGATCGAGGCGGCGCGGGCCTATGGCTTTTCATCGGTGAAGATGTACCGCTGCATTATTCTGCCGTCGGCGCTGCGCATTGCGCTGCCTGCCTACAGCAATGAGGTGATCCTGATGCTGCACTCCACGGCGCTGGCCTTTACCGCCACCGTCCCGGATCTGCTGAAAATTGCCCGTGATATTAACTCGGCCACCTACCAGCCCTTTACCGCGTTTGGTATCGCCGCCGTGCTGTACCTGATTATCTCCTATGTTCTGATCAGCCTGTTCCGCAAAGCGGAAAAACGCTGGCTGAAGCATGTGAAACCTTCTTCGACGCACTGAGAATACGATGTCCGAGAATAAATTAAACGTTACAGATCTGCACAAGCGCTACGGCGAACACGAGGTGCTGAAAGGGGTATCGCTGCAGGCTAACGCGGGCGATGTGATCACCATTATCGGCTCGTCCGGATCCGGCAAAAGTACCTTCCTGCGCTGCATTAACTTTCTCGAGAAGCCAAGCGAAGGCACGATTATGGTTAGCGGGCAGAATATCACCCTGGTGCGAGATAAAGACGGCCAGCTGAAGGTGGCTGACAAACATCAGCTGCGCCTGCTGCGCACCCGCCTGACCATGGTATTCCAGCACTTTAACCTCTGGAGCCACATGACGGTGCTGGAGAACGTGATGGAAGCGCCGATTCAGGTGCTGGGGCTAAGCAAACAGGAGGCGCGTGAGCGAGCGGTGAAGTATCTGGCGAAGGTGGGTATCGACGAACGCGCCCAGGCCAAATACCCGGTGCACCTCTCCGGCGGCCAGCAGCAGCGCGTCTCTATTGCCCGTGCGCTGGCGATGGAGCCTGAGGTCCTGCTGTTTGACGAGCCGACCTCGGCGCTGGATCCTGAGCTGGTGGGTGAGGTGCTGCGCATCATGCAGCAGCTGGCGGAGGAGGGGAAAACCATGGTGGTGGTGACCCATGAGATGGGCTTTGCCCGCCACGTCTCTTCCCACGTCATCTTCCTGCATCAGGGGAAAATTGAGGAGGAGGGCAAGCCGGAGGCGCTGTTCGACCATCCGCAAAGCCCGCGCCTGCAGCAGTTCCTCAAAGGTTCGCTGAAGTAACCTGCCGGCCCTCTCCTTAACCGGGGAGGGCTGAACTAAACTCCCGGGCGGTCAGACGGTAGACCCAGTCATCGTGAAACACGCCGTTCAGACGATAGACCTTCTGCAGGATCTCCACCCGGCTAAACCCCAGCTTCTCCAGCACGCGCTGTGAACCGGTATTGCCCGCCAGCACCCATGCGTTCAGCGCCGTAATGCCTGCTACGTCAAACGCGTAGTGACAAATCGCACGCAACGCTTCGCTGGCGTAGCCCTGCCCCTGGGCGTAGGTGGCAATGCTGTAACCGATATCCGCCTCCTCGAGATTTTCCGCTGACCTGCTCAGGCCAATATCCCCGACCGGGGTCGCTATTCCCTGCTGGCGAATGACAAATGCTCCTGTATCGATTAAGCGTGCGTCAAATACCCGACGAATATCCTCCTGCGAGGCAATATCCGCCATAAAACGCATGATCGCCGGATCGCGGCGCAGGCGCAGAAAAAAGGGCCAGTCGGACTCCTGAAATGGAGTGAGGGTCAGGCGTGAAGTCGTCAGCGTAGGCATTGGAATCATCATTCTGGTGAATCAGTCATTTACATTAGCACTAGAAAACTAAAATAGTGCTATTTATTTTAACGATTCAGCGCACGACATCCGCGAGGGCCTCATCCAGATCGTACCAGCGAAAACCAAACCCGGAGGCCTCCAGGCGTTTAGGCAGGGCGCGCTGGCCGCCGAGCACCAGCACCGAGGATTCACCCATCAGCAGCCGCACGGCGCTGGCCGGGGCGCGAATAAAAGCAGGGCGGTGCAGGGCATGGCCGAGGGCGTGGGCAAAGCGCTCGTTATGCACCGGATAGGGGGAGACCATATTAAAGGGTCCGCGCAGATCGTTATCCAGCAGCCAGATAATGCCGTTGACCATATCATCGATATGGATCCAGGCCAGGTACTGCCGTCCGCTGCCGATTGGGCCGCCGAGGCCGAGGCGAAATATCGGCAACATTTTTGCCAGCGCGCCGCCTTTTGGGGCGAAGACCACCCCGGTACGCAGCAGGCAGACGCGGGTGCGGTCGCTCAGCGCACCGCTGGCGATCTGCTCCCAGCGGGCGCAGAGCTTGTGGGTAAACTCGTTGTGCGGCGGCTCCTCTTCGGTCACCACCACCTCGCCGAGATCGCCGTAGTAGCCCGTCGCCGACCCGGAGATCAGCACCGAGGGGGGCGTGGCACTGGCCTTGATCAGATCCACCAGCTTCTGGGTGATCTGCCAGCGGCTGTTGCACAGGTTCGCTTTTTGCGCCTCGCTCCAGCGCTTGTCGGCGATAGGCTCCCCCGCCAGATTAATGACCGCATCGATGTCGTTAAGATCGTGGCGATCGTTAAGCCCTTTGCTGAGGGTGACGCGATCGCCCAGCGTCCGTCGCGCCCGCTCGGGATTGCGGGTGATCGCCGTCACCGAATGCCCCAGCTCCAGCAGGCGGGGGACAAGATGGCTGCCAATCAGGCCGGTACCGCCGGTAATCAAAATCCTCATGCAACCTCCAGGGCTGCGCTTATCGTCGCCAGCTCATGCTCATTGACACCGAGTCGGCATACCGTAGCGCGTAAAGTTTATCGATCTCTACTTCAGCATATGTGACCCAGTGATGTTCGCGTGCGATATCGAGCACATCCTGGGTTAATTTTTCCAGCAAGAAGAAGCGATTGTTTTCAATATGCTGAATGATATTTTTGGTGATCGTCCGGTAGTTCAGCGCATCGTTGATATCTTCGCTGGCCCGCGCTTTGTCCGCGGGATAGTGGATCGCCACGTTGACCACGATGTCCTGGCGATTGGCAATCTCTTCGTCTTTGATGCCGATAAAGGTTCTCAGGCGCAAATTTTTAATTCGTATGATGGCGTCTGGCTGCGACATGGTAAATTCCCTCTGTGTAGTGAATAGCGCTATCATACACGAGGTTATATGGCCCGCCTACGCGGGCGCAGCGGCTAAACCTGAGCAATTTTTTGCATTGCGCGCAGGGTGGCTGGCCGGGTGCGAATACGTTCGAACCAGTTGTTCACCGCCGGGTAGCTGCTGAGGTTGATCCGCTGACGTTCGTGCGCGTTGATCCACGGCCAGGCGGCGATATCGGCAATGCTGTAGTGCTCACCCCCCAGCCAGGGCACGCGCTCCAGCCGCTTGTTCATTACGCTGTAGAGACGCTGCGTTTCAACCTGAAAACGCTCGATGGCATAGGGCACCGGCTTGGGGGCAAAGTAGTTGAAGTGGTGATTTTGGCCCAGCATCGGACCCAGGCCGCCCACCTGCCAGAAGAGCCACTGTAGCGTCAGATGCCGCTCACGCAGCTCGCCGCTAAGGAGCTTGCCGCTCTTCTCCGCCAGATAAAGCAGGATCTCCCCCGACTCAAACAGGCTAAGCGGCGCGCCGCCGTCAGCAGGGGCATGATCAACGATGGCCGGAATTTTATTATTCGGAGAGATCTCCAGAAAGTCGGGGCGAAACTGATCGCCTTTGCTGATATCGACGCGGATCAGGCGGTAATCCAGCTCCGCCTCCTCCAGAAACAGCGTGATCTTGTGACCGTTAGGGGTAGGGGCGTAATAGAGATCGATCATCTCAACTCCTGTCTGGGAATAAAGTCGCAAACAGGAGTATAGGCGCTGGCGGACGAGGCGGGATTTTCAGGCAGTGACAGCTCGCACAGGACGCTATATTTTAGATGAAATTCGACAATTCAATGAGGATACCATGGGCGAGCCAGCAATAACGTTGTGGTCTGATGCAGACTTTTTCTCTCCTTACGTCATGTCGGTGTACGTCACCCTGCACGAAAAGGGTCTGCCGTTCACGCTGAAGACCGTCGACCTTAACAGCGGGGAGCATCTGCACCCGGAGTGGAAAGGCTATCGCCTGAGCCGCCGCGTGCCGCTGCTGGAGATTGACGGCTTTGAGATGACGGAATCCTCAGCGATTAGCGAATACCTTGAAGAGCGCTTTGCGCCGCCGGAGTGGGAGCGCGTCTATCCCCACGATATCCAGAAGCGCGCCCGGGCGCGGCAGATCCAGGCCTGGCTGCGCAGCGATTTGCTGCCCATCCGCGAGGAGCGCGCAACGGACGTGGTTTTCGCCGGGGCGAAGAAGGGGCCGCTCAGCGAGGCGGGCCAGCAGAGCGCTGAAAAACTGTTTACCATCGCCAGCGCGCTGTTAACCCATGGCAAACCTAACCTATTTGGCGAATGGTGCATTGCCGACGCCGATCTGGCGCTGATGCTCAACCGGCTGGTGCTAAACGGCGACGAGGTTCCGGAGCGCCTGGCAGACTACGCCACCTTCCAGTGGCAGCGCTCCTCCGTCCAGCGCTATATCGCACTTTCTGCGGTGCGCTGAAGCTGTTTAGCGCAGGCAAATCCGTTATCATGAAGCGAGTTTTTCAACGATAAGGGTGTAAGCGATGAAGCTGATGTTTGCCTCCGATATCCACGGCTCGCTGCCAGCGACGGAGCGTGTGCTGGCGCTGTTTGCCGAGAGCGGCGCGCAGTGGCTGGTGATCCTTGGCGACCTGCTCAATCACGGGCCGCGTAATGCGCTGCCGGAGGGGTATGCGCCTGCGCAGGTGGCCGAGCGGCTGAACACTCAGGCGTCGCGAATCATCGCCGTGCGCGGCAACTGTGACAGCGAGGTGGATCAAATGCTGCTCACGTTTCCCATCACCGCCCCCTGGCAGCAGGTATTATTGGATAATTCCCGGCTGTTTTTGACTCACGGCCATCTCTATAATGCAGAAAATTTACCACCGCTTGCCGCTGGCGATGTACTGATCTCCGGTCATACTCATATTCCGGTGGCGGAAAAGCGCGGCGAGATTATTCACTTCAACCCCGGCTCGGTGAGCATACCGAAGGGGGGCTTCGCCGCCAGCTACGGTATGTTTGAGGACGGTATTTTTCGCGTAATCGCACTGAACGATCAACGGATTATTGCAGAGGTCGCCATTAATCCGTAAGTTAGCTCTCAACCAGAAACGCGCCACCAGAGCGCTATGCAGAGAAGGTTTTTCCGATGGTGGAACAGAGTCATTTTACAGGCACGGAGTGGGTGGATATCGTCAATGAGGACAACGAGGTGATCGCGCAGGCCAGCCGCGAACAGATGCGCGCGCAGTGTTTGCGCCATCGCGCCACCTACATTGTCGTGCATGACGGCATGGGAAAAATTCTGGTGCAGCGTCGCACCGAAACAAAAGACTACCTGCCTGGCCTGCTGGACGCGACGGCGGGCGGCGTAGTGCAGGCGGACGAGGGGATGCTGGAATCCGCACGGCGTGAAGCGGAAGAGGAGCTGGGCATTGCTGGCGTGCCGTTTGCCGAGCATGGTCAGTTCTACTACGAAGACGACCACTGCCGCGTCTGGGGTGGGCTATTCAGCTGCGTCTCCCACGGGCCCTTTGCCCTGCAGGAGGATGAGGTCAGCGAAGCGATCTGGATGACGCCGGAAGAGATCACTGCCCGCTGCGATGAGTTCACGCCGGATTCGCTCAAGGCGCTGGCGCTGTGGATGAGCCGCAACGCCAACAACGATACGCTTAAGCTGGCTGAAACCGAATAAGCCTGTATAAAAGCATCAAGCCGGCCACGCTATGCCGTGGCCGGCTTTTTTAATGCCTTAACTTACTCCGGCACGTCGCCGCTGCCCTGCTGCGAGGGCCACTTCCAGTTGCGTACCTCAGGCAGATCTTCTCCGTGCTCGCGCACGTAGCGGTGATGCTCGGCGATCTTCTCCTGTAAATCGTCAAGGATCGCATCGGCCTTGCCCGCCAGCCTCTCTACCCGCAGGATCGCCTCCTGCGCCAGATGGAACCGATCCAGCTCGTTCATCACCGTCATGTCAAACGGCGTGGTGGTGGTGCCTTCTTCCATAAACCCGCGCACGTGGAAGTTGCGATGGTTATTGCGGTGGTAGGTCAGGCGATGGATCAGGCTCGGGTAGCCGTGGAAGGCGAAGATCACCGGCTTGTCAGCGGTGAAGATAGCTTCAAACGCCTCGTCACTCAGCCCGTGCGGATGCTGATCCTGGGTCTGTAGTGCCATCAGGTCGACCACGTTTACCACTCGTACGCTGAGATCCGGCAGGTAGCCGCGAAGCAGATCCACTGCCGCCAGCGCCTCCATGGTAGGGACATCCCCGGCGCAGGCCATCACCACGTCCGGCGTTCTGTCCGGCTCTTCGTTGCCTGCCCAGGGCCAGATGCCCATCCCCACTTCACAGTGCTTCGCCGCTTCTTCCATCGTCAGCCACTGCGGCTCCGGCTGCTTGCCCGCAACGATCACATTGATGCGATCCCAGGTTTTCAGGCAGTGATCGGCCACCCACAGCAGGGTGTTAGCATCCGGTGGCAGGTAGATGCGCACGATATCGGCTTTCTTGTTGGCCACGTGATCGATAAAGCCGGGATCCTGATGGCTGTAGCCGTTGTGATCCTGACGCCAGACGTGGGATGAGAGCAGATAGTTCAGCGAGGCGACGGGTTCGCGCCACGGCAGCTTGCGCGTTACCTTCAGCCACTTGGCGTGCTGGTTGAACATTGAGTCAATGATGTGAATAAAGGCCTCGTAGCAGTTAAACAGGCCGTGGCGACCGGTGAGCAGATAGCCCTCCAGCCAGCCCTGACACTGATGCTCGCTGAGGATCTCCATCACGCGCCCATCCGGGGCCAGCTGCTCATCGTAAGGCTCAATCTCTCCCTCCCAGGTGCGGTTAGTGACGTCGAACACGTCCCCCAGCCGGTTGGAGGCGGTCTCATCCGGACCAAAGAGACGGAAGTTATCCGGGTTGCGGGTAAAGATGCCGCGCAGGTAGCGCCCCAGCACCTCTGTAGACTGCGCCTGGGTCTCGCCGGGGGAGGCGATATCAAGAGCAAACTCGCGCAGCTCGGGCGTGACCAGCTCGCGCCGGAGCCGTCCGCCGTTGGCCCAGGGCGTCGCGCCCATCCGCTTATCACCCTCGGGAGCCAGCGCCTTTAGCTCGGGCTTAAGCCGCCCCTGCTCGTCGAAGAGATCTTCCGGCTGGTAGCTGCGCATCCAGCGCTCAAGGATCTGTCGATGCTCGTCGTTTTCCCGGCATGAGGAGACCGGCACCTGATGCGCGCGCCAGAAGCCTTCAACTTTTTTACCGTCGACGGTCTGCGGGCCGGTCCACCCCTTCGGGCTGCGCAGGATAATCATCGGCCAGCGCGGTATCGACTCAGCGGTTTCACCCCGGCGGGCGCGCTGCTGGAAATCACGGATCTTATCCAGGGCGTTATCCAGCGCCTCGGCCATCTGCGGATGCATTTTTTCCGGCTCATGACCGCTGACAAAAACCGGATCGTAGCCGTAGCCGCGAAACAGCTGGGTGAGATCCTCATCGCTGGTGCGCGCCAGCAGGGTTGGGTTAGCGATCTTGTAGCCGTTGAGGTGCAGGATGGGCAGTACGGCCCCGTCTCGGGCGGCGTTAAGAAACTTGATCCCGTGCCAGCTGGCGGCGAGCGGGCCGGTTTCAGCCTCGCCGTCGCCAATCACGCAGGCGGCAATCAGATCGGGCGCATCAAATACGGCCCCAAAGGCGTGGGAGAGGGAGTAGCCCAGCTCGCCCCCTTCGTTGATCGAGCCGGGCGTTTCCGGCGCGGCGTGGCTGGGAATACCCCCCGGAAACGAGAACTGCTTAAACAGCTTCTGCATCCCCGGCGCGTCTTCGCTGATGTCGGGATAGATCTCGCTGTAGCTGCCTTCAAGCCAGGTATTCGCCACCATGCCTGGGCCGCCGTGGCCGGGGCCGCAGACGTAGAGCATATCCAGATCGCGCTGGCGGATCGCACGGTTAAGGTGTGCGTAGATGAAGTTCAGCCCTGGCGTGGTGCCCCAGTGGCCGAGCAGGCGGGGCTTGATATGTTCCGGCTTAAGCGGCTCGCGTAGAAGCGGGTTTTCCATCAGGTAGATCTGGCCGACGGAGAGGTAGTTTGCGGCGCGCCAGTAGCGATCCAGTAACGTGAAGTCGTTGTCGGTAACGTTGCCGGTTGCAGATTGCGTCATGCTTTCTCCCGTTATCAGGTTAAATCGTTCCTGTTAACCCTAATAGAAGAAGCGGAGGAGGGCGAATTTGCACCAAAAAAAAGGGCCACGGCAGCGCCATGACCCTTAAGCAGAGTGGTATAAACTTACTGCTGCTGAGAGGACTGAATCGCCGTCAGGGCGATGGTGTAGACGATATCGTCAACCAGCGCGCCACGGGACAGGTCGTTCACAGGCTTACGCATACCCTGCAGCATCGGCCCGATGGAGATCAGGTCGGCAGAGCGCTGTACCGCTTTGTAAGTGGTGTTACCGGTGTTCAGATCCGGGAAGATGAACACGGTAGCGCGACCAGCAACCGGTGAGTTCGGCGCTTTGGATTTCGCGACGTCAGCCATTACCGCGGCGTCATACTGCAGCGGGCCGTCGATCATCAGGTCAGGACGTTTCTCCTGCGCCAGACGGGTCGCTTCACGCACTTTCTCTACGTCGCTACCCGCGCCGGAGTTACCGGTGGAGTAGGAGAGCATGGCTACGCGCGGCTCGATACCGAAGGCAATCGCAGAGTCAGCGGACTGAATCGCGATCTCTGCCAGCTGTTCAGCGGTCGGATCCGGGTTGATTGCGCAGTCGCCGTAAACGTAAACCTGCTCCGGCAGCAGCATGAAGAATACGGAGGAGACCAGCGAACTGCCCGGTGCCGTTTTGATCAGCTGCAGCGGCGGACGGATGGTGTTGGCAGTGGTGTGAACCGCACCGGAAACCAGACCGTCAACTTCGTCCTGCTCCAGCATCAGGGTGCCGAGAACCACGTTGTCTTCCAGCTGTTCACGGGCAACGGCTTCGGTCATGCCTTTGCTCTTACGCAGCTCAACCAGGCGGGCAACGTAGCTTTCACGCACCACTTCCGGATCAACGATTTCGATGCCAGCGCCCAGCTCAACGCCCTGGGATGCGGCAACGCGGGTGATCTCATCCGGATTACCCAGCAGCACACAGGTCGCGATGCCGCGCTCGGCGCAGATGGCCGCCGCTTTAACGGTGCGCGGTTCGTCGCCTTCCGGCAGCACAACGCGTTTGCCAGCCTGACGCGCCAGCTCGGTGAGCTGGTAGCGGAACGCAGGCGGGGAGAGACGGCGGCTACGCTCGGAGGTCGCGGTCAGGGATTCGATCCAGTCAGCGTTAACGTAGCCTGCTACGTACTCCTGCACTTTCTCAATACGCGCATGGTCGTCAGCCGGCACTTCCAGGTTGAAGCTCTGCAGGCTCAGCGAGGTCTGCCAGGTGTTGGTGTTCACCATAAATACCGGCAGGCCGGTCGCAAAGGCGCGTTCGCACAGCTTGGCAACGCGGGCGTCCATCTCATAGGCACCGGTCAGCAGGATCGCACCGATCTCAACGCCGTTCATTGCGGCCAGGCAGGCGGCAACCAGCACGTCCGGACGGTCAGCGGAGGTCACCAGCAGAGAGCCTGCACGGAAGTGCTCCAGCATGTGCGGAATGCTGCGGGCACAGAAGGTCACGGACTTCACGCGGCGGGTGTTGATGTCGCCTTCGTTCACGATGGTGGCATTCAGGTGTTTCGCCATATCGATTGCACGGGTGGCAATCAGATCGAAGCTCCACGGGATTGCGCCCAGCACCGGCAGGGAGCTGGATTCGCTCAGCTGCGCCGGATCGATGCTGATCACTTTCGCTTTAGAGGAGTCATCGAAGATCTCAGAGAGATCCGGACGGGTACGGCCCTGCTCATCAACCGGGGCGTTCAGCTTGTTAACGATCACGCCGGTGATGTTGGTGTTCTTGACGCCGCCGAAGCTGTTGCGGGTCAGCTCGATACGCTCTTTCAGCTGCTCCTGGGTATCGGTACCCTGCGACATGACAAAGACGATCTCAGCATTCAGCGTTTTGGCGATTTCGAAGTTCAGCGACTGGGCAAACTGGTGTTTGCGGGTCGGGACCAGGCCTTCAACCAGCACCACTTCCGCGTCTTTGGCGCTCTCGTGGTAGCGGGCGATGATCTCTTCCATCAGCACGTCTTTCTGGTTGCTGGAGAGCAGAGACTCAACGTGGCTCATCTTCAGCGGCTCAGCGGCAGGCAGATTGGAGTTCGCACGCACGATAGTGGTGGTCTGGTCTGGCGCATCGCCACCGGCACGCGGCTGGGCGATAGGTTTAAAGACGCTCAGACGAACGCCTTTGCGTTCCATAGCACGGATCACGCCAAGGCTGACGCTGGTCAGGCCGACGCTGGTTCCGGTAGGGATCAGCATAATAATACGGGACACGGTATATCCTCTTTTTCGTTACCGCCAGCAAACTGGCGCGATACAAAACAGCACCGCCAGCGTTGGCTGGCGGTGTGGAATCAGGCAGTCAGACGGCTGGCGTCTTGGGCAATCACCAGTTCTTCGTTGGTCGGGATGACCATCGCGAGGGTGGTACCCTCTTTGTTGATGTAGCCGGATTTGCCGAAGCGGGCAGCCAGGTTACGCTCGTGGTCAACCTCGAAGCCCAGAACGCCCAGTTTGCCCAGAGAGAGTTCGCGAACCATCGCCGCGTTCTCACCGATACCACCGGTGAAGACAACCGCGTCCAGACGACCTTCCATCAGCGCGGTGTAGGAGCCGATGTACTTCGCCAGGCGGTGGCAGTAAACGTCCATTGCACGTTTAGCGTCTTCTTTGCTCGCGTAGTTGTCTTCAACGTAGCGGCAGTCGCTGGTGACTTCGGTCAGGCCCAGCAGGCCGGACTCTTTGGTCAGCATCTTGTTGATCTCTTCCACGCTCATACCCAGGGTATCGTGCAGGTGGAAGATGATCGCCGGGTCGATATCACCGGAACGGGTACCCATCACCAGGCCTTCCAGCGGGGTCAGACCCATAGAGGTATCAACGCATTTACCGTTACGGATTGCAGAAACGGAGCCGCCGTTGCCCAGGTGGCAAGTGATGATATTCACTTCTTCTACCGGCTTGTTCAGCATTTTTGCTGCTTCCTGCGTCACGTAGAAGTGGCTGGTGCCGTGTGCGCCGTAGCGGCGAACGCCGTGCTCTTTGTACAGTTTGTACGGCAGGGCGTAAAGGTAGGACTCTTCCGGCATGGTCTGGTGGAACGCGGTATCAAACACGGCCACGTTCTTCTCTTTCAGCTGCGGGAAGGATTTCAGCGCTTCAGCGATACCGATCAGGTGAGCCGGGTTATGCAGCGGTGCAAAAGAGGCGGAGTCTTTGATGCCCTGGATAACGGAGTCGTCGATAACCACGGAGCGGGTGTATTTTTCGCCGCCGTGCACGATGCGGTGACCAATTGCGGTCAGCTGTGCAGACAGTTCTGGTTTTTGTGCCAGAATAGTGTTAACGATAAAGTTCAGTGCTTCACTGTGAGCGGCACCTGCACCTAAAGCAGCTTCTTGTTTACCACCGTCCATTTTCCATTTGATACGCGCTTCAGGAAGATGGAAGCATTCGGCTAAACCAGAGAGGTACTCTTCACCGTTCACTGCATCAATGATTGCAAATTTCAGTGAGGAGCTACCGCAGTTCAGAACCAGTACTAACTTACTCGACATGGAAGTACCTATTTTTGATACGTGGCTAAAAAAACGTCAGTGAGTCTTTCAGCGTAGCGCATGTTGACGCTGACATTTATGATTAACATCATGCCAGAACGATTTTTTGGCACGATGAAAGAGAATACTGTTGAGTTTATGCCATTTTGACCCCATGTGAGGAAGTGGCATACTGGGCGTTACGTTGACGACATGACGTTCTGCGTCTAAGGCCCACTCAGGCGGGCACAGAATACCCGATACTGGGTAGCGATGACAAAATATTTTGAACGTTGTCATGAGCAGTTGTTGTTTTGCACAAATTTTTTAATTTTTATATGTGAAGTTGAGGTAACGCCATGAACACTCCTGAGAATCGCCCTGTGAGCTTTTTCAGTTTGTTTCGCCTGGGTCAGCACTATTCGAAGACCTGGCCTATGGAAAAAAGCCTCGCTCCCGTCTTTATCGATAACCGTGTCATTCGCGCTACCCGCTACGCGATCCGCATTATGCCCCCCGTCGCCGTCTTTACCCTCTGCTGGCAGATAGCCCTTGGCGGCCAGCTGGGTCCTGCGGTGGCGACCGCGCTCTTTGCCCTGAGCCTGCCGCTACAGGGGCTGTGGTGGCTGGGCAAGCGCTCCGTTACGCCGCTGCCGCCGGGTATTTTGCAGTGGTTCTATGAGGTACGCGGTAAATTACAGGATGCGGGCCAGACGATGGCCCCGGTCACCGGCAAGCCGGATTATCAGGCCTTAGCTGACACGCTTAAGCGCGCATTTGGTCAGCTCGACAAAACTTTCCTTGATGATTTGTAATTCACCCCTGATTGCGAATATAAAAGAAGGCACATAGTTTATGTGCCTCTTTTTTTTCCGACGTGATACGGAGTGTAAGATGGAAATGACCAATGCCCAACGGCTGATCTTATCAAATCAGTACAAAATGATGACGATGCTCGATCCCACCAACGCCGAGCGCTACCGCCGCCTGCAAACCATCGTCGAGCGCGGCTTTGGCCTGCAGATGCGCGAGCTGGACCGCGAGTTTGGCGAGCTGCCGGAGGAGACCTGCCGCACCGTTATCGACATTATGGAGATGTATCATGCCCTGCACGTCTCCTGGGCCAACCTGAAAGATGCCCAGTCCATCGACGAGCGCCGGGTCACCTTTTTAGGCTTTGATGCTGCCACCGAGGCGCGCTACCTGAGCTACGTACGCTTTATGGTCAACACCGAAGGGCGCTACACCCATTTCGACGCGGGAACGCACGGCTTCAATGCCCAGACGCCAATGTGGGAAAAATATCAGCGCATGCTGGGAGCCTGGCACGCCTGTCCGCGCCAGTACCACCTGAGCGCAAATGAAATCAACCAGATCGTTAACGCCTGATAGCCGCAGGCAAATAAGCAAAAATGGGTAACAACCGCTCATCCTATTGATTTAGCCCCGCCTGAGCGGGGCTTTTTTGTGGCACACTGCCGTTATCCCCGCAATTAACAAGGATACGTTGTGAACGGTGAACTGATTTGGGTGCTGTGTTTGCTGGCCATTGCCGTCGTGCTTTTTGCCACCGGCAAGGTGCGCATGGATGCCGTCGCGCTGCTGGTGATTGTCGCCTTCAGCCTGAGCGGTACCCTGACCCTCAGCGAGGCCTTCTCCGGCTTTAGCGATCCCAACGTCATTCTTATCGCCGCCCTGTTTATTATCGGCGACGGCCTGGTGCGTACCGGGGTCGCCACCAGCATGGGGGCCTGGCTGGTGAACGTGGCGGGCAGCAGCGAAATCAAAATGCTGGTTCTGCTGATGCTTACCGTCGCCGGGCTGGGGGCCTTTATGAGCTCCACCGGGGTGGTCGCCATCTTTATTCCCGTGGTGCTCAGCGTCTCAATGCGGATGCAGATCTCCCCGTCGCGCCTGATGATGCCCCTCAGCTTTGCCGGACTCATCAGCGGCATGATGACGTTGGTGGCCACGCCGCCTAACCTGGTGGTCAACAGCGAGCTGCTGCGCGAAGGGCTGCCGGGCTTCGGCTTCTTTAGCGTCACCCCGCTGGGGATCGCTATTCTGCTGCTGGGCGTCATCTATATGCTGGTGATGCGCTTTGCTCTGAAGAGCGACGGGCAGACGGGGCCGCATGACGGCTGGAAGCGGCGCACCTTCCGCGATCTGATCAAAGAGTATCGTCTGGCGGGGCGCGCCCGGCGGCTGGCTATCCGCCCCGGCTCGCCGATGGTTGGCCAGCGCCTCGACGATCTCAAACTCCGGGAGCGCTACGGCGCCAACGTCATTGGGGTCGAACGCTGGCGTCGTTTTCGCCGGGTGATCGTTAACGTCAACGGCGTATCGGAGTTTCGCGCCGGAGACGTGCTGCTGATCGACATGTCCGCTGCCGAGGTCGATCTGCGGCAGTTTTGCAGCGAGCAGCTGCTGGAGCCGATGATCCTGCGCGGCGAGTACTTTTCCGACCAGGCGCTGGACGTCGGGATGGCGGAGGCGTCGCTGATCCCTGACTCAGAGCTGATCGGCAAAACCGTGCGCGAAATTGGCTTTCGTACCCGCTACGGTCTGAATATGGTGGGCATTAAGCGTGACGGGAGCGCGATTAGCGGGCCGGTGGGGGATGAACCCCTACAGCTCGGGGATATCTTTTTGGTAGTCGGTAACTGGAAATTGATTAGCCAGCTGGCGCAGAAAGGGCGCGATTTTGTGGTGTTGAATATGCCCATCGAGGCCGGGGACGCCTCGCCCGCCCACAGCCAGGCTCCCCACGCCATTTTCTGCCTGCTGCTGATGGTCGCCCTGATGCTAACCGATGAGATCCCCAACCCGGTGGCGGCGATTATCGCCTGCCTGCTGATGGGCAAATTTCGCTGTATTGATGCTGCCAGCGCCTATAAGGCGATCCACTGGCCGAGCATCATTCTTATCGTAGGCATGATGCCGTTCGCCCTGGCGCTACAAAAAACCGGCGGCGTCGATCTGGTGGTGAAGGGACTGATGCAGTTTGGTGGCGGCTATGGACCGTACATGATGCTGCTCTGCCTGTTCATCATGTGCGCCACCATCGGGCTGTTTATCTCGAATACCGCCACGGCGGTGCTGATGGCCCCCATTGCGCTGGCAACGGCCAAATCGATGGGCGTTTCGCCGTACCCCTTTGCCATGATGGTAGCCATGGCAGCGTCGGCGGCCTTTATGACCCCGGTCTCCTCCCCGGTTAACACCCTGGTGCTGGGACCCGGCAACTATACCTTCAGCGATTTCGTAAAGATTGGCGTGCCGTTCACGCTGATTGTGATGGTGGTGTGCGTGGTGCTGATCCCAGTGCTGTTTCCGTTTTGACTTTCCCGCGCCCTATAACGGCGAATCCTGGCTTATCTCATCCAGCGACAGATGGAAGCTCGGCACAAACACTGCCATAAAGTAGTCCATCTCCGGGCTGCGGCGGGCGGCGAGGGTCTTCTCCAGCCGTGACTTCGCCAGCGAGAACTCGTTGTTGCCGGCGGAGAGCTCCTCGAGGCACTTCAGATAGGCGCAGAGGGCATCAGCCTGCTTCACCAGCGACTTCTCCTCTTCGCTGTATTGCTGCTCATCGATCAGCCCGGCAAAAATATCCCGCAGCTCCTCCGGCACCATATCGACCAGCTTCTGCTGGGCGATCTTCTCGATAGCCTTATACTCCTGGGCAATCTGCGAGTTGAAATACTTTACCGGCGTCGGCAGATCGCCGGTCAGCACCTCTGAGGCGTCGTGGTACATGGCCAGCAGGGCAATGCGTTCAGGATTAGCCTCGCCGCCAAACTTGCGGTTTTTAATCGCCGCCAGAGCATGAGCAACCATCGCCACCTGTAAACTATGCTCAGAGACGTTTTCGGTACGCACGTTGCGCATCAGCGGCCAGCGGTTGATCAATTTCAGGCGGGAGAGATGGGCGAAAAAGTGGCTTTGACTCGTACTCATAATGGACCCTGTCAGTAACGGCGCTAAGGATCCATTGTGCGCAGAGAGCAGGGGAAGATGCAAATCTTCCCCTTGATACGCTTACTGATGGTAGCCGGAGAGGAAGCGGCTAAAGCGGTTGATAGACATCTCCAGATCGTCCAGGCGCGGCAGGGTCACAATGCGGACGTGATCCGGCCATGGCCAGTTAAAGGCCGTTCCCTGCACCAGCAGCACTTTCTCCTGCAGCAGGAAATCCAGCACCATCTTCTGGTCGTCATGGATGTTGAAACGCTTGATGTCAATTTTTGGGAACATATAGAGCGCGCCTTTTGGCTTGGTGCAGGTCACGCCGGGGATCTCGTTGATCAGCTCCCAGGCGCGGTTACGCTGCTCATAGAGGCGTCCGCCGGGCACGATAAATTCGCTAATGCTCTGGTAGCCGCCAAGCGCGGTCTGGATAGCGTGCTGGGCCGGCACGTTAGCGCACAGTCGCATGGAGGCCAGCATCTCCAGCCCTTCAATATAGCCTTTGGCGTGCTTCTTAGGCCCGTTAAGTACCATCCAGCCCTGGCGGAAACCGGCCACGCGGTAGGTTTTAGAGAGGCCGTTAAAGGTAATCGTCAGCAGATCAGGGGCCAGCGCGGCGATGGAGTGGTGCTCCGCCTCGTCGTAGAGGATCTTATCGTAGATCTCATCGGCAAAGATAATCAGGTTGTGCTGACGGGCAATTTCCACTATCTCCAGCAGCAGCTCTTTGGAGTAGACTGCGCCGGTGGGGTTGTTCGGGTTGATGATTACGATCCCCCGGGTGCGCGGGGTGATCTTCGCCCGGATATCATCCAGATCCGGGAACCAGTCAGACGATTCATCGCACAGATAGTGCACTGCTTTACCACCGGAGAGCGACACCGCTGCCGTCCACAGCGGGTAGTCCGGGGCCGGAACCAGCATCTCATCGCCGCTGTTCAGCAGCGCCTGCATTGACTGCACAATCAGTTCAGAGACGCCGTTACCGATATAGATATCTTCTACGGTGACGTCGCGCATGCCGCGTGCCTGATAGTGCTGCATAATCGCTTTGCGCGCGCTGTAGAGTCCTTTGGAGTCGCTGTAGCCCTGCGCCGTCGGAAGGTGACGGATAACGTCTACCAGGATCTCATCGGGGGCGTCGAAGCCGAAGGGGGCCGGGTTACCGATGTTGAGCTTCAGTACCTTGTTACCCTCTTCTTCAAGACGTTTTGCCTCTTTCAGAACCGGACCACGGATGTCATAACAGACATTGTCTAATTTGCTGGATTTTTCGATGGGGGACATGAATCGTTGACCTTTTAGCTGTTGGTGCTACTCCCTGCCGTGGAAGTCAGCACGGAACAATGTACTCCCCCGAATGCCAGTTTAGAAGGGTGCACAGAAGAAGATTTTGCCCCTGGCTGCCTGACGCCACCGGTTTTTCTCGCTGCAGATGTGCGGATTAAACTGCTAATAATTTCGACAAAAATATCAATTTTGGCTTAATCTGTTGCCGCATCGCAAAACTACCGCTGTTAACACTGCGCGCAACATTGCTGCCAGACCGTTTTTTGTTATTACCTTAAGCGCTGATGTGCAGAAATGGGGAGAGAGGCGGGGTAAACAGAACTGAGCGTAGAGCGAACGTTAAGTACTATTTAGAACAGATTCTATTATTAATTAATAATTATTTAATACGACACCTTGCGATGATGGGCGATTGTTAATATTAATAGCATCAGGCTTCCCGGTATAACACCATGGGGGTTAAGGTCATCCGCATAGGTACTTATAACTGATGCGGGTATGAGGTAAGATGACCAGCAGAGACTACGGCTAAAAGCGATAATGGTACCCGCGTAATTCTCTGAATGAATATACAATTAATTGATATTAAGAAATTTTTCCCGCTAATCTTCCTGAGATGATTCGGTAAATGATTTTCGATCGCGTTCAGTGATGCAGTAATAGCATGCGGCTTCTGAAAATAATTTACAGTGTAATGCTGTATGTATATATAGAGGTTCGTGAACGTAAGCGAATTATTAGCAACAATCGGTTTTGTGCCGATTGTGCAAACCGCTTCTCAACGGGGATTGCTTAAATCTTTGAACACAGCAAAAGCCGGGGCGCTCGTCAGGAGTACCCTGTAAGTGAAAACATATGATTAATGCAAATCGTCCGATACTCAATCTCGACCTCGATCTGCTGAGAACGTTCGTTGCCGTCGCCGACTTAAACACCTTTGCGGCTGCCGCCGTGGCGGTATGCCGAACGCAATCAGCGGTGAGCCAGCAGATGCAGCGTCTGGAGCAGCTGGTAGGCAAGGAGCTTTTCGTTCGCCATGGTCGGAATAAGTTGTTAACTGAACACGGCATCCAACTGCTGGGCTATGCCCGAAAAATCCTGCGCTTTAATGATGAGGCCTGTAGCTCATTAATGTTTAATAATTTGCAGGGAGTATTAACCGTCGGCGCCTCGGACGACTCTGCGGATACTATTTTGCCGTTTCTGTTAAATCGTATCAGTGCGAGCTATCCCAGACTGGCGCTGGACGTGCGGGTTAAGCGTAACCTCTCCATGGCTGAGATGCTAGCGGCTCAGGAGGTTGATCTTATGGTCACTACCCATCGGCCCCACCAGTTTGAACATCTGACGCTGCGTACTTCGCCAACGCACTGGTATTGTGCGGCAGAGTATGTCCTGCAGAAAGGCGAGACGCTGCCGCTGGTCTTCCTTGACGATCCCAACCCTTTCCGCGACAGCGTGCTCAATACGCTTGATGCTGCCGGTATTCCATGGCGTATGGCCTACGTCGCCTCGACACTCTCGGCGGTGAAGTCGGCGGTCAAGGCCGGGCTGGGTATTACTGCCAGGCCGGTGGAGATGATGAGTGCCGATCTGCGCGTGCTGGGACCGAGAGACGGTCTGCCTGTGCTGGCGGAGACTGAATATCTCCTCTGTCATAATCCGCAAAGCCAGAATGAACTGGCTCAGGTCGTTTTTCAGGCTATGGCGGATTACCAGATGCCCTGGCACTATGGTGCTGCTGCACCTCAGGGGGGAGACAGCTCTTTGATCGTTGAAGGGGACTTTAAGTAGCCGGGGACGTAGGTAACAGGATTGCCTTAAGCAGGTGACATCTCCTGAAAAGCAGAGCCCAAAAAAACAGAGCGGGTCGCTGGTAGCATAAAATTTACCAGCGGCGCGTTTCAAACGTTATTTCCGCACTAATTATCAAGAATCATTTTTTAACGCGTTGTATATCAGCCAGTTAAGCGCGCCCGCCGACATTAAACCCTGCTTTGTATGCTACTATGCATAGCGAAAGTTCATGTTAAAAAACAAGTCTGATTGTTGCCGTTTTTTTGTGTGAATTAACAAAAGCGTGTCGCAGATCAAGAAAATACTCCCATAGAGGGGGAGGAATCCTGCCAAAATCCTGTCAAAATAAGAGGGTACTTTTTGTATCAGCGCACAACGGACACGATTCAACATCGCTAAACGCCCTATAAAAAATGGGTGTTGGTGGAAAAAAAGGCATTTTATGTTAATGAATTGCTACCGCTGTAAACTAATGTGAAGGAACTTTTGTTCTAAGTTGACAAAAGGTTATAGAAAGGAGTAAAAAACCCCATCATTTAGCTGTCTAAGCCGTTTCTAACAGTGAGTGTAAGGTTTTTTTTGTTCCTCCCTTAAACAGTGTGGCGTCCATCTGCCGAGAAGAGCAGAGGTAACGGTGCCACTTTTTGAGTTAAGCAATGCGTATGTCAACATCCACTGAAGTTATTGCTCATCACTGGGCATTCGCGATCTTTCTTATTGTTGCCATTGGCTTATGCTGCCTGATGCTGGTCGGCGGCTGGTTACTGGGCGGGCGCGCCCGCGCGCGGCACAAGAACACGCCTTTTGAATCGGGTATCGATTCGGTCGGCACCGCTCGTCTGCGCCTCTCTGCCAAGTTCTATCTGGTCGCCATGTTCTTCGTCATCTTCGACGTCGAAGCGCTTTACCTGTTTGCATGGTCAACCTCCATTCGTGAAAGCGGCTGGGTTGGCTTTGTTGAGGCTGCAATTTTTATTTTAGTGCTGCTGGCTGGTCTGGTTTATCTGGTGCGTATTGGCGCGCTGGACTGGACGCCCGCGCGTTCACGCCGCGAGCGCTTCAACCCTGAGTCAGGCAATATCACTAACCGTCAACGCTAACAGCGAGGCAATAAGATGGATTACACGCTCACCCGCATCGATCCCAACGGTGAGAACGACCGTTACCCCCTGCAAAAACAGGAGATCGTAACCGACCCCCTCGAGCAAGAAGTTAACCGCAGCGTATTCATGGGCAAGCTCGAAGACGTTATGCACGGTATGGTTAACTGGGGTCGTAAAAACTCTATTTGGCCGTATAACTTCGGTCTCTCCTGCTGCTACGTTGAGATGGTGACCTCCTTTACGGCGGTGCACGACGTGGCACGCTTTGGTGCGGAAGTCCTGCGCGCCTCGCCTCGCCAGGCCGACCTGATGGTGATCGCCGGTACGCCGTTTACCAAAATGGCCCCGGTTATTCAGCGTCTGTACGATCAGATGCTGGAGCCGAAGTGGGTTATCTCCATGGGTGCCTGCGCCAACTCCGGCGGCATGTACGACATCTATTCTGTGGTGCAGGGCGTTGATAAATTCCTCCCGGTTGATGTGTATATCCCGGGCTGCCCGCCGCGTCCGGAAGCCTATATGCAGGCGCTGATGCTGCTTCAGGAGTCGATTGGCAAAGAGCGTCGTCCGCTCTCATGGGTAGTGGGCGACCAGGGCGTCTATCGCGCCAACATGCAGTCAGAGCGCGAGCGCAAACGCGGCGAACGCATTGCTGTTACCAACCTGCGTACGCCGGACGAGATTTAATTTGCGCCTGCGGGCCGTGGAAAACTCCTTCGCATAATAAACTTATAGCGCGAAGCCACGCCCGGCAGTCACCACGGACCCTTTGCAATGGTGAACATTATGACCGACTTAACCGCGCAAGACGCGTTCTGGCAAACCCGGGATCACCTGGATGACCCAGTTATTGGCGAACTGCGCAACCGTTTTGGGCCGGATGCCTTTACCGTTCAGGCGACCCGCACCGGCGTCCCTGTTGTTTGGGTAAAGCGTGAACAGTTACTGGAAGTGGGCGATTTCTTAAAGAAACTGCCGAAGCCTTACGTCATGCTGTACGATCTGCACGGCATGGACGAACGTCTACGCACGCACCGCGACGGGCTCCCCGCCGCGGATTTTTCCGTTTTCTACCACCTGCTCTCTATTGAGCGTAACCGCGACATCATGCTCAAGGTCGCGCTGTCAGAAAACGATCTCAACGTGCCGACCTTTACCAAACTTTTCCCCAACGCCAACTGGTACGAGCGTGAAACCTGGGAGATGTTTGGCATCAATATCGAAGGCCACCCGCATCTGACGCGCATCATGATGCCGCAGACCTGGACCGGCCACCCGCTGCGTAAAGACTACCCGGCGCGCGCCACCGAGTTCGATCCGTTTGAGCTGACCAAAGCCAAGCAGGATCTGGAGATGGAGGCGCTGACCTTCAAGCCGGAAGAGTGGGGCATGAAGCGCAGCACCGCCAACGAGGACTTTATGTTCCTCAACCTCGGCCCGAACCACCCGTCGGCGCACGGTGCGTTCCGTATTATCCTGCAGCTTGATGGCGAAGAGATCGTCGACTGCGTGCCGGATATCGGCTACCACCACCGTGGCGCAGAGAAAATGGGCGAGCGCCAGTCCTGGCACAGCTACATTCCCTACACCGACCGTATCGAATACCTCGGCGGCTGCGTGAACGAGATGCCGTACGTGCTGGCGGTTGAGAAGCTGGCGGGCATCAAAGTGCCAGAGCGCGTCGACGTGATCCGCGTGATGCTCTCCGAGCTGTTCCGTATCAATAGCCACCTGCTCTACATCTCGACCTTTATTCAGGACGTCGGGGCGATGACGCCGGTCTTCTTCGCCTTCACCGATCGCCAGAAAATCTACGATCTGGTTGAGGCCATTACCGGTTTCCGTATGCACCCGGCCTGGTTCCGCATTGGCGGCGTGGCGCACGATCTGCCGCGCGGCTGGGACCGTCTGCTGCGTGAGTTCCTCGAGTGGATGCCGAAGCGTCTGGACTCCTACGAGAAGGCCGCGCTGCGCAACACCATTCTGATTGGCCGTTCGAAGGGCGTTGCCGCCTACGGCGCGAAAGAGGCGCTGGAGTGGGGCACCACCGGGGCTGGCCTGCGCGCCACCGGTATCGACTTCGACGTGCGTAAGGCGCGTCCTTACTCTGGCTATGAAAACTTCGACTTTGAGATCCCAGTCGGCGGCGGCATCAGCGATGCCTACACCCGCGTGATGCTGAAGGTGGAAGAGCTGCGCCAGAGCCTGCGCATTCTTGAGCAGTGCCTCAATAACATGCCGGAAGGCCCGTTCAAGGCGGATCACCCGCTGACGACGCCGCCGCCGAAAGAGCGCACGCTTCAGCATATCGAAACCCTGATCACCCACTTCCTGCAGGTTTCCTGGGGCCCGGTCATGCCGGCCAACGAATCCTTCCAGATGATTGAGGCAACCAAGGGTATCAACAGCTACTACCTGACCAGCGATGGCAGCACCATGAGCTACCGCACCCGCGTGCGTACGCCGAGCTTCCCGCACCTGCAGCAGATCCCTGCAGCGATCCGTGGCAGCCTGGTCTCTGACCTGATTGTCTATCTGGGTAGTATCGATTTTGTTATGTCAGACGTGGACCGCTAATTATGCACGAGAATCAACAACCACAGACCGAGGCTTTTGAGCTGAGTGCGGCAGAGCGTGATGCTATTGAGCACGAGAAGCACCACTACGAAGACCCGCGTGCGGCGTCCATCGAAGCGCTGAAAATCGTTCAGAAGCAGCGTGGCTGGGTGCCGGATGGGGCGATCTACGCCATCGCCGAAGTGCTGGATATTCCGGCCAGCGACGTAGAGGGTGTCGCTACCTTCTATAGCCAGATCTTCCGCCAGCCGGTGGGCCGTCACGTTATCCGCTACTGCGATAGCGTAGTGTGCCATATCACCGGCTACCAGGGCATCCAGGCCGCGATTGAGAAAAAGCTCGATATCAAGCCGGGACAGACCACCTTTGATGGCCGTTTCACCCTGCTGCCGACCTGCTGCCTGGGGAACTGCGACAAGGGTCCAACGATGATGATCGACGACGATACCCATAGCTATCTGACGCCGGAAGCCATCCCTGACCTGCTGGAGCAGTATAAATAATGAAAAACATTATCCTGACTCCTGAAACCCATCCGCTAACCTGGCGTCTGCGTGCAGATAAGCAGCCGGTCTGGCTGGATGAGTACCAGAGCAAAAACGGCTACGCCGGGGCGCGTAAGGCGCTCACCGGCATGGCGCCGGATGAGATCGTTAACGCGGTTAAAGACTCGGGCCTGAAAGGGCGCGGCGGCGCGGGCTTCTCCACCGGTTTGAAGTGGAGCCTGATGCCGAAAGACGAATCCATGAACATCCGTTACCTGCTGTGTAACGCCGATGAGATGGAGCCGGGCACCTATAAAGACCGCCTGCTGATGGAGCAGCTCCCGCACCTGCTGGTGGAGGGGATGCTGATCTCCGCCTTTGCGCTGAAAGCGTACCGGGGCTACATCTTCCTGCGCGGCGAATACATTGAGGCCGCCGAGCGCCTGCGCCGCGCTATCGCCGAAGCGACCGAAGCGGGACTGCTGGGTAAAAACATCCTTGGTACCGGCTTCGACTTCGAGCTGTTTGTCCACACCGGGGCAGGGCGCTACATCTGCGGTGAAGAGACGGCGCTGATTAACTCCCTGGAAGGGCGCCGCGCCAACCCGCGCTCTAAGCCACCGTTCCCGGCAAGTTCCGGGGTGTGGGGCAAGCCGACCTGCGTGAACAACGTTGAAACCCTGTGTAACGTTCCGGCGATCCTCGCCAACGGCGTCGAGTGGTATCAGGGGATCTCAAAAAGCGAAGACAACGGCACCAAGCTGATGGGCTTCTCTGGCCGCGTGAAGAATCCGGGCGTCTGGGAGCTGCCGTTTGGTACTACCGCGCGTGAAATTCTGGAAGACTACGCGGGCGGCATGCGCGATGGCCTGAAGTTCAAGGCCTGGCAGCCAGGCGGCGCGGGAACCGACTTCCTCACCGATGCGCACCTTGATCTGCCGATGGAGTTTGCCAGCATTGGCAAAGCCGGCAGCCGTCTGGGGACCGCGCTGGCGATGGCGGTAGACCACGAAATCAACATGGTATCGCTGGTGCGCAACCTGGAAGAGTTTTTTGCCCGCGAGTCCTGCGGCTGGTGTACGCCTTGTCGCGACGGCCTGCCGTGGAGCGTGAAGATCCTGCGCGCCCTTGAGCGCGGCGAAGGTCAGCCTGGCGATATCGAGACGCTTGAGCAGCTCTGTCGATTCCTGGGTCCGGGTAAAACCTTCTGTGCCCATGCGCCAGGCGCGGTAGAGCCTCTGCAGAGTGCAATAAAATATTTCCGCGAAGAATTCGAAGCAGGCATCAAGCAGCAGTTTAGCAATACCCATCTGATCAACGGTATTCAGCCTAACCTGCTCAAGACGCGCTGGTAATCTAAAAGTTTATTTATTTTGGAAGCATGCTAATGGCTACGATTCATGTAGACGGCAAAGATTACGAGGTCAACGGGGCGGACAACCTGCTACAGGCATGTCTCTCGTTAGGTCTTGATATCCCGTATTTTTGCTGGCATCCGGCGCTGGGAAGCGTCGGCGCTTGCCGCCAGTGTGCGGTGAAGCAGTACCAGAACGCGGAAGATACGCGCGGTCGCCTGGTGATGTCCTGTATGACACCAGCGACGGACAACACCTTTATCTCTATCGACGACGAAGAGGCAAAGCAGTTCCGTGAGAGCGTTGTAGAGTGGCTGATGACCAACCACCCGCACGACTGTCCGGTCTGTGAAGAGGGGGGCAACTGTCACCTGCAGGATATGACCGTGATGACCGGTCATAGCTTCCGCCGCTATCGCTTTACGAAACGCACCCACCGCAACCAGGATCTGGGGCCATTCATCTCCCATGAGATGAACCGCTGCATCGCCTGCTATCGCTGCGTGCGCTACTACAAAGACTACGCTGACGGCACCGATCTTGGCGTTTACGGCGCGCATGACAACGTCTACTTTGGTCGTCCGGAAGATGGCGTGCTGGAGAGCGAGTTCTCCGGCAACCTGGTTGAGATCTGCCCGACCGGCGTCTTTACCGACAAAACGCACTCCGAGCGCTACAACCGTAAGTGGGATATGCAGTTTGCGCCGAGCATCTGCCAGCAGTGCTCCCTGGGCTGTAACACCAGCCCCGGCGAACGCTACGGCGAGCTGCGTCGTATCGAAAACCGCTATAACGGCACCGTTAACCACTACTTCCTCTGCGACCGTGGCCGCTTCGGCTACGGCTACGTGAACCTGAAGGATCGCCCGCGTCAGCCGGTTCAGCGCCGCGGCGACGATCTGATCGCCCTCAACGCCGAGCAGGCGATGCAGGGTGCGGCGGATATTCTGCGCCAGTCGAAGAAAGTGATCGGTATCGGCTCCCCGCGCGCCAGCGTCGAGAGCAACTTTGCCCTGCGTGAGCTGGTGGGTGCCGAGAACTTCTATACCGGCATCGCCAAAGGTGAGCAGGAGCGTCTTGAGCTGGCCCTGAAGGTGCTGCGCGAAGGGGGCATTCATACCCCGGCGCTGCGCGAAATCGAAAGCTACGACGCAGTGCTGATCCTCGGTGAAGACCTCACCCAGACCGGTGCGCGTGCCGCGCTGGCGGTGCGTCAGGCGGTGAAAGGCAAAGCGCGTGAGATGGCCGCGGCCCAGAAAGTGGCCGACTGGCAGATTGCCGCGATCCTTAACATCGGCCAGCGTGCCAAGCATCCGCTGTTCGTAACCAACGTTGACAGCACCCGCCTGGACGATATCGCCGCGTGGACCTACCGCGCGCCGGTAGAGGACCAGGCGCGCTTAGGCTTTGCCATCGCCAACGCGCTGGACGGCTCCGCGCCTGCGGTCGAGGGCATCGATCGCGATCTGCAGAACAAAATTGATGTGATTGTCCAGGCACTGGCCGGGGCGAAAAAACCGCTGATTATCTCCGGCACCAACGCCGGTAGCGCCGAGGTGATCCAGGCGGCAGCGAACGTGGCCAAGGCCCTGAAGGGACGCGGCGCGGACGTGGGCGTAACCATGATTGCCCGGGCGGTCAACAGCGTTGGTCTCGGTATGATCGGCGGCGGCTCTCTTGACGACGCCCTGAGCGAGCTGGAGAGCGGCGCGGCTGATGCCGTGGTGGTGCTGGAGAACGATCTCCATCGTCACGCCTCTGCGGCCCGCGTTGATGCTGCGCTCTCGAAAGCGCCGCTGGTGATGGTTATTGACCATCAGCGCACGGCGATCATGGAGAAAGCGCACCTGGTGCTGTCGGCGGCAAGCTTCGCCGAAAGCGACGGGACGGTGATCAACAACGAAGGCCGCGCCCAGCGCTTCTTCCAGGTTTACGATCCGGCCTACTACGACAGCAGCGCCGTGATGCTGGAGAGCTGGCGCTGGCTGCACTCCCTGCACAGCACCGTACTGAACCGCGAAGTGGACTGGACCCAGCTCGATCACGTGATCGACGCCGCCATTGCCCAGCTGCCGCAGCTGGCCGGTATCAAAGATGCTGCGCCGGACGCCAGCTTCCGCATTCGCGGCCAGAAACTGGCCCGTGAACCGCACCGCTACAGCGGCCGGACGGCAATGCGCGCCAATATCAACGTGCACGAGCCGCGCCAGCCGCAGGATAAAGACACCATGTTTGCCTTCTCAATGGAAGGAAACAACCAGCCGTCCGCACCGCGCTCGCAAATTCCGTTTGCCTGGGCTCCGGGTTGGAACTCACCGCAGGCGTGGAACAAATTCCAGGCCGAAGTGGGTGGCAAACTGCGTCATGGCGATCCGGGCGTGCGCCTGATCGAAGCCTCGGCCAACGGGCTGGCGTATTTCGATCGCGTACCGGCGGGCTTCAAGGCGGAAGAGGGGAAATGGCGCATTGCACCGTACTACCACCTCTTCGGCAGCGACGAGATGTCCCAGCGCTCTCCGGTGTTCCAGACCCGTATGCCGCAGCCGTACATCAAGCTCAACCCGGCAGATGCCGCGAAGCTTGGCGTCAACGCGGGCGCGCAGGTCGCATTCAGCTACGAAGGCCAGACGGTAACCCTGCCGCTGGTGATTGCAGATGGCTTGACAGCAGGGCAGGTGGGCTTGCCGATGGGTATGCCGGGCATCGCACCGGTGCTGGCGGGCGCACGTCTTGAGAACTTGCAGGAGGCACAGCAATGAGTTGGTTAACACCGGAGCTGATTGATATCCTGATCGGCATTCTTAAGGCGTTGGCGATCCTGCTGGTGGTGGTCATCTGCGGCGCGTTCATGAGCTTTGCCGAGCGTCGTCTGCTGGGCCTGTTCCAGAACCGTTACGGACCGAACCGCGTAGGCTGGGGTGGCTCACTCCAGCTGGTGGCGGACATGATCAAGATGTTCTTTAAAGAGGACTGGGTCCCGCGCTTCTCGGATCGCATGATCTATACGCTTGCACCGATGATCGCCTTTACCTCGCTGCTGCTGGCCTTTGCCATTGTGCCGGTCAGCCCGACGTGGGTAGTCGCCGATCTCAACATCGGGATCCTGTTCTTCCTGATGATGGCGGGGCTGACGGTCTACGCGGTGCTGTTTGCTGGTTGGGCGAGTAACAACAAATACTCCCTGCTGGGGGCGATGCGCGCCTCTGCCCAGACGCTGAGCTACGAGGTCTTCCTCGGGCTGTCGCTGATGGGCGTCGTGGCGCAGGCTGGTTCATTCAATATGACCGACATCGTCAACAACCAGACGCACCTGTGGAACATCATTCCCCAGTTCTTTGGTTTCCTCACCTTTGCGATTGCGGGCGTTGCGGTTTGTCACCGTCATCCGTTTGACCAGCCCGAGGCCGAGCAGGAGCTGGCGGACGGTTACCACATTGAATACTCCGGCATGAAGTTCGGCCTGTTCTTTGTGGGGGAGTACGTCGCTATCGTTACCGTGTCCGCGCTGATCGTCACCCTGTTTTTCGGTGGCTGGCACGGCCCGTTCTTACCTCCGTTCGTCTGGTTTGCCCTGAAAACAGCATTCTTCATGATGATGTTCATTTTGATTCGCGCAGCATTACCGCGTCCGCGTTATGACCAGGTGATGTCCTTCGGCTGGAAAGTGTGCCTGCCGCTTACGCTAATCAACCTGCTGGTAACGGCGGCTGTCATTCTGTGGCAGGCGCAATAAGGGATGAAAAGACCATGACCTTAAAAGAGTTAATCGTAGGTTTCGGCACCCAGGTACGCAGTATCTGGATGATCGGCCTGCACGCGTTTGCCAAACGCGAAACCCGTATGTATCCGGAAGAGCCGGTTTATCTGCCGCCGCGCTACCGTGGCCGCATTGTATTAACCCGCGATCCGGACGGCGCCGAGCGCTGCGTTGCCTGTAACCTGTGTGCGGTAGCCTGCCCCGTAGGCTGTATTTCGCTGCAAAAAGCGGAAACCGTCGATGGCCGCTGGTATCCAGAGTTTTTCCGTATCAACTTCTCACGCTGCATCTTCTGCGGCATGTGTGAAGAGGCCTGCCCGACTACCGCAATCCAGCTTACGCCAGACTTCGAGCTGGGCGAGTTCAAGCGTCAGGACCTGGTATACGAAAAAGAGGATCTGCTGATCTCCGGTCCGGGTAAATATCCGGAATATAACTTCTACCGGATGGCAGGTATGGCAATCGACGGCAAAGATAAGGGCGAGGCGGAAAACGAGGCCAAACCTATCGACGTCAAGGGCCTGTTACCGTAAGGAGAGGGGCAATGGAGTTCGCTTTTTATATCTGTGGCCT
>NZ_DAMACX010000003.1:39041-168566 GCF_031998825.1 Pseudescherichia sp.
GGCCTGTTACCGTAAGGAGAGGGGCAATGGAGTTCGCTTTTTATATCTGTGGCCTTGTTGCCATCGTGACTACGCTACGCGTGATCACGCACACCAATCCGGTGCATGCGCTGCTATACCTGATTGTCTCCCTGCTGGCGATTTCCGGGGTCTTCTTCTCCCTTGGCGCCTACTTCGCCGGGGCACTGGAGATCATCGTCTACGCCGGGGCCATCATGGTGCTGTTCGTATTCGTGGTGATGATGCTTAACCTTGGCGGAGCCGAGATTGAGCAGGAGCGCCAGTGGCTGAAGCCGCAGGTGTGGATCGGCCCGGGGCTGGTCTCTGCCGTGCTGCTGGTGGTGATGGTTTACGCCATCCTCACCGTTAACGATCAGGGCATTGATGGCACCTCGATTAGCGCGAAAGCGGTAGGTATTACCCTGTTCGGGCCATACGTTCTGGCGGTTGAGCTGGCGTCGATGCTGCTGCTGGCCGGTCTGGTTGTGGCCTTCCACGTTGGCCGCGAAGAGCGTCCGGGCGAGGTGCTCAGCAACCGTCCGGCAGATGCGAAAAGAAAAACGGAGGAGCACGTATGATCCCCTTACAACACGGATTGATCCTTGCCGCCGTTCTGTTTGTGCTCGGGCTGACGGGGCTTATCATCCGCCGCAACCTGCTGTTCATGCTGATTGGGCTGGAAATCATGATTAACGCCGCCGCGCTGGCTTTTGTCGTCGCGGGCAGCTACTGGGGCCAGACCGACGGCCAGGTGATGTATATCCTCGCGATTAGCCTTGCGGCAGCGGAAGCCAGTATTGGCCTGGCGCTGCTGCTCCAGCTGCATCGCCGTCGCCAGAACCTGAATATCGATTCAGTAAGTGAGTTGCGTGGATGAACATGCTTGCCTTAACCATTATTTTGCCATTGATTGGCTTTCTGCTTCTGTCGTTCTCCCGTGGCCGCTGGTCGGAAAACCTCTCCGCCGCGGTGGGGATGGGCTCCGTCGGGCTGGCGGCGCTGGTAACGGTGATTGCTGGCGTTGATTTCTTTAACAACGGACGCGAGGCCTTCAGCCAGCCGCTGTGGACCTGGATGGCGGTGGGCGATTTCAACATCGGCGTTAACCTGGTGCTGGACGGCCTGTCGCTGACTATGCTCTCGGTGGTGACCGGCGTTGGTTTCCTGATCCACATGTTCGCCTCCTGGTACATGCGCGGTGAAGAGGGCTACTCCCGCTTCTTCGCCTACACCAACCTGTTCATCGCGAGCATGGTGGTGCTGGTGCTGGCGGACAACCTGCTGCTGATGTACCTCGGCTGGGAAGGCGTAGGCCTCTGCTCCTATCTGCTGATCGGCTTCTACTACACCGATCCGAAGAACGGTGCGGCGGCAATGAAAGCGTTTGTCGTGACCCGTGTGGGTGACGTCTTCCTCGCTTTCGCACTGTTCATTCTCTACACCGAGCTGGGCACGCTGAACTTCCGCGAGATGGTCGAGCTGGCACCTGCGCACTTCGAAGCGGGTAACAACATGCTGACGTGGGCGACGCTGATGCTGCTGGGCGGTGCGGTCGGTAAATCCGCGCAGCTGCCGTTGCAGACCTGGCTGGCGGACGCGATGGCTGGCCCGACGCCGGTCTCGGCGCTGATCCACGCCGCGACGATGGTTACCGCCGGTGTCTACCTGATCGCCCGTACCCACGGCCTGTTCCTGATGACCCCGGAGATCCTGCATCTGGTGGGGATCGTCGGCGCGGTTACTCTGGTGCTGGCCGGTTTTGCGGCGCTGGTACAGACCGACATCAAACGCGTTCTCGCTTACTCCACCATGAGCCAGATTGGCTATATGTTCCTCGCGCTGGGCGTGCAGGCATGGGATGCGGCGATTTTCCACCTGATGACCCACGCGTTCTTTAAAGCGCTGCTGTTCCTCTCGTCTGGCTCGGTGATCCTTGCCTGCCACCACGAGCAGAACATCTTCAAGATGGGCGGGCTGCGTAAATCAATTCCGCTGGTCTACGTCTGCTTCCTGGTAGGCGGTGCGGCGCTGGCGGCTCTGCCGCTGATCACCGCGGGCTTCTTCAGTAAGGATGAGATCCTCGCCGGGGCGATGGCGAACGGCCATATCAACCTGATGGTGGCGGGCCTGGTGGGTGCGTTCATGACCTCGCTCTATACTTTCCGGATGATCTTTATCGTCTTCCACGGCAAAGAGCAGATCCATGCCCACGCCGGGAAGGGGATTACCCACCACCTGCCGCTGATTGTGCTGCTGGTCCTCTCGACCTTCGTTGGGGCGATGATCGTACCGCCGCTGCAGGGCGTGCTGCCGGATACTACCGAGCTTGAGCACGGCCGCGTGCTGACGCTGGAGATCACCTCGGGCGTGGTCGCTATCGCCGGGATCCTGATTGCCGCATGGCTGTGGCTGGGTAAGCGTACGCTGGTCACCTCCATTGCCAACAGCGCACCGGGTCGTCTGCTGGGCACCTGGTGGTACAACGCCTGGGGCTTCGACTGGCTGTATGACAAAATCTTCGTTAAACCTTTCCTCGGCATTGCGTGGCTGATTAAGCGCGATCCGCTGAATGCGTTGATGAACACGCCGGCTATTCTCTCCCGCTTTGCCGGGAAAGGCCTGCTGTTCAGCGAAAACGGACAGCTACGCTGGTATGTGGCATCCATGAGCGTTGGTGCGGTCGTGGTGCTCGCCCTGCTGGTGGTATTGCGTTAATCGGTAAGCCCGGTAAGCGCTGGCGCCACCGGGCAATTTAGACTTTAACAAGGAACAAATATCGCCATGTTATTACCCTGGCTAATACTGATTCCCTTTATCGGCGGCTTCCTGTGCTGGCAAACTGAACGCTTCGGCGTGAAGGTGCCGCGCTGGATCGCGCTGGTAACAATGGGGCTGACGCTGGCGCTTTCCCTGCAGCTATGGATGCAGGGCGGCTACTCTCTTACCCAGGCTGCAGGTCTGCCGCAGTGGCAGTCTGAGTTTGTGCTGCCGTGGATCCCGCGCTTTGGTATCACCATTCACCTGGCGCTGGACGGTTTGTCGCTGCTGATGGTCGTCCTGACCGGCTTCCTCGGCGTGCTGGCGGTACTCTGCTCATGGCGCGAGATCGAAAAATACCAGGGCTTCTTCCACCTCAACCTGATGTGGATCCTGGGTGGCGTGATCGGCGTGTTCCTTGCCATCGACATGTTCCTGTTCTTCTTCTTCTGGGAGATGATGCTGGTGCCGATGTACTTCCTGATCGCGCTCTGGGGCCACAAGGCCTCCGATGGTAAAACGCGTATCACGGCGGCCACCAAGTTCTTCATCTACACCCAGGCGAGCGGGCTGGTGATGCTGATTGCGATCCTTGGGCTGGTGTTTGTCCACTATAACGCCACCGGCGTCTGGACCTTCAACTACGAGCAGCTGCTGAACACCCCGATGTCTCACGGCATAGAGTACCTGCTGATGCTGGGCTTCTTCATCGCTTTTGCGGTGAAAATGCCGGTCGTACCGCTGCACGGCTGGCTGCCGGACGCGCACTCCCAGGCACCGACCGCGGGTTCCGTTGACCTCGCAGGGATTTTGCTGAAAACCGCGGCCTATGGTCTGCTGCGCTTTGCGCTGCCGCTGTTCCCGAACGCCTCTGCCGAGTTTGCGCCTATTGCGATGTGGCTGGGTGTAATCGGTATCTTCTACGGCGCGTGGATGGCCTTTGCCCAAACCGATATTAAACGTCTGATCGCCTACACCTCCGTCTCCCACATGGGCTTCGTGCTGATCGCCATCTATACCGGCAGCCAGCTCGCCTATCAGGGTGCGGTGATCCAGATGATTGCTCACGGTCTCTCTGCGGCCGGTCTGTTCATCATCTGCGGCCAGCTCTATGAGCGTCTGCATACTCGTGATATGCGCATGATGGGCGGCCTGTGGAGCAAAATTAAGTGGCTGCCAGCGCTGTCGATGTTCTTTGCCGTCGCCACCCTCGGGATGCCGGGTACCGGTAACTTCGTGGGCGAGTTTATGATCCTCTTCGGCAGCTTCGGCGTCGTACCGGTCATCACCGTGATCTCGACCTTTGGTCTGGTTTTCGCCTCGGTCTACTCGCTGGCGATGCTGCACCGCGCCTACTTCGGTAAGGCGAAGAGTGAAATTGCCGCTAAAGAACTGCCAGGGATGTCGCTGCGTGAGCTGTTCATCATCCTGCTGCTGGTAGTACTTCTGGTACTGCTCGGCATCTATCCGCAGCCGATTCTGGATACCTCGCACTCTGCGATGAGCAATATCCAGCAGTGGTTTGTTAATTCCGTTACTACTACAAGGCCGTAAAGCGCATATGACACTTACTCCACAACACCTGATCGCGCTGCTACCGCTGCTGATCGTCGGATTGACGGTGGTGGTTGTGATGCTCTCCATTGCGTGGCGACGCAACCACTTCCTGAACGCCACGATTGCCGTTGTCGGCCTGAACGCCGCCCTGGTCTCGCTCTGGCTGGTTGGCCAGGCGGGAGCCATGGACGTGACGCCGCTGATGCGCGTTGACGGCTTCTCCATGCTCTATACCGGGCTGGTGCTGCTGGCGAGCCTTGCGACCTGTACCTTTGCCTACCCGTGGCTGGAAGGGTACAAAGATAATAAAGAGGAGTTCTACCTGCTGGTGCTGATTGCCGCCCTCGGTGGCATTCTGCTGGCCAACGCTAACCATCTTGCCGCGCTGTTCCTCGGCATCGAGCTGATCTCGCTGCCGCTGTTCGGCCTGATTGGCTACGCGTTCCGCCAGAAGCGCTCTCTGGAAGCAAGCATCAAGTACACCATCCTCTCTGCCGCAGCGTCGTCGTTCCTGCTGTTTGGTATGGCGCTGGTGTATGCCAACTCCGGTAACCTGTCGTTCCTGGCCATCGGTAAGAGCCTCGGTGACGGCATGCTGCACGAGCCGCTGCTGCTGATCGGTCTCGGCCTGATGATCGTCGGCCTTGGCTTCAAGCTGTCGCTGGTGCCGTTCCATCTCTGGACGCCGGACGTCTATCAGGGCGCGCCTGCGCCGGTCTCCACCTTCCTGGCAACCGCCAGCAAGATCGCCATCTTTGGCGTGGTGATGCGTCTGTTCCTCTACGCGCCGGTAGGTGAGAGCGAAGCCGTACGCGTGGTGCTGGGCATTATCGCCTTCGCCTCGATTATCTTCGGTAACCTGATGGCCCTGAGCCAGACCAACATCAAGCGTCTGCTCGGCTACTCCTCTATCTCTCACCTCGGCTATCTGCTGGTGGCGCTGATTGCCCTGCAGAGCGGCGAGATGTCGATGGAGACCGTAGGCGTCTACCTGGCGGGCTACCTGTTCAGCAGCCTCGGTGCATTCGGCGTGGTCAGCCTGATGTCCAGCCCGTACCGTGGCCCGGATGCCGATTCGCTCTACTCCTACCGTGGCCTCTTCTGGCACCGTCCGATCCTCTCTGCGGTGATGACGGTGATGATGCTCTCCCTGGCGGGGATCCCGATGACGCTCGGCTTTATCGGTAAGTTCTACGTGCTGGCGGTGGGTGTGAATGCTCACCTGTGGTGGCTGACGGCGGCAGTCGTGATTGGCTCGGCTATCGGCCTCTACTACTACCTGCGCGTAGCGGTGAGCCTCTACCTCAATGCGCCGCAGCAGCTCAACCGCGATGCGCCGTCCGACTGGGCCTACAGCGCGGGTGGGATTGTAGTCCTGATCTCTGCGCTGCTGGTGCTGCTGCTGGGTGTCTACCCGCAGCCGCTGATCAGCCTGGTACAGATGGCCCAGCCGCTGATGTAACCGTGTGGTAATACCAAAAAAAAACGCCGACTTGTCGGCGTTTTTTTTCGTCTTTTGCAAATTGCGTACTGCCGCGCATAGTTGAAACGCTAATGACAACCTTACTCGGCCAGGGTGTAATATGCCGCATGCATTGAAGCTAACTTCAGGGAACCCGCCATGCGACAGCCTTACAGGATTGAGAGCGTTACGCTAAGAGATATCGGCGTTTTTGAACACACCCATTTTGACTTTCCGCAAATAGTGAGTGAAACAGAGGATGCGACAAAAGCGGAGATCCATATCTTTACCGGGCCAAACGGCTGCGGCAAGAGCACGGTGCTGTATGCGTTGGCGGGGATTTTAAACCCAGGACAGGGAGGCGACGATCTGGTCAGGAAACGCTATCACGGCGTTACCAGCAAAGTGAATTTTCGCTTTTGCGGCGCAGCCGGAGGATATGGTGTTAAAGCCGAAGAGAAACTCAGTAATATGCTGCTTGAAGATAAGGCCTACTATTACCGCATTGCTGAAACTTTAGAGCATCCAGCATGGAAAAATCGACCATGGTTGGACATGAACCAAAGCATCACTTCTCAAACATTTGACTATGCAGCGCTTGCCTATTCAGGCAGCCGGGCCGCCCAGACCGGCTATGTCTTTTCCGCCATTCAAAACATTATCCAGTCACCGTTTGATAAAGCGCTCTCGTTCGACCAAACCGTTCGTCCTCAACTGCTGGCACAGTGGATTGCTAATAACCGAACGCAGGCCGCGCTCGCCAGAGATGATGGTTCAGAGGAAGAGGCCAGGCAGTATGATACGGCGATAAACCGTATTACTACATTTGTGAACGATATCTGTCAGCTTGAGTTAACCTTTCATCTGCAAAGAAATCCGTTGGAAGTGAAGGTCGGGCTTGCTGGTCAGCGGGTCAATTTGGATACGCTTCCGGAGGGGCTGAAATCGATTATCAGCTGGATAGGCGATATGGCCCTGCGTCTTGAGGCCATCCCCTGGAAAACGCAGCGGGATATTTTCTCTCAGCCGGTGATTTTGTTCCTTGATGAAGTCGATATTCATCTTCATCCCAAATGGCAGCGACGGATCCTACCCGCGATCCAAAAGCTCCTGCCTAACGCTCAGGTTTTTGTTTCAACACACTCCCCCTTTGTGGTTGGATCGGTAGAGGATGCCTATGTCTATCGCTTACCCGAGCTGGAGCGCAATATCTGTCGTGATGCCAGCGTGCCCGAGAGCGTAAAAGCCATTAAATCCGGTGCGGGGAAAAGCTATCAGCTGATCCTCGCTGAAATTTTCGATATTGACGAAGAGTTTGATGTCGAAACCGAACGTCAGCTACACGCGTTTAAACTCGCTATACGCCACTACCTGCAAAACCCGCAGGATGATTCCAGAGTGATGACGCTGGCGCAAACTCTTCGCGATAAAAGTGAAGAGCTGGCGACGCTGGTAAGTATGGAGCTGCGGCAGATGACCCGGCTACTGGGTAAGAAATAAGGACGATTTCATGTATCCCTTTATCCGTCCGGCTTGTCCTGACTACTTAACCGAATGCTGGGAAGCTTTAGGGTTGCGGTATGAAGCAGCAAAGAAAGCTAATCCGAAATATAACTTTTATTGGTTTACAAAGTTTCGTTATGAAGAGACGCGTGAGTTGCTCCTGGTTATGACCAACAACCATTGCGCATTTTGTGACGGCGGGGATTTAGGTGCCATGAGTCGTGAAACGCTGGAGCATTTTCGTCCTAAAAGCAGGCCAGAGTTTCACCGGCTGGCTTACCAGTGGGAGAACCTTTACCCCTGCTGCGATCGCTGCCAGAGCGAGAAACGCGAACAATATGACGATGCACTATTGATTGCCGATGCAGAAGGCTATGCCTTTGAGGACTATTTTATTGCAGACTACTTAACGGGAGAGATAAAACCTAACCCGTTGGCATCGGCCGAGAATCAACTACGCGCGGAGACAACGATTAAGCTTTACGGACTCAACGTTGGCGCCAGGATGACTATCCGTAAAAAAGAACTTAAGCACTATTTGCAGCGCGATCCGGATACGGACATTTTAGATGACTTTAGCTATCGCTATTTTCTATTAGACGCCGACTAGCGGATGAAGCCGGATAGCGCGGTGCTGGTACGGCCTACCGTTTCGTAGGCCTGATAAGCGCAGCGCCATCAGGCGTTAATCGGTTACACTGCCTGTTTATGGCTAATCAGCGGACCGTTGGCCTTGCTCGAGGCGCGATCCATGACCTCTTTGAGTACCGCCGACAGCTCGGTAACCTCAAACTTGGCGACGTAGCCGTCGGCCTGCACCTTGCGGACGTGATCCTCGTTGGCACTGCCGGAGAGCGAGGAGTGGATCACCACCGGAATGTGCTTCAGGCGCGGGTCGGTTTTGATTTTGCGCGTCAGGGTAAAGCCATCCATCTCTGGCATTTCGAGGTCGGTCAGCACCATAGCAATCTTATCGCTTACCGGTACGCCTTCGGCTTCCGCCTGCTGGGCCAGCAGCTGGATCTTCTCCCACGCGTCTTTGCCGGTCACGTGCATCTGGTTTGGGATCTGCATGGTCTCCAGACCCTTCTCCAGCATCGCGCGCGCTACCTTTGAATCCTCGGCGACGATCGCCACCGCGCCCGGTTTAATATTGAATTTCTGTACTGCGGCATTGTTGGCGTGTACATCATGATCGGACGGTACAATGTCATAGAGGATCTGCTCAACGTCCAACACCAGCGCCAGGTTATTGGTGTCTTTCTCTTCGTCGAGGCAGGCGATGCTGGTGATGTAACGGCCGTTGATTGCCTTTTCCGCCGTATGTACCTGCTTCCAGTCCAGACGGGTAATGTTCTCCACCGACTCGACGGCAAAGGCCTGGATGCTACGGGCATACTCGGTAATCAGCAGAATGTTCAAACCGGTAGTGGGTTTGCAGCCCGCAACGGCAGGGAGATCGATCACCGGGATCACCTGATCGCGAATATTGACCATTCCCAGCAGGGGCGATTTCATCCCGGCAGGGCGGGTAAACACAGGCATGGGCACAATTTCACGCAGCTTAAATACGTTGATGCCGTAGAGTTCCGATTTCTGTTCATGTTGAGACGTGCCAAGGCGAAACAGTAACAGCTCAAAGCGGTTGGACAGGGTGAGATTAGCCCTGTCATCGATGTCTTTCTGGAAACTATCCATTATGCCCTCAGAGTGAAATACCTGCGTTTAGACAGTTATCGGCACGCTGAGGAAAAAGTGGAGGTGGGTTTTACATCAAATTTCGACCACCGCAAAATCTTCTGCCAGCAGCGTGTCGGGGAAGATGGCCTGACACTCTGCTAATAGTCTCTGGCAGCCCTCATCATCGTAGCGTGAGCTGATGTGCGTCATCACCAGCCTGCTGACGCCCGCCTCCTGCGCCAGCTGCGCCGCCTGACGCGTCGAGCTGTGACCCCGGCTATTGGCTTTCTCCTCCATTTCCGCCTCCAGCGTCGTTTCGTGCACCATCACGTCCACGCCACGGGCCAGCGTCAGCGCACCGGGGCAGGGGGCGGTATCGCCAAACATCGCCAATTTTTTGCCCGGCACGGCGGGGGCGAGGAAATCTTTGCCGTTGATGCGTCGGCCATCCTCCAGCGTGACGCTCTCGCCAGCTTTGAGACGTTGAAAAAGCGGACCGGGCCTGACGCCCTGCGCCACTAGCGCAGCGGCGTCAAGCGCGCCGGGTTTGTCGTGCTCCTCGATGCGATAGCCGTAACACTCCACCGGATGGTTAAGGGCAACGGCGGTGACGCGGCGCAGGCCATCATCCACCACCGGGCCTTCTTCAATCTCTACCACCGTTAGCGGGTAGTCGGTCCAGGAGCCGCTCAGGCGCAGCGCGGTGTCGATAAATTCCCGTAGCCCTTTGGGGCCATAGATAGTCAGCGGGTGGACGTTTCCCGCCATTGAACGGCTGCAAAGCAGGCCCGGCAGGCCAAAGATATGATCGCCATGGAGATGGGTAATGAATATGCGATCCAGCTTGCCGGGATGCCATGCGGTACGCTGCATCTGCTGCTGGGTACCCTCTCCGCAGTCCACCAGCCACAGTGCGGGCCGGGTCGGGTGACGGAGATTGAGCAGCGCCGCGCTGACGTTTCGCGAACGCGAGGGAACGCCTGCCGAGGTGCCTAAAAATATCAGTTCCATATGCGCTCTGGGTCGGTAAAAGCCTTATTATAGCGAGCTACGTATAAAAAGGAGCGCACCATGATCCGCTGGCAAGACCTGCATCATTCTGAATTAACCGTCTCTGAACTCTACGCCCTGCTGAAGCTGCGCTGCGAAGTCTTTGTCGTTGAGCAGAACTGCGTCTATCTCGACGTCGACGGTGACGATCTGGTTGGCGAAAACCGGCATCTGCTTGGCTGGCGCGATAACGAGCTGGTGGCGTATGCGAGGATTCTGAAAAGCGATGATGATTTTGCCCCGGTAGTGATTGGCCGCGTCATCGTTAGCGCTGCGGTACGGGGAGAAAAACTGGGCTACCAGCTAATGGAAAGGGCGGTTGCCTGCTGTAGCCAAAACTGGCCGCAAAGCCCGATATATCTGGGTGCGCAGGCGCACTTACAGAGCTTCTATCGCCACTTTGGCTTCATCCCGGTGACCGACGTCTACGACGAAGATGGCATTCCTCATATTGGTATGGCGCGTGAAATCACAGGTAAAGTTGACCAGGCGTAACCGCAAGTCATTGTCTATAGTTAGCTGACAGGTGCAAAACATGGAGAAACCTAATGTCTAACCAATTTACGAGTACCCGTATCGATGACGACCTGACCCTGCTAAGCGACACGCTGGAAGAAGTGCTACGCTCCTCCGGCGATCCGGCCGACCAGAAATATGTCGAGCTGAAAGCACGCGCCGAGCAGGCCCTGCACGATGTAAAAAACCGCGTGAGCCAGGCATCCGACACCTATTATGTGCGTGCTAAGCAGGCGGCATACCGTGCAGATGATTATGTGCATGAAAAACCGTGGCAGGGCGTGGGTATCGGTGCCGCTGCTGGCCTGGTATTAGGCCTGCTGCTGCGTCGTTAATACCGTAACGGTCTTTTCGATGCGGGCGCTGTCTTAAGGGCAGCGCCCGCTGTTTTTTCTCGCTTCCTCACGCCTTACCGATTTACATCAAAAATCCCGCCTCTGCGTTTCCGTATACTGGTCCGTATTCTTGATACCGGACAAACTCATGTTAGCAAGCTCATTCAACCGGCGCTGGGCGGAAGTTATCCTCGAAACGCTGGCGCGGCACGGGGTCAGACACGTCTGCATCGCGCCCGGCTCCCGCTCGACGCCGCTCACCCTGGCGGCCGCGCAGAATAAGGCGTTTATTCACCACACCCATTTTGACGAACGCGGGCTGGGTCATCTGGCGCTCGGGCTGGCAAAGGCCAGCCAGCAGCTGGTGGCGGTGATTGTCACTTCGGGAACGGCGGTGGCTAATCTCTACCCCGCGCTGATTGAGGCCGGACTGACCGGTGAAAAGCTGATCCTGCTGACCGCCGACCGTCCCCCAGAGCTTATTGACTGCGGCGCGAATCAGGCGATTCGCCAGCCGGGGATGTTTGCCTCGCATCCGGCACAGACACTCTCGCTGCCGCGCCCGGCTCGGGAGATCCCGGCCCGCTGGTTGGTCTCTACCCTGGATAACGCGCTTGGATCGCTGCACGGCGGCGCGGTGCATATCAACTCTCCCTTTGCGGAGCCGCTCTATGGCGAGCTGGATGATTCCGGCCTCGAGTGGCAGGGCGCGCTGGGCAGCTGGTGGCAGAGCGATCGTCCGTGGCTGCGGGAGGAGATCCGTCGCGAGAGTGAGAAGCAGCGCGACTGGTTCTTCTGGCGGCAGAAGCGCGGCGTCGTGGTGGCCGGGCGGATGAGTGCCGCCGAGGGCAAACGGGTTGCCGAGTGGGCGCAGACTCTGGGCTGGCCGCTGATTGGCGATGTGCTCTCTCAGACCGGACAGCCGCTGCCCTGCGCCGATCTGTGGCTGGGAAACGCCAGCGCGGTAAGCGAGCTGGCTCAGGCGCAGATCGTCATTCAGCTGGGCAGCAGCCTGACCGGGAAACGGCTGTTGCAGTGGCAGGCAACCTGCGCGCCAGAGGAGTATTGGCTGGTTGATAATATTCCAGGCCGCCTCGATCCGGCGCACCATCGCGGACGACGGCTGCTATCCGGCGTTGGCGAGTGGCTGGCGTTGCACCCGGCCGAAAAGCGTCATCCGTGGTATACGGCAATCCCAACCCTGGCGGAGCGGGCGTGGCAGGCCGTTGCGACCCGACGTGAAACCCTGGGAGAAGCGCAGCTGGCCCACCGTCTGGCGGAGTTTTTGCCGGATCAGGGGCAGCTCTTCCTTGGCAATAGTCTGGTGGTACGCCTGGTGGATGCGCTTGGGCAGCTGCCAGCGGGCTATCCGGTGTACAGCAATCGGGGTGCCAGCGGCATTGATGGCCTGCTTTCAACTGCTGCCGGGGTGCAGCGGGCCACCGCAAGGTCGACGCTGGCGCTGGTGGGCGATCTCTCTGCGCTCTACGATCTCAACGCGTTGGCGCTGCTGCGCCAGGTCTCCGCCCCCTTTGTGCTGATTGTAGTGAACAATAACGGCGGGCAGATCTTCTCTCTGCTGCCGACCCCGCAGGCCGAGCGCGAGCAGTTCTACCTGATGCCGCAGAACGTTCACTTTGACCATGCGGCGGCAATGTTCGGTTTAGCCTACCATCGCCCAGAGAGCTGGGCCGGGCTGGAGTCGGCGCTCGCGGGAGCCTGGCGCACGCCTCAGGCGACGCTTATTGAGCTAGTGGTTGATCCACAGGAGGGGGCGCAAACTTTGCAGCAGCTCCTTGCCCAGGTTAGCCAGCTATGATCCTCCATGCGGTGGCAAAAGCGGGACAGGATGACCTGCCCTGGCTGGTGTTCCTGCATGGCTTCGCTGGCGATAGCCGGGAGTGGATGGCAGTCGGGGAGCGTTTCTCCCGCCACCCTCGGCTCTATATCGATCTTCCCGGTCACGGCGGCTCATCGGCGGTTTTCGCACGCGACTTTGACGAAGTGTGTTTGCAGCTGAGCGCCACCCTTATTAGTTACAACATACTTAAATACTGGCTGGTGGGTTACTCCCTCGGGGGCCGCATCGCTATGCACTATTCATGTCAAAAACCTGCCGGGTTGCAGGGTTTAATCGTGGAAGGCGGCCATCCCGGACTCACCCACTCCGACGCCCGCGAGGCACGCTGGCTCTCTGATGCCCGGTGGGCGCAGCGCTTTCGCAAGGAGCCGCTTGCAGACGTATTTAATGACTGGTACCGGCAGCCGGTTTTTGCCGGACTGACTGCGTTACAGCGCCAGACGCTGGTGACTCTACGCAGCGAGAACAGCGGCGCGGCGCTGGCTGCGATGCTGGAGGCGACCTCGCTGGCGGTGCAGCCCGATCTCCGTCCGGCGCTGCGACGGTGCCATTTCCCCATTCACTACCTGTGCGGCGAGCACGACCACAAATTTCGCGCCCTCGGTGCAGAGCTTGCGGCTCCCTGCCAGCTGATTAACGACGCCGGACACAATGCCCACCGGGAAAACCCTGGCGGGGCGGCGGCCTGTCTGGCGCACATTTTGCGCTACTGATTAAGGAACTCTGATGATCTACCCCGATGAATCCATGCTTTACGCGCCAATAGAGTGGCAGGACTGTTCTGAAGGCTACCGCGACATTCGCTACCACAAATCCGCGGACGGCATCGCCAAAATCACCATCAATCGGCCGCAGGTGCGCAATGCGTTTCGCCCCTTAACGGTGAAGGAGATGCTTCAGGCGCTGGCGGACGCCCGCTACGATGATGCGGTTGGGGTGATTATCCTCACCGGCGAAGGTGAGAAAGCCTTCTGCGCCGGGGGCGACCAGAAGGTGCGCGGCGACTACGGCGGCTATCAGGATGACTCCGGAGTGCATCACCTCAACGTGCTCGATTTCCAGCGCCAGATCCGCACCTGTCCGAAACCGGTGGTGGCGATGGTGGCGGGCTACTCGATCGGTGGCGGCCACGTCCTGCATATGATGTGCGATCTGACCATTGCGGCAGAAAATGCGGTATTCGGTCAAACCGGCCCGAAGGTGGGCTCTTTCGACGGCGGCTGGGGCGCAGCCTACATGGCCCGCATTGTTGGACAGAAAAAAGCGCGTGAAATCTGGTTCCTCTGTCGTCAGTACGACGCGCAGCAGGCACTGGACATGGGGCTAGTCAATACCGTGGTGCCGGTTGCCGACCTGGAGAGAGAGACGGTGCGCTGGTGTCGCGAGATGCTGCAAAACAGTCCGATGGCGCTGCGCTGCCTGAAGGCGGCCCTCAACGCCGACTGCGACGGCCAGGCGGGACTTCAGGAGCTGGCGGGCAACGCCACCATGCTTTTCTACATGACCGAAGAGGGGCAGGAGGGACGCAACGCCTTCAACGAGAAGCGCCAGCCAGACTTCAGCAAGTTTAAACGGAATCCGTAATGCGCCGGGCGCAGGTTTACCGCTGGCAGATCCCGATGGACGCGGGGGTTGTGCTGCGCGAGCGGCGGCTGAAAACCCGCGAAGGTCTCTATCTCTGTCTGGGTGACGGTCAACGCGAAGGGTGGGGGGAAATTGCTCCGCTGCCGGGCTTCAGTCGTGAAACCCGGGACGAGGCGAAGATCGCCCTGCTGGGCTGGGTCGATCGCTGGCTGGAGGGTGACGATGTACTACCGGCGATGCCGTCGGTAGCCTTTGGCGTAAGCTGCGCGCAGGCGGAGCTGGCCGAAACCTTACCTGAGGCAGCGGACTATCGCGCCGCGCCGCTCTGCACCGGCGACCCTGACGAGCTGGTGCTTCAGCTTGCTGCTATGCCCGGCGAGAAGGTCGCGAAGGTGAAGGTGGGACTCTATGAAGCGGTGCGTGACGGTATGGTGGTCAATCTGCTGCTCGAAGCGCTGCCCGATCTTCAGCTGCGGCTGGATGCTAACCGTGCCTGGACCCCGCAAAAAGCGCAGCAGTTTGCGAAGTATATCCATCCAGAGCATCGCGCCCGCATCGCTTTCCTGGAGGAGCCGTGCCGAACTTGTGCCGACTCGCTGGCCTTTGCCCATGATACCGGGATCGCCATCGCCTGGGATGAGAGCCTCCGCGAACCTGATTTTGCGCTTGTCGCCGAGGCGGGAGTCAAGGCGGTGGTGATCAAGCCCATGCTCACCGGTGCGCTGGAGAAGGTTCGCGAGCAGGTGCAGGCTGCGCATGCGCTGGGGCTGACGGCGGTGATCAGCTCCTCCATTGAGTCAAGCCTCGGCCTGACCCAGCTGGCGCGAATTGCCGCCTGGCTGACGCCGCAGACCATTCCGGGTCTCGATACCCTGAGCCTGATGCAGGTTCAGCAGGTTCGCCGCTGGCCGGGCAGCATTCTGCCATGCCTTGATTTTGCTGCCCTGGAGCCGTTGCGATGATCTTTGCCGACTGGCCCTGGCGTCACTGGCGGGCGAAGCGGGGCGACGCCGCCGCCGTGCGTTTGAATAGCGAAACGCTCAGCTGGCGTGCGCTCTGTTCACGCATCGATGCGCTGGCGGTGGGCTTTGCCCGGCAGAACGTTCGGCCAGGAGATGGCGTGCTGCTGCGCGCCGGCAACTCACCGCAGACGCTGCTGGCCTGGTTGGCGCTGCTCCAGTGCGGGGCGCGGGTGCTGCATATTAACCCCCAGCTGCCCGATGCGCTGCTGGCAGAACTGCTGCCGTCGCTTTCGTTACAACATACATTGAGCTTTGGTGATAACTGGCGCGGCATCGAGCTTACGGCGCTGACGTTAAGCGAAGCAGAAGGCAGGGGTGCCGTCAGCTGGCAGCCGCAGCGGCTAACCTCCATGACCTTAACATCCGGCTCTACCGGTCTGCCGAAGGCCGCGGTACATACCGCTGCTGCGCACTTAGCTAGCGCTCGCGGCGTGCTGTCCCTGCTGCCCTACGGTCAGGAGGATGACTGGTTGCTTTCTCTTCCACTGTTTCATGTCTCCGGGCAGGGTATCTTATGGCGTTGGTTGCTGGCGGGTGGGCGGCTGACGGTTCGCGACAAACAGCCTCTGGCGCAGGCGCTGGAGGGGTGTACCCACGCCTCGCTCGTGCCGACCCAGCTCTGGCGGCTGCTTAATGAGAACGCTGGCGTAAGCCTGAAGGCAGTATTACTGGGAGGCGCGGCCATACCGGTTGAGCTTACCACCCGCGCCAGCGAGCATGGGATCCGCACCTGGTGCGGCTACGGGCTGACCGAGTTTGCCTCTACGGTGTGTGCAAAAACAGCCGACGGTGAGCCAGATGTCGGCCAGCCGCTGCCGGGACGCGAGGTGCGAGTCGTCAACGGCGAGATATGGCTGCGCGGCGAGAGTATGGCCGCAGGCTACTGGCGTCATGGTGAACTTATCCCGTTGGTTAACGCCGAGGGCTGGTTTGCCACTCGCGATTGCGGCGTGCTGCATAACGAGCGGCTAAGCGTGCTCGGGAGAGTGGATAATCTTTTTTTCAGCGGCGGGGAGGGGATCCAGCCCGAGGAGGTGGAGCGGGTCATTGTCGCCCATCCCCACGTGCAGCAGGCCTTTGTGGTGCCGCTGGCTGACCACGAATTTGGCCAGCGTCCGGTCGCCGTAGTGGAGTGCGCCAGCGGCTTTGCAATCGACTCGCTGGCGGAGTGGGTCAACGACAAACTTGCCCGCTTCCAGCAGCCGGTGCACTGGCTGACCCTGCCCGAACGCCTTAACGGCGGGGGGATTAAAATCTCCCGCCGGTCGCTGACCGACTGGGTTCAGCAGACTCTGCGCGACGGATAGCACTTCCCCTGCGCCGCTAAACCGTGTAAAACACTTTTCGCCCATCGGCAGGGAGTAAAGGCTTGTACACTGTGCCGGTTTTGGGGCGTATTACATTTTTTGTATGGAAAAGGGCAATGGATAAGAGAATTTTGTGGGGAGTGGCCAGCCTGATGCTGGTATCGGCATCGGCCAGCGCGCTGAGCCTCAGCGGTCAGGCAGGGGAGCACTACACTAACCTGGCGGCCGGGTTTGGGACTGAAACCAGCGGCCTGGCGTTAAGCGGCAACTGGACGCACAGCGACGACGACGGCGATGCTGCGGGCTTGGGTCTGGGTCTTAATATTCCGCTCGGCCCGATGCTGGCGACAGTTGGCGGTAAAGGTATTTATACCAATCCAAACGACGGCGATGAAGGCTATGCCGCAGCGGTTGGCGGCGGCCTGCAGTGGCCGATCGGCGACAGCTTCCGCCTGTTTGGCGAGTACTACTACTCTCCGGATTCGCTCTCCAGCGGTATCGAAAGCTATCAGGAAGCCAACGCCGGTGCGCGCTGGACTATCATGCGTCCGCTGAGCATTGAAGCGGGCTATCGTTACCTGAACCTGGCGGGTAAAGACGGTAACCGCGATAATGCGCTTGCCGATGGCCCCTACGTTGGGGTTAACGCTAGCTTCTAATCCCCTGGCGCGGCGATCTGCCGCGCCTTTTCCTCTGCTGGATCCTGCCCCTATTTATTTCCCCATGCGTTATAGTACTCCGACAACAGGTAAGGGAGAGTACGGAGTTGACTGCTCCCCGCCCTAAAGGGAGAGGATTCCCACTTCACCGAGCCGGACCTGAGCCGCTTTATGCGGTTCAGGATTTACAGGCTCTCCGTGGGCTAACACTGCCAGCCCGGCAGCTTTGATATTACGGGTCGCGTTAATGTCGCGATCATGATCTGCCCCGCATTCCGGGCAGTACCATTTACGCACGTTAAGAGGCATTTTTTGCAGGGTGAAGCCGCAGCAGCTACAGCGTTTTGAGGACGGGAAAAACGGGTCAATGGCGACCACGCTACGCCCTGCCCATTCGGCTTTATACTTTAGCTGGCGCATAAATTCGCCCCAGCCTGCGTCTGCTATCGCTTTCGACAGCGTCGGGTTACGGATCATGTTCTTCACTTTAAGGGATTCGACGCAAACAACCTGGTTCTCGTTAATCAGTTTGCGGGTGGCCTTGTGCAGGGCATCCAGACGGCAATCGGCAATTTTCGCGTGGAGCCGGGCAACCTTCATGCGGGCTTTGGCGCGGTTTTTTGAGCCTCTGGCCTTTTTGCTTAACCGGCGCTGGAGCAGCGCCAGGCGTGCCGCGTATTTAGCGGTATGGCGGGGATTGCCGGATTTGAATCCGCTATCGGTGACGAATAAATCTTTTAAACCAACATCAATGCCGGTCGTTTTCGGACTGAACGGCAGTGATGCAGGTTCAAATTCGCAGAGGCAGGAGACGAAATATCGTCCGGCGACATCGCGGGTAATGTTGATGGAGGACGGCGCAGACGGTAGCGTACGACTCCAGCGCACGTCCAGCGGGGCGGTGCTCTTTGCCATGTACAACGCGCCGTCGCGGTATTTGAACGCCGTATTCATGAAGGTAGCAGCCTGTTTATGGCGCTTGCTTTTGAATTTTGGGTATCTGGCACGCCCGGCGAAGAAGTTTGAGAATCCGGTTTGCTGGTGGCGCAGGGCCTGCTGGAGCGGTACGCTGGAAACATCATTCAGCCAGGCAAATTCGGGTTCTTTTTTCAGAGCTGTCAAGCGTGCGCTGGCCTGCATATAGCCGATTTTCTCCTGGCGCTCATACCAGGCAGCAGTGCGCCAGCGAAGGATGCTGTTATAGACGAAACGCACACAGCCAAACGTCTGAGCCAGTAGCTCAGCCTGATCGGGTGTTGGGTAAAACCTGTATTTGTAGGCGCGTTTCATGACTGTACAAAATACACGCAAAAATGTAAGAGGTATTGATAGTGGCCAAACAAAAAGAAGTCGGGTTATTTAGCACCCCCTTTTCTTTCCGCCTGACCGGGCAAGTTCTTCAGGGGACAATTTGATGATAAATGTGGAAATGCTGTCTACCGGCGATGAAGTGTTGCACGGCCAGATTGTTGATACTAACGCCGCCTGGCTTGCCGATCTATTTTTCACCGAAGGGTTGCCGCTGACGCGCCGCAATACCGTGGGCGACAGCCTTAACGATCTGATCGCTATCCTGCGCGAGCGCAGCGAACAGGCTGACGTTCTTATCGTGAACGGCGGACTGGGGCCGACCAGCGACGATCTCAGCGCCCTGGCGGCGGCGACCGCGGCGGGCGAAGAGCTGGTGCTGCATAAAGAGTGGCTGAGCCACATGGAGCGCTTCTTTACCGAACGCGGACGCGTGATGGCGCCCAGCAACCGCAAGCAGGCGGAGATCCCGGCCAGCGCGGAGCTGATCGATAATCCGGTGGGCACCGCCTGCGGCTTTGCCGTCAAGCTCAATCGCTGCCTGATGTTCTTTACGCCGGGCGTACCCTCTGAATTCAAGGTGATGGTGCAGCAGGAGATCCTGCCGCGCCTGCGGGAGCGTTTTAGCCTGCCGTTGCCGCCAGTCTGTCTGCGCCTGACCACCTTTGGCCGCTCTGAGAGCGATCTGGCCCAGAGTCTCGATCACCTTCAGCTGCCGGAAGGGGTGGTGATGGGCTATCGCTCGTCCATGCCGATTATTGAACTGAAGCTAACCGGCCCGGCGGAGCAGCGCGAGGCAATGGAAGCGCTGTGGCCAGAGGTGCAGCGCGTCGCTGGCGAAAGCCTGATCTTTGAAGGCACCCAGGGGCTACCGGCCCTGCTGGCGGAGAAGATGCGTGAGCAGCAGCTGAGCCTGACCGTCAGCGAGCAGTTTACCAGCGGCCTGCTGGCGTTACAGCTCTCCCGCGCTTCCGCCCCGCTGTTGGCGAGTGAGGTGCTGCCGTTCCAGGCCGACACGCTGGAGCAGACCGCACGCTGGGCAGCCGAGCTGCGTAACCGTCATCTGGCCGGGCTGGCGCTGTCCGTTGGCGGGCTGGACGAAGAGCATATTAACTTTGCCCTTGCCACGCCGCAGGGCGTCCATGCTCTGCGGGTTAAATTCACCACCGGACGCCACGGCGTGGCGGTGCGCCAGGAGGTGTGCGCCATGATGGCTCTGAACATGCTGCGCCGCTGGCTCAGCGGTAAAGAGGTCGCCAGCGATCACGGCTGGGTAAACGTCGTCGATTCCCTGTTTGTGGCGTGATACACCTGCACCAGTAGCATCATGGGATGTTCACAGCGTCTGCTCGTGGACATCTCGTACGCTTTCCTTCCTCTTCCCGCATGTTCGTTTGACGATCGTTCAGTCCTGTTAACGCTGATTTTGTTTGATTGTGAGCGATACCGAGCGTAATTCGAAAATATATTTGTGGCTTAATGCGCCTTTTTGCGCATTTTTGTCATATTTCTGTAACAATCTGTGCGTGGATTCACAGTAACAATTACCGATATTCCTTAACATCGCCGCCTCGCTGGAGTGGTGAGGCACTTAAACCCCTACAAATTTAATACTTAGCCACGGAGGCTACATGCTCAGTATCTTTAAACCAGCGCCACATCAGGCGCGCCTGGGAAAGGCAGAAATCGATCCGCTTTACCGTCGTTTGCGTTGGCAAATCTTCATCGGCATCTTCTTTGGCTACGCGGCGTACTACCTGGTGCGCAAAAACTTTGCTCTTGCTATGCCTTATCTGGTGGAGCAGGGCTTTTCGCGCGGCGATCTTGGATTTGCGCTGTCGGGCATCTCCATTGCCTACGGTTTCTCCAAATTCATTATGGGCTCGGTATCCGATCGTTCTAACCCGCGCGTTTTCCTGCCTGCGGGTCTGATTCTGGCGGCAGCGGTGATGCTATTTATGGGCTTTGTACCCTGGGCGACATCAAGCATTGCCGTTATGTTTGTGCTGCTCTTCCTGTGCGGCTGGTTCCAGGGGATGGGATGGCCGCCATGCGGACGCACGATGGTTCACTGGTGGTCGCAGAAAGAGCGCGGCGGTATTGTTTCAGTGTGGAACTGCGCGCATAACGTAGGCGGCGGCATTCCGCCCCTGCTGTTCCTGCTGGGGATGGCGTGGTTCAACGACTGGAAGGCGGCGCTCTATATGCCGGCGTTTGGCGCGATTGTAGTAGCGATTATTGCCTTTGCGCTGATGCGTGATACGCCGCAGTCCCAGGGGCTGCCGCCTGTTGAAGAGTATAAAAATGATTATCCGGATGACTACAGCGAAGAGCATGAGGAGGAGCTGACCGCCAAACAGATCTTCATGAAGTACGTGCTGCCCAACAAGCTGCTGTGGTACATCGCGGTGGCAAACGTCTTTGTCTACCTGCTGCGTTACGGCATCCTCGACTGGTCGCCAACCTACCTGCGGGAGGTGAAGCACTTTGCGCTGGATAAATCCTCCTGGGCCTACTTCCTGTATGAATATGCGGGGATCCCTGGCACGCTGCTATGCGGCTGGATGTCGGATAAGGTGTTTAAAGGTAACCGTGGTGCGACGGGCGTCTTCTTTATGACGCTGGTGACTATCGCTACCGTGGTGTACTGGCTCAACCCGGCGGGTAACCCTGGCGTGGATATGGCCTGCATGATTGTTATCGGCTTCCTGATCTATGGTCCGGTAATGCTGATTGGTCTGCACGCGCTGGAGCTGGCACCGAAAAAAGCGGCAGGCACGGCGGCAGGCTTTACCGGCCTGTTTGGTTACCTGGGCGGTTCGGTCGCGGCGAGTGCTATTGTCGGCTACACCGTTGACTTCTTCGGCTGGGACGGTGGCTTCATGGTGATGATTGGCGGGAGCGTGCTGGCGGTATTACTGCTCACGGTGGTGATGTTCGGTGAAAAACGTCACCATGCGCAGGTGCTGGCGCGTCGTTAATAAGTATTAAAACAGAAAAGGGCCGCAAGGCCCTTTTTTTGTATCCAGGAAACAGGTAAGGTTCACGTAGCATTTACTTCTTACAAACCATGTAAAATCAATAGATTATGTTGATGATCCGCGCAACGATCCTGGATGACCCAGTGTGACTCTCTGTTTACCTTTTTTCACTATTTAACGCTAAATATTGCTGTTAACGTCGAATAATAATTTATTTACATGTACGGTGGCGTGAAAAAATAAGCGCCGGGCTGTATGTTGAAAGTATTCACTATCGCCATATAATCGTTCTTATTATCAGTACGACTTATGAAATAAGGATCGAACGGCACTCTACGGACAGTTTTAAAAGATATGAGTAAAGATACGATGGGATATCGGCTATACGGTTACGTAATAGGCAAAGAAATTCACTTTGAAATTGAAAACCGAAGGCTTTATCGCCTGCCGCAGGGACACGCCGATAAATCGTTTATCTTTGGCTCGGTATTATTTAACCATACGATGCTGCATCTTTTTGTTTATCTATTACAGCATGCCCGTCATACGACGGTGCCGCGCGAAGAGCTGCTGCGCGTGGTGTGGGAAGAGAACGATCTGGTGCCGTCGAGCCAGCGTCTGTGGCAGGTATTAAAAAATCTTAACCGACGCCTTAGCCTGCTGGGATTACCGGATGATTTTATCGTCAACGTCAGGGGAAGCGGCTATATCATTAACTACGTTGATATTACGCCAATCTATTACAGGGTCAGTGAACTCCAGCGCAGCCCTGAGAAAATAACGGAGAGTTAGCTATTCCGGCGTGAGTGATGTCAACCCGGAAATTTATCCCTGAACATATATATGCTCAGGGATTTTTTATATTTTTCGGCTGCTAATTACAGGTCGAGTTCGATATCGCCCATTGCACGACAGCAGCAGGGGAGGATCTCCCCTGCCTGAATAAAGGCCAGCGGCTCGGTGAGCCACTCAACCTGGCCAGCAAGCAGGCGGGTGCGGCAGGAGCCGCAGTAGCCCTCCCGGCACTGATACTCAACCTTGACCTTGTGGAACTCCAGCGCTGCCAGCAGCGACGGATGTTCATCCTGGCACAGCAGCTGTGCGCCAGTGATGCGCAGCGTCACCGCTCCCATCAGAGCTGGAAATCGCTGAGATCGTCGGTGTTCACTTCCGAATCGATCTGGCCCACCAGATAGGAGCTAACTTCAACTTCCTGCGGTGCAACCTGCACGTTGTCGGAGACCAGCCAGGTGTTGATCCACGGGATCGGGTTCGAGCGGGTTTTAAACGGCAGATCCAGACCCACCGCCTGCATGCGGATATTGGTGATGTACTCCACGTACTGGCAGAGAATATCTTTGTTCAGGCCGATCATTGAGCCGCCCTGGAAGAGATACTCTGCCCACTCTTTCTCCTGCTGTGCCGCCTGCACGAAGAGATCGTAAGACGCCTGCTTGCACTCTTCAGCGATCTCCGCCATCTCCGGATCGTCTACGCCGCTGCGCAGCAGATTCAGCATATGCTGGGTGCCGGTCAGGTGCAGGGCTTCGTCGCGGGCGATCAGACGGATGATCTTGGCGTTGCCTTCCATCAGCTCGCGCTCGGCGAAGGCGAAGGAGCAGGCGAAGCTGACGTAGAAGCGGATAGCTTCCAGCGCGTTAACGCTCATCAGGCAGAGGTAGAGCTTCTTCTTCAGCTCGCGCAGGTTCACGGTCACGGTCTGGCCGTTGACGGTATGCGTCCCTTCGCCCAGCAGGTGCCAGTAGCTGGTCAGTTGGATCAGATCGTCATAGAAGTGGGAGATACCCTCTGCACGCTTGAGGATCTGCTCGTTGGTAACGATATCATCGAAGACGATCGCCGGATCGTTAACGATGTTACGGATAATATGGGTGTAGGAGCGCGAGTGGATGGTCTCGGAAAACGCCCAGGTTTCGACCCACGTCTCCAGCTCAGGGATAGAGATCAGCGGCAGCAGGGCCACGTTCGGGCTGCGGCCCTGAATGGAGTCCAGCAGCGTCTGATACTTCAGGTTGCTGAGGAAGATATGCTTTTCATGCTCCGGCAGCGCCTGGAAGTCGATGCGGTCGCGCGAGACGTCAACCTCTTCCGGACGCCAGAAGAAGGAGAGCTGTTTCTCAATCAGCTTTTCGAAGATGTCATATTTTTGCTGATCGTAGCGGGCGACGTTGACCGACTGGCCGAAAAACATCGGCTCTTTCAGCTGATCGTTCTTCGTCTGTGAAAAGGTGGTGTATGCCATGAATGGAAGTCCTGTCAAAAATGGTAGCGCCCGGCGGCGCAGAGCTTGCCGGGCCTACAATACCCTGTAGGCCGGGTAAGCGAAGCGCCACCCGGCTAAATGATATCAAATCTTACATGCGCCGCTTTCGCAGCCGTCGTCCTGAATAGAAGGCACCAGGTCATCCTGCGCATCTTCCGCACCGTCACGGGTGTTCTGATAGTACAGGGTCTTGACGCCAAACTTATAGGCGGTGAGCAGATCCTTCAGCAGCTGCTGCATCGGCACTTTGCCAGACGGGAAGCGGGACGGATCGTAGTTGGTATTCGCAGAGATCGACTGGTCGATAAACTTCTGCATGATACCTACCAGCTGGAGGTAACCGTCGTTATTCGGCATCTCCCACAGCAGCTCATAGTTGTTTTTCAGGTGCTCATAGTCCGGCACCACCTGGCGCAGGATGCCATCTTTTGATGCTTTAATGCTCACGTGGCCGCGCGGCGGCTCAATGCCGTTGGTGGCGTTAGAGATCTGCGACGAGGTCTCGGACGGCATCAGCGCAGAGAGCGTGGAGTTACGCAGGCCGTGCGTCTTGATGGACTGACGCAGCGCTTCCCAGTTGTAGTGCAGCGGCTCATCGGTAATGCCGTCGAGATCCTTTTTATAGGTGTCGGTCGGCAGAATACCTTGCGCATAGGTGGTCTCGTTGAACCACGGGCACGCGCCTTGCTCTTTTGCCAGCTCGTTAGAGGCCTTCAGCAGGAAGTACTGAATGGCTTCAAAGGTCTGGTGAGTCAGGTTGTTGGCGCTGCCGTCGGAGTAGCGCTTGCCGTTTTTCGCCAGCCAGTAGGCGTAGTTGATCACGCCAATACCCAGCGTACGGCGACCCATGGCCCCGCGTTTTGCGGCCGGGATCGGGTAGTCCTGATAGTCCAGCAGGGCATCCAGCGCACGTACCGCCAGCACGGCCAGCTCTTCCAGCTCGTCCAGGCTGTTAATAGCGCCAAGGTTGAACGCCGACAGCGTGCAGAGCGCGATTTCGCCGTTCTCGTCGTTGACGTCCATCAGCGGTTTGGTCGGCAGGGCGATCTCCAGGCAGAGGTTTGACTGGCGCACCGGCGCCACCGCCGGATCGAACGGGCTGTGGGTGTTGCAGTGGTCAACGTTCTGGATGTAGATACGGCCGGTGGAGGCACGCTCCTGCATCATCAGCGAGAAGAGCTCGACCGCCTTCACGCGCTGCTTACGGATGCTTTCGTCCTGCTCGTACTGCACGTACAGGCGCTCAAACTCGTCCTGATCGGCGAAGAAGGCGTCGTACAGGCCTGGAACGTCGGACGGGCTGAAGAGGGTGATATCCTGGCCCTTCAGCAGACGGGTGTACATCAGCTTGTTGATCTGTACGCCGTAGTCCATGTGACGAACGCGGTTGCCTTCGACGCCACGGTTGTTTTTCAGCACCAGCAGGCTCTCAACTTCCAGATGCCACATCGGGTAGAAGAGCGTCGCCGCACCGCCGCGCACGCCGCCCTGGGAGCAGGACTTCACTGCGGTCTGGAAGTGCTTGTAGAACGGAATGCAGCCGGTGTGGAACGCTTCACCGCCGCGGATCGGGCTACCGAGGGCGCGAATGCGGCCCGCGTTGATGCCGATACCGGCACGCTGGGAGACATATTTCACAATCGCGCTGGAGGTGGCGTTGATGGAGTCCAGGCTGTCGCCGCACTCGATCAGCACGCAGGAGCTGAACTGGCGGGTCGGGGTGCGCACGCCGGACATGATCGGCGTCGGCAGCGAGATTTTAAAGGTCGAGACCGCGTCATAGAAACGCTTCACGTAGTCCAGACGGGTTTCACGCGGATAGTTAGAGAACAGGCACGCAGCAACCAGAATGTAGAGGAACTGGGCGCTCTCGTAGATTTCGCCCGTTACGCGGTTCTGCACCAGGTATTTCCCTTCCAGCTGCTTCACTGCCGCATAGGAGAAGGTCAGATCGCGATCGTGCTGGATGAAGCCATCCATCTGCTGGAACTCTTCTTCCGTGTAGTCTTCCAGCAGATGATTATCGTATTTACCCAGCTCAATCATCTTGCGCACGTGGTCGATCAGCACCGGCGGCTCAAACTGGCCGTAGGCTTTTTTACGCAGGTGGAAGATAGCAAGGCGGGCCGCCAGATACTGATAGTCCGGCGCATCGCGGGAGATGAGATCCGCCGCGGCTTTGATAATGGTTTCGTGGATGTCGGACGTTTTGATGCCGTCGTAGAACTGAATGTGGGAGCGCAGTTCAACCTGAGAGATCGATACGTTATTCAGCCCTTCTGCCGCCCAATCCAGCACCCGGTGGATTTTATCCAGATTGATGCGTTCAGTACGACCATCACGCTTCGTCACCAGCAGACTCTGATTCATGTACCTGTCCTTAAGAAAAAAAGTATCCCCCGCTTATCCACAGTTCGGCGCTGTGGTTAAACCTGTGGATAAATACTATATGTAGGGGGTGTTTAATGAAAACGTCACAATATGGTGAGTATTTTAGTCTGGATTCTTTTCAGTACAAGAGTTGATTTTGAGGTTAAATTGCGGTTGCGGAAAGGTAATAATCGCTAAGTCCGCGAACGATAAGGGCTACAGGAAAGTCAACGCATGCGAAAAAAAAATCTGAATGTGATCGAACGCTGAAATCTTCATCGTGCAAGTGGCAAAAGCCCATTACGCAGCCTATGGCACTGCGTAATGGTCATCACATTTTCAAATAACGTTAGCTGTTTTTTGCCTGAGTATGCAGCATGTAGTTCACGTCAACGCCCGGGGCCAGCTTGAAGCGATCGGTAAGCGGATTGTAGTGCAGGCCGATCATGTGCCGCTCCTGCAGCGGGGTAGGATCGATCCAGCCAATCAGCTCGGCGGGCTTAATAAACTTCTTCACGTCGTGCGTGCCTTTCGGCACCATGCGCAGCACGTACTCTGCGCCGACAATCGCCAGCAGCCAGGCTTTACCGCTGCGGTTAAGCGTCGAGAAGAAGACGTGGCCGCCCGGTTTAACGAGGCGGGCGCAGGCGTGGACTACCGACTGCGGATCGGGCACGTGCTCCAGCATCTCCATGCAGGTCACGACATCATACTGTCCCGCCTGCTTTGCCGCATGCTCCTCAACCGTCTCCTGGACGTAGTCGACATGAATGCCGGACTCCAGGGCGTGCAGGCGAGCAACCTGCAATGGCTCAAAGCCCATATCGAGGCCGCTGACGTTCGCGCCTTCCCGGGCCATGCTCTCGGCCAGAATGCCGCCGCCGCAGCCGACATCCAGCACTTTTTTGCCAAACAGGCCGCCGACGCGCTCGGCGATATAGCCCAGGCGCAGGGGGTTGATACGATGCAGCGGCTTAAACTCGCCTTCGGTATCCCACCAGCGTGACGCCACGGCTTCAAATTTGGCGATCTCTTCATAGTCAACGTTTTGAGCCACCGGCGGTTTTTCAGCATTCATTGGCGCTTTTACTCCTTAATCAATCAGTGCATTGAGTATATCAGGAGAGAAGTATCAATAAAGCACCAGCGGGGGTGTTTCCTTTACCGGAATGACGGCGGCTGTGTTATAATTTGCGACCTTTGAATCCGGGATACAGTAGAGGGATAGCGGTTAGATGAGCGACCTTGCGAGAGAAATTACACCGGTTAACATCGAGGAAGAGCTGAAGAGCTCCTATCTGGACTATGCGATGTCGGTCATTGTTGGCCGTGCGCTGCCAGACGTCCGCGATGGCCTGAAACCGGTACACCGTCGCGTACTATACGCCATGAACGTATTGGGCAATGACTGGAATAAAGCCTACAAAAAATCTGCCCGTGTCGTTGGTGACGTAATCGGTAAATACCATCCCCATGGTGACACGGCGGTGTATGACACCATCGTCCGTATGGCGCAGCCGTTTTCGCTGCGTTACATGCTGGTCGATGGCCAGGGTAACTTCGGCTCGGTAGACGGCGACTCCGCCGCGGCGATGCGTTATACGGAAATCCGTATGTCGAAAATTGCCCACGAGCTGATGGCCGATCTGGAAAAAGAGACGGTCGATTTCGTTGATAACTACGACGGTACCGAAAGAATTCCGGACGTCATGCCAACCAAAATCCCGAACCTGCTGGTTAACGGCGCGTCCGGTATCGCAGTCGGTATGGCAACCAACATTCCGCCACACAACCTGACGGAAGTGATCAACGGCTGCCTGGCCTACATCGACGATGAGAACATCAGCGTTGAAGGGCTGATGGAGCACATTCCGGGGCCGGACTTCCCGACGGCGGCGATCATTAACGGTCGTCGCGGTATCGAAGAGGCCTATCGCACCGGCCGCGGCAAGATCTACATTCGCGCACGCGCGGAAGTTGAAGCCGATGCGAAAACCGGTCGTGAAACCATTATCGTGCACGAAATCCCGTACCAGGTGAACAAAGCGCGCCTGATCGAGAAGATTGCCGAGCTGGTGAAAGACAAACGCGTCGAGGGCATCAGCGCCCTGCGCGACGAGTCCGATAAAGACGGCATGCGCATCGTGATTGAGATCAAACGCGACGCGGTAGGTGAGGTGGTGCTGAACAACCTCTACTCCCAGACGCAGCTGCAGGTCTCCTTCGGCATCAACATTGTTGCGCTGCACCACGGCCAGCCAAAGATCATGAACCTGAAAGATATTCTTTCCGCGTTCGTGCGTCACCGCCGCGAAGTGGTGACCCGCCGTACCATTTTTGAACTGCGTAAAGCCCGCGACCGTGCGCACATCCTTGAAGCGCTGGCGGTTGCGCTGGCTAACATCGATCCGATTATCGAGCTGATCCGCCGTGCGCCGACCCCGGCCGAAGCGAAGGCAGGGCTGGTGGCGCAGGCGTGGGATCTGGGCAACGTGGCGGCCATGCTGGCAGGCGCCGGCGATGACGCCGCACGTCCGGAGTGGCTGGAGCCGGAGTTCGGCGTACGCGACGGTAAGTACTACCTGACCGAGCAGCAGGCTCAGGCGATCCTGGACCTGCGTCTGCAGAAGCTGACCGGCCTGGAGCACGAGAAGCTGCTTGACGAGTACAAAGAGCTGCTGGCGCAGATCGCCGAGCTGCTGCACATTCTCGGCAGCGCCGATCGTCTGATGGAGGTGATCCGCGAGGAGCTGGAGCTGGTCCGCGACCAGTTTGGCGACGCGCGCCGCACCGAAATCACCGCGAACAGCGCCGATATCAATATCGAAGATCTGATCAGCCAGGAAGACGTGGTGGTCACGCTGTCGCACCAGGGCTACGTTAAGTACCAGCCGCTGACCGACTACGAGGCCCAGCGCCGCGGCGGTAAAGGTAAGTCTGCCGCCCGCATAAAAGAAGAGGACTTTATCGACCGTCTGCTGGTGGCCAACACCCACGACACGATCCTCTGCTTCTCCAGCCGGGGCCGTCTCTACTGGATGAAGGTCTACCAGCTGCCGGAAGCGAGCCGTGGTGCGCGCGGTCGTCCGATCGTCAACCTGCTGCCGCTGGAAGCCAACGAGCGTATCACCGCTATTCTGCCGGTGCGCGAGTATGAAGAGGGCGTCAACGTCTTTATGGCGACCGCCAGCGGTACGGTGAAGAAAACGGCGCTGACCGAGTTCAGCCGTCCGCGTTCCGCCGGGATCATCGCGGTGAACCTGAACGACGGCGACGAGCTGATTGGCGTTGACCTGACTTCCGGCGACGACGAAGTGATGCTCTTCTCCGCTGCCGGTAAAGTGGTGCGCTTCAAAGATAACGCGGTGCGTGCGATGGGCCGTACGGCTACCGGCGTGCGCGGTATCAAGCTGGCCGGCGTTGACAAGGTCGTCTCCCTGATCATTCCACGTGGCGAAGGCGCTATCTTGACCGTGACGCAGAACGGCTACGGTAAACGCACGGCGCAGGAAGAGTACCCCACCAAGTCGCGTGGTACCCAGGGCGTTATCTCTATCAAGGTTACCGAGCGTAACGGCTCCGTTGTGGGCGCGGTACAGGTCGACGACTGCGACCAGATCATGATGATCACCGATGCCGGTACCCTCGTACGTACCCGCGTGTCGGAGATCAGCGTGGTTGGGCGTAACACCCAGGGCGTGATCCTCATCCGCACGGCGGAAGATGAGAACGTGGTGGGTCTGCAGCGCGTGGCCGAGCCGGTAGATGACGAAGAGCTGGACGCTATCGACGGTACGGTTGCCGAGGGCGATGACGATATCGCCCCGGAAACCGAAGCTGACGATGATGCAGCGGATGACGGCGAAGAGTAATTCGGCGCATTAAGTCAGAGCATTGATGAAAGGGCCGGCAATCCGGCCCTTTTTCTTTGCGGTCTGCCCGTTTTACCGCTACCTTATCGACATCCTTTTGTGACCCTGACGGCGGAGCATCGCCACGTTGAAATACCTCGTCTCTTTTCGAACCACTCTCAAAGTTTCACGCTACCTGTTCCGGGCGCTGGCACTGCTGCTCTGGCTGCTGATTGTCCTCTGTTCGGTGTTCTACATCGTTAACGCCCTGCACCAGAAAGAGTCTGAAATCCGTAAGGAGTTTAATCTCAGCTCCGATCAGGCCCAGCGCTATATTCAGCGCACCTCAGACGTGATGAAAGAGCTCAAGTACATCGCAGAAAATCGCCTGACGGCAGAGAACGGCATCATGGCCTCTCGCGTGCAGAGTGCGCAGAACGACGTCCCCGATTTTCAACCGCTGTTCCCGGACTCCGACTGCTCGGCGATGGGTACGGCATGGCGCGGCTCGCTGGAGTCGCTGGCGTGGTTTATGCGCTACTGGCGAGATAACTTCTCTGCCGCCTACGATCTCAACCGGGTATTTTTGATTGGCAGCGTCAACCTCTGCATGGCCGACTTCGGCCTGCGCGACGTGCCGCTGGAGCGTGAGAGTGCCCTGAAAAACCTGCACGAGCGCATCCTGAAATACCGCAACGCCCCGCAGGAAGAGCGCGGCAACAACATCTTCTGGATAAGCCAGGGCGCGCGTCCCGGCATCGGCTACTTCTACGCCCTGACGCCGGTCTACCTGGCCAACCGCCTGCAGGCGCTGCTGGGCGTTGAGCAGTCTATCCGCATGGATAACTTCTTTACGCCGGGCAGCCTGCCAATAAGCGTGACCATTCTGGACGAGAACGGCCACGCGCTGATCTCCCTGACCGGGCCGGATAACCGTCCGGAGATCGATCCGCGCTGGATGCAGGAGCGCTCCTGGTTTGGCTACACCTCCGGCTTCCGCGATCTGGTGCTGAAGAAGAGCCTGCAACCCTCCTCCCTGAGCGTGGTCTACTCGGTGCCGGTGGATCTGGTGCTGGAGCATATCCGCATGCTGATCCTCAACGCGGTGCTGCTTAACGTGCTGGTAGGGATCGCGCTCTTTACCCTGGCGCGGATGTACGAGCGGCGCATCTTTATTCCGGCGGAGGTAGATGCCCAGCGTCTTGAAGAGCATGAGCAGTTCAACCGTAAGATTGTTGCCTCCGCCCCGGTGGGGATCTGTATTTTACGTACTCAGGATGGCACCAACATTCTGAGTAACGAGCTGGCGCATAACTACCTCAATATGCTGACCCACGAGGATCGGCAGCGGCTGACGCAGATTATCTGTGGTCAGCAGGTCAACTTTGTCGATGTGCTTACCAGCAACAACACCAATCTGCAGATCAGCTTTGTTCACTCGCGCTATCGCAATGAGAACGTGGCTATCTGCGTGCTGGTGGATGTCTCCGCCCGCGTCAAAATGGAGGAGTCGCTGCAGGATATGGCCCAGGCGGCGGAGCAGGCGAGCCAGTCGAAGTCGATGTTCCTGGCGACCGTTAGCCACGAGCTGCGCACGCCGCTCTACGGTATTATCGGTAACCTCGATCTGCTGCAAACCAAGGCGCTGCCGAAAGGGGTAGATCGCCTGGTGACGGCTATGAACAACTCCTCCAGCCTGCTGCTGAAGATCATCAGCGATATTCTCGACTTCTCAAAAATTGAGTCCGAGCAGCTGAAGATCGAGCCACGTGAGTTCTCCCCGCGCGAGGTGATGAACCATATCACCGCTAACTACCTGCCGCTGGTGGTGCGCAAGCAGCTCGGGCTGTACTGCTTTATCGATCCGGACGTGCCGGTGATGATGCAGGGCGATCCGATGCGCCTTCAGCAGGTGATCTCTAATCTGCTGAGCAACGCCATCAAGTTTACCGACGTAGGCTGTATCGTGCTTCATGTGCAGCGGGTAGGGGAGTATCTCTCTATTCAGGTGCGTGATACCGGCGTCGGCATTCCGGCCAAAGAGGTGGTTCGCCTGTTCGATCCCTTCTTCCAGGTGGGCACCGGCGTACAGCGCAACTTCCAGGGCACCGGGCTGGGACTCGCCATCTGCGAGAAGCTGATCAGCATGATGGATGGTGATATCGCGGTGGATACCGAGCCGGGCATGGGGAGCCAGTTTACTCTGCGCATCCCGCTCTACTCTGCCCAGTCGCCGCAGGTGATTGACGTTGACGGCCTGGCTAACACGCGCTGCTGGCTGGCGATCCGTAACGCCTCGCTGTGCAGCTTCGTGGAGTCGCTGCTGGCGCGCAACGGCATTCGTGCCGAGCGCTACGAAGGGCAGACTCCGGATGCAGACGATATGCTGCTTACCGATGATGCCCTCGACCAACCCTGGCAGGGCAGGGCGGCGGTGATCTTCTGCCGTCGGCATATCGGCATTCCGCAGGAGCGCAAGCCTGGCGAGTGGACGCACAGCGTGGCATCACCCCATGAGCTGCTGGCCCTGCTGGCACGCATCTACAGCGTTAAGGTGGATACCAGCGAAACCGCGCCGGTGCTCTCCGCTGCCGGGACGCAGGACGCCCACAATGATGACATGATGATTCTGGTGGTGGACGATCACCCGATCAACCGACGGCTGCTTGCCGATCAGCTTGGCTCCCTGGGCTACCAGTGCAAAACTGCCAACGACGGTGTGGATGCCCTGAACGTGCTGAGCAAAAACCATATCGATATCATCCTGAGCGACGTTAACATGCCAAATATGGATGGCTACCGCCTGACGCAGCGCATTCGTCAGCTGGGGCTGACCCTACCGGTGGTGGGCGTGACGGCTAACGCGCTGGCGGAAGAGAAGCAGCGCTGCCTGGAGTCGGGCATGGATAGCTGTCTGTCGAAACCGGTCACGCTGGACGTGCTGGAGCAGACGCTGGCGATCTACGCGGAGCGGGTGAGAAAATCGCGGGGATAGAAAATGTAGGCCGGGCAAGCGTCAGCGCCGCCCGGCTTAACGTTCAGAGAGGATTAATCTTTGTCCGCCGGGCTCAGGGTCACGGAGGAGAGATAGTTCAGCAGGGCGATATCGTTATCCACCCCCAGCTTCATCATTGCCGATTTCTTCTGGCTGCTGATGGTTTTAATGCTGCGGTTCAGCTTCTTGGCGATCTCGGTAACGAGGAAACCTTCGGCGAACAGACGCAGCACTTCGCTCTCTTTCGGTGACAGACGTTTGTCGCCGTAGCCGCCAGCGCTGATCTTCTCCAGCAGGCGAGAGACGCTCTCCGGGGTAAACTTCTTCCCTTTCTGCAGCGAGGCCAGCGCTTTCGGCAGGTCCGTTGGCGCGCCCTGTTTCAGGACAATCCCTTCGATATCCAGCTCCAGCACCGCGCTGAGGATGGCCGGGTTGTTGTTCATGGTCAGCACGATCACCGACAGGTTCGGGAAGTGGCGCTTGATGTATTTAATCAGGGTAATGCCGTCGCCATATTTGTCACCGGGCATGGAGAGATCGGTGATCAGGACATGCGCATCCAGTTTTGGCAGGTTATTGATAAGCTGTGTTGAGTCTTCAAATTCACCGACTACATTCACCCACTCGATCTGTTCAAGTGACTTGCGAATACCGAACAGTACAATCGGATGGTCATCGGCAATAATTACGTTCATATTGTTCATGTATAAGGCTACCTTGCTACAGCAAGCTTTTGACGTAGGCGTCAATGTCGCTGATATATTTTTCTATGCCTGAAACATCTTTCTCACGAATTAAATGTTCCAGCGTTTCACATAATTGCTTGCCGGGAACCAAATTTAGCATGGCAAACACCCCTTTGAGGCGGTGCGCTGTCTGTGCCAGCGCCGCGAAATCGCTTACAGCCGCTTCAGTATACAACCTCTTAACATCGTCGGGTACTGTATCGACAAACAGCGCATAATAGCCGCTGGCATGCAGTTCGGCATTTTCATTCCCGCCCATCGGTGAGGGCGAGACCTCATCCTGCGCCAGCTGTTCTTCGATAAGTTGCAGTATCGCTTCCTGCATCGCATTACTGATATTGAAATTCACGCGCAGCTGGCCGGGGCCAATTTTCCGCACGGCGGCCTCATCATCGCTTAAAAGCAAGCCTGAGGCTGTAAGATTAGACGGATTATCCGTTAAAAAGAGATCGTACTCTTGACTTATTAATCTCTCATCCGGCGTGATGCAGCTTGCTCCCCAATTTTCCAGCTGGCGAACCACGATATGACGAATTTCGTTGGAGGTAATATCGATCATCGCTACGACGTCATCCAACAGCTTCTCTTCAGATTCAACCTCCTGCGCCTGGGCCGCCATCTTCACATGCAGCGTATAGCGGGTGCCTAAGCTTTCGCGTGCTTTAATGTTCAGATGTCCACCAAGCTTGCGCGCCAGCTGATCGCACAGCCAGAAGGTGAGGGCATTGGCTTTGCCGTAGCGATCGCTCTGGGTATCGTTGAGGAACGGGAAGTGCAGGTTGTCCACTTCGCTGGCCGTGACCCCTTCGCCGGTATCGAGGATACGGAAGGTCAGGCGATCGTCCGCCGACTCGTCGGTATCAACCTCAAGGGTAATTTTGCCGATCTGGGTGGTGGTCACCGCATACTGGATCAGCATCAGCAGGATGCGTCTCAGCGCCTCGCGATCGCCGTGCCGCTCTTCGTTAGCGGGCAGGTTATTATTAATCAGCAGCTGCAGGCCTTTACGCTTGATGGTCGGCAGCACCTCGGGCACCACTTCATCAATCAGATCCTGAATCGAGAACTGGGTCAGCGTTCCCTTCCAGCTGTCGGTCTCCAGCATGTTTGCCAGCTGAATATCTTCAACCAGCTGCACCAGCGTCTGGGCATGATGCGTCAGATGGCGGCTCTCTTCGCTGTCGATCGCCGCAGCCTCACCGGCAAGCGTCTTAGCCGGCAGGCTTAGCGCCTCGCCAATATGCTGCATAAACGCCGAGCGGCCCTGCTGGTTTTTCTCATACAGACGCTGAGCCTGCTTGAGTTTTTTGTTAACCAGCACCTCCCGGTCCTGATCGCGAATAATAAAGATCTGCGTTCTCGGCACCACCTGACTGCGGAACTGCCGGATCTCATACAGCTCGTTGTTCACCGTTGCCTGGATAACCCCCTGGTGCTGATCCGCCATGCTGGTGATGTTTTGCAGGTTCAGATGGGGCAGCAGGTGATCTGCGATCTTGTTGCTGATGACCGTCCGGTTGGCCTCCTGGTCGTGCACCAGCAGCCCCAGCGGCAGAACCGAGACAATCTCTTCGTTTAGCGCCCGCAGCAGGCGCAGCTCGTTATTTGCACCCGGCGAGGACTGGCCGTCGAGCTGGCGGCCCGGCTGATGGCGGAAGGTCGTAAAGCCAAACAGCGCCAGCGCCAGCAGGCCAATATTGAGCAGCAGCGGCAGGACGATATTCTGTAATGTCTCCAGCAGCAGGGTACCGAAAGGCACTTGCCACACCAGACGCATATCCGTTGAGTTCAGCGACGAGGAGATCTCAATCTTCGCCCCGCTAAAGTTGACCGAGACGCTGTCTGCCGTCTCCTTGTCCGAGGCGCGCAGGGGAGTAGGGCCGTTATCCGGCTCGAGGCGGAAGCTGTCCATCGGCATGCCGGGAGGGATGAGATCGTTAATCGGCAGATCGAACGCCACCACCGTCGCCAGATGGCCCGGCTGGTTAAAGGTGGTACGCAGGGTAAAGTAGTAACCGTTTTGCCAGCTCAGGCTGCGCAGCGGGGAGAAGCTCTCCCGCTCGTCGAGAGCGTTAGCCTGCTGCAGCATCTCTGCCCGGCGTGAGTCGACGATATTATCAATGGTCGACTCCTTGAAGCCCGAAGAGAGATCCTTCAGCGGCAGGGTAGAGACCAGGATCATGCTGTTATCCTGGCCGTTAAGATAGTACATCGACCAGGGCACGGTCTCTGCGCCCCATAGCGTGTCAAGGTAGGTAGAGATGCGCTGCGTCATCTCAAGGGTTGAGCCGTCGTGGGAGCCGAAGATCAGCGCTTCGGTTTTACGTCGTGGTTTCTCAAGATAGTAGACGTCCTGCTTCAGACGCGTCTCCTGGAGACCGTCAGCGGGAGCGGCAGGGGCGGCAGCGATATTGTCGTAGATCTGCCACGTTGCATAGCGCCAGGTATCGACCCGCTTGTGCATCGCATGGGTGATATCGACGATTTGATAGCTCTTATCTTTCAGCCATGCATTAACGGCGCTTTGCACCATGACGCCCAGGGTTACCAGCAGAACGATAATCAGTAATAGAAAGAAACGGGTAATGTTGCCTGGTATCAGGGAAAACTTGCCAGGGATCATGCTGTCGGATCGACTCATCAGTGTGTCATCAGGCTGGTAAAAGTTATGCTACTTGGTGGCGTACAGCAGGCAGTATAAAGGGTAATGCCTGAATTTCCAGACTCTCTTCACGTCTGGCGAGAAACTGAACGGCATAAAAGAGACTTTAACACAGCGAAGCGGTAAACCTGTACAGGGTTTAGGCAGCGGTATAAATAACCATCGATGAGAGCAGCGAAATAGCACGAAATAACAAGATATTGCTTATGTTTTTGGCGTAGTGAATTTTGCTTACTTTCCGTCATCATTAGTTAATAGTCGTTATGATTTCAGGGCGGTAGCATAAAATTGAGCGGGCAACGTAAAGAAAGGTAAAAAAAAGCCGAATGCAGAGCATCCGGCGAGAATTGGGGTAAACGGACATTCAGAGTCGAATGACGGTAATAAATAAAAGTTAATGATGATAGCGAGGGTTATTTTAGTAGCCAATCCGCGATTTGTTTTGTCTTTCAGTGCTATGACCGCTAAATCATACAAACTAATGATTTTTATGTAGAAATATTATTTCTTGATTATTGATGCTTTATTTTTTAGCTATTCGTGCCAGCAAAAGTTCCCCAATATTTACAAAATGAAACATCTATCTATCTAACTGAAACATATTAAAAGTTTTAGTAGCATTTTCTTGTTGGATTATTCTGTATTTTTTAGGAGAATGGCTTGGCCGACTGATTTGACGCTCAATCAGTAAGCAGTGGCAATAATAAAAGCATATAAATGAGGGTTAATAACATGAAAGTTAAAGTACTGTCCCTCCTGGTACCGGCTCTGCTGGTAGCAGGCGCAGCGAACGCGGCTGAAATTTACAATAAAGACGGCAACAAATTAGACCTCTACGGCAAAGTTGACGGCCTGCACTATTTCTCTGATGACGACGGTAGTGATGGCGACCAGACCTACATGCGTCTTGGCTTCAAAGGCGAAACTCAGGTTAACGATCAGGTAACCGGCTACGGCCAGTGGGAATACCAGATCCAGGGCAACACCGCTGAGAGCGAAAACCAGTCCTGGACCCGTCTGGCATTTGCCGGCGTGAAATTCGGCGACGCTGGCTCTTTCGACTACGGTCGTAACTATGGCGTAACCTATGACGTTACCGCCTGGACCGACGTGCTGCCTGAGTTCGGTGGCGATACCTACGGTGCCGACAACTTCCTGCAGTCCCGCGCTAACGGCGTGGCGACCTACCGCAGCACCGACTTCTTCGGTCTGGTTGACGGCCTGAACTTTGCTCTGCAGTACCAGGGCAAAAACGGCAGCGCCCGTGGCGAAGACGTTGGCGGCCGCAGCCTCCTGCGTCAGAACGGCGACGGCTACGGCGGCTCCCTGACCTATGACATCGGCGAAGGCTTCAGCGTCGGTGGTGCTATCACTAGCTCTAAACGTACCGCTGACCAGAACGCAATTGGCGTTTACGGTAGCGGCGATCGTGCAACCGTTTACACCGGCGGCCTGAAATACGACGCCAACAACCTGTACCTGGCAGCGCAGTACTCCCAGACCTATAACGCAACCCGTTTCGGTTCTCGTGGTGATGATCAGCCGGTATACGGCTTTGCTAACAAAGCGCAGAACTTCGAAGTGGTTGCTCAGTACCAGTTCGACTTCGGCCTGCGTCCGTCCCTCGCCTACCTGAAGTCTGAAGGCAAAGACATTAACGGCAACGGTTTCGGTGGCGCTAACTACGGCGACCAGGATCTGCTGGAGTACATCGACGTTGGCGCGACTTACTACTTCAACAAAAACATGTCTACCTACGTTGATTACAAAATCAACCTACTGGATGACAACGACTTCACCCGTCAGGCTGGTGTTAGCACGGATGATATCGTAGCGCTGGGCCTGGTTTACCAGTTCTAAGACGTTATCTGTCTGCATGAAGGGGCCGCGCAGGCCCCTTTTTTATCGACTTTTTCCTGAACAGGCCCACTTTTGGTGTACTCTTGCGCCCATTGCGTAAGGGAATTATTGCTATGGATACGACTCTTTTTCGCGCTGCCCTGCTGGCGTTTACCCTGATTCTTACTGGCTGCGATCCAACGCCGCCTGCGCCGCAGCCTGGCGCTACCGTTACCGTTCTGGAAGGCAAAACCATGGGCACCTCCTGGCGCGTTAGCGTCGTGGATATGGATAAAGCCGAAACCGATGCGCTGCGGGAGAAAATCACCGCCCAACTCGACGCAGACGACAGGCTGCTCTCCACCTGGAAGAGCGACTCGGCCCTGAGCCGTTTTAACGCCTCCACCAGCACCACGCCGTGGCCGGTCGACGCCGCGCTGGCGGATATTGTCACCCTTGCCCTGCGTATCGGCGTTAAAACCGACAGCGCGATGGATATTACCATCGGTCCACTGGTCAACCTGTGGGGCTTCGGCCCGGATAAGCAGCCGGAAACCACCCCGACGCCGTCGCAAATTGACGCGGCAAAAATGCGCGTGGGTTTGCAGCACCTGTCGGTCTCTTATCTGGCGGGGCAGCAGTTTTTACAGAAGGATATTCCCGACCTCTATGTCGATCTCTCCACGGTAGGCGAAGGCTACGCGGCCGATCATCTGGCGCGGCTGATGGAGCAGGAGGGGATCCCTCGCTATCTGGTCTCGGTAGGCGGGGCGCTGGTAAGCCGGGGTATGAACGGCGAAGGCAAACCCTGGCGGGTGGCGATCCAGAAGCCGACCGATCGTGAGAACGCGGTGCAGGCGGTAGTAGATATTAATGGGCACGGCATCAGCACCTCCGGCAGCTACCGCAACTACTACGAGCTGGACGGCAAACGCCTGTCGCATGTTATCGATCCGCAAACCGGGCATCCTATCGATCACAACCTGGTGTCGGTCACGGTGATCGCCCCGACGGCGCTGGAGGCCGATACCTGGGATACCGGGCTGATGGTGCTGGGGCCGCAGAAGGCCCGTGAGGTGGCGATGCGTGAAGGGCTGGCGATCTATATGATCACCAAAGAGGGCGATACCTTTACCCCCTGGATGTCGCCGCAGTTTGCCGCTTTTTTGCAGAGTAAATAGAATTAAAGCGCAAGATTTCAGGTGAAGGCTGCACCAGCCCAGGGCATAGTCAGGCTAAGCTAAATAGAGGAGCCTGATATGAGCGTAACAACCTTTATTGAAGACGAGCACCGCTGGCAGGCGGTGCTCGAACGCCGGGCCGATGCAGACAATTGTTTCGTCTTTGCCGTCATTACCACCGGTATCTTTTGTCGCCCCTCGTGCCGGGCGCGCCATGCCCTGCGTGAAAACGTGCGCTTCTTTACTGATGCAGAGGCGGCGGCGCAGGCGGGTTTTCGTCCCTGCAAACGCTGCCAGCCTGACAGGCCCGCAGATGAGAGCAGCCTGGCGCAAAAAATCACCGCCGTCTGCCGCCTGCTTGAGCAGGAGACGCCGATAACCCTGGAGGTGCTGGCGCAGAGGGTCGGTCTCAGCCCGTACCATCTTCACCGCCAGTTTAAAGCCGCCACCGGCATGACGCCAAAGGCCTGGCAGCAGGCCGCCCGGGCGAAACGCCTGCGCAGCGCGCTCCCCCACAGCGTAACCGTGACTGACGCGGTGCTGACCGCCGGTTTTCCGGACAGCGGCAGCTACTACCGCAAGGCCGATGAGACGCTGGGCATGACGGCCCGGCAGTATCGCCAGGGCGGGGAGGGCACGGCGATCCGCTACGCGCTGACGCACTGTGAGCTGGGGCGCTGCCTGGTGGCCGAGAGCGATCGCGGTATCTGCGCGATCCTGCTGGCCGACTGCGAATCGCTGCTCACCGCCGAGCTGCATACCCTGTTCCCTCGCGCTCAGCTTATGCAGGACGACGCTGAATTTAGCGCTCGGGTTGCCGAGGTGGTGGCGACGATCGAACACCCCGGCCGCCCGCTGGCTCTGCCGCTGGATATTCGTGGCACCGCCTTTCAGATGCAGGTCTGGCAGGCATTGCAGGCGATCCCGGCGGGGGAAACCGCCAGCTACCGCGCCATCGCTACTGCTATCGGCAAGCCGCAGGCGATCCGTGCCGTAGCCAGCGCCTGTGCGGCCAACCGCCTGGCTATCGTAATCCCCTGCCATCGCGTGGTACGCGGCGATGGCATGCTCTCCGGCTACCGCTGGGGGGCGGCGCGCAAGGCCCAGCTGCTGGCGCGCGAGTCGTTAAAAGAGGAGACCTGATGCTCGATCTGTTTGCCGATGCCGAACCGTGGCAGGAGCCGCTGGCGCCGGGGGCGACAATCCTGCGCCGCTTTGCCCTGGCCGACGCCGATGCGCTACTGGTGGGAATCAATGCGGTTGCCAGCGCGTCACCGTTTCGCCAGATGATAACCCCCGGCGGCTATACCATGTCGGTGGCGATGACCAACTGTGGCCGCCTGGGCTGGACAACCGACGCGCATGGCTATCGCTATGCGCCCGTCGATCCGCTTACCGACCAGCCCTGGCCAGCCATGCCGCAGGCCTTTGCCGCGCTCTGCCAGCAGGCTTCGGCGGCGGCGGGCTATAGCGATTTTCAGCCGGACGCCTGCCTGATCAACCGCTACCTACCGGGAGCAAAGCTCTCTCTGCATCAGGATAAAGACGAGCCGGATCTGGCTGCGCCTATCGTCTCGGTCTCGCTGGGCCTGCCCGCCGTCTTTCAGTTTGGTGGCAGCCGACGCAGCGATCCGCTCAAGCGTCTGCTGCTGGAGCATGGCGACGTGGTGGTGTGGGGGGGCCCGTCCCGTCTCTTCTATCACGGCATACAGCCCCTTAAGCCAGGCCACCATCCGGCGACCGGTGAATGCCGCTACAACTTAACCTTTCGCCGGGCAGGTAATTAAGAATATAAATCAGAATTATTCTTGATTCAGTGCGATAGCAGTTTACACTGCGGGCTGATTTTTCTTGCCGGATCGCTCTCATGGAACTTCTTCTTCTTGTCTGGCGGCAGTACCGCTGGCCTTTTATTGCCGTCATCCTGTTAACCCTGCTCAGCGCAGCGCTGGGCATCGGGCTGATCGCCTTTATCAACGCGCGGCTGATCGAGAATGTGGATATCTCCCTGACGGTGCTGCCGGAGTTTCTCGGCCTGCTGCTGCTGCTGATGGCGGTGACCCTCGGATCCCAGCTGGCGCTGACCGCCCTTGGCCACCACTTTGTCTATCGCCTGCGGGGCGAGTTTATTAAGCGCATCCTCGACACCCAGGTGGAGCGGGTGGAGCAGCTGGGCAACGCCGCGCTGCTGGCCGCGCTGACCAGCGACGTGCGTAACATCACCATCGCCTTTGTGCGCCTGCCGGAGCTGGTGCAGGGGATCATCCTGACCGCCGGATCGGCGGCCTACCTGGGCTGGCTCTCCGGCAAAATGCTGCTGGTCACCGCCCTGTGGATGGCGATCACCATCTGGGGTGGTTTTGTGCTGGTGTCGCGGGTCTATAAGCATTTAGCGAGGCTGCGTGAAACCGAAGACAAGCTGCACCATGACTACCAGACGGTGCTGGAGGGGCGCAAAGAGCTGACCCTCAACCGCGAGCGTGCCGAGTCTATCTTTAACAACGCTTACCTGCCGGATGCCCGGGAGTATCGCCACCATATTATTCGCGCCGACACCTTCCACCTTAGCGCCGTTAACTGGTCAAACATTATGATGCTGGGGGCGATTGGCCTGGTGTTCTGGATGGCCAACGGTCTCGGCTGGGCGGATACTAACGTCGCGGCGACCTTCTCCCTGACGGTGCTGTTCCTGCGCACGCCGCTGCTCTCGGCGGTAGGCGCGCTGCCCACCCTGCTCAGCGCCCAGGTCGCGTTCAACAAGCTGAAGCAGTTCTCCCTCGCCCCCTATCAGCCCGATTTCCCGCGCCCGACCGCCTTTACCGGCTGGCAGACCCTGGAGCTGCGCGACGTGACCTTCACCTATCAAGAGGGGGCCTTCTCCGTCGGGCCGATCAACCTGACCCTGAAGCGTGGCGAGCTGGTATTTCTTATCGGCGGCAACGGCAGCGGCAAGTCGACCCTGGCGATGCTGCTGACCGGACTCTATCAGCCAGTATCGGGTACTATCCTGATTGACGGCCAGCCGCTGGCTGACGGGCGCGAAGAGGATTACCGTAAGCTCTTCTCGGCGGTATTTACCGACGTCTGGCTGTTTGACCAGCTGATTGGCCCGGAAGGCAAGCAGGCGGATCCGGCTATCGTCGACAGATGGCTGGCGCAGCTGAAGATGGCGCACAAGCTTGAGCTGGATAACGGCAAGATCCTCAACCTCAAGCTGTCGAAGGGGCAGAAGAAGCGCGTGGCGCTGCTGCTGGCGCTGGCGGAGGAGCGGGATATTATTCTGCTGGATGAGTGGGCCGCCGATCAGGATCCGCACTTCCGGCGCGAGTTTTATCAGACAATCCTGCCTCTAATGCAGGCCGAAGGGAAAACCATCTTTGCTATTAGTCACGACGACCACTACTTTATACATGCCGATCGCCTGCTGGAGATGCGCAGCGGCGTGCTCACAGAGCTGACAGGAGAAGAGCGGGCGCTCGCTTCACGCGACGCCGTTTCACGCACCGCATAAGGATAAGGATAAGGAGTCGTTAATGTCCGCCACCCCGAAAAATAGCGCCCGCCTCCGTGACGAGGAGCGGGCGCGCCTCATCTGGCTGCTGAATACCAACAGCGCCATCACCTCCCAGATCCTCGGCAAGCTGACCCTGGTTGAACAGTTCGACGGCAGTGCACTAAACGACGATATCGCCGAGGTCGGCGTGCTGGTGGCCCATCTACCGGCCCCGGACCTGGCGGATACGCTGGAGGCATTGCCTACCGAGGAGCGTCGGGCGCTGTGGCGTCTGGTCGACGATCTCAAGCGCGGTGAGATCCTTGTGGAAGCCTCGGACAGCGTGCGCGAGGATCTGATTGAGGAGATGAGCGACAAGGCGCTGCTGGAGGCGCTGCGCGGACTGGATATCGACGAGCAGATCTATCTGGTTAAGCGCCTGCCACGTAACCTTACCGGGCGGCTGGTGGCCTCTCTGCCGCCGGACGATCGCGCCCGCGTGCATCAGGTGATGAGCTACGAGCAGAACAGCGTGGGCGCGCTGATGGAGTTTGAGGTGATCACCGTCCGTCCGGATGTCACTCTGGAGACGGTCCAGCGCTATCTGCATCGCCTCGGCAGCATGCCGCAGAACACCGATAAGCTGTTTGTCACCGATCGCGATGAGCAGCTGCTGGGCGAGCTGCCGCTGCAAACTATTCTGCTCAGTGATACCCAGACGCTGGTCAGCGAGGTGATGGAGGCCGACCCCGTCACCTTCTCGCCCCATGACGATGCGGAGAAGACCGCCCGCACCTTTGAGCGTGACAACCTGGTGAGTGCGCCGGTGGTCAACCCCGACGGCAAGCTGTTGGGACGCGTGACCATCGATGAGATTGTTAACGTGGTGTATGAAGAGAGCGATAACGACATGCGCCTGATGGGCGGTCTCAGCCCGGAGGAGGATGTCTTTGCCCCGGTCGGCAAAGCGGTCAAGAACCGTTGGGCGTGGCTGGCGATCAACCTCTGCACCGCCTTTATTGCCTCGCGGGTGATTGATGGCTTCGAGCATACCATCTCCCAGCTGGTGGCCCTGGCCTCGCTGATGCCCATCGTCGCCGGGATCGGCGGCAACACCGGTAACCAGACCATCACCATGATCGTGCGTGCGCTGGCGCTGCAGAACATTCAGCCGGGGAACTACCGTTTTCTCATCTTCCGTGAGCTGGGCGTGGCGTTGATTAACGGCCTGGTATGGGGCGGGATTATGGGCGGCGTAACCTGGTGGCTCTATGACGATATGGCCCTCGGCGGGGTGATGACCCTGGCAATGGTGCTAAACCTGCTGCTGGCCGCCACCATGGGGGTACTGATCCCGATGATTATGGTACGGCTGGGGCGCGACCCGGCGGTCGGCTCCAGCGTAATGATCACCGCCCTGACGGATACCGGCGGCTTCTTTATTTTTCTGGGTCTGGCGACGCTGTTTCTGCTTTAGCGCGCTTTTTGCGGCCAAAGACCGGGGGCAGCACGAACATCAGCGCCACGCCGGCCACTACGCCAATTGCTAAGTTACCGGTGGTGACGGTGGCAATCACCGTTACCAGCATCACCAGCGTCTCGGTTACCGGGGCGCGTTTTAGCTGCGCAGGCTGAATGCTGTGCCAGTTGAAAGTCTTCACCGCCACAATGACCATAATCCCAGCCAGCACCGCCATCGGGATCTTCGCCATCACGTTGCTCAATGCAGTCACCAGCAGCAGCAGGACCAGACCCGCCGCGACGGTCGAGACGCGGCTGCGCCCTTTACCCATCTCAACGTTGACGATGGTCTGGCCGATCATCGCGCAGCCTGCAATCCCACCGTAGAAACCGGCCAGAATGTTAGCGATGCCGAGACCTGCGCTTTCGCGGCCCTTGTTGGACGGCGTTTCGGTAAGATCGTCTACCAGCTTCGCCGTCAGCAGCGACTCCATCAGGCCAACAAAGGCGATGCTCAGTGCGCAGGGCCAGATGATACTCAGCGTGGTCAGGTTGAACGGCACCAGCCACTGGGTCAGGCCAGGCAGGCCGCCCTGCATCGGACCTTCATCGCCCACCACCGGCAGGATCTGCCCGGAGAAGACGGTAAAGAGGGTCAGCACCACGATGGCCACCAGCGGGGAGGGGACGCTCTTTAGCACCTTCGGCAGCCAGAGCACAATCAGCAGCGTCAGGACAAACAGCCCGAGGATCAGCGGATCGCGAGTCCAGAAGTGCGGTACCTGAGCGAAGAAGATCAGGATCCCCAGGGCGTTAACAAAGCCGGTCATCACCGTGTGCGGAATAAAGCGCATCAGGCGCGCCATCCCCGTCAGGCCAAAGACGATCTGAATCACCCCGGCGAGCAGGACGGCAGGCAGGATGTACTCCACGCCGTGCTGATGCACCATCGGGCCGATCACCAGCGCCACGGAGCCAGCCGCGGCCGTAACCATTGCCGGGCGTCCGCCAAGGAAGGACATCCCCAGACAGAGCACTACGGAGGCGATCAGGCTTACGGTTGGATCGACGCCAGCAATCACCGAGAAGGAGATCACTTCCGGGATCAGCGCCAGGGCGGTCATCACCCCGGCAAGGGTTTCGCGCATCAGCAGCGACGGCGAGCGCAGCACAGTGGCAACGCTTCCAGCTTGTACAGGAGTTAAAGCTTTTTGGGCATCAGACATAAAATTTCACAGAGTCAAAGCGGACAGAAAGTGTGCAGTGTAGCAAAGCGAAGCATAGTAGCGGTGCGGCGCAGGAGATACCAGTTTTTTTGTCATAGCCGTTATAAAAATCTAACTTTTTGTTAACATCTATCAACTTGCTGTGTACTATCTCAACAATATTTAAATTGCCCGACGATGGTGGTAGGTTAGTTGAACGGGTAATTTCACTCCAATAAATTCCAATAAAGCAGTACTAATTGTAGGGCATTAACATTATGAAAAAAATGCGTGCCGTGCTCTCTTCTGTGGCTACGGGTAGTCGCGCTGCCTCACGGACAGGGAAAGCCACTGCGGCGAAGAAGCGAGAAACTGATGTACTCCTCCTGGGTGGCGGCATTATGAGCGCTACGCTGGGAACCTATCTACAGGCGCTGGAACCAACGTGGTCGATGACCATGATTGAACGCCTGGATGAAGTCGCAAAGGAGAGCTCCGAGGGCTGGAACAACGCTGGCACCGGGCACGCTGCATTAATGGAACTGAACTACACGCCGCAAAAGGCCGACGGCAGCGTCAGTATTGAGAAAGCCGTTGAGATCAACGAGGCGTTTCACCTCTCCCGCCAGTTCTGGGCGCATCAGGTGAAAGCGGGCGTGCTGAACAATCCCCGCTCCTTTATTAACACCGTGCCGCACATGAGCTTTGTGTGGGGCGAAGAGAACGTCAACTTCCTGCGCGCGCGCTACGCCGCGCTCCAGCAGAGCAACCTCTTCAGCGGTATTCGCTACAGTGAAGACCACGCACAGATCAAGCGCTGGGCACCGCTGGTGATGGAGGGACGCGATGCGAAGCAGAAGATTGCCGCCACCCGTACCGAGCTGGGGACGGACGTCAACTTCGGCGAAATCGCCCGCCAGCTGGTGGCCTCCCTGCAGAAAAGCGACAGCTTCTCCCTTAATCTGAGCACCGAGGTGCGTGGGATTAAGCGCAACGCCGACGGCCGCTGGGCGGTGACCGTTGCCGACGTCAATCATCCCCGCACTACGCGCACCATCGTGGCGAAATTTGTCTTTATCGGGGCAGGCGGTGCGGCGCTGAAGCTGTTACAGGAGTCGGGCATTCCTGAGGCGCGGGATTTTGCCGGGTTCCCGGTGGGCGGCCAGTTCCTGGTGTCGGACAATCCGGAGGTGGTCAACCGCCACCTGGCGAAGGTCTATGGCCAGGCATCGGTCGGCGCGCCGCCGATGTCGGTTCCGCATATCGATACCCGCATCCTTAACGGCAAGCGGGTACTGCTGTTCGGACCGTTCGCCACCTTCTCCACCAAGTTCCTCAAAAACGGTTCCCTGTGGGATCTGCCGCGTTCAACTACACCATCTAACCTGATGCCGATGGTGAAGGTGGGCCTGACCAACTTTAGCCTGGTAAAATATCTGGTAGGGCAGGTGCTCCAGAACGACGATGCGCGCTTTGCTGCACTGCGAGAGTACTATCCGCAGGCGAAAAAAGAGGAGTGGCGTCTGTGGCAGGCGGGCCAGCGGGTGCAGATTATCAAGCGCGATCCGCTGCTGGGTGGGGTACTGCGTCTCGGTACTGAGGTGGTCAGCGATCGGCAGGGCACTATTGCCGCACTGCTTGGCGCATCGCCAGGCGCTTCAACCGCAGCACCGATCATGCTGGAGCTGATGAAGAGGGTCTTTAAAGACCAGTTTGCCTCATCCGCATGGCAGGCGAAGCTGAAGGAGATTATCCCGAGCTTCGGCACGCAGCTGAACGGCAACGTCGAAGCGACCCAGCGCGTATTGCAGCAGACCAGCGAAGTATTAGGCCTGACGTATGAGCAGCCGCAGAGGGGCGACGTGGTTCCTGTGCTGAAGGCGCAACCGCAGAAGCAGTTACAGGTTGAAATTGCGGCGGATTTGGCTTGAGAGATGAAGCTGCACTGGCCATAGGGCCAAGTGCAGCTTCATTATAAAAGCGATGAAAAATTTCAAACTACGCTCGTAATTTTCAAATACCCATCACCGTCGTTACCTATTTCAATATCTGCTGAGTTACCAAATTGGTCAAAAACGACCAGCTTCACAGGGTTGCTACTATTGGCCATAGGGCCATCATTATTAGAGTCAGTGTACATTATTCGACAATAAAATCGGATGAATATTAGTTGACTGGGCTGCTGATGTACTTTAACCGCGTATTCGATTAGAAAATAATTATTTTTAGTGACAAAAGCCACATCGCAATTATATTCGAGAGCAACCCCACCCAATTTATTCTGATTGGGCATAAAGCAATGGGCAACTGTGTAGTAATAGCCAGGTTCGTTGTCATCATCCACTATTATATGTTGCATAAATGCATAAGGCGATACAACTACATTTGGCGCTTGGTAATTTTTGAGCCTGAAATAACCATCGTTAATTTTCAATCCATAAATCATAGCGCTCGGGTCATAGCGGTGAGTTACCACTCCATTATGACTTATTTCGCTAAAGGTTGCATTATCATCAATGGTGTTAAGAATTATCGGCACCATATTAGACCCAGACATACCATATTTTTTTGGCGGATAAACCTTCACCGAAACATAGCTTGGTTTACCATTGGCTGTCGAGTTATATGTTATTTCAGTGCCGCTGGCGTCTATAAAAGAGATAAACATCGCAACACTTTCAGATGCATAGTTGGCATTTATTGTGCTGTCGCTTGAAACATACAGGTCAAATTCATAACTGCCGCTATGAGGCAGAGTGACCGTTTCCTCATCCGCGTCAGGAAGAGGTTTAACCTCTGCAGGCCTGTTTTCCTGATAAACATAGGTATATTCACCTTTATCCCCAACCTTAAGAAAAGACAGGTCGGCACCGGTTTGATAATCGACGAGGCTGAGAGCTGCTTTACACTCATCTTGCGTAGGGCCTGGCTGATTTGCATCAACAACGTTAAAAATTAACCTGACGGTGAGTTTAACCTGATGGTTGCCGTTGGCAAACAGGTAAGCCTGAGTGGTATCCGGATTATCAGTCCAGATCTTTGCAGAGGCAACTGATGTTACATTATCCCATGACATAATATCACCTTTTAAATATCGAATTAATATTCAGCTTACGCTTTTAACAAGAGCATCATCAGCGTTGGAAAAAGCAACGACATAGGCACTATTACCAAACTGGTCGTAAATGCTGAGGTTGATTTGCTTGCTTACATCTGTAGCATAATCTAATGCTTTTACTTCAAACCATGCAGTGACAAATGTAAGCTGATTTTCCAGCTGATTAATGATAATGTCATACACAGCAATCTTAGAATGATTCTGATCCAGGTCGGGCCGAACATTAATTCTGACAGTATAGTCCATTGCGCCGCATTTTATATTGGGGAAAAATGCATTACTAATAGCATCCCATTGTGCGGACTCATAGTCTTTATATATATAATAAGGGTCATGGCTAATATTTGGGTCAGGATCATTACAACCATCAAAATAAAATATTTTGAAATACGGATCATCTATATAGAACCAGAAAATTCTGCATTCATACGAATCTATATCCCAAGGGCCTTCTAGGTACTCACTTTTATCAGGTGTATACCTAAAATTACTAGTAATACATGTGCGATTTTCCCCTTTATTACCATAGAGTTTCGCCGGGTAGCACGCTACAGAGACGTATGTTGCAAACGCGCCTTTTTCTGCTACTGCTGAGGTATCTGCAAAGATATCTTTTGCGGTGCCATCACTGCTTGTACCATGGTATTCCAGTGTCAGGGCAATGCTTTCAGAATAGGCTTCAGCATTAACTGAGGATGGGCTGGAAACATAATAAGTAATCACATTATCATAGACGCCATCATCTACATTGCTCGTATCGTCCTGGTCAACGGCTTGATTATGATAGGGGTCATAGACTGCGGTATAACTGTTCATATCTACAATGGTGAGATATTTCAGTGGCCCGCCATCTATATTATTAACGAGTGTTATTGCGCTGCGTACTTCATCGTCGGTAGGACCCTCTGTCGTACCTGCATTTAGTGTAAAATCGATCCCAACATATAATTTCAGTTGATGATTATCGTTGACAAACAGATGTCCCTGCGTGGAGTCAGAGTATTCTGTCCAAATCTTAATAGCATAAACTGAGTAGACATTATCCCATGACATAGTTTATTACCTCACAATAGTAAGCACTCGATAGGGGTAACAGCAATTTCTCAACTTCAGCATGAGGGATAGAAGGCGATTAGAAAATGCACTATTAATAGGCGGCGCTGCGGGGGACTTATGCGGTGATTACAGGCATAAAAAAACCAGCCGTAAGAGGCTGGTTCTTCTGGGATTTTTTGGTCGGCACGAGAGGATTTGAACCTCCGACCCCCGACACCCCATGACGGTGCGCTACCAGGCTGCGCTACGTGCCGATCTGTGGCGCTAATAGTACCCTTTTCACCGCCGATTGCAAGGGGCTATAGGCTGACTGATTTATAATTAATCAATCAGTTAGCGATAAAGCGTTTTTCATCCGTCAGCACCTGCAGCAGCAGGCTGAGCTGCGGCTTCTGGTCGCGGATCTTTTCACCCTTCAGGTTGTAGGTCTGATAGGTGCCGTTGTGCTTCAGCACCAGCGTCATCTCTGGCGTCGTCACCGCCAGAGTATCGCTGTTGGCAGCGGTAACCCAGCTATGGCGGCGCGTGGCGTTAAACAGATCCTGACCCTGAGAGTACTCATTGGCCGGGGTGCTGACGTGAAGCAGGCGCTGCATCAGGGTGGTCATCACATCTTTATGGTCGGTCAGCTTGCTGATGCGCTGGGCAGGCGTGCCCGGCCAGTGGACAACCAGCGGCACATGCAGATCGCCTCGTGACCAGCCTTCATCCATTTCACTGTTCTCAGCGGAGACGCCGTGGCCTGCGGTGATGATGACCACCGTCTTATCCAGTTTGCCCGACTCGCGCAGGGCGGTCAGCACGCGTTCGATCTGCCCATCGACGTTACCGGCGGCCCGCGCGTAGCGGCGTTCGAAGTCCTGGCGGTCGGCGTCCAGCGACGTGCCGTTAAGCGCCACCCACGAGAACCAGCGGTTATCTTCCTGAGCGTAGCGATCCAGCCAGTTGATCCACTGGTCGGCGGTCTGCTTATCGGACTGCGACTTCGCCGCAGGCAGAGAGAAATCAGAGAGCAGCGCCTGGCGGTAGAGCGAACTGCTGAAGCCGTCGGAAGAGAAGAGGCCCAGCTGGTAGCCCTGTTGGTTAAGCGCGGTGACCAGCGCCGCCGGAATACGCGCCGACAGCACGCCGTCCATGTAGGAGGGCGAGATACCATAGAACAGGCCGAACAGGCCGTTATCGGTATCGTTACCGGCGCTCATGTGCTGCGTAAAGGTGATGTTCTCTGCGGCAAAGCCTGCCAGCGACGGCATCTCTTTCTCGTAGCGCGAGTAGTTTAACGCATCGACAGTGATCAGCAGCACATTCTGGCCCGGCCCCATATCGCGATAGCGCAGATCGCTCAGCGGATACTGCACCGAAACCGCCTCTGGGTTCCCCTGTTCAACCAGCCGACGCTGATACTCCTGCGCATCCAGCAGGCCATGCTTCTCCAGGAACCGGCGCGCGGTCATCGGGTAGGAGAGCGGCAGGTTGGCACGCTGCATGGTGATCGGCCGATAGAAGTTGGCATCGGCCCAGATATAGGTCAGATGCGAGGCGATAAAGGCGGTAAAGAAGAGGGCAGCCACCGGCTTGGCGTAGCGGCGGCGGCGCGTCAGGCTGCGCAGCTTCTGCCAGCTCCAGTTCGCAAACAGCAACTCCACCAGCAGGATCACCGGCACGCTGATAAACATCAGCTGCCAGTCGCGGGCCATCTCGTTCTGGTCCGGGTTGATCACCAGCTCCCAGACGATAGGGTTAAGGTGCAGGTGGAAACGGGTAAAGACTTCGCTATCGATCAGCAGCAGCGTCATGCCGATGGTGGCCAGCACGGCAGAGATCGCCCGCATCAGCCGCTGCGACATCACCACAAAGGTCAGCGGAAAGAGAATCAGCAGATAGGTGGCAAATACCACAAAGCTGAAGTGGCCGATGACGCTCAGCCAGGAGTAGATCCTGCCGCCAAGCGTGGTCGGCCAGTCGGCGACAAACAGGTAACGGCTGCCAAGAACCATGGCCAACAGAATGTTGAACAGGGCAAACCAGTGCCCCCAGCTAACCATCTGGGAGACTTTTTCTCGGTAGCGTTGACGATGAGTCACCATAAAATGCCGTCGTAGTCCTTAGTGCGCTTTATCGTCAGTCACGGAGGACTGCAACGCCTGGGCGAAGGATTTCGCAATAGCCTGCCGCTGTGCCGGGGCAACGCTGGTGTTGATCAGGTTGGTGACCATGTTTCCCAGCACCATCAGGGAGAGATCGGTCGGAACCTTGTGTTTTTCGAGCACGTTCGCCAGCTCGCTCAGCAGCTGTTCAACATGTTCATCACTATAACGGGAAATCTGTGGCATAAAATCAGAATCAGTCTCTTTATGAAAGGGCAACATATTACCGTAGCAACAGCTTTTTTTCTGCTTTTTTATCTCTGGTTTGATCTCTGGTTGCGCTGTTACCTCTGCGGTGGTTGAATACCGCCGGTCTAACAGGAGAGTTTATCATGAGTCTGGATATCAACCAGATTGCCCTGCACCAGCTTATCAAGCGTGATGAGCAAACCCTTGAGCTGGTGCTGCGCGATTCATTACTGGAGCCGACGGCCACCGTTGTTGAGATGATGGCCGAGCTGCACCGGATCTACAGTGCAAAAAATAAAGCCTACGGTCTGTTTAGCGAAGAGAGTGAGCTGGCAGACGCGCTGCGCCTGCAGCGCCAGGGTAACGAAGATTTCCTCGCCTTCAGCCGGGCGGCAACCGGACGCCTGCGCGACGAGCTGGCGAAATACCCCTTTGCCGACGGCGGCATCGTGCTGTTCTGCCACTACCGTTACCTGGCGGTAGAGTACCTGCTGGTGGCGGTGCTGAACAACCTCAGCAGCATGCGCGTCAACGAACAGCTTGATATCAGCTCCACCCACTATCTCGACATTAACCATGCCGATATCGTGGCGCGGATCGATCTCACCGAGTGGGAGACCAATCCGGAGTCGACCCGCTACCTGACCTTCCTGAAGGGCAGGGTAGGGCGCAAGGTCGCCGACTTCTTTATGGATTTCCTCGGTGCCAGTGAGGGGCTGAACGCCAAGGCGCAGAACCGCGGCCTGCTGCAGGCGGTGGATGACTTTACCGCCGAGGCGCAGCTCGATAAAGCCGAGCGCCAGAATGTGCGTCAGCAGGTTTACAGCTACTGCAACGAGCAGCTGCAGGCTGGGGAGGAGATCGAGCTGGCGTCGCTGTCCCAAGAGCTGGGAGGCGTCAGCGAGGTGAGCTTCCAGGAGTTCACTGCCGATAAAGGCTACGAGCTGGAAGAGAGCTTCCCGGCGGATCGCAGCACCCTGCGCCAGCTGACCAAGTACGCCGGCAGCGGCGGGGGCTTAACCATCAACTTTGATGCGATGTTGCTCGGCGAGCGCATCTTCTGGGATCCGGCCACCGATACCCTGACCATCAAGGGCACGCCGCCTAACCTGCGCGATCAGCTGCAGCGCAGAACGTCAGGCAAGCAATAATAAAAAACCCCGCCGAAGCGGGGTTTTTTTTCAACACGTCAGCGATTAAGCGCGAACGAAGTCGATGTGAGACAGTTTAGGTTTGTACGGGTGACGCTGTACAGCCTGAACTTTAACTTTTACTTCGGTACCGTCAACAACCAGAGTCAGAACTTCGCCGTAAAAACCTTCTTTGGCCTGCATGTTCATGACTTTGTCGTGGTCCAGTTCGATAGCGATCGGGGCTTCAGTGCCACCGTAAACGATCGCCGGGAACTTGTTAGCGGTACGCAGGCGGCGGCTCGCACCCTTACCCTGCTCTTTACGTGCTTGTGCTTCGATAGTGAACATATCAATTTCTCTTCAATAATTCCTGCTACAGGCGACCCAGCAGCAGGCAGATTTCTGGCTTTACGGATGTAAAGCGGGCGATATAGTAGCCCCGAATTGCCTTTTCTTCAACGAAAAGTACGCTAACCACGCAATTCGTTTGCCCGGCGGAAGCGACCTTCGTAATCAAACACTTTCTCCCGTACCTGCCAGTACTGACCCTTCAGGCGCGCTACGACAAAATCAGGGTGGCGCAGCAGGGGCTGCTGGGCCACGATATCGGCGGCCACAATCCAGCGCAGCGGCACGCCTGGCGTGCGGGTGTGCGGGCGGATAAAGAGCTGCTCAAAGGCGGTGCGCTGGGCAGGGGTGTGCAGGCGGAAGCGCTCGCTGACGTCGGCCCCGTCCTCGTCGTAATAGGTAATCTTTAGCCACTCGCCCTTATCGTCCGCGCCGTGCTGCAGATCCATGCCGCTACAGCGCAGTACCAGGGCATCCTTCAGCTTCAGCGCCGCCTTTAGCATATCGTCCGGATCCACCAGCACCGTGTTGCACTCCCGGCAGCGGCGGGCGGCAATGTCGTTCTCGGCATTGCATTGGGGACAGTTTTTAAAGCGGAAGCGGTAGCTGCACTGCTCCCGATGGCCTTCATCATCCTCAAAGAAGCCCTGGCAGCGGCGGCCAAAGTGCTCAATTAAGGTGCCGTCGGCGGTCATCTTGCCCCAGAAGGTGTTAGCAAAGCCGCAGTCGGGGCAGAAGACCTGCACCGGTACGTTATCGCTTTTCCCTTTCGGCTCCCCAACTTCAGGCGCATAGAGATCGTGCGGGTTACCGGCGTAGTCAAGGATCAGACAGTCGGTTTTACCTGGCGCAAGACGCAGGCCACGGCCCACGATCTGCTGATAGAGACTGACGGACTCCGTCGGGCGCAGAATGGCGATCAGGTCGACATGCGGCGCATCGAAGCCGGTGGTCAGCACCGAGACGTTCACCAGATAGCGAAAACGCTTACATTTGAAGTCTTCGATCAGCGCATCGCGTTCGGGGCCGGGGGTCTCACCGGTGATCAGCGCCGCTTCACCAGCGGGCAGCAGGCCGGTGATCTCCCGGGCATGCTCCACGGTGGCGGCAAAGATCATTACCCCCTGGCGCTCGGCAGCAAATTCCACGATCTGGCTGACGATGTGCGGAGTAATACGCTGCTGCTTCTTCAGCTCGCGGTTGAGATCCGCCTCGCTGAACAGACCGCTGCTCTGGGCCTGCAAGCGGCTGAAGTCATACTGCACAATAGGCATATCCAGCCGCTCGGGAGGCGTCAGGTAGCCGTGCTTGATCATATAGCGCAGCGGCAGCTCGTAGATGCAGTCGCGAAACAGCGCCTTGTCGTTGCCGCGCACCATGCCGTGGTAGTGAAACTGGTAGATCCACCCTTTGCCGAGGCGAAACGGCGTAGCGGTAAGCCCCAGCAGGCGCAGGCGAGGGTTGACCCGTGAGAGGTGGGTGAGGATCTGCTGATACTGGCTCTCGTCGTCATCGCTGATGCGGTGGCACTCGTCGACGATCAGCAGGGAGAACTCGCCCTGGAAGTGGTCCAGGTTGCGGGCGACCGACTGCACGCTGCCAAACACCACCTTGCCGTGGCTCTCTTTGCGCTTCAGTCCGGCGGCGTAGATATCCGCCTCCAGCCCCAGCGCCAGATATTTTGCATGGTTCTGCGCCACCAGCTCTTTGACATGGGCGAGTACCAGCACGCGACCGCGCGCCACGCGGGCAAGCTCGGCAATCACCAGGCTTTTACCTGCGCCGGTAGGCAGGACGATTACCGCCGGTTCATGGCGATGGCGAAAGTGGGTGAGGGTGGCGTTTACCGCGTCACGTTGATAGGGGCGTAGCGTAAAGGTCATTGTCTCTCGGCGTTCATTAGTCTGCTCATATTATGCCACGATATTTTCGCTTGAGCGCGGCTGAGACACCGTTATACTGAGAGATTCTCAATTGCTTCATTTTTTTCGGGCTTTTGTCCGACTCCGGCACTCTTTACAGGCTAATAAGACTTCATGCGACTTGATAAGTTTATCGCTCAGCAACTCGGCGTCAGCCGGGCTATTGCCGGGCGTGAAATCCGCGGCAGCCGCGTTACCGTGGATGGCGAGATTGTTAAAAACGCCGCGTTCAAACTCCTGCCCGAACACGAGGTAGAGTACGACGGCAATATGCTGGTGCAGCAGACCGGCCCGCGCTACTTTATGCTGCATAAGCCGCAGGGCTACGTCTGCTCCACAGACGATCCCGATCACCCGACGGTGCTCTACTTCCTTGACGAGCCGGTGGCCCACAAGCTGCACGCCGCCGGACGGCTGGATATCGACACCACCGGGCTGGTGCTGATGACCGACGACGGCCAGTGGTCGCACCGCATCACCTCTCCGCGCCACCACTGCGAGAAGACCTACCTGGTGACGTTGGAGTCCCCGGTTAGCGACGATACTGCCGCGCAGTTCGCCAAAGGCGTACAGCTGCATAACGAACCCGACCTGACCAGGCCCGCCGTGCTGGAGGTGATAACCCCCACCGAGGTGCGTCTGACCATCAGCGAGGGGCGCTATCACCAGGTTAAACGCATGTTTGCTGCCGTGGGTAACCATGTTGTTGGGCTGCATCGCGAGCGCATCGGCGCAATTGTTCTCGACGCCGACCTGGCCCCGGGCGAGTATCGTCCGTTGACCGAAGAAGAGATCGCCAGCGTTAGCTTAACGTCCCGCTAAATCCCAGGAGCCCGTAGTGACCACCAGGCAGCACTCTTCCCTGCGCATTGTCTTTATTCTTGGCCTGCTGGCCATGCTGATGCCGCTCTCGATCGATATGTATCTGCCCGCGCTGCCGGTGATTGCCCAGCAGTTTGCCGTCCCTGCCGGCAGCGCCCAGATGACCCTGAGTACCTATATTCTTGGCTTTGCGCTGGGGCAGCTGCTCTACGGTCCGATGGCGGACAGCATTGGCCGCAAGCCGGTGATCCTCGGTGGTACGCTGATCTTCGCCGCAGCGGCGGGGGCCTGCGCGCTGGCGCAGAGTATCGATCAGCTTATCACCCTGCGCTTTTTCCACGGCCTGGCGGCGGCGGCGGCAAGCGTGGTGATCAATGCCCTGATGCGCGATATCTATCCGAAAGAGGAGTTCTCGCGGATGATGTCGTTTGTCATGCTGGTCACCACCGTTGCGCCGCTGCTGGCTCCGATGATTGGCGGCGCGGTGCTGGTCTGGCTAAGCTGGCATGCTATCTTCTGGATCCTGGCCATCGCCGCGCTGCTGGCCTCGCTGATGATCTTTTTCTTTATCAGCGAGACGCTTCCGGTCGAGCGGCGTCAGCCGTTTCACATTCGTACCACCCTCGGCAACTTCGCGACGCTGTTTCGCCACAAGCGGGTGCTGAGCTATATGCTTGCAAGCGGTTTCAGCTTTGCGGGCATGTTCTCGTTCCTGAGCGCCGGACCCTTTGTCTATATTGAGCTTAACCACGTTCTGCCGCAGAACTTTGGCTACTACTTCGCGCTGAACATCGTCTTTCTGTTTGTGATGACCATTATCAATGGTCGATTCGTACGACGGGTAGGGGCGTTGAGGATGTTCCGCGCCGGGCTGTGGATCCAGTTCGTAATGGCGCTGTGGATGGTATTAAGCGCCGCGTTTGACGTCGGCTTTTGGGCGCTGGTAGTGGGCGTCGCCGCCTTTGTCGGCTGCGTTTCGCTGGTGGCTTCTAACGCCATGGCGGTTATTCTCGATGAGTTTCCCCATATGGCAGGTACCGCCTCGTCGCTGGCGGGGACGTTCCGCTTTGGTATCGGTGCCATTGTTGGCGCGCTGCTCTCCCTGGCAACCTTTACCAGCGCCTGGCCGATGATCTGGTCTATTGCCTTCTGCGCAACCAGCTCGATTCTCTTCTATCTCTACGCCAGCCGTCCTAAACGCGGCTAGCGCACTCCCCAAGGGGGCAAAACTGCCCCTTTCTTTGACACATATCATCCCAATTTATTGTTAGATTGCTATCATTTGTTTCTTTTATGTAAAATCCATTTGTGTAAATGTCACACTGTTGTAGTTAAAAAGGTTGAGTTAGATCGCAGAAACGGGTACATATACCCCCAAAAGGTGAGGCGGGACATCATCCGATCACCCTAATAATGAGGCTGCTAACCTTGTAAATTCAAGGATGTAAGCGGTTACCACGTCGTGACAGGATGAAATGTCAATGATGTGTTAATATAGATGTAAATGAATTGTGAAGTGATTGCTTCGGGGAAGAACATGAATAGCTTAAATCTCTCTATTGTGCATCGGTTACCCCAAAGTTACCGCTGGCTGGCAGGATCTGCCGGCTCGCAAGTCGAACCGATCCCATCGAACGGCCAGAGCGGTGATAACTGCCTGGTGGCGTTAAAGCTGCTAAGTCCGGACGGCGATAACGCCTGGCCGGTGATGCACAAGCTTAGCCAGGCGCTGAGCGATATCGAAGTTGACTGCTCCGTCCTCGAGTGTGAAGGCGAGCCGTGCCTGTTTGTTAATCGCCAGGATGAGTTTGCTGCTACCTGTCGCCTGAAAAACTTCGGCGTGGCCATTGCTGAGCCGTTCGCCAGCAATAATCCTTTCTAACCCTGGCTGAGCGCCAGCAGCTGGCGCGTATAGTCGTGTTGCGGATCGGCAAATACGCGCTGGCACTCTCCCTGCTCAACCACTTCGCCCTGTCGCAGGATAATCACCTGGTGACATAGCGCCCGCACCACCTGCAGATCGTGGCTGATAAACAGATAGGCCAGCCGGTGCTTCTCCTGCAACGACTTTAACAGGCTCAGGATTTGCGCCTGCACGGTGCGATCCAGCGACGAGGTTGGCTCATCCAGTACGATCAGCTCGGGCTGTAAAATCAACGCCCGGGCGATGGCGATCCGCTGGCGCTGACCGCCGGAGAACTCTGCCGGGTAGCGGTGGCGGGTTTCAGGATCGAGGCCCACCTCCTGCATCACCGTGATAACCCGCTCCTCGCGTGCCTGTGGAGTCAGCGCTGGCTGATGAACGCGCAGCCCCTCCTCAATAATCTGCTGCACGTCGAGGCGCGGATTAAGGGAGGAGTTGGGATCCTGAAAAACCACCTGCATCCGATGACGCACCGGCAGCATCTGTTTACGCCCCCGCTGATGCAGCGGCTGGCCGTCAAAGCTAATCGTTCCCTGCGAGGCGATCAAACGCAGCAGCGCCAGCCCGGTGGTGCTCTTGCCCGAGCCGGACTCGCCCACCAGGCCCAGGGTTTCTCCCGCCCTTAGGGTAAAGCTCAGATCGTTGACCACCGGTTTATAGCCGACGACGCGCTTAAATACGCCCTTGCGCAGTGGAAAGGCAACGCCGAGGCGATCCACTTCAAGCAGCGTCGGCGCGTCAGTCGGCAGCGGAACCGGGTCGCCCGCCGGATCGCTTGCCAGCAGGCGCTGGGTGTAAGGGTGCTGCGGCGCGCTAAACAGGGTTGCCGCCCGGCTCTGCTCCACGCAGCGGCCGTTGTGCATCACCGCCACGCTGTCCGCCAGCCTGCGCACTATATTCAGGTTATGGGTAATAAACAGCAGGCCCATATTCAGCTCGTCACGCAGCTCGCGCAGCAGCTGTAAAATCTGTGCCTGCACCGCGACGTCGAGGGCGGTGGTAGGTTCATCGGCGATAAGCAGCTCCGGGCGGGTAAGCAGCGCCATGGCAATCATCACCCGCTGGCGCTCGCCGCCGGAGAGCTGATGCGGGAAATCCCCCAGCCGTGCCCGGGCGTTACGAATGCCTACCCGATCGAGACAGGTCAGGATCTCAGCACGCGCCGCCTCGCGCCGCATGCCGCGATGCAGGGAGAGCACCTCATAGAGCTGCTTCTCCAGGGTGTGCAGCGGGTTAAGCGATACCATCGGCTCCTGGAAAATCATGGCGATCCGGTTGCCGCGCACGCCGCGCAGGGTCTGCTCGCTGGCATGGAGCAGCGATTCACCGTGAAAGCGAATATCTCCGCTGGGATAGATCACCGGCGGAGAGGGAAGCAGGCGCAGAATCGACAGGGCGCTGACGCTTTTGCCAGAGCCGGACTCGCCTACCAGCGCCAGGGTCTCACCGGCCTCGACCTGCAATGACAGATCGCTGACCACGGTGCGCAGCTGGTTCTGGTGACGGAAGGCTATCGAGAGCGAATCAATGGTGAGCAGGGGAGTCATATCAGAGCGCCTTGTTGGGATCGAACGCGTCGCGCACGGCTTCGCCAATGAAGATCAGCAGCGAGAGCAGCACCGCCACCGACAGGAAGGCAGCAATACCCAGCCACGGTGCCTGCAAGTTATTTTTACCCTGTAACAGCAGCTCCCCCAGCGAGGGGGAACCCAGCGGCAGACCGAAGCCGAGAAAGTCGAGCGAGGTCAGGGTAGTGATAGAGCCGCAGAGGATAAAGGGCAGGAAGGTGAGGGTGGCGACCATCGCATTGGGCAGCATATGGCGGAGGATAATACCGCGATCGCTTACCCCCAGCGCCTGCGCCGCGCGGATATAGTCGAAGTTGCGGGTACGCAGGAACTCTGCCCGCACCACGCCGACCAGGCTCATCCAGCCGAAGATCACCGTGATCGCCAGCAGCCACCAGAAGTTTGGCTGGATCACGCTGGAGAGCAGGATGATCAGAAACAGGGTTGGCATCCCCGACCAGACCTCAATAAAGCGCTGGCCCCAGAGGTCGATCCTGCCCCCGTAGTAGCCTTGCAACGCCCCGGCCAGCACGCCAATCACGCTGGAGCAGAGGGTCAGCATCAGGCCAAACAGCACCGAGATGCGTGTGCCGTAGAGGATGCGCGCCAGTACGTCGCTGCCGTTGGCATCGGTTCCGAACCAGTTCTGCACTGACGGCGGCGAGGGGAAGGGGGTATCGGTGGCAAAGTTAATGCTGGTGGCACCAAAACGCACCGGGGCCCACAGCGCCCAGCCGTGGGCGGTGAGCTGCTGTTGCAGCCACGGATCCTGATAATCCGCCGGGGTGGCAAACGCGCCGCCAAACTCGGTCTCGCTGTAATCCTTAAACACCGGCACATACCAGCGATCCTGATAGTGCACCAGCAGGGGCTTATCGTTGGCGATCAGCTCTGAGGCGAGGCTCAGAAGAAAAATTACCGCGAAGATCCACAGCGACCAGTAGCCGCGGCGGTTATGGCGAAAGCGCGCCCAGCGGGCCTGGTTGACGTGGCTTAATCGGCGCATCAGCGACCCTCAAAATCGATACGCGGATCGACCAGCGTGTAGCTGATATCGCTCAGGATATTCAGCAGCAGGCCAATCAGCGTGAAAATATAGAGCGTACCAAACATCACCGGATAGTCCCGCGACACGGTCGCCTCATAGCCCAGCAGGCCGAGGCCGTTGAGGGAGAACATCACCTCGATCAGCAGCGAGCCGGTAAAAAACATGCTGATAAAGGTGGCAGGAAAACCGGCGATCACCAGCAGCATAGCGTTACGGAAGACGTGGTTATGCAGAATAGCCCGCTCGCTCACCCCTTTTGCCCGGGCGGTGACCACATACTGCTTGCGGATCTCATCGAGAAACGAATTTTTGGTTAGCATGGTCAGCGCCGCGAAGCCGCCGATCACCGTCGCCAGCACCGGCAGGGTAATATGCCACAGGTAGTCGGTAATTTTTTGATACCAGGGCAGGGCGTCAAAGTTGGCCGACACCAGCCCGCGCAGCGGGAAGAGATCGTAGTAGCTGCCGCCCGCAAACAGCACAATCAGCAAGATGGCGAACAGAAACGCGGGAATGGCGTAGCCAATGATAATAAACGCGCTGCTCCAGATATCGAAGCGGCTGCCGTTGTAGACCGCTTTACGGATCCCTAATGGGATCGACACCAGATAGATAATCAGCGTGCCCCACAGCCCAAGGGTAATAGAGACCGGCATGCTGTCTTTAATCAGCTGCAGCACCGAGGCGCTGCGAAACAGGCTGTCGCCAAAATCAAAGCGTACGTAGTTCCACAGCATGGTGAAGTAGCGCTCGTACAGCGGCTTATCAAAGCCGTAGCGTTTGGTGATCTCGGCGATCACCTCTGGATCCAGACCGCGCGCGCCGCGATACTGGCCTTCGCCAACGTTGCCGACGCCGGTGCGGGCGTGGGTGGCACCCATGCCTTCTCCGCCGCCGCCCGGCACGCCGCCCTGGCTGCCGAACTCAATGGCGGCAATCGCCTGGTCCACCGGTCCGCCGGGGGCGATCTGAACGATAAAAAAGTTAATGGTAATGATCGCCCACAGGGTAGGGATCACCAGCAGCAGGCGGCGGATCAGATAGGCACCCATCGTCTCGTATGCTCCTTAGCGCCTGTCGGCAGGCAGTTTTGCTGCTTTATTGACGTCGTACCACCAGGTATCAAACCCGAGGGAGTAGATTGGACGTACCTCGGGCATGGAGAATTTGTCCCAGTACGCGAGGCGATCCGCGGCCATATACCACATCGGCAGCATGTAGTAGTTCCAGGTCAGAACGCGGTCCAGCGCGCGCCCTAGCGGCAGAAGCTTCTCTTTATCTCCCTGGTTGGCGACAATCTGCGTCAGCAGGGCGTCAATCACCGGGCTGCTAACGCCTGGCGTATTATAGGTAGAATCAAGGTATTGCGATCCCCAGGAGATCTGCAGGTCGGTGCCGGGCCATGGCATGGCGCGCACGGTGCGCGGCATCATATCAAAGTCACGGCTGCGCAGGCGGTTGGTGAGCTGGGAGTTATCTACCTGGCGCACGTTCATGGTGATACCCAGCCGCTCAAGGTTATGCTGAAAAGGCATCACCCACAGGTTATTTGCCCCTGAGGGAAGCAGCAGTTCAAAGCTAAAGGGTTTGCCGGTTTTGGCATTCACCCGCTGCTTATTTTTCAGCACCCAGCCCGCATCGTCCAGCAGCCTGCTGGCCTTCAGCAGGTTAGGGCGATCGAAGCCGTCACCCTTTGACACCGGCGGCTGGTAGATAGCGTTGAACACCTCCGGCGGCAGATCGGCCTTCATTGGCGCAAGCAGAGTAAGCTCGGCCGCATCCGGATAGCCGCGTGCGGCGTACTCGGTATTCTGGAAATAGCTGTTGGTGCGGCTATAGGCTTTATAGAACAGCGCTTTGTTCATCCACTCAAAATCAAAGGCGAGGGTGAGCGCCTCGCGCACGCGGCGGTCGCTAAACAGGGGACGCTGGTTATTAAACGCCAGCCAGCGCGTATCCTGGGCGGATTCGTTTTTCAGCTCCCGTTTAACAATTTGGTGATTGCTGAAGTTTTTACCGCTGTAGCGGGTGGCCCAGTTTTTGGCATCGCCCTCGGTACGCATATCAAACGCACCCGCCTTGAAGGCTTCAAAGGCCACGTTATCATCGAGATAGTAGTCGTAGCGAACGCTGTCGAAATTCCAGCGGCCGTGGTTAACCGGCAGGTTTGCCCCCCAGTAATCTTTCACCCGGCTATAGACAATATACTGGCCCATTCGCCACTTGCTGATGCGGTACGGTCCGCTGCCCAGCGGCGGGGTAGCGAGAGGATCGCTGAGCTTGTGATCTTTCCAGAACTTCTCCGGCATCACCGGCAGGGTAAGCAGGCTGAGCAGATCCTCTTTGCCCGGCTTCGCAAGCCGGATGCGCACCGTAAGCGGCGCAATGGCTTCCATCGTTGTGCCTTTATAGATCAGACGAAACTGCGGCACCCCTTCGGTCATAAATTTGTGAAAGGTGAAGGCGACGTCGCGGGCGGTAATCGGCGACCCGTCATGAAAGGTGGCCTGCGGGTTGAGAGAGATCTCCATCCAGGAGTAGTCATCGGCATAGCGCGCTACCTCGGCGATCAGCGGATAGTAGCTGCCCGGCTCGTCGTCAGAGGTGGTAAAAAGCGAGTCATAGAGCGACTCCGTGCGCACCCCGGCATTGCCGCGCAGGGCAAAGCGGTTGAAGTTATCAAAGGTGCCGATTACCGACAGGGTGACGCTACCGCCTTTGGGGGCCGCCGGATTAACATAGTCAAAATGGGTAAAGTTGATAGCGTATTTCGGTTCGCCAATGACGGCAAAGGCATAGTTCTCTTTAATAGCCTGCGCCTGACAGGTAAAACAGATCAGGGCAAGCAGCAGAGCAGAGAGGCGCGCAAACGTCATCAGGCAGTATCCTTTTACCGGGCGCTGGAGGTCAGTGAATGATAAGTGACCTTGGGGATATTGTGAATATGATTCACGCGCTATTGCACGGGGTAAAATTTGCCTGGTAACAAAGCAAAAAAAAGCGCTGCCGTGGCAACGCTTCTATTTATTATGTTTTCTCGATACCGGCCAAGGGAAAACCGGTCCCGGGTAATTAGCGGCGTAGTAATTAGCTACGAACTAAAACGCGGCGCGCTTCATTGTAGCGCTTCTTCCAGTATGGCTCGTCCAGATTGGAGATCATCACACCGCTGCTGGTGGACGCATGGACAAATTGGTTATTACCAATATAGATGCCAACGTGACGTCCCGTAGAGCCGGCGCGGAAGAGAACCAGGTCGCCGGTACGCAGGCCGGTGCGCGATACCGATTTACCCATCTCCTGCTGTTCGTAGGTCGAACGTGGCAGCTCCAGGCCAAACTGTTCACGGAAGGTGCGCTGTACGAAACCAGAGCAGTCGATACCGCGTTTGGTATCGCCGCCAAGACGGTAACGCACGCCTTTCCAGCTGGCGTATTGATCCATAAGCCGCGATTTAACGTCGAGATTACGAACCATACTTTCAAATTCATCCTGAGAGGCTTGCAGTGAAGAGGCATCTTCTGTGCCCACAACATGCGTCTCAGGGTGCATATTCTTTGCGGTATTTGTCGAACAAGCTGAAAGCAGTGCCGCTACTGCAATCGCGGGGATAGCCCGCCAGAGATATCTCAGGAACGGTTGAGATTTGACCATGTTGCTTATTTTCCCTTGAAGTCCTTAACGATAAATAATCGTTATAAAATGCCAAACGTGACGAGCCTAATTACTTGCGCACTGAGAGACAATTCCTCTTGGTCAAATCTGTGGTGAAACGCACAAATTAATTCACAGCGGGAATATTTATCTCTGTGAGGCGAAACGTCATCGAGATTACCCGATCGTATCCCCCATTGCGAGTAGTTTTATACGATTTTTTATAAGAAATTATGATAGACAAAGTGGAAAAAATGATTTGGGCAAAAAACGTGCAATTTGGCTTAAGGAGTATTCAACCTGTTAATTTGTAAACAAATTTAAGTGACAAAATGATGACAAATTACGCGGAACGGTAAAAATTTGTGTCAGGGATCCTAATGTATCCCTGACGCTTTTTGTTAATGTCAATCGTTTAAATGTTATTAAATTGTTTATTTTTAATGGGCAGATATCGATCTGATAGCGAAATGACTTTATCACTATATGACGTAAGCAAGACCCACGGCAGGCCAATTAGCACCGCAGAGAGCGACCCGACGGCGATATCGCTAAACCAGTGAGCGCCGATCATTACCCGTGGAAAGGCAAAGACCACAAAAATAATCAGGGAAACGATAAACGTTTTTACGCCAAAATAGCGCAGCATAAATGTAGAAAAAATAAGCAGCATCATGCCGTGATCGCCAGGGAAACTATCTTTCGAGGCATCCTTGGTGGGAATATTCAGCAGTTCGCTCACCCGCCAGATATCGCTGAAATAGAGGGTAGGGCTGGCGCGCTTAACCGGATAGAGGTGCTGTGCCAGCTGGTTTATCACCAGCGCCGTTATCAGCATCGTTAAGCCAATAGCTACAATACGCCGACGACCCATGCTGTCGGCTTTTACCCAGAACGCGAGCATGACGCAGCCCATCGCCAGCAGCGAGCAGGCGTCGAACCCGCGATTATTGGTGATTGCCACCAGCCACAGGAAGGTGCGGCTCTCCACCAGCAGATGATTGAAAAAATGAAAAATCGCGGAGTCCAGCGTAAACCAGGCACCATGATTGACGGGCAGATACCAGGATAAAAACAGTGCCAGCCCGGCAACGTTAAGCAGTAATATAAGCGGCAGTCGGTTTTTCATTATTCCATCACGGCAGATTCTAAAGCCGCAACGTTAATCCTCATCCGCTAAACGAAGCTTCAACAGAGCGGACTGAAGCGCATTCCAGTCTACGTCATGATCGGCAATCAGCTCGATGCGGCTGTCCGGCGGGGCGACGTTTTGCGTCTCAATACGGAAATCTTCGCCCTGGCGATTAATACGTACCAACCCCTCGGCAATGCGCATGACGCCTTTTACTCGTCCAGCCGGAGCCAGACGCGCCCACTCCAAAATCCCCACGGTATCAAAGCGTGTCTCAGCATCAAAAATCCAGCCGCAGGCGTGATGGCCCTGGCCGCTGTTCAGGCTGCGCCGCCAGCGCTGGTGAGCAGGCAGGCTCAGCGCCGCTAGCCCCTTTTTCTCTCCGTGGCCATGATTGTGTTCGGCGCTGGTGGGCAGCTCGCGGCGGTTGCGGCGAGGCGTATCCAGCAGCGCAGGATCGATCTCGCCCTGGGTAGCCGTCAGCAGCTGACGGTCGCCGCCAAACTGCTGCCACCACTGGGTCAGCGCCGCCTCGCTTTCAGGGGTTGCGCGATCGCGTTTATTAGCGACGATGATATCCGCCGCCGCCAGCTGATCGCGGAAGTTTTCATTAGTGACCGCCTTTTCATCCAGCAGCTGGCGTGGGTCGAGCAGGCAGAGGGTGGCGCGCAGGTCGATCCACGGCTCGTAGACCTCCGCAGTGAGGATATCGAGGATCTGTTTCGGATGGCCCAGCCCGGTTGGCTCAATCAGCAGGCGGTCGGGTTTACCCTGGCGCAGCAGCGTATTCAGCCCCACCTGCATCGGCAGGCCGTTGACGCAGCACATGCAGCCGCCGGGGATCTCTTTTAGCAGCGCGCCGCTTTCTGCCATCAGCGCGCCGTCAATGCCGACCTCACCAAATTCATTGACCAGCACGGCCCACTCCTCCCCCTCCGGCTTGTTCGCCAGCAGATGTAATATAGAGGTCGTTTTGCCGGTGCCCAGGAAGCCGGTAATCAAGTTGGTCTTAGTCACATTCACTCCAGAAATAGTCCTGCCCGCTAAAGGGCGTCAAAACGATCCCATCATCCTGGCGAAAAAAGAGTGAAAAGAGAAGGGCAACCGCGGACGGCAGCATTTTCCGTCCGCGTTAAAGGCAGGAAAGGTTAACGCTGTAGCGTGGCGATGACCGCCCGATGCGCGCCCTGGGTGGCGATACGTTGCCAGGCGGCTTCAATGGCGGAGACAAAGGTTGGGTTATGCGGCAGGTCGCTGCCAAAAATTTCGCTGAGGGAGAGCAGGGCCGCAACGCGCGCGTCCTCGCTGCTCTGAGCCACCTTCTCACGGAATTTCTCCGCCAGCGGATCGCGCACCTCAATGGCCTGGCCCGCGTCATCGACGCCGCTGACGTAGCGCATCCAGCCCGCCACGCCCAGCGCCAGCAGCGGCCACTCTGTCCCGCGCTCCAGGTGCAGGCGAATACTCTCCAGCATACGTTGAGGCAGCTTCTGGCTACCGTCCATCGCAATTTGCCAGGTGCGGTGCTGAAGCGCCGGATTAGCAAAGCGCGCCAGCAGGCTTTCGGCGTAGTCGGTTAGATCGACGCCGGTAATGCGCAGCGTTGGGGCCTGCTCATCCAGCATCAGACGACGGGCGGCATCGCGGAAATGCGCGTCGGCCATACAGTCGTTGATGTGGGCGAAGCCAGCCAGATAGCCGAGATACGCTAAAAAGGAGTGGCTGCCGTTGAGCATCCGCAGCTTCATCTGCTCCCAGGGGAGAACGTCATCAACCATCTGCACGCCAGCGGCTTCCCATTCCGGACGCCCGGCGACAAAGTTGTCTTCGATGACCCACTGAATAAAAGGCTCGCAGCTGATGGCGCAGGGATCGTCCACCCCCAGCACCTCGGCGATCTCGGCCAGCGAGGCGTCGGTGGCGGCGGGAACAATGCGATCGACCATCGTGCCCGGGAAGCTTACCTGCTCGCCGATCCACTCTGCCAGCTCGGCGGAGCGCTGCTGCGCCATCCCCAGCACGGCATTTTTCACTACGTGACCGTTATCCGGAATGTTGTCGCAAGAAAGGACGCTAAAGGGAGGCAGGCCTCGCTCGCGGCGGCGGGAGAGGGCCTCAACCAGAATGCCTGGCGCGGAGTGCGGCGCCTGCGGGTTCTGCAGATCGTGCATGATGCGTTCGTTGCGGGTATCCAGTTTGCCGGTGGCCGGATCGATGCAGTAGCCTTTCTCGGTGATAGTCAGGGAGACAATCGCCACCTGCGGCTCGCAAAACTTCTCAATAATGGCTGCCAGCGAGTCGAGCTTCGCGTTAAGGCACTCCTTCACCGCACCCACGACAATCGCCTGATTTCCCTCTGCGCCTTTCTCCAGCACGGTAAAGAGATGATCCTGCTCGCGGAGCTGGGTCATTAACGTGTCGCCGCTAAACAGGCTGATCTCACAGATGCCCCAGTCACCGCCTCGGGCGTTCAGTACCCGATCGGTTAAGAGTGCCTGGTGAGCGCGGTGAAACGCACCAAACCCGAAGTGGACAATGCGCGAGCGCAGCGCCTGACGATCGTACCCTGGCTGTTGAACGTTTTCCGCGAGGGCAACAGAGGCAATAGTTTTCATGACCAATACACCTGATTAACCAATAATTAACAAAATGCAGTGTAAAGTTATATGACAGCAAATTGAATTGGTGTGCCCCAAATATCTGAGGAACGTGAGCTGGATCAATCAAAGATAGCGGACCAATTGACCCTTCCCGCGAAACATGTATGGTAGTCAACATCTGTATGAGCCATATTGGTATAACAACTTTATTGAGGATGAGGCGATGGAACAAACCTGGCGTTGGTACGGTCCGAACGATCCGGTTTCACTTGATGATGTGCGTCAGGCAGGCGCAACGGGCGTAGTCACCGCGCTACACCACATCCCTAATGGGCAGGTGTGGCCGGTTGAAGAGATCAAACAGCGCCAGGCGCTGCTGGCTGAAAAAGGGTTAACCTGGTCGGTCGTTGAGAGCATTCCGGTACACGAAGAGATCAAAACCCACAGTGGCCAGGTTGACACCTGGATTGCCAACTACCAGCAGAGCATCCGTAACCTGGCGGCCTGCGGCATCGATACCATCTGCTACAACTTTATGCCGATCCTCGACTGGACCCGTACCGATCTGGAGTATGAGCTGCCGGACGGTTCGAAAGCCCTGCGTTTCGATCAGATCGCCTTCGCCGCCTTCGAGCTACACGTTCTGAAGCGTAAAGGTGCGGAAGCGGACTACAGCGAAGAGGAGCAGCGTCAGGCGCAGGCATACTTCAACGCAGCCAGCGAGGCGGAGATCGACAAGCTGACCCGCAATATTATTGCTGGTCTACCGGGGGCGGAAGAGGGCTACACGCTGGACCAGTTCCGCGCCCGCCTGGCGGAGTATGACGGCATCGATAAAGCGCAGCTGCGGGAGAATATGGCCGTCTTCCTGCGGGCGATTGTTCCGGTAGCGGAAGAGGCAGGTGTGCGCCTGGCGGTGCATCCGGACGATCCGCCGCGCCCAATCCTCGGCCTGCCGCGTATTGTTTCTACCATTGAAGATATGCAGTGGTTAAAAGAGACGGTCGACAGCATCAACAACGGCTTCACCATGTGTACCGGCTCCTACGGCGTGCGTGCCGATAACGATCTGGTGAAGATGGTAGAAACCTTTGGTGACCGTATTCACTTCACCCACCTGCGCTCAACCTGCCGGGAAGAGAACCCAAAAACCTTCCACGAGGCGGCGCATCTGCACGGCGACGTCGATATGGTGGCGGTGGTGAAAGCGATTTTGACCGAAGAGCAGCGGCGTAAACAGGCGGGCGATCTGCGTCCGATCCCGTTCCGTCCGGATCACGGCCATCAGATGCTTGACGATCTGCGGAAGAAAACCAACCCTGGCTATTCGGCTATTGGCCGCCTGAAGGGGATGGCGGAAGTGCGTGGTGTGGAGCTGGCGCTGAAGCAGATGCTGTTCCGCGATTTATTATAAGTTTTCGTGAACTTACGTAGGCCGGGTAAGGCGTTTAGCCGCCACCCGGCGTTCACTTACGGGATCTTAATCCGCGCGGCCCATGTAGCGGCTCTCTTCGATATGAATACGGATCTTCTCGCCGGTGGTCAGGTACTCAGGCACCTGGATCACCAGACCGGTGCTCAGGGTCGCTGGCTTAGTCCGTGAACTGGCCGATGCGCCTTTAATGCCCGGCGCGGTCTCCACAATTTCCAGATCTACCGTCTGCGGCAGCTCCAGCGCCAGCAGCTGACCATCCCACGTCAGAACCTGCATATCCGGCATGCCGCCTTCCGGCATAAACTGTAACTCTTCTTCAATCTGCTCTTTGGTGAAGATATACGGGGTGTAATCCTCTTTATCCATAAAGACGTATTCGTTGCCGTCCACGTAGGAGAAGTCAACGAAGCGACGGGTCAGGGTTACGGTATCAACGATATCATCGCCCTTGAAGCGCTCTTCCACTTTCAGCCCGGTGCGGACGTCGGCGAAGCGCATTTTATAGAGGGTGGCTGCGCCGCGGGCGCTGGGAGACTGAATATCGATATTTTTTACAATCAGCAGCTTACCGTTGTAATTCAATACCATACCTTTTTTGATTTCGTTCGCTCTTGCCATGATGGATCCTGTGCGGGAAAGTGGGAAAAATATCGCGACAAAGTACTCGCGAGGGGCGCAGTTGGCAAGCCTCTTCGCCAGGTTTTGCATCTTCACTACGAAAAGTGTTAGCGTCGGCATTTACTGCGCTATTCATCACTAAAAGAGAGCCGTTTTATGGAGTGTCGCCCGGACTGCGGAGCCTGCTGTACCGCCCCGTCAATCAGTAGTCCAATCCCCGGGATGCCCAACGGCAAACCGGCCAATACGCGCTGCGTCCAGCTCTCTGCGGATAACCTCTGCAACATCTTTGGCTCGCCCCTGCGCCCAAAGGTCTGTTCCGGCCTGCAGCCGTCACGGGAGATGTGCCTCACCAGCCGCGACGAGGCGATAACCTGGCTACTCCAGCTCGAAGCGGCAACCGCACCCTAAACGTCCTTAATCCGCGCCAGGCAAACGGCGGCCATCAGCGCCATCACCAGTGCGATCCAGAACACGGCGTGATAGCTCCAGATCTCCGCCACTACCCCGGCCATTGAGCCCGCGATGATCCAGCCGACGCGGGTGGTATTGGTATAGAGCGTAGTAGCGGCCCCGGCCTGGCCCGGCATCAGATCCTGGAAGTAGAGCATGCCAATCCCCGCCAGAATGCCGATATAGATGGCGTTCAGCAGCTGGAAGGCCAGCAGCAGAGCGGGGGTGTGCACCGTCAGCATGGCGATATAGAACAGCACGCCGCCTACCACTGCGATGCGCATCAGAAAGCGCTTCCCGAAGCGTTTTGCATAGTAGCCTGCAATCAGCATCGTTGGGATCTCCAGCCCGGCGGCGGTGCCCATCATCACGCCAGCCAGTTTCTCCGGCAGGTGCAGCTCTTCAATAATAAACAGCGGCATATTGATAATGTAGAGGCTGTTGGTGCCCCACATCAGGGTGCAGATAGTAAACAGCAGCAGAGCGTCGCAGCGGTTGGTGCGCGGCGCTTCAGCTACGCCAGTGGCGAGCCGTGGCTCTTTACGCATGGCGGGCAGAAAGAGCCAGACCATCACACCACAGACGATATAGGCTACCGCCGCGCTGAGGTACATCGTCGTAAAGCCAAACCCCATCGCCAGGGCGTAGGCCAGCGGCGGGCCAATCACCCATGCCAGCGACACCTGGGCGCGCAGGATTGAGCTGAACATCACCGCTTCCCGCCCGGTATGGTCAGCATGCTCCCTGGCAAGAGCGAACATCTGTGGGTTAGCGGTGGAGCCAAAGCTGCTCAGGAATACGCCAATGAACAGCAGAATAAAATAGTTGCGGTTCCAGGCAAACAGCACGCAGGACAGCACCCCGAGCAGGCAGCAGAAGACGATCAGGTTTTTCCGGCTGCCTTTACGGTCGGATCGTCCGGCCAGGAACTGGCTGACCAGGATGCCGATCACCGCGCTGCCGGTAAAGAAGAAGCCAACCATCGCTGGACGAACGTGCACCTCGTTAGTCAAAAACAGGCTCAGGGTAGGGGTCTGTAACGCCCCGGCGATGCCGGTTAAGAAGGCAACGATCAGGAACGCGGCAGAGGTGAAATCAACGGGTCTTGGGGCAGCGTCAGCAGGGGAAGTTTGCATCTTGGACTATCGTTTATCGTAGAGAGACGCGGATTTTACGCCGCTGGAGCGAAAATAGACAGCTATCGGACCGGGTTTTGCCACAAAAAAGCAAAACGCTATTTTGAAATAATTATCATTAAGGCTGACATTGCTGAAACAGGCCGCGAAGACGGCAAATTTTGTTCAGCAGCGCGTCGGCAAGCGGTAGAAAAATGTGCATTAGCTCTAAATTTTAATACCTAAATTAAGAGTTTCCTTGATCGATGGAGCAGTCTGAGCAAGACTTCGTGAAACGTTTCAGCGTCATCTGCCCGATCTTTCTTTGCGCCGGTGACGCTCCATTTCACCAGCTAGCTGAAACGATTCAAGTTCAGCAGGAGTGGAGATTCATGTTCCAGTTATCCGTTCAGGACATCCATCCAGGCCAGCAGGCCGGTAATAAAGAAGAGGCTATTCGCCAGATAGCGGGCGCGCTGGTGCAGGCGGGCAATGTGGCTGACGGCTACGTGGCCGGTATGCTCGCGCGCGAGCAGCAGACCTCGACCTTCCTTGGCAACGGCATCGCTATTCCGCACGGCACTACCGATACCCGTGATCAGGTGCTGAAAACCGGCGTGCAGGTCTACCAGTTCCCGCAGGGCGTCCTGTGGGGGGAAGGACAGGTGGCCTATGTCGCCATCGGTATCGCTGCCAGCTCCGATGAGCACCTGGGCCTGCTGCGCCAGCTGACCCACGTTCTGAGCGATGATGACGTCGCAGCCCAGCTACAGTCAGCGACGACGGCTGAAGAGCTGCGCGCCCTGCTGATGGGTGAAAAGCAGAGTGCCGGCATGAAGCTGGATAACGAGACGCTGACCCTCGACGTCGCCGCCAGCGATCTGGTGACTCTGCAAGCCCTGAACGCCGGACGCCTGAAAGAGGCCGGTGCAGTTGACGTTAACTTCGTGACCCGCGCCATCAGCGAACAGCCGCTGAACCTCGGCCAGGGTATCTGGCTGAACGACAGCGCCGAAGGCAACCTGCAGAGCGCCATTGCCGTCAGCCGGGCGGCAAACGCCTTTGACGTAAACGGCGAGCGCGCGGCGCTGCTGGTGAGCGTGGCGATGACCGACAACGGTCCGGAAGCGGTGCTGAAGCGTCTGGCTGACATTCTGCTGGCGAATAAAGCTGACCGCCTGCTGTCCGCTGATTCCGCCACGCTGCTGGCGCTGCTGACCAGCGATGATGCGCTGAAGGCTGACGTGCTGAACGCCGAGTTTGTTGTGCGTAACGAGCACGGCCTGCACGCTCGTCCGGGTACGATGCTGGTCAATACCATTAAACAGTTTAACAGCGACGTGACCGTCACCAACCTGGACGGCAGCGGCAAGCCGGCCAACGGTCGCAGCCTGATGAAGGTAGTGGCGCTGGGCGTCAAGAAGGGCCATCGCCTGCGCTTTACCGCGCAGGGCGAAGATGCTGAACAGGCGCTGCAGGCGATTGGCGAAGCCATCGCGAGCGGTCTGGGGGAGGGCGCATAATGAGCAGACGTGTAGCCACCATCACCCTTAACCCAGCCTACGACCTGGTGGGATTCACCCCGGAAATTGAACGCGGTGAAGTGAACCTCGTCCGGACTACCGGCCTGCACGCGGCAGGTAAAGGCATCAACGTCGCCAAGGTGCTTAAAGACCTCGGCATTGATGTTACCGTTGGCGGTTTCCTCGGCAAAGACAATCAGGATGGCTTCCAGCAGCTGTTCAGCGAGCTGGGGATTGCCAACCGTTTCCAGGTGGTGCAGGGACGTACCCGCATCAACGTTAAGCTGACCGAAAAAGATAGCGAGGTCACCGATTTCAACTTCTCTGGTTTTGAAGTGACCCCGTCGGACTGGGAACGCTTTGTCGCCGACTCCCTGAGCTGGCTGGGCCAGTTCGATATGGTTTGCGTCAGCGGTAGCCTGCCGGCCGGCGTCAGTCCGGAAGCCTTTACCGACTGGATGACCCGCCTGCGCAGCCAGTGCCCGTGCATCATCTTCGATAGCAGCCGCGAGGCGCTGGTCGCCGGGCTGAAAGCCGCGCCGTGGCTGGTGAAGCCGAACCGCCGCGAGCTGGAGATCTGGGCCGGGCGCAAGCTGCCTGAGCTGAAAGATGTGATTGAAGCCGCTCATGCCCTTCGCGAGCAGGGGATCGCCCACGTGGTGATTTCGCTGGGTGCGGAAGGCGCGCTGTGGGTTAACGCTTCAGGCGAATGGATCGCCAAACCGCCGTCAATGGAGGTGGTAAGCACCGTTGGCGCAGGGGATTCGATGGTTGGTGGCCTGATTTATGGCCTGCTGATGCGTGAGTCCAGTGAGCATACGTTACGCCTTGCGACCGCTGTCGCGGCGCTGGCCGTGAGCCAGAGTAACGTGGGCATTACCGATCGTACCCAGTTAGCCGCGATGATGGCGCGCGTTGACTTAAAACCTTTTAACTAACAGCAGGAGAGCATAATGAAAACGCTGCTGATTATTGACTCCGCTCTTGGACAGGCTCGCGCTTACATGGCGAAAACCCTGCTGGGTGCGGCGGCACAAAAAGCAAATCTGCAATTTATCGACAACCCGAATGAAGCGGAGCTGGCGATTGTGCTCGGCTCCAGCGTGCCAAACGACAGCGCCCTGAGCGGCAAGAAGGTGTGGCTTGGCGACGTAAACCGCGCCGTTGCACATCCGGAGCTGTTCCTGAGCGAGGCGAAAAGTCACGCCGCGGTCTACAGCGCCCCGGTCGCCACCGCTGCGACTGCCGCCCCGGCGGCGAGCGGCGGCGTGAAGCGCATTGTGGCGGTGACCGCATGCCCGACCGGCGTAGCGCACACCTTTATGGCGGCGGAAGCGATCGAAACCGAAGCCAAAAAACGCGGCTGGTGGGTGAAGGTTGAAACCCGCGGCTCCGTGGGTGCTGGCAATGCCATCACTCCGGAAGAGGTGGCCGAGGCGGATCTGGTGATCGTTGCGGCAGATATCGAAGTGGATCTGGCGAAGTTTGCCGGTAAGCCGATGTACCGTACCACCACCGGTCTGGCGCTGAAGAAAACCGCGCAGGAGCTGGATAAGGCCCAGGCGGAAGCCAAGCCTTACCAGCCTTCCGGCAAAGCCCAGGCGGCGACGGAAGGGAAGAAAGAGGGCGCGGGCGCGTACCGTCACCTGCTGACCGGCGTCTCCTATATGCTGCCGATGGTGGTGGCGGGCGGTCTCTGTATCGCTCTGTCGTTTGCCTTTGGTATCGAAGCGTTTAAAACCCCTGACACCCTGGCCGCTGCGCTGATGCAGATCGGTGGCGGCTCGGCGTTCGCGCTGATGGTGCCGGTGCTGGCAGGTTACATTGCGTTCTCTATTGCCGACCGTCCGGGTCTGACTCCCGGCCTGATTGGCGGCATGCTGGCGGTCAGCACTGGCTCCGGCTTTATCGGCGGTATCATTGCGGGCTTCCTCGCAGGCTACGTAGCGAAAGCGATCAGCCAGAAGCTGAAGCTGCCGCCAAGCATGGAGGCGCTGAAGCCTATCCTGATCATTCCGCTCTTCTCCAGCCTGGTGGTTGGCCTGGCGATGATCTACCTGATCGGTAAACCGGTTGCGGGTATCCTGACGGGCCTGACCCACTGGCTGCAAACCATGGGTACGGCGAACGCGGTACTGCTGGGAGCGATCCTCGGCGGCATGATGTGTACCGACATGGGTGGTCCGGTTAACAAAGCGGCCTATGCCTTCGGCGTTGGCCTGCTGAGTACCCAGACCTATGCGCCGATGGCTGCTATCATGGCCGCGGGTATGGTACCGCCGCTGGCGATGGGTGTTGCAACCATGGTTGCCCGTAAGAAGTTCGATAAAGGGCAGCAGGAGGGGGGCAAAGCCGCGCTGGTGCTGGGCCTGTGCTTTATTTCCGAAGGCGCAATTCCGTTTGCCGCGCGCGATCCTATGCGGGTGATCCCGTGCTGTATCGTAGGTGGCGCGGTGACCGGGGCTATCTCAATGGCGATTGGCGCGAAGCTGATGGCGCCGCACGGCGGTCTGTTTGTGCTGCTGATCCCGGGTGCGATTACGCCGGTGCTGGGTTACCTGGTGGCGATTGTTGCCGGTACGCTGCTGGCGGGTCTGGCCTATGCCTTCCTGAAACGTCCGGAAGCGGAAATGGCGGTAAAAACCGCGTAACGCTTGCTGGATCAAAAAGGGCAGCCCACGGGCTGCCCTTTTTTATGGGAAGAGAGGGAGGAATATGAGGGGCCGCAGTGGTTTCCGTTCACCTCATGGGCTGTGCTTTTCTGAAAAACCTACACACGTGAACGTGCCAGGGTGGCTCGCCGCCACCACCCTGGCGACCCTGGCTCCCGGCAGGGAAAATCGCCGCTTTGCGGATTGTTCGCCCCATCCCTGGGGCTCACCCCTTCGGGGGCAGCGCAAGCGCTGTCCAAAATTGCTCCCGGCAATTTTGTCCTCTGCTTATCCCTTCCGGCTTCCGGGTCGGGCGAGATGCAACGTCCCTGTAAGTCACGCCCTCAGCCCGCATCCATGCGGGCTGCCCCGGCCAGAAGTGAACGCCTCGGCGATTTTCAGCCGGACCCAACACCTCGCTTTGATATCGTGCTTATAGCGGCTTCAATGTTGCTGTAAGTTCCGGTCTAACAGCGCGGGTGTTGAGTCCCCGCTGAAACCGGCGAACCGGAGACCGGATGACAAGGACTGGACGCCAGGGAGGGCGGCCAGAGGCGAAACGAGACACGACGTCGAGTCGAGCCGGCCGTCGGTCAGCCGGACGGGAGGTGAGCGCAGTGCGCAGCACCGGTTTCCCCGCGGGGCCGCGGGGATCGATAAGGGGGCCGCGGTGGCCCCCTTATCCCGTTCACGTGTGACACTCGTTATATGTTCTGCCCTGCATAAGGTGAACGGAACACATATACCAGAGTCACATATTTCCCTTTTCCCACAGCTTAACTGACAAACATTACAGCCCACGGGCTGCCCTTTTTTTGCGCCCGGTGGCGCTACGCTTACCGGGCCTACAGGACCGTGGCTGTCTGTACCTGTTGCGCCTTCAGCCACGCAATCTCTTCATCCCAGATATCTGAGTTAATGGTCTCGAGGATCAGCGGAATACCGTCAAAGCGGGCGTCCTGCATGATCCAGCTAAAGGCCTCGTGGCCAATATTGCCTTCACCCAGGCTGTGGTGACGGTCGACGCGGCTGGCAAAGGCGCTTTTGGCATCGTTGAGGTGCATTCCCCGTAAATACTGGAAGCCGACGATGCGATCAAACTCGGCAAAGGTTTTTTCACAGGCCTCGCTGCCGCGCAGATCGTAGCCTGCCGCAAAGGCGTGGCAGGTATCGATGCAGACGCCAACGCGGGATTTATCCTCCACGCCGTCGATAATTGCCGCCAGGTGTTCAAACTTAAAGCCGAGGTTGCTGCCCTGGCCCGCAGTGTTTTCAATCACCGCCGTGACGCCCTCGGTTTTATCCAGCGCGATGTTGATCGACTCGGCGATGCGCGCCAGGCACTCATCCTCCGGGATCTGCATCAGGTGGCTACCAGGATGGAAGTTCAGCAGGGTCAGGCCGAGCTGCTCGCAGCGCTGCAGCTCATCAATAAAGGCCTCCCGGGACTTCTCCAGCGCCTCGGCTACCGGGTGCCCGAGGTTAATCAGATAGCTGTCATGGGGCAGGATCTGCCCTGGACCAAAGCGGTGTTTTTCACAGGCGGCCTTAAACTCGTTGATTGTCGCGCTACTGAGCGCCGCCGCCCGCCACTGGCGCTGGTTTTTGGTAAACAGGGCAAAGGCGGTGGCCCCGATCTCTGCCGCACGTACGGCGGCATTTGCCACGCCGCCCGCCGCGCTAACGTGCGCGCCAATAAATTTCATCTACTACTCCTGTAAAACCCGCAGGTAAAAACAAAGGCGTATGATAGCGGGTTCGCTACAGTAGAATGTATTGATTTATGTTATTAAATAATGAACCACCAGGTTTATGGCGCCGCCGCCAACGATTAGCCAGGCAAAAAGGAGCAGCGCCATCAGCAGCGGCCGCGCCCCCGCTTTGCGAATTGCGCTAATGTGCGTCGTCACGCCCAGCGCCGCCATTGCCATCGCCAGCAGCAGGGTATCCAGCGTAACCAGCATATCGACAACGGTTTTCGGCAGCAGGCCGAAAGAGTTGAATACCGCAACCGCAATAAACAGGATCGCAAACCACGGGATCGTAATCTTGCCGCATTGACCGACCCTGGCCGGAGCCAGCTGCTTTACGCGGGCGGCAAGCAGGATCAGGAACGGGGCCAGCATCATTACCCGCAGCATTTTAGCGATCACCGCCGCGCTCTCCGTCTCTGGGCTAACGGCGTGGCCTGCGGCAACCACCTGCGCCACCTCATGCATCGTCGATCCTATATAGATGCCGAAGCTCTCCGGCGTAAACCAGTGCGCAAGCAGCGGATAGAGGGCGGGGTAGATGAAAATAGCCAGCGTGCCAAAAATCATCACCGTCGCGATGGCCACGGCTACCTTGCTGGACTCGGCTTTCAGCACCGGCTCGGTGGCCAAGACCGCCGCCGCGCCGCAGATGCTGCTGCCAGCCCCGATCAGCCAGCTGGTATGTTTGTCGAGGCCGAAGACTTTCTGGCCCAGAAAACACGCCAGTAAAAAGGTGCTGGAGAGCGTCAGCACGTCTATGACGATACCGCTGACGCCGACGTCAGCAATCTGGGAAAAGGTCAGGCGAAAGCCATACAGAACGATCCCCAGCCGCAGCAGGTGCTGTTTGGCAAACACAATCCCGCTCTCGCAGGGCCGCCCAATCTGCGGATAAAGGGTGTTACCGAGCACCATCCCGATTAAAATAGCCAGTGAAAGGGCGCTAAAACCGGCACCGGAGACGGCAGGGATCGTGCCGCTCCACAGCGCTACGCCAGCCACGGCCGCGCTTAACGCCAGGCCTGGAACAAGATGCCCCACGCTACGATGATGTTTTAATGTCAGTTCAGCCATAACCTTCTCCTCTGTTGGGATAAAAGGTTACGTTGAGCTGGCTTAAAAATAAAATTGATTATATATTTATAATTAATCTATATAAGTGGTAAGCAAACGCGCTTGCCTAACAGGACCGTGACCATGCATATCACCCTGCGCCAGCTGGCAGTTTTTGCTGAAGTGCTGAAAAGCGGCTCGACCACCCAGGCTTCCCAGATGCTGGCGCTCTCCCAGTCGGCGGTCAGCGCAGCCCTGACCGATCTGGAAGGGCAGCTTGACGTGCAGCTTTTCGACCGGGTTGGCAAGCGGCTGATGGTTAACGAGCATGGTCGGCTGCTCTATCCCCGCGCGCTGGCGCTGCTTGAACAGGCCACAGAAATAGAGCAGCTGTTCCGGGAAGATAACGGGGCGATCCGCGTCTACGCCAGCAGTACCATCGGCAACTATATCCTGCCGGAGATCATCGCCCGCTACCGCCGTGATTTTCCGGCGCTGCCGCTGGAGATGAGCGTGGGCAACAGTCAGGACGTGATTAACGCAGTAGCGGATTTCCGCGTCGACATTGGCCTTATTGAGGGGCCGTGCCATACCGCTGAGATCGTATCCGAACCCTGGCTGGAGGATGAGCTGGTGGTGTTTGCCTCCCCGGCCTCGCCGCTATTGCAGGGGGAGGTGACGCTGGATCGCCTCGCCAGCGCGCCGTGGATCCTGCGCGAGCGCGGGTCCGGTACCCGGGAACTGGTTGATTATCTGCTGCTCTCCCACCTGCCGCAGTTTCATCTCGGCATGGAGCTGGGCAACTCGGAGGCTATCAAGCATGCGGTGCGCCACGGGCTGGGTATCAGCTGTCTGTCGCGGCGGGTGATTGCCGAGCAGCTGGAGACCGGCACGCTCAAGGAGATCGCTATTCCGCTGCCGCGTCTGGTGCGTACCCTGTGGCGCATTCATCACCGGCAGAAGCATCTCTCTAACGCCCTGAAACGCTTTCTGCGCTACTGTGAAATATAAGAGGTTCTGTGCTTTACTTATAATCCATTGCCGATCATGAAGGTCTCTTATAACCGCATATTTGAGCCAGAAGGATAGGGTGACGTCTGCTACAATCCCGCCTCATTTTTTTGATGGATAGCATTTTCATATGGTTTCCGATACTAAAACCACACAAGCGCCCACGCTTCGCCGTGAACTCAAGGCGCGTCACCTGACAATGATCGCTATTGGCGGATCTATTGGTACAGGTCTCTTTGTTGCCAGCGGCGCAACCATCTCCCAGGCGGGTCCCGGCGGCGCGCTGCTCTCTTATATATTGATTGGCCTGATGGTCTACTTCCTGATGACCAGCCTCGGCGAGCTGGCGGCCTATATGCCGGTGTCCGGCTCGTTCGCGACCTATGGTCAGAAATATGTCGAAGAGGGCTTTGGCTTCGCGCTGGGCTGGAACTACTGGTACAACTGGGCGGTAACCATCGCCGTTGACCTGGTGGCCGCGCAGCTGGTGATGAGCTGGTGGTTCCCGGACACGCCGGGCTGGATCTGGAGCGCGCTGTTCCTGGCCGCCATCGTTTTACTGAACTGGATCTCGGTGAAAGGCTTTGGCGAGGCGGAGTACTGGTTCTCGTTAATTAAGGTCGCCACCGTCATTATCTTTATCATCGTCGGCGTGATGATGATCCTCGGCATCTTCCACGGCGCAAAACCGGCTGGCTGGAGCAACTGGGGCATCGGCGATGCACCGTTCGCCGGTGGTTTTGCCGCCATGATTGGCGTGGCGATGATTGTGGGCTTCTCTTTCCAGGGCACCGAGCTGATTGGTATCGCGGCGGGTGAGTCGGAAGATCCCGAGAAGAATATCCCGCGTGCAGTGCGTCAGGTGTTCTGGCGTATCCTGCTGTTCTATGTATTCGCTATCCTGATCATCAGCCTGATCATTCCGTATACCGATCCGAGCCTGCTGCGTAACGATGTGAAAGACATCAGCGTCAGCCCATTCACTCTGGTGTTCGAACACGCGGGCCTGCTCTCTGCGGCGGCGGTAATGAATGCGGTGATCCTGACGGCGGTATTGTCGGCGGGTAACTCCGGTATGTACGCCTCCACGCGTATGCTCTACACCCTGGCCTGCGACGGTAAAGCGCCGCGTATCTTTGCTCGTCTCTCTAATGGCGGCGTACCGCGTAACGCTCTGTATGCCACCACGGTGATTGCTGGGCTTTGCTTCCTGACCTCCATGTTTGGCAACCAGACGGTTTACCTGTGGTTGCTTAACACCTCGGGCATGACCGGGTTTATCGCCTGGCTGGGGATCGCTATTAGCCATTACCGTTTCCGTCGTGGCTACGTTATGCAGGGTCATAACCTGAGCGATCTGCCGTACCGCTCGGGCTTCTTCCCGCTGGGGCCGATCTTTGCCTTTATACTCTGCCTGATCATCACCCTGGGTCAGAACTATCAAGCCTTCCTTGAAGACAGCATAGACTGGGGCGGAGTCGCAGCGACCTATATCGGTATTCCGCTGTTCCTGATCATCTGGTTCGGCTACAAGCTGACGCGCGGAACGAAATTTGTTAGCTATAGGGACATGGAGTTCCCGAAAAGGTTTAACAAATAAATCCTTTCACTATCAAGCCCTTTCATTTTGAAAGGGCTTTTTTTTGCCCATAATTTCTCCATAAATCCTCTCCTTGACATAACTTTTAACAATTAAATTGATAATCATTATTATTTGCTTTATCGTTACGCTCTCTTCGCCAACGTAGCGGGGAGTAGATAAAACCTTGTGAGCAAAACTTCTTAGATTTGTTGTAGTTATCTCATGGAGAAATGGAATGTTTAGGTTGAATCCCATCGTGCGGGGAGGGCTTTGTGCGTCCGCCATGGCGCTGGCGCTGCCAGCTTTCGCAGTTGACAGTGAGTCCGACACTCTGGTCGTGACCGCCGCCGCCACGGAGCAGAATCTGAAGGATGCCCCGGCCAGTATTAGCGTTGTGACGCAGCAGGACCTGCAGCGCCGGCCGGTCAACAATCTTAAGGATGTGCTCCAGGACGTACCGGGCGTACAGCTCACCAACGAGGGCGACAACCGTAAAGGCGTCAGCATTCGCGGCCTGAGCAGCAGCTATACGCTGATCCTGATCGACGGCAAGCGCGTCAACTCGCGCAATGCGGTCTTCCGCCACAACGATTTTGACCTGAACTGGATCCCGGTGGATGCCATCGAGCGTATTGAAGTGGTACGCGGCCCGATGTCCTCGCTCTACGGCTCCGACGCGCTGGGCGGCGTGGTCAACATTATCACTAAGAAGGTGGGTCAGCAGTGGACCGGTACGCTCTCGGCGGATACCACCATCCAGGAGAAACGCGATCGCGGCGATACGTACAACGGCCAGTTCTATACCAGCGGCCCGCTGGTGGATGGCGTGCTGGGCATGAAGGCCTTCGGCAGCGTAGCGAAGCGTGAGAAGGATAAGCAGGAGCCGTCAGACACTACCGCGACCGGTGAGACACCGCGTATCGAAGGCTTCACCAGCCGCGACGCGAACGTAGAGTTTGCCTGGACGCCGTCCGAAAACCACGACTTTACCGCCGGATATGGCTTTGATCGCCAGGATCGGGACTCCGACTCCCTCGATCGTAACCGGCTAGAGCGTGAAAACTACTCTCTGAGCCACAATGGCCGCTGGGACGTCGGCACCAGCGAGCTGAAGTTCTATGGCGAGAAGGTAGATAATAAAGATCCGGGCAGCAAAGGCATTACCTCAGAAAACAACACCGTGGATGGCAAATATGTCCTGCCGCTGGAGATGATTAATCAGTTCGTGACCGTCGGCGGCGAGTGGCGTCACGACAAGCTCAAGGATCCGGTTAACCTCACCGGAGGCAGCAGCAGCAACACCTCCGCCAGCCAGTACGCGCTGTTTATTGAAGACGAGTGGCGTATTTTCGAGCCGCTGGCGCTGACCACCGGCATTCGTATGGACGATCATGAAACCTACGGGGATCACTATAGCCCGCGCGCCTACCTTGTCTATAACGCCACCGATACCGTAACCGTTAAGGGCGGCTGGGCCACGGCCTTTAAAGCGCCCTCTCTGCTACAGCTCAGCCCGGACTGGGCGACGAACTCCTGCCGCGGCAGCTGTCGGATTGTCGGTAGTCCGGATCTGAAGCCGGAGACCAGCGAAAGCGTTGAGCTGGGTCTCTACTACAGCGGGGAAGAGGGCTGGCTGGAAGGCGTGGAGGGCAGCATTACCACCTTCCAGAATGATGTTGACGACATGATCAGCATCAACCGTACCGCTGATGCGGCTGCCGCACCGTCCTACTCTAATTTTGTCGGCTTCTATACCAATGCCAACGGTCAACGCGTGCCGACGTTCCGCTACTTCAACGTCAACAAAGCGCGCATTCGCGGCGTAGAGACCGAGCTGAAGGTGCCGTTTGACGATGCCTGGAAGCTGACGCTGAACTACACCTATAACGACGGTCGCGATCTCAGCGACGGCGGCGATAAGCCGTTGCAGGAGCTGCCGTTCCATACTGCAAACGGTACCCTGGACTGGCAGGCAATGCAGGATTGGTCCTTCTACGTCACCGGTAACTATACCGGTGAGAAGCGTGACGTGAGCAATACGGGCAAAACGCCGGGCGGCTATGTGATCTGGAATGCGGGCGGCGCATGGCAGGCGACGAAAAACGTCAAGCTGCGGGCAGGGGTACTCAACCTTACGGATAAAGATCTGAGCCGTGACGACTACAGCTATAATGAAGATGGCCGACGCTATTTCATGGCTGTTGACTACCGCTTTTAACAGCGTATAAAAAATGGGGGGTGCCAGCCCCCCTAAAAATTACAACCTATTTCTTATTGTCAGAGGAAAAATAATACTTAAACAAACCGGTAATAATGGCTCTGATTTTAAAGGGACCAATAAAACCGGTAATAATCCCTATTAAAGGGAACAAAAGGTGGTAGTGGTTGCCGCGAATCAACACATCTAAAAAGGCCAGCGCGCTGACGACGCAGACTAAGCTGCTTATTATAATATTCCCTGGTGAGGCTTTTTCGACATATCCTGACCAGCAGGAGACGATAAAAGCGCTCAGGCCGCAAAACGTAGCCAATGGATGGTTTGCCAGAAAAAAAAGTAAATTAACGATATAACTCATTAGTGGTACGGCCTGATTTCTTTAAATCGGCAAATACCGTAGACATTACTTTCGCCGTCTCTTTATTATTTTTTTCTTTCCACTGCGAGTAGAACCATAACGTCTTGTTGATGACGCTGCGCTTTAATACGGTGCTACCATTAACGTTAAGCAGGCTTAACAGCGGATCCGTAGAAATGATAACGGCGTTATGGTTGTTAACCTTATACATCATATCAATCAGATCGCTTTCAGAGACTTTTTTGAAGCTCCTGAACTTTATTCTATCGTGTGCGAAGAGATTGGTGACGCTGCTCTCTGTATCAAAATCATGATAAACGTCAACCTCTCCCCCGCGGATCATCTTCTCACAGGCCGCAGGCGTAGAGTTGATATAGATATCAAAGGATACCGATTCAGCGCTGGCGTACTGGCTGGGGAATTTTTTATCAGTAATAACAATATTATAAAAATGTAGCTCCGAGGAGAGGTCGTCCTGCTTGATCTCATCGGCCAGGGTAAACTCATTATTTATATTGTATGTGTCGAGCGCAACGCTTAGGTGGCTAATAATTGATCTTGGAATATTTCTGCTGCACATTATACGCGTGACGGGTAATCCATCATCAGTATGGATGCAGTGTTCAATTTTAACTAAATCGTTATAGTAAGGCACAATCTTGTTATAAAGAATGGTGCCAAATTTACTGGGTGTCATTCCCTCCTTGGTTCTGATAAACAGTGGGACCCCCAGCGCCTGCTCAATATCCGATATCGCCTTACTCATAGGTGTTCTTGATATGTGCATCCGCTGGCAGGCCTTACTTACGCTGCCTTCCTCCATTACCGCTATAAAGTATTTAAGCTTATTAGAGATAAAAAGGTTCATTACTCCCTCCGACAGTGTGAATACTGCATCATAGGTAAGTTAGCACTGAACAACATAGATAAGCTGTGCATTTTCTGTAGGCATATGCCTGAGAAAGGTGCGGCAATTGTATCGTGCTACAATTATTTAACTTTGAAAAATAAAGATCGTTACGATTCATAAACTTAATCAATATATTTCAACCATTCATTTGATTTATCAATGAATCAGCATCTGACAGGCGTCACACCTGAGGCTAAAGGAAAATAGATAAAGGCAAAGTGATGTAATAGGGAGAGGTATTTCTGGAATACTGTTTTAGGTTTTTGCTGGGCAGATCACGAATATATTTTGTTCTCGCCAGGGCTTATATGTAGCAGCACTGTCAGACAGGTTAACCAGTATTTAACTACTCTCCATCCGTGGAGAGGTATATTAGTATGGTACTTAGCTAGCGTGCAAATATTGAGCGTGAAAACGCAGATGATCTTCAATAAAGCTGGCGATAAAGAAATAGCTGTGGTCATAGCCCGGCTGCACGCGCAGGGTAAGCGGCCAGTCGGTCTGACGAGCGGCTTCAGCAAGGCGGGCAGGCTGCAGCTGTTCGGCCAGAAACTGATCCCCGTCGCCCTGATCGATAAGCGTTGGAATAGCCTCTCCCGGCTGGCTGGCCTGCATCAACGCGCAGCTGTCCCATGCCTGCCAGTCGCTGCGGTTATCGCCCAGGTAGGCGCCAAAGGCTTTCTCGCCCCATGGAACCTGCGCCGGGTTAACGATCGGCGCGAAAGCCGATACGCTGGTAAATTTGCCTGGGTTTTTTAGCGCCATGATCAGTGCGCCGTGGCCGCCCATTGAGTGGCCGCTGATGGCGCAGCGATCGCTCACGTTAAAGTGCTCTTTAATAAGGGCCGGCAGCTCGTCGCGCAGGTAGTCGTACATCCGGTAGTGGGCGGCCCACGGCTGCTGGGTGGCGTTGAGATAGAACCCTGCACCTTTGCCCAGATCGTAACCGGCGTCATCGGCCACATCATCACCGCGCGGGCTGGTGTCGGGCATGACCAGCACGATCCCCAGCTCGGCTGCCACGCGCTGCGCCCCGGCCTTGGTCGTGAAGTTCTCATCGTTACAGGTTAGCCCGGAGAGCCAGTAGAGTACCGGCAGCGGGGCATCGTTCGCCGACGGCGGAACAAAAACGCTGAAGGTCATCGTACAGTTCAGTACGGCGGAGTGGTGCTGCCAGCGCTGTTGCCAGCCCTCATAGCAGCGATGTTGTTCGAGCATTTCCATGCCTGTCTCCTTGGATCGTCATACTTTCGTCTGTTTGATTAATCATACAGATAATTCGTAAACGGAGAGAAACTTTCACTTCCGCCTAAAAGCAATATCAAGCATCATAAACGTAACTTTCTGTTAACATTTGAGGCGGTTATGGCGGTACGTATTGCGCTGGCCGGGTTTGTGATGCTGATTGTGGCGATGGGGATAGGGCGCTTTGCTTTTACTCCCCAGGTGCCGCTGATGATCCGCGACGGTCAGCTTAACCTGACCAGCACGGGACTGGTGGCGGCGATGAACTACCTTGGCTACCTTATCGGCGCGTGGGACGCCATGCGCGCCCGCCGCCATGTTGAGCGCAGACTTTACGTCGGCATCTTTGGTGCGGTACTGCTGACCTTCCTCTCGGCGCTGGCGTTTAATCCGCTGCTCCACGGCGCGCTGCGGCTGGTTATCGGCGTAATGAGCGGCTGGGCAATGGTACTGACCGCCGCGTGGATCGGCGACCGGTTGGCACATACGGGCAGGCCCGGCCTTAACGCCGCGGTGTTTGCTGGCCCTGGTGCGGGCATTGCCCTTAGCGGCCTGCTGGCGGTGGCCATCCAGGCGCAGGGTCTGTCGGCGGCAGCGGGCTGGCTGGTCTATGGCGTGCTGGCGTTGGGGTTAATTACGCTGATTGCACGCGATCTCCCCCGGCCGGGTGACTTGCACCGCAGCGGTGAGCAGCCCCAGCCGCTACACCTCACTGGAAATATTAAACGGCTGGCGTGGAGCTATAGCCTGGCCGGATTTGGCTACATCCTGCCCGCCACCTTTCTGTCGCAGATGGCGGCGCTGCGCTTTCCCGGCAGCCTGTTTGCCCAGTTTGTCTGGCCAGTGTTTGGCCTGGCCTCGGTGCTCGGCATTGCTATCAGCGTGGCGCTGCGTCATAGGGGTGAGAGCCACCAGCGTCTCGCCGTGGTGCTTTGGCTTCAGGGGGTAGGGGTGATTGCCGCCTGGCTGCTGCCGGGCATGGCGGGGCTGGTCTGCGGTGCGCTGCTGGTGGGGGGAGGCTTTCTCTGTGCCGTGCAGCTGTCGCTACTGTATGGTCGCGAGCTGGCGGCGGGACACGCGCGCTATATGGCCGGTTTGCTCACCACTGGCTATGCCGTGGGCCAGCTGATCGGGCCGATGACCTCGGCGCTATCGACCTGGCTAACCCACCGTCTGGAGCCTGCGCTGGGTCTGGCAGGCGCAGGGCTTTTTGTTGCCGGAGCGCTGGTCTGGCGGCGTCAAGATGAAAGGTTATAGCAATTTCAATAATTATCATGACGCAATACTAGATTCTGCCCGCGTCCTCACGCACAATGATCGCGCACTTTGCCCCCTTAGCGGCAAAGGAGAGCCACACCTGCTGGAGAATAACTAATGCCATCACTCAGTAAAGAAGCAGCCCTTGTCCATGAGGCGCTGGTCGCGCACGGGCTGGAAACCCCGCTGCGTCCGCCGGTCGATCTGGACAATGAAACCCGCAAACGTCTCATTGCCGGACACATGACCGAGATCATGCAACTGTTAAATCTCGATCTGAGTGATGACAGTTTGATGGAAACGCCGCACCGTATCGCTAAAATGTACGTTGACGAGATCTTTTCTGGCCTCGACTACGCAAACTTTCCGAAGATCACCGTCATTGAGAATAAGATGAAGGTGGATGAGATGGTAACGGTGCGTGATATCACGCTGACCAGCACCTGCGAGCACCACTTCGTCACTATCGACGGCAAGGCGACGGTAGCCTATATCCCGAAAGATGCGGTGATTGGTCTCTCGAAGATCAACCGTATCGTGCAGTTCTTCGCCCAGCGTCCGCAGGTGCAGGAGCGCCTGACGCAGCAGATCCTCATCGCGCTGCAAACGCTGCTCGGCACTAACAACGTGGCCGTCTCTATCGATGCGGTACACTACTGCGTGAAAGCGCGCGGTATTCGTGATGCCACCAGTGCAACCACCACCACCTCGCTGGGTGGACTGTTTAAATCCAGCCAGAATACGCGCCAGGAGTTTCTGCGCGCCGTGCGTCATCCATAACCGATCCCGTCATTGACGCGCAGAGGCGACGCCATGGAACGAAACGTTACGCTGGATTTCATTCGCGGCGTCGCCATCCTCGGTATTCTGCTGCTTAATATCAACGCCTTTGGTCTGCCGAAGGCGGCCTATCTTAATCCGGCATGGTATGGCGACATTACCCTGCGCGATGCCTGGACCTGGGCGGTGCTCGATCTCTTTGCTCAGGTAAAATTCCTCACCTTGTTTGCGCTGCTGTTTGGCGCAGGGTTACAGCTGCTGCTCGTTAAAGGCAAACGCTGGATCCAGTCCCGGCTTACCCTGCTGGTGCTGATGGGTTTTATCCACGGCCTGCTGTTTTGGGATGGCGATATTCTGCTGGCCTACGGGCTGATCGGGTTAATTAGCTGGCGGCTGGTGCGCGACGCGCCGGGAATAAAGAGCCTGTTTAATACCGGTATCATGCTCTATCTCGTTGGCATAGGCGTGCTGCTGCTGCTGGGCTTTATCTCCGGGAACCAGACCAGCCGCTCATGGATCCCCGATACGGCCAATCTTCAATATGAGTACTGGTGGAAGACCAACGGCGGCTATGAAGCCATCAGCAACCGGGCGGATATGCTCTCCAACAGCCTGATTGCGCTGGGGGCGCAGTATGGCTGGCAGCTGGCGGGCATGATGCTGATGGGCGCGGCGCTGATGCGCAGCGGCTGGCTGAAAGGGCAGTTTAGCCTGCGGCACTACCGTAAAACCGGGTTGCTGCTGATCCTTGCTGGCGTAGCGATCAACCTGCCGGCCATTGTTGCTCAGTGGCAGCTGGGCTGGTCCTACCGCTGGTGCGCCTTTTTGTTGCAGGCTCCGCGCGAGCTTGGGGCACCGCTGCAAACCATCGGCTATGCGGCGCTGGCCTATGGCTTCTGGCCGCAGATCTGCCGCTGGCGTATCGTTCTGGCGGTGGCCTGCGTAGGGCGGATGGCCCTCAGCAACTATCTGCTTCAAACCCTGATCTGCACCACGATCTTCTATCATTTCGGCCTGTTTATGCACTTTAACCGCTTACAGCTGCTGGCATTTATTCCACCTATCTGGGCGGTGAATATTCTCTTCTCCGTGCTCTGGCTGCGCGCTTTCCACCAGGGGCCGGTGGAGTGGCTATGGCGCAAGCTGACCGCCCGTGCCGCAGGCGTTTCACTCTCTCATACATCCAGATAACGATCTGGATCACAATCATTAACAAAACGGATGTAACCGTTTTCAGTGCTGTGACCTTCCTCACGTAGCGGCTCCGCTCCCCCTGCCAGAATAGCGCTCTTGCTAAACCCAGGGGGGAAACTGTGAGCTGCTGCAATCTCAATCAGGAGGCCGGGCATGATTACCATTCGTGACGTAGCCCGTCGTGCGGGCGTCTCCGTCGCCACGGTCTCCCGCGTGCTTAACAATAGCGCGATGGTCAGCCCTGACACCCGTGAAGCGGTGATGAAGGCGGTGGCACAGCTGGGCTATCGTCCGAATGCCAACGCCCAGGCGCTGGCGACCCAGGTCAGCGATACCATTGGCGTGGTGGTGATGGACGTCTCCGACGCCTTCTTTGGCGCGCTGGTTAAGGCGGTGGACACCGTGGCCCAGCAGCACCAGAAGTATCTCCTGATCGGCAACAGCTATCATGAAGCGGAAAAAGAGCGTCACGCTATCGAGATCCTCATCCGCCAGCGCTGTAACGCCCTGATTGTCCACTCCAAAGCCTTAAGCGATGAGGAGCTGGCCGGCTTTATGGAGCAGATCCCCGGCATGGTGCTGATCAACCGTGTGGTTCCCGGCTACGCCCACCGCTGCGTTGCGTTGGATAACGTCAGCGGGGCGGTGATGGCCACCCGGATGCTGCTTGCTCAGGGGCACCAGCGCGTGGGCTACCTTGGCTCCAGCCACCGTATCGAAGATAACGATCTGCGTCAGCAGGGCTGGCGTCAGGCGCTGGCCGAGCAGGGTATCAACGCACCTGATGGCTGGGTCGGGGTAGGCGCGCCGGATATGCAGGGTGGGGAGGCGGCGATGGTTGAACTGCTTGGCCGGAATCTGCACCTCACCGCCGTCTTCGCCTATAACGACAGCATGGCCGCCGGGGCGCTGACGGCGCTGAAGGATAACGGCATCGCCGTACCGCAGCATCTGTCCCTTATTGGTTTCGATGATATCCCTATTGCTCGCTATACCGATCCGCAGCTGACAACGGTGCGTTATCCCATCGCATCCATGGCCCGGCTGGCTACCGAGCTGGCGTTACAGGGGGCGGCAGGGACGCAGGATCTGTCCGTCACCCACTGCTTTATGCCGACCCTGGTGCGTCGTCATTCAGTGGCGCTGCGGCAAACTGTGGCTCCGATCACTAACTTATAACATAGCTGTATGTAACCGTTTTCAATCTGTGAGTAAATTCACAGTATCTTAACAATGCGCTGACTATGATGTCAGCGTTCCAGAGCCTGAAACATCATGTAATACAGGCCGTTCGGTCAGACAGGATGCTTCGCAATGGACAATCAATAAAGCTTTTCTGGAGCGTTACCGTACACGGAAGACCCAATTTTTAGAGTGACCTTCGGCGACAGTAACGTTTCACTATTCTGCTGCCCGCCGATCTTTATTCACAAGAACTACCCTGCATAAACCGGAGATACCATGAATAAGAAGGTTTTAACTCTGTCTGCCGTAATGGCAAGCATGCTTTTTGGCGCGGCAGCACATGCGGCAGATACCCGCATTGGCGTGACCATTTATAAATATGACGACAACTTTATGTCGGTTGTGCGTAAAGCAATTGAGAAAGATGCGAAAGAGACGCCGGACGTTCAGCTGCTGATGAACGACTCGCAGAACGACCAGTCAAAACAGAATGACCAGATCGACGTTCTGCTGGCGAAGGGCGTTAAAGCGCTGGCGATTAACCTGGTTGACCCGGCGGCCGCAGGTACGGTTATCGAGAAAGCGCGCGGCCAGAACGTGCCGATCGTCTTCTTCAACAAAGAGCCATCCCGCAAGGCGCTGGATAGCTATGACAAAGCCTACTATGTCGGTACCGACTCAAAAGAGTCCGGCATTATTCAGGGCGACCTGATCGCTAAACACTGGGCGGCGAACCCGACCTGGGACCTGAACAAAGATGGCCAGATCCAGTTCGTACTGCTGAAAGGCGAGCCGGGCCACCCGGATGCTGAAGCGCGTACTACCTATGTCATCAAAGAGCTGAACGACAAGGGTGTGAAAACCCAACAGCTGCAGCTCGATACCGCCATGTGGGATACCGCGATGGCGAAAGATAAGATGGATGCATGGCTCTCTGGCCCGAACGCCAACAAAATCGAAGTGGTTATCGCGAACAACGATGCCATGGCGATGGGTGCGGTAGAAGCCCTGAAGGCACACAACAAATCCTCTATTCCGGTATTCGGCGTTGACGCCCTGCCAGAAGCGCTGGCGCTGGTGAAATCCGGTGCGCTGGCCGGTACCGTTCTGAACGATGCCAACAACCAGGCGAAAGCCACCTTTGATCTGGCGAAAAACCTCGCCGACGGCAAAGGCGCAGCTGACGGCACCAACTGGAAGCTGGAACAGAAAATCGTCCGTATCCCATACGTAGGCGTGGATAAAGAGAACCTCTCTGAGTTCAGCAATAAATAATTCATTGTTCTGCTTTCACTGGGCGCATCTTGATGCGCCCTTTTATAACGCGATGTGCGAGGCCAACAAGGTATAATTATGGTCAGCGATACTACTCAGTCGTCAGGTGAATTCTTGTTGGAAATGAGCGGCATCAACAAGTCATTTCCCGGCGTTAAGGCACTCGATAACGTTAATTTAAAAGTGCGTCCGCACTCCATTCACGCCCTGATGGGTGAAAACGGCGCAGGGAAATCAACGCTATTAAAATGCCTTTTTGGGATCTATCAAAAAGATTCCGGCAGCATTCTATTCCAGGGCAAAGAGATCGATTTTCATTCGACTAAAGAGGCGTTGGAAAACGGTATTTCTATGGTGCATCAGGAGCTTAACCTGGTGCTGCAGCGGTCGGTGATGGACAACATGTGGCTGGGGCGTTACCCCACCAAAGGCGTGTTTGTCGATCAGGATAAAATGTACCGCGACACCAAAGCGATTTTCGACGAGCTGGATATCGATATCGATCCGCGCGCCCGCGTGGGAACCCTCTCCGTTTCGCAAATGCAGATGATCGAAATTGCGAAGGCGTTCTCCTATGATGCCAAAATCGTCATCATGGATGAGCCGACCTCCTCGCTGACCGAAAAAGAGGTCAACCATCTGTTTAAAATTATCCGTAAGCTGAAAGAGCGCGGCTGCGGTATCGTCTATATCTCGCACAAAATGGAGGAGATCTTCCAGCTTTGCGACGAGATCACCATCCTGCGCGACGGCCAGTGGATTGCCACCCAGCCGCTGGAAGGGCTGGATATGGACAAAATCATCGCCATGATGGTAGGCCGCTCGCTGAACCAGCGTTTCCCGGACAAGCAGAATACGCCGGGAGAGACGATCATGGAGGTGCGCAACCTGACCTCCCTGCGCCAGCCCTCTATTCGCGACGTCTCCTTTGACCTGCACAAGGGTGAAATTCTCGGCATCGCCGGGCTGGTGGGGGCCAAGCGTACCGATATCGTGGAGACCCTGTTTGGCATCCGCGAAAAGTCGGGCGGCACTATCACCCTGCACGGGAAAACCATCAATAACCATACCGCCCACGAAGCGATTAACAACGGCTTTGCGCTGGTAACCGAAGAGCGTCGCTCGACGGGGATCTACGCCTATCTGGATATCGGTTTTAACTCCCTTATCTCCAACATCCAGAACTACAAAAATAAAGTTGGCCTGCTGGATAACAGCCGCATGAAGAGCGACACCCAGTGGGTGATCGATTCAATGCGCGTCAAAACGCCGGGCCACCGCACGCAGATTGGCTCTCTCTCCGGCGGCAACCAGCAGAAGGTCATCATCGGCCGCTGGCTGTTGACCCAGCCGGAGATCCTGATGCTGGATGAGCCGACGCGCGGTATCGACGTGGGGGCAAAATTTGAGATCTACCAGCTGATAGCTGAGCTGGCGAAGAAGGAGAAGGGGATCATTATCATCTCCTCTGAAATGCCAGAGCTGCTGGGTATCACCGACCGTATTTTGGTTATGAGCAATGGCCTCGTTGCCGGAATTGTTGACACTAAAACGACAACGCAAAACGAAATTTTACGTCTTGCGTCTTTGCACCTTTAAGATCAGGGGCTTCTCATGAGTGCGCTAAATAAAAAGAGTTTTCTCACTTACCTGAAAGAGGGCGGTCTCTACGTCGTTCTTTTAGTGTTGCTGGCCATTATTATCTTCCAGGATCCCACGTTCCTGAGCCTGCTGAACCTCAGTAACATTCTGACCCAGTCCTCGGTGCGTATTATTATTGCGCTGGGCGTGGCGGGGCTGATCGTCACCCAGGGGACCGACCTCTCTGCCGGACGCCAGGTTGGCCTCGCGGCAGTTGTCGCGGCAACGCTGCTCCAGTCGATGGAGAACGCCAACAAGGTGTTCCCTGAGATGGCCACCATGCCGATTATCGCGGTTATCGCTATCGTCTGCGTAATTGGTGCGATCATTGGTCTGGTGAACGGCATTATCATCGCCTATCTGAACGTGACGCCGTTTATCACCACCCTGGGTACGATGATCATCGTCTACGGTATCAACTCCCTCTACTATGACTTCGTGGGCGCATCGCCGATCTCCGGCTTCGACAGCGGCTTCTCAACCTTTACCCAGGGGTTTGTCGCGCTGGGCAGCTTCCGCCTCTCCTACATCACCTTCTACGCGCTGATTGCCGTGGCCTTTGTCTGGATCCTGTGGAACAAGACGCGCTTCGGCAAAAATATCTTCGCTATCGGTGGCAACCCGGAAGCGGCAAAGGTCTCCGGCGTTAACGTGGCGCTGAACCTGCTGATGATCTATGCCCTGTCCGGCGTCTTCTATGCCTTCGGCGGGATGCTCGAAGCGGGCCGTATCGGCTCGGCGACTAACAACCTCGGCTTTATGTACGAGTTGGATGCCATCGCCGCCTGCGTGGTAGGCGGGGTCTCCTTTAGCGGCGGCGTCGGTACGGTGCTCGGGGTAGTGACCGGGGTAATCATCTTTACCGTTATCAACTACGGTCTGACCTATATCGGCGTTAACCCGTACTGGCAGTACATCATCAAGGGTGGGATCATTATCTTCGCCGTGGCGCTGGACTCGCTGAAGTACGCGCGTAAAAAATAACCCTATATTTTTCGCCTGCTTATCAAAGCCCGCCTCATTGGTGGGCTTTTTTATTACGGGCAGACATATTTTGCAATATTTAGCCGAGAGAATATATTTACCGCTTCGCTGATATATATATTCTGCTATCTGCTTGATTTATCATTATAAGGAAAAATTATTCCTCTCGGAATGCTCCTGGTATGCTTCGCTGGCGATATTTCCATGGATTTTTGACTTGAAGGCGGGGGAATTATGGCTACAGTTAAACATGCCTGACGGGGGAATGACTTCCCTCTATTTTTAACCAAAACTGTATGTGGAAGGAGTATATTATGGCCCAACAACATCGTGGCGGTTCAGGAAACTTTGCAGAAGATAAACAGCGTGCATCTGAAGCAGGCCGTAAAGGCGGGCAGCAGAGCGGCGGGAACTTCAAAAACGACCCGCAGCGCGCTTCTGAAGCAGGTAAGAAAGGCGGACAAAACAGTCACAGCGGCGGTCGTTCCTCCTGACCGTAGCACATAGAGATTATTTAATTAATTTGCAACCGATTAAATAAATATCTACTGACTGTCGGTGGCAATCCTGTAATTATCTTTACAGGATTGCCACACTTAATTAAGGATCCATCCCGGCGACCTAAAGAGGAATTAATTATGCCAACGGTAAAAACACTTGAAGATCTCTTTATTCATGAACTGTCAGACATATACAGCGCCGAGAAACAAATAGCGCGTGCGCTGCCAAAACTGGCACGTGCAGCGACCTCAGAACAATTGATTGCCGCTTTTAAAACTCATTTGGAAGAGACTAACGGACAGATTGAGCGACTCGACCAAATTGTTGAAGTAACCGAAGGCCTACGTATTCGTCGCATGAAATGCCACGCCCTTGAGGGTCTGGTGGAAGAGGCCCAGGAGATTATCGAGTCCATTGAAGCAGGTGAACTGCGCGACGAGGGTTTGATTGGTGCGGCGCAAAAAGTCGAGCACTACGAGATCGCCTCTTACGGTACGCTGCGTACCCTCGCCCTGAAGCTGGGCTACAAAGAGGCGGCTAAGCTGCTGGAAGAGACGCTGAACGAAGAGAAACAGACCGATGTGAAACTCACCGGTATCGCCGAAGGCAAAAAATAAGGAGGCGTTATGCGTATTGATTACTCCCTGAACGTTGAAAAAGACGATCCTTCCGAGTCGCCGGAGTCCGGTGACAAAAAGCCTGAGAAAAAGTAGCTCAGGCTTATAGAGAACCGGTCAGCCCTGCTGGCCGGTTTTTTTATTTATTGGCTGGAATGATAGAGATATGGCCGTTCTGTTCCAGAATGGCGTATTTGATATCCGCTAGCTTATCGATCCCCTGGCCGTTACGGGCAAAAGCCATGATATCGTCATAGGAGATGTCAGCCTGTTTCATCTTCTTCTCAAGCAGTCGTCCATTCTCCACGAGGATCACCGGCGTGCCGTCGATGGTCGCTTCAACACCCGGCAGATACCGCTTCAGGTAACCAAACAGCATATCCACTACCACCAGCGTAATAATGGTAAGCGCAGCGCCGGTAACGGAAAAGTCATTGCCCAGCAGCGCCTGCTGCGTCGCCTCGCTGATAATCAGCAGCAGGATCAGATCGAATGAAGTCATCTGCATCAGCGCCCGCCGTCCAGCAATCTTAAACACCACCATTAACACCAGGTAGATAGCCAACGCTCTGAGAACCATTTCCATATTGCGCTCCTAAGGATAGGTAAACTGCCAGAAAGAGAGGGCCGGGCCGTTGTTGATGGTGACGGTGCTCGTGCTGCTGCCGGGCTGCTGTGGAAGCAGGCCCAGCCACACTTTTCCGCCGGAGGGCAGGTTGCTACGTTTGTACTCCAGTACCAGACTGCTGCCCTCGCTCCAGGTTTTATCCGGCTGCGGCTGGAGCGTAGCGATCTTAAACGCCTGCATAAAGTCACCGCCGAGAGTAAGAGTAAGGGTGTCGCCAGCGGCTGCCGTAGTTGAAATCTCCATATCGACATCGCTCTGCTGGCGATTAAACCGCTCATAGCTCAGGGTCAGCGTATTGTCGGCGCTGCTGCGTTCAACGTGGCTAAAGTGGCCCCGGGAGAAGAGACCGCTTAGGGCGGCCAGCACAATGAAAAGCAGCACAAAAAAGCCGATACGGCGTATGTTGGCTTCGAAGCTTAACCAGACATGCTTCTCCCGCACCGGAGGCGGATTCTGATCGGGCGGGGACGTTTTACGCATAGGGCCTTCCTGTTGAGGTTACGCCTGCGGCTCTTCTTTAATACCCATCGCCATGACCTGCGCCGGATCGAACAGCGACAGGCTCTCAACCTCATCCAGCAGGATGACCTTGCGAAAATCCAGCGCCGACTGCGGCTCGGTGTCGAGGTTAATATTATGCTTGGCATACCAGGCGCTATAGTTGTTCTCAATATTGAGCTGGTGGGAGTGACGGTCCCGGTGGCCGCTCAGCATCGGGATCAGCTCAATATTTCTGACTTCGGTATCGTCAAGCGTTGCGCCATGGATCATACCGATATAGACCCGCTGCGACTTCAACGTGATCCACGCCAGCTGGCCTGTCTCCATACACTGATAGAGCAGCCCCTCGACGCCGTTGCCACGCGTCAGAAACTTATACAGCTGGCGACGGCTGTTGCTGTCGAGGCGAGCGCTGCCCGCCCAGTTGGAGCGGTAAAGGCAAAAGAGCGTGGCAAAGGCCAGCATGATCACTACCGGCGCCTGGATGCCGAGGAAGCTCCAGTTCATGAAGGTCACCTGTAGACGGTGCTCTTCATAACCAAACCACTGCGGCAGCGCATCCATGCCCATGGATGAGAACAGCAGCAGCAGCCATACCAGCGCGGTAGCAATGATCCCCTGTAGCATAAAGATGCAGCCGTAAAGGGCCACCAGAAAGTAGACGTCCCAGCCAAAGGAGCGCCGCAGTTTGAAACGGGTCGAGAGATCGCGGCTGGTGTACCAGTAGCCGGAAACCATCAATACCATAAATATTGCTGTCGCCATTTTATGCCCTCTTTAGCGCATCGACATGGCGGATAAAATCCTCCTTCACGGCCTGGCTGCGTACGTTAACCCGCGCCCTGCCGTCCTCATCAATAATGATCCGCTCTCCGTCGTCGATAGATTCCTGAACGTCACGGTGATCGGTTACCTGGAGCAGCTTTTCCGGACTGGTGAATAGATAGCGTAGAATTCTCACAATGAATAACCTCCTGTGTCAGTAACAGTATAGATGCCCTACGGGGGAGGTTTAAAAGTAGCGAGATGTAACGGCAGGTGGCATATTTTACAAATTGATTCAAAGGAGGAGGGTTTATGCACGCTTATGTTCATCTGGGGATCGCCATTGTGGCAGAGGTGATTGGCACAACGCTGATGCGCTATTCGGAGGGGTTCACCAAACTCTGGCCGACGGCGGCAACGCTGGGCTGCTATGCGGTAGCGTTCTGGTTTCTGTCCCAGACGATACAGTACATTCCTACCGGCATTGCCTATGCCATCTGGTCCGGAGTCGGTATTGTACTGATTAGTGCCGCAGGGTGGATCTTCAGCGGCCAGAAGCTGGACCTGCCCGCCATTGGCGGGATGGCGCTAATTTGTGCCGGAGTACTGGTCATCAACCTTTTTTCTAAAAGCGTTACGCACTAAAGTGTGAGCTAGCGCGGCCTGAGCGCTCGATCTCAGGGTGGTTTTAGCTATAGTTAAGTTTTGCCGCCGACATATGCCATGGAGAGGAGTATGTACTCATTTGTTGCGAGACAACCCATTTTTGACAAAAACATGGCGACCGTTGGCTGGGAGCTGCTGTTTCGTGACGGGCTGACCAACCGGTTTCCAGACGTCTCGTCTGAGTATGCGACCCGGCAAATTATCTCCGATCTCTTCTTCTCTACGCCGCTGCCGTCGCTGGTGGGCAAGCACACCTGCTACATCAACTTTCCCGGCGAGATGATTGTGCAGGGCTTCGCCGATGCGCTGCCTCATGACAAGGTAGTGATTGAGATCCTCGAGACGGCGACGCCGGATGACGCTCTGCTGGCCGCCGTGCGGCGCCTCTATGCTGGCGGCTTCCAGATCGCCCTCGACGACTTTGCTCTCAAAAGCGAGTGGGAACGCTTTTTTCCCTACATCAGCATTGTTAAATTTGATATCCGGGCGCAACGTTTTGAAGAGATAGCGCGCTATATCACACAAAACCGCGATCGCCTGGGCAAAGTTACCCTGCTGGCCGAAAAGGTCGAGACTCAGGAGGAGTTCGATCAATACAGAGAGTTTGGCTTCGATCTCTTTCAGGGCTACTTCTACAGCAAGCCCGAGGTGCTGCAAAACAGGCGGCTATCGCAGAATAAGGTTTTGCAGATACAGCTTATCGCTGAGGTCAACGCAGAGAATCCTGACCTGGCAAAAATCGAAAACTATCTGAAGAGCGACATTAGCCTCTCCTACACCTTGATGCGCTACGCCCGCAACGTGGTCTATAACACCCGCGGCATTGAGATGGTGAAGAACAGCACCCTCAAGGATACGCTGCTCTATCTTGGCTTTAACGAGCTGCGCCGTTTTGTTTCGATCTCCTGTCTGACCAGCATCGCCAACGTGAAAACCACCGAGCTATACCATATGAGCCTGGTGCGGGGCATGTTCTGCGAGCTGCTTGCCAAAGCGGCGGGGCGAGAGTCGCTCTCCCATGACGCTTTCTTCTGCGGTCTGTTTTCACTGCTGGATGCTATTCTCGGCATCGCGCTGGAGGATCTGGTTAAGCAGATCGCGCTGTCGGAGCGGGTAATGCAAGCCCTGACCGAGGATGAGGGGGTACTCTATCCGTTCCTGGATCTGGCCCGCCTCTATGAACAGCAGCGCTGGGAAGAGGTTAACAGGGTAGCAAAAAGCCTCGGCCTGACGCCTGAAACGGTGATAGAGACCATGAAGCGCGCCACCGCTTGGGCGGATAATATCGCCTTCTGAGCACTACTTTTTCGCTTTCGGTTGGATATCCATCAGCTGCTCCGGCGTCACCGCCGGGTAGCCCTGGGCATCGTCCGGTACGTCCTGCAACGACGAGATAGGCAGCAGCGGGCCAAGGAAGCGCGGCTCGCGTTTGAAGATATAGAGATCCGCCAGCGCGCCAAGGCGAGCGCCAAACTCCCGTACCCGCACGGTCAGCATATCTTTCGGCGAGGGCACGGCGTAGCACTGGGCCTGTATGCCCCGATGCAGGGCAATGAACAGCGCACGCTCGCAGTGGAAACGCTGGGTGATGATAATAAAGTCGTTGGCGTCGAAGACCTTACGCGTACGCACAATGGAGTCCAGGGTGCGAAAGCCCGCGTAATCGAGCACGATATCCTGCGGGTCAACCCCGGCGGCAATCAGATCCTTACGCATGGTTACCGGCTCGTTATAGCTCTGCAGGGCATTGTCGCCGCTCAGCAGCAGGTAGTTCACCTTGCCGCTGTTGTAGGCGTTCAGCGCTCCCTGAATGCGGTAACGATAGTACTGATTAATGACGCCGGTGCGGTAATACTTGGCGGTACCCAGTACGACCCCAACCTGGCGGTAGGGCAGATCTTGCAAATCGTCGTAGATCCACGGCGAGGTTTTCCAGCTCATCCAGCGGTCGAGACCAAGCGCGGTTAACAGCAGCAAGCCGATGATGACTAACAGGCTGTATAACAAACGCTTTAACATGCAGATAGCTCGATGCAGAGATGAAATTTCATTCAGGCTACTGTACCCGCAGAGGAAGCGCAAGAATCAGCGATTCAACTGCGGGGATTTTCATCACAATCATTTCATTGTGTTATTGCCGCCAGCTCAGGCTGGCAGTGCCACACGCTCAACGTAGCGGCAGCCCAGCGCTCTCAGCGTGGCGGAGGTCGCGTCCCACTGGGTGAGTGGCGCGTCCGGGCGCTCGGCCAGAACGGCACGGCGCATATCCGGATAGTCATAGCCGTTCAGGCTCAGCAGATTGAGCGCCCCCTGTAACGGCGGCAGGGACGGGTTGAAAGCCGCATTTTCCGCATAGCGCCCGGCGAAAATCTGCCCGTTGCTCAACTCGATGGCGACGCCGGAGGGGGCGTTGCTGTAAGGCGCGTGGCTCTGGTTGGCGGCGGTGATGGCCGCTTTGACCAGCGCCTCTCCCTCTACCGGGAAGGCGTGATCCTCGTCATCCATCAGCAGGGTATTAATCTCAAGATCTTTGGGACCAAAGGCGTCGGGCAGGTAATCCGCCAGCGTATGCGGATCGCGGCCGGGGAGAGCAATACGCAGGTCGAGGCCGCTGTTCAGCTCGTTCATAAACTGGCGGCAGTGGCCGCAGGGGGTGTAGTTAACGGTGATGGCGACCAGGGATTTTTCGCCCCGCAGCCAGGCATGGCTGATGGCGCTCTGCTCGGCGTGAACGGTCTGCTGCATGGTGGAGCCAAGAAACTCCATGTTGCCGCCGAAGTACCACGTGCCGCTCACCCCGCGGGCGATAGCGCCGACGTTAAAATGCGAGAGATCGGCCCGGGCGCAGGCGGCAGCCAGCGGCAGGAGCGCAAAGGCCAGCGCGTCTTCATCCAGCCCCGTGGCGCTTGTCAGCGCCTTCACCTGCTCTGCGCTCAGCATGGCGGGAAAATGGTCATCCGCAAGAAGGGGTGCTAAAGCAGATTGCAGATCCTCCGCAAGGGTAGCGAAAGCCGAGTGAAAACGTGAATGCATGGCGTTGCCTCATAGCAGTGTAATGGGAGCCCAGTGTAAAGAGCGCGAGGCTCTTTATATGTGATTTAAATCACACTGTATATGCAACTTATGAAATTCAAATTAAAAATGCGCGACGCATCGCAAATTTTAGCCCACCAGTGCGAGGATCAGCGGAAAGAGCAGGGGAGCAATCAGCGAGGTGATAATCCCGCAGAGCACGAGCGCCAGCGAACTGAATGCGCCCTCCTGATAATCCAGCTCTGCGCAGCGTGCCGTGCCCAGCGCGTGAGACGCGGTACCCATCGCCAGGCCGCGCGCCGCTTTGGTTCGAATGCGCATTAGATTCAGCAGGGTATGGCCAAATACCGCGCCAAGAATACCTACGAAGATCACGCAGACCGCGCTGATAGCCGGAATGCCGCCGATGCTGCCGCCTACCGCCATGGCAATTGGCGTGGTAACCGACTTTGGCAGTACCGAGGCGGCGATCTCCGGTGTGGCGCCCATCAGCAGGGCAATAGTAGTGCCAGTTACCATCGCCACCACGCTGCCGATAAAGCAGATGGAGATAATCGATTTCCAGCGGGCACGGATCTGATGCAGCTGCTCATACAGCGGGTAGGCCAGCGCCACCACCGCGGGCTGGAGCAGATCGTTAAGAATTTTGCTCCCGGCGAAATAGCGCTCATAGGGGATGCCGGTCAGCAGCAGGAAGGGGATCAGCACCACCATCGCCACCAGCAGCGGGTTGAGCAGCGGCATCTTAAAACGCGCCGCCAGCTTGCGGGCCGCAAAGAAGACCGCCAGGGTCAGCGGCAGCGACCACCAGATATTTTCCATCACGGTTTGGCTCCTTTATCACCCGTCACCTTGCGCTCGCCGTGCACCAGGTGCGAGCTCCAGCTCACCACCAGGAAGACCACAAGCGTGCTGATGGCGCAGGAGACCACCACGGGGCCAAACTGCGCCCGCAGCACGTCGTAGTACTGCATCACGCCCACGCCGATAGGCACAAACAGCAGCGCCATATAGCGGATCAGCACGTAGCAGCCGGGGTTAACCCACTTTGCCGGCAGGATTTGCAGCGCCAGCAGGAAGAACATGATCAGCATGCCGATGATGCTGCCGGGAATGGTGATGGGCAGCAGGGCGGAGATAGCGATCCCGGCGTACAGGCAGGCATAGATCAGCGCGAAAGCACGAAGATACTGCCAGACAATGGTTAACGATTTGGACATGGTGAAAGCCTCTGATGAAACGCATTCATCATACAATTGATTCGATAACTGTGCTATCGATCACATCATGAAATGTGAGCATACCAAATATTCCCAAATGGAACGTCAGGCATTCATACAAGATTAGGCGGAAACCGGGCGATAAAGCCCCTTTCACCCATGCGCCAGAGGCGCTACCATACGCGCCTCTTTTCTGACGGGTAACGTTATGCGTGTATTACTGGCACCGATGGAAGGCGTGCTCGATTCGCTGGTGCGCGAGCTGCTGACCGGGGTAAATGATTACGATCTCTGCATCACCGAATTTCTGCGCGTGGTCGATCAGCTGCTGCCGGTAAAGTCGTTCTATAAAATCTGTCCGGAGCTGCATCGCCAGAGCCGCACGCGCAACGGCACGCCGGTGCGCATCCAACTGCTGGGTCAGTATCCGCAGTGGCTGGCGGAGAACGCCGCCCGTGCCGTGGAGCTTGGCTCGTACGGAGTCGATCTCAACTGCGGCTGTCCGTCAAAGCTGGTGAACGGCAGCGGCGGCGGGGCGACGCTGCTCAAAGATCCTGAGCTTATCTACCGCGGCGCGAAAGCGATGCGTGAGGCGGTGCCCGCCTCGCTGCCGGTGACCGTAAAAATACGCCTCGGCTGGGACAGCGGTGCGCGGCAGTTTGAAATTGCCGATGCCGTACAGCAGGCGGGGGCGACCGAGCTGGTGGTCCACGGCCGCACCAAAGAGGATGGCTATAAAGCGGAGCGCATCAACTGGCAGGCGATCGGCGAGATCCGTAAGCGGCTGACCATCCCGGTGATTGCCAACGGTGAGATCTGGGACTGGCAGAGTGCGCAGGATTGCCTGGCGGCGACCGGCTGTGACGCGGTGATGATTGGCCGCGGTGCGCTGAACGTGCCTAACCTCAGCCGGGTGATCAAATATAACGCGCCGCGTATGCCCTGGCCGGAGGTGGTTGGCCTGCTCCAGCAGTATAGCCAGCTTGAGAAGCAGGGCGATACCGGGATGTATCACGTAGCACGCATCAAGCAGTGGCTGGGCTATTTACGCAAGGAGTATGCGGAAGCCGACGGCCTGTTTAGCCAGATCCGTACCCTGAAGCGGTCGGCGGAGATCGCGATGGCCATCGAGGCTGCCGCTAACCATATTCTGCAAGAATAGATTCATCTTATTTCATTGATAAGATGAATGTTTTTCCAGCTGTGTCTTTTTATGACCAGCCGTGTTTTGCCACGCTTACCTAAAAAACCAGATAAAAGTGTGTGTACTCTGCAACGCCCTGGTTTGACAGAGCGTGTCTATGAGTCGTCCCTTTATCATCGCCGCTGCGGCGTGCTTCCCGCTGGTATTGATCCTCAGCGGGTGCGCGCCCATGCATGACGGCGTCGTTCCCCTGAAAGAGCAAGCCCCGGCAGCGGCGGCTAGCAATAGCTTACCTCCGGCGCTGGCCGCGGGCTGGCCACAGAGCCAGTGGTGGCAGGCGTATCACGATCCGCAGCTTAACGCCCTGATTGAACGCGCCCTGGCCCACGCCCCGGATATGCAGGTTGCGGAGCAGCGGATCCACCTCGCCGAAGCGCAGGCCCAGCGCGTCGCCGCCAACGAGGGCCCCGAAGTTGATTTTTCCGCCGACGTCGAGCGGCAGCGCATGTCTGCCGAGGGGTTGATGGGGCCGTTTGCCATAACCGATCCCGCTGCCGGTACCACCGGACCCTGGTATACCAACGGCACTTTCGGCTTAACTGCCGGCTGGGATCTGGATCTGTGGGGCAAAAACCGCGATGAGGTTGCCGCCCGCATTGGCGACGTTCGCGCTCACGAAGCCGAGCGTCAGCAGACGCGACAGCTGCTGGCGACCAGCGTGGCACGCCTCTACTGGCAGTGGCAGACCGAGGCCGCCATCAGTCAGGTGCTGGACGAGATCGAACGTGACCAGCAGACGGTTGTTGCCGCTGACCGCCAGCTTCATCAGGCGGGCATTACTTCTTCCGTGGCAGATGCTGAAAACAGCATCGACAAGGAGAAAACCCGCCAGCAGCAGAGCGAGGCCCGGGGTAAAATGCGGGTGATGGAAGCCCGTCTGATAGCATTGACGAACAGCAGCGCGGCCACGCTGCATCTGGAGCCGGTCGGGCTGCCGAAAGTTGAGGGCAAGATGCCGCCGCAGCTGGGCTACGAGCTGCTGGCCCGTCGCCCGGATCTGCAGGCGGCACACTGGTACATCGAGTCCTCGCTCAGCAGCGTGGAGGCGGCGAAGGCCGCTTTCTACCCGGATCTTAACCTGATGGCGTTTCTTCAGCAGGATGCCCTGCATCTGAGCGATCTCTTCCGCCACTCTGCGCAGCAGATGGGCGTCACCGGCGGGCTGACGCTGCCGATTTTCGACAGTGGGCGGCTGAATGCCAGCCTGAACATTGCCGAAGAGGAGCATAACCTCTCCGTTGCCAGCTACAACAAGGCGGTGGTAGACGCGGTCAACGAGGTAGAGAAAGCGGCAGTGCAGGTTGAGACGCTGGCGGACGAGAATCTACGCCAGCAGCAGATCGAGCAGGATGCCGGACGCATTGTGGCGTTGGCCGAAGCGCGTTTTAAGGTGGGGATTATTCCCGGCATGCGGGTCAGCCAGAGTCGGCTACCGCTGCTTCAGGAGCAGATTAACGGCATTACTCTGCACGGCCAGTGGCTGGATGCTACGTTGCAACTCACCTCTGCGCTGGGCGGCGGGTATCATCAGAGTTGATATGTTGGCTTGGTTTGCGAGGCGGGACAAACAGGCGTATATTTGAGCTATAAGGCATATACAAATTCATTTAATTGGTGAATACCATGTCAGCCAAAGAAGATAAAGCCAGACATCAGCGTGAGTATCAACAGCGTGTGGAAGCCGTTCGTAACGGCCAGACATCGGGACGTGTGATGCAACAACGCCCTGATGGTATCGTGCCTGCTAAAAGCGGACGTAGCGTCTCTTTTTTCTGAAAGCTACTTCTCATCCCATCTTGCCAGATGAAGTAGTGTTAAAATCAGCTCATCTTAACAGGTGAGCTTTTTTATGGCTAAAATGGTGATACCTCCTGAAAATCAGATGGTTATGCTTAACCGCTGTCTGATTGATAATGCAGATCAGCTTCCCTCTCCTGTCATAACCGTAGGTGGACAGGCCGTTATGTATTGGTATGCCACTTACATGGATTTTTACCCTGAACAGCCAGATATGACGTTTATCACATCAATTGACGTTGACTATGTAGCGAAAAAGGAGGGAGCAGAAGCTATTGCGAAAATATTCAATGTTGATAGCAAATTGCAGGAAATATTTAATCCGCCATCTATCGCTGTATTCAATCTAATAGACAAAGATACTGGAAAAGTAAAAGAGAATTCGCACGGGCAATTTTTGAATGAGCAGCTTAACGAAGCGAATATAGTTGATATTATCGATCGCCCTTCTGGATTCGAACACGATGATTTTGCAGGTGACAAGCTCTTACTCAATACTGAACCTTTTTTGGTTATGCCCGATCGGCAGGGTGCAGCAATGAGCCATGGCTTTGTCAGGGTATTGAACCCTGTGGCATGTATCCTTTCTCGCCTGGCAAACGCAACTGTACCAATGGGGAAAGACAGATTTACTGAAGCGATACGTATTAAAGTATTAGCGCTTCCCGTATTTAACTTTTTGCTGGAAAAATTGCAAACTTTACCTTTTAAGGAAGCAAGGAAATATGTGGACTATTTTATTACGATAATATGGCGTCGCGAATTTCGGCGTTTTCAAGTTGAGCACAGCATACCGCTGTATGTCATTGTTGCACAGTTGGTAAAAGAACTTGCTGAGTCGTCAGGTGATTATGTATTGCCCCAGTTTTACCTAAATGAGCTGCCGCGAAAGGTTATGTTTCTTGAAAAAGAGTATCATCGCTATCAAAAATTAATGGCTCGTACTAATTAGAATGAACTCTTCGATTAACTATAACTCTTCTGAATGCCCCCTTGCGGGGGCCATGTTCAGGCGAACAGCTTAGAAAATCATCTTAAACACGCCGGTTACCACCAACAGCCCAATCAGAAAAATAATCAAAATAGCCCAAAGTAAAATTTTCATCGTCCTGTCCTTTTGTTGTGACGTCTTGCTGATACCTCTGAAAGCATAGGCAATTATCTGCCGTTTTGCCTGGTCGAAGGAGAAAATGGCCTGCATCCTTGCGATAGCTGGGAACTCTCTATACTTACTGTTCAGCTTTTTCGCGTTCTCCCCTTATCACTTCTTTTATGGAGGTTCTTATGGGCACGACCAACAAGGTTGCCATCGTCACGGCATCGGATTCAGGCATCGGCAAGCAGTGCGCGCTGGTGCTGGCTAAGCAGGGGTATGATATTGGTATCACCTGGCACTCGGACGACGAGGGGGCAAAAGCCACCGCCGAGGCCGTCAGCGCGCTGGGCCGCCGCGCCGAAACCGTACAGCTCGACCTGAGCAACCTGCCCGACGGCGCGCAGGCCATCCAGACCCTGATCGACAAATTTGGCCGTATCGACGTGCTGGTTAATAACGCCGGGGCGATGAGCAAGGCGCCGTTTCTGGAGATGGAGTTTAAGGACTGGCGCACCGTCTTTACCGTCGACGTTGACGGCGCGTTTTTGTGCGCGCAGATTGCCGCCAGAAAGATGGTAGAGCAGGGCGAGGGTGGGCGCATTATTAATATCACCTCCGTGCATGAGCACACTCCGCTACCGGATGCCAGCGCCTACACCGCCGCCAAGCACGCCCTCGGCGGCCTGACCAAGTCGATAGCGATGGAGCTGGTGCAGCACAAGATCCTGGTGAACTCGGTAGCGCCTGGGGCGATCGCCACCCCGATGAACGACATGAAGGATGAAGATGTTCAGGAGGGCTCCCTGCCGACCATTCCTCTGACCCGACCGGGCAGAACCCAGGAGATTGCCAGCCTGGTGGGCTGGCTCAGCTCTGAGGATGCCAGCTACACCACCGGCCAGTCGTTTATCGTAGACGGCGGCTTTATGCTGGCCAACCCGCAGTTTAAGCCTCAGTAAGCGCAGGCGGGAGGGGTTACTCTCCCGTCTCCCTGTTTTTTGCCAGCCAGCGTTTAATCACTGCCCGCAGTACAAAGGCGAGAACGATCGCCAGGATCAGCCATATCCAGTGCTTCAGGTGCTGATCGATAGCGTGCAGCCACGGACCCACCACTTCACCGCCCACGTAGCCCAGGGTAGTAAAGATCAGCGCCCAGACGATAGCGCCCACAATATTGAGCGGAAGAAAAACCCTTGGCGGCAGGCCGCTTGAGCCAATCAGCAGCGGGCCGATGATGCGAAAGCCATACATAAAGCGGGTACCGATCACGAACAGCCAGGGACGTTTGTTGATCAACCGCTGAGCGCGATCGATCTTATCCTGATGGCGCGAGAAGTGACGCAGCACGCGGTCCCCCAGACGGCGGCCAAGCAGGTAGAGCAGCTGATCGCCAATCATCCCGCCCAGCGCCACCGCCGCGACCACCAGCCAGAAGCGCAGCAGGCCCTGGTGCGCCGCCACGCCGCCGAGCAGGGTGATGGTTTCACCTTCTGCCACGCTGCCAACCACCAGCGCGGCGTAGCCGTAGTGCGCAATCAGGCTGTTGATATCCATGCGTATTACTCTCCTCCAGAGAAAAAAGGTTGTATAAGCATAGCTCCTGTGAATAGACAGACGGCGGGAGGCCCGGCCCATTAGCCAAAAAATAACCAGAAGTGCATTATACTGAAGACGTAATCATCTGGGCTGACAGCAAGGGGGCGTTATGAACCATGTCTGGGGACTCCTGTCCCATCCCGATCGTGAAATGAAGGTGATCAGAGGCGAAAACGAAACGGTTTCGCACCACTATATCCACCACGTTCTGCTGATGGCGGCGATCCCGGTTGTCTCCGCATTCATCGGTACTACCCAGCTTGGCTGGCACTTTGGCGAAGGTGTCTTCTCGAGGCTGTCGCTCTCCACTGCGCTGTTACTTGGCATCCTCTTCTATGGCCTGATGCTGGCCGGCGTGGCGGTGATGGGGCGGGTTATCTACTGGATGGCGCGTAACATACCCCAGCGGCCATCGCTGGCGCGCTGCATGGTCTTTGCCGGCTACGTTGCGACGCCGCTCTTCTTAAGCGGTCTGGTGGCGCTCTACCCGCTGGTGTGGCTTTGCGCGCTGGTAGGTACGGTGGCGCTGTTCTATACCGGCTATCTGCTCTATGTCGGCATCCCGACCTTCCTGAACATTAACCAGGAGGAGGGGCTGAGCTTCTCCAGTTCAACGCTGGCTATCGGCGTGCTGGTGCTGGAAGTGCTGCTGGCCCTGACCGTAATACTCTGGGGCTACGGCTACCGCCTGTTCTGAACCTGCCGCGATCTGCGCGTAACGTTCAGCAAACAATCTTCTCTGGCGACAACGCATGATGGCAGCTATCATGCGTTGGCCAGCTTTTGCCATTTTTTGCCTGCAAAAGCGGTGTGCGTCATCACGCGCGTGAATAATCACCAGAAGTCTCACCATGCTGAAATTTCGAGTTTCCCTGTTAAGCCTTGCCCTGCTGCTGGCCGCACCCGTTGCCCCCCAGGCGCTGGCAAAAACCGCTCCTGCTACCGCCGCGGCGCAGCCTGAGATCGCCTCCGGCAGCGCGATGATTGTCGACCTGCAAACCAATAAAGTGATCTACGCCAGCCATCCGGATCTGGTGCGGCCGATTGCCTCTATCACCAAGCTGATGACGGCGATGGTGGTGCTGGACGCCCGCCTGCCGCTGGACGAGCGTCTGAAGGTCGATATCAGCAAGACGCCGGAGATGCGTGGCATCTACTCCCGTGTGCGTCTGAACAGTGAAATCAGCCGTAAGAATATGCTGCTGCTGGCGTTGATGTCTTCAGAGAACCGCGCCGCCGCCAGCCTCGCCCATCACTATCCGGGCGGCTACGATGCGTTTATTCGGGCGATGAATGCGAAAGCAAAATCCCTGGGCATGGTGAACACCCACTTTGTGGAGCCGACCGGGCTGTCGATCCATAACGTCTCAACCGCGCGCGATTTGACGAAGCTGCTGATTGCCAGCAAGCAGTACCCGCTCATCGGCCAGCTCAGCACCACGCGTGAAGAGATGGCGACCTTCTCCAGTCCGGCCTATACCCTGCCGTTTCGCAATACCAACCACCTGGTCTATCGCGACAACTGGAATATTCAGCTGACCAAAACCGGCTTCACCAATGCGGCCGGACACTGCCTGGTGATGCGTACGGTGATCAATAACAAACCGGTGGCGCTGGTGGTGATGGACGCCTTTGGTAAATATACCCATTTCGCCGATGCCAGCCGTCTGCGGACCTGGATTGAGACCGGCAAAGTTCAGCCTGTCCCAGCTTCGGCGCTGAGCTATAAACGCCAGAAGGCGGCCCAGATGGCGATCAACGCCACCGGCAGCGCGGCGCAAACCGCGCAGAATGATTAATCGTTAGAAGCTACTCCGGCAGCGTCCAGTCTCCATCGTTGAGCGGGCGCTGCATAATGAGCGTATCCCGCCAGTCGCCCTTCTTGTAACCAACGCTGCGTAGCTGTCCCACCACCTCAAAGCCGTGGCTCTTATGCAGGCGCAGAGAGCCTTCGTTTTGATGACCATCACCAATCACCGCCACCATCTGCCGCCAGGGTCCCTCTTCACAGCGGGCGATCAGGGCCTGCATCAGCGCGCTGCCGATCCGCCGTCCGGTCATGGTGGACTCAATATAGATAGAGCATTCAAGGGTATAACGGTAGGCGTGGCGCGGGCGGTAGTGTCCGGCGTAGCAGTAGCCTACGATGATGCCGCGATAGAGCGCCACCAGCCATGGCAGCCCCTCGCCGGTAATTTTCGCTATGCGCTGGCGCATTTCGTCGATGGTCGGAGGCACCTCCTCAAAGGAGGCGCGGCCATGCAGCACGTGCCAGGCGTAGATCGCGGAGATAGCGTGTACGTCGTCCGGCAAGGCGTCGCGGACTTCAACATCGGTTATGGCTAAAACATCAACAGCAGACATCGCTCTGCACTCCTTTACGAATGGGGCAGGTCTACACCTTCGCCCCAGTATTTCTGCTTACTGGTTTTGCCAATGCCGGGGTTCATGCTGTTGGTGGGATCGAGCTCGCGATAGTTGCGCTTCAGGCTCTCCGCCGCCTCATACAGATGCCCGACGTTATGCTCAGCCGGATACTGCGCGCCGCGCTCCTGCAGCAGCGCCAGCATCTGCGCTTTTAGCTCATGGACATCCACGCCTTTTTTGACGATGTAGTCCTGATGGAAAACGTGACAGAAAAAGTGGCCGTAGTAAAGCTTATGCGTCAGTTTGCTGTTGATCGCCTCCGGCAGCGTCTCAAACCACTCGGTATCGTTGCGTCGCAGGGCAATATCCAGGGCCAGAATCTCCTCTACCTCATCGGCATGAACGGCCTGGTAGCGGATCGCCGCCCCCGCTGCCGCGAAGCGGTGCAGAAAGGCTTTGTTACCCTCCTCGGTGGTGCAGGCGAAGAAGCCGCCCTCGGCCTCGGTGAAGTAATCTTTCAACCAGCTCTGGGCTTCGGCAATGCCGTCCCCGGCCATTTTCAGCAGAAGATGATGCTCATACTTATTGCGCCAGCTTTTCATTCGCGGCGGCAGATGCCCAGGAAAAACGCTGCCTACACGCTGCATCAGACGATCGGTAAAGTGGGGCTTAAACAGCGACACTTTCTCCAGCATGGCGTCGGTGCGCCCTTTCAGGGTAAAGAGCAGCGGCATCTTATCGGTGCCGAGCTTGTCGATCATCAGGAAGGTATCTTTGCCATAGCGCTCGGCGATATCGTAGATATCCCGATGCATATACTCCGCCGCCACCGGCAGGTTATCAAAGTTGGCCAGCATATGACGGCGGATCTCCGTCAGCACCTCTGGCTGGTTGGTGCCGATATAGAACACCTGCTGACGCTTGGCGGCCGGGAAGGTATCAAGGCGTACGGCGAAGACCGCCAGCTTGCCTGCGCAGCCGGAGGACTCAAACAGGCGATCCGGATCGGCGTTATAGCGCGCGGGCGTATCGGCCTCGATATCGCGTACCCGCTGCACGTAGTCGCTGTCATGGGCATGGCGGCCGTCGTGGCGCACCTCGGCGTCGGTTACGCGGCGGTCATCAAGCTTGCTGAGGATCTGCTCCGGCGTCTCGCCCAGGTCGATGCCTAAATGATTCACCAGCCGCAGCTGCCCCTGCTCGTCAATACGGGCAAAGAGCGACATCTCGGTGTAGGCCGGGCCGCGCTGCACCAGCGAGCCGCCGGAATTGTTGCACACCCCGCCAATCACCGAGGCCCCGATGCACGAGGAGCCGATCACCGAGTGCGGCTCGCGGCCCAGCGGCTTCAGTGCCTTCTCCAGTGAATAGAGGGTGGTGCCAGGATAAGCCAGCACCTGCTTGCCCTCATCGATCAGCTGGAGCTGATCCAGGCGCAGGGTGCTGATAATCACGATATCGCGATCGTAGTCGTTGCCGCTCGGCGTCGAACCTTCGGTCAGGCCGGTATTCGCCGCCTGCATTAAGATGATCTTATCGTTACGCACGCAGAGGTTGAGCACGTGCCAGAGCTGCAGCAGCGTTTCGGGGAAGACCACCGCCAGCGCCTTGCCCTCACCGGAGCGGAAGCCTTTGCGGTAGCGGGCGGTTTTAGCCGGGTCGGTTAGCAGCTGCGCATGGCCTACCAGCCGGGCAAGTTCGCTGAGAAACTGATTGTTATTTTGTAGGGATACAGCAGACATTTTCCACTCCTTGTGGCAGGGCCAGAATCATCTGATAAAGCATAGCGCGGGAAAATCTATCCCGACGGACTAATCGTCAGAAAAATAAGAGAATAACCCTGCAAGGCGCGCTACGATTATGGCACACTGCGTTTTTTCGCACGGTCAGGCCGCTGAGTCGGCTGTTAACACAAGAGAGTGAACGACATGAAATGGCTATGTTCAGTAGGTGTCGCCGTAGGGCTGGCGCTGCAACCCGCACTGGCAGAGGATACGTCCGGTAACCATCCCCTGACGCCGGAGGCCCGGGATGCATACGTCACGGATTTGCTCAAAAAAATGACGGTCGACGAAAAAATTGGCCAGCTACGCCTGATCAGCGTCGGCCCAGATAACCCGAAAGAGGCGATCCGCGACATGATCAAGGCCAGCCAGGTGGGGGCAATCTTCAACACCGTGACCCGCCAGGATATCCGTGCGATGCAGGACCAGGCGATGCAGCTCAGCCGCCTGAAGATCCCTCTCTTCTTTGCCTATGACGTGGTACACGGTCAGCGGACCGTTTTCCCTATCAGCTTAGGCCTGGCCTCCTCCTTTGACCTTGATGCGGTAAAAACCGTGGGTCGCATTTCCGCTTATGAAGCGGCGGACGACGGTCTGAACATGACCTGGGCCCCAATGGTTGACGTGACGCGCGATCCGCGCTGGGGCCGTGGCTCCGAGGGTTTCGGGGAGGATACCTACCTCACCGCAATGATGGGCAAAACCATGGTTGAAGCGATGCAGGGCAAAAGCCCGGCGGATCGCTACTCGGTGATGACCAGCGTGAAACACTTCGCCGCCTACGGTGCCGTAGAGGGCGGGAAGGAGTACAACACCGTCGACATGAGCCTGCAGCGTCTGTTTAACGACTATATGCCGCCCTATAAAGCGGCCCTTGATGCCGGCAGCGGCGGGGTGATGATCGCCCTTAACTCCCTCAACGGTACCCCCGCCTCCTCGGACTCGTGGCTGCTGAAGGATCTCCTGCGCGGTGACTGGAAATTTAAAGGCATTACCATCTCCGATCACGGGGCGATTAAAGAGCTGATCAAGCACGGCACGGCGGCGGATCCAGAGGATGCGGTGCGCGTGGCAATCAAGTCCGGCGTCGACATGAGCATGGCCGATGAGTACTACAGCAAGTATCTGCCGGGGCTGATCAAGAGCGGCAAGGTGACGATGGACGAGCTGGACGACGCCACTCGCCACGTGCTGAACGTCAAATACGACATGGGGCTGTTTAACGATCCCTACAGCCACCTTGGCCCGAAAGAGAGCGATCCGCAGGACACCAACGCCGAGAGCCGCCTCCACCGTAAAGAGGCCCGGGAAGTGGCGCGCGAAAGCATGGTGCTGCTGAAGAACCGCATGGAGACGCTGCCGCTGAAAAAATCCGCTACCGTTGCCGTGGTGGGGCCGCTGGCTGACAGCAAGCGTGACGTGATGGGCAGCTGGTCCGCGGCCGGCGTCACCGAACAGTCGGTCACTATTCTTACCGGGATCAAAAACGCCGTCGGTAGCGAAGGGAAGGTGATCTTCGCTAAAGGTGCTAACGTTACCAACGACAAAGATATTGTTGAGTTCCTCAACCAGTATGAACCGGCCATTCAGGTTGACGAGCGCACGCCGCAGGCGATGATTGACGAAGCGGTCAAGGCGGCAAACGATGCTGACGTAGTCGTCGCGGTCGTGGGCGAGTCTCAGGGGATGGCGCACGAAGCCTCCAGCCGGACCGATATCACCATTCCCCAGAGCCAGCAGGATCTGATCGCCGCCCTGAAAGCCACCGGTAAGCCGCTGGTGCTGGTGCTGATGAACGGCCGTCCGCTGGCGATGGTGAAGCAGGATCAGCAGGCGGACGCTATTCTGGAGACCTGGTTCGCCGGTACCGAAGGCGGCAACGCCGTGGCCGACGTGCTGTTTGGCGACTACAACCCGTCCGGCAAGCTGCCGATCTCCTTCCCGCGTTCCGTAGGGCAGATCCCGGTCTACTACAGCCACCTGAATACCGGTCGTCCGTACAACGCCGAGCACCCGAACAAGTACACCTCGCGCTACTTTGACGAGGCTAACGGGCCGCTCTATCCGTTTGGCTACGGCCTGAGCTACACCACCTTTAGCGTCTCTGACGTGAAGCTCTCGGCACCGACTCTGTCGCGTGACGGTACGGTTACCGCCAGCGTTGACGTGACCAACACCGGCAAGCGGGAAGGGGCCACGGTAATGCAAATGTACATTCAGGACGTCACCGCCTCCCTGAGCCGTCCGGTGAAGGAGCTGAAGGGCTTTGATAAGGTCACCCTCAAGCCGGGCGAGACCCAGACCGTCAGCTTCCCGATCGATATTAACGCGCTGAAGTTCTGGAACCAGAAGATGAAATACGCTGCCGAGCCAGGCAAGTTTAATGTCTTTATTGGCACCGACTCCGCCCGGGTGAAACAGGCGCAGTTCGAATTGCAATAATCAGAATAGCAATAACCAAAAGGGTCAGTTTACTGGCCCTTCGTTTTATGAGAAGAGTAAGAGCGATCCGCAATTTCAACAAGAATGAGGAAAGTGCAATGGCAATGATTAAAGGAACTCTGGGCTCACTGGTACTGATGGCTGCCGTGAGCCTGCCTGCGCTGGCGGCTGAGCCGGTCAAAGTCGGCTCGAAGATTGATACGGAAGGGGCGCTGCTCGGGAATATTATCCTCCAGGTGCTGGAGAGCCACGGGGTAAAAACCGTCAATAAAGTTCAGCTGGGCACCACGCCGGTGGTACGCGGCGCGATTACCTCCGGCGAATTGGATATCTACCCGGAATATACCGGCAACGGCGCGTTCTTCTTTAAGGACGAGAACGATGCGGCGTGGAAAAACGCCCAGCAGGGTTACGAGAAGGTGAAAAAACTCGACTTTGAGCAGAACAAGCTGGTGTGGCTGACCCCGGCTCCGGCTAACAACACCTGGACCATCGCCGTACGTAAAGACCTGGCGGAGAAGAACAAACTCACCTCGCTGGCCGATCTCAGCGGCTATCTGAAAAAGGGTGGGGACTTTAAGCTGGCCGCATCGGCAGAGTTTATTGAGCGCGCCGATGCCCTGCCGGCATTTGAGAAAGCCTACGACTTTAAGCTGGATCAGAAGCAGCTTCTCTCCCTCGCCGGGGGCGATACGGCGGTAACGATTAAAGCAGCAGCTCAGCAAACCTCCGGCGTTAATGCGGCAATGGCCTACGGTACCGATGGCCCGGTTGCGGCGCTCGGTCTGCAAACCCTGAGCGATCCGAAAGGCGTGCAGCCGATCTACGCCCCGACCCCGGTGGTGCGCGAGGCGGTGCTGAAGGCCTATCCGCAGATGGATGAATGGCTGAAGCCGGTCTTTGCGAGCCTGGACGAGAAAACGCTCCAGCAGCTCAATGCCAGCATCGCCGTTGAGGGGCTGGATGCCAAAAAGGTTGCCGCCGACTACCTGAAACAGAAAGGGCTGGTGAAGTAACCCGCCTGACAGGACCGGAACGTGTCTATACGCTGTCATAACCGCGTTGTGCTGCTGCTGGTGGCCCTTGCCCTGGCGGCAGCCCTGCTGCCCTTTGTCAACTATGCGCCAAACCGACTGGTGTCCGGCGAGAGCCGGGCGCTGTGGCAGATCTGGCCGCACTCGCCCGCGCTGTGGCTTCCCGTACCGCTGCTCTTTCTCGTGCTCTGCTTTCTGCCCCGGCGCTGGCCGCTGGTGGCGACGCTGGCGCTGGCGGAGCTGACCTTCATTGCGTTGGTGTGGGGAGCGGGCAAAGCGGCTACCGATCTGGCCCTGGCGGGCAGCACGCTGGCGCGTACCTCTATCGGCAGCGGCCTCTGGCTGTGGATGGCACTGACGCTGCTCGCCGGTAGCGACGCTATCCGCCGCCTTACCGTTAATCCCCTCTGGCGCTGGCTGTTGCAGGCTCAGATCTGGCTGGTGCCGCTGCTGCTCCTGCACACCGGGGCGCTGAATAACCTCTCCCTGCTAAAAGAGTATGCTAACCGCCAGGATGTGTTTAACGACGCCCTGGCCCAGCATCTGATTTTGCTCTTTGGCACGCTGCTCCCGGCGCTGCTGTTGGGCGGCGCGCTGGGGCTGTGGTGCTATCGCCATCCTGCCCGCCAGGCACCGGTATTTACCGTGCTCAATGTGATCCAGACCGTGCCCTCCGTGGCGCTGTTTGGTCTGCTGATCGCCCCTCTGGCCGGGCTGGTTGAGCACGTTCCCGCGCTCGGCCGAATCGGAATAGCCGGAACCGGCCTGACGCCCGCGCTGATCGCTCTGGTGCTCTACGCTCTGCTGCCGCTGGTGCGCGGAGTCGTGGCGGGCCTGAATCAGGTTCCCCACGAGGTGTTGGAGAGCGCCGCCGGGATGGGGATGAGTGCCCGCCAGCGCTTCTTCCAGGTGCGCCTGCCGCTGGCTCTGCCGGTGCTGCTGCGCAGCCTGCGGGTGGTAACGGTGCAGACGGTGGGCATGGCGGTGATCGCCGCCCTGATTGGCGCAGGCGGCTTTGGAGCGCTGGTCTTCCAGGGGTTGCTCAGCAGCGCGCTGGATCTGGTGCTGCTGGGAGTGATCCCAACGATCGCTCTGGCGGTGGTGGTCGACGCGCTTTTTGGCTTATGGATCGCACTGCTGAAGGTAAAACAGCCATGATCGAATTCACGCAGGTTAGCAAAACGTTTAACGGACAGAGCGCGGTCAGCGATCTCGATCTGCATTTCAAAACCGGGGCTTTTTCGGTGCTGATCGGCACCTCAGGCTCGGGAAAATCTACCACCCTGAAGATGATCAACCGTCTGGTGGAGCACGACGCGGGCACTATCCGCTTTGCCGGAGAGGAGATCCGTAGCCTGCCGCTGCTGGCTCTGCGGCGGCGCATGGGGTACGCCATTCAATCTATCGGCCTCTTTCCCCACTGGACGGTAGCGCAGAATATCGCCACCGTGCCGCAGCTGCTGAAGTGGCCCCGGGCTAAAATCGACGCTCGCATTGACGAGCTGATGGCCCTGCTGGGGCTGGATCCGCAGCTGCGCGGGCGCTATCCGCACCAGCTCTCGGGCGGTCAACAGCAGCGCGTCGGCGTGGCGCGAGCGCTGGCGGCCGATCCAGAGGTGCTGCTGATGGATGAGCCATTCGGCGCGCTGGATCCGGTGACCCGCGGTGCGCTCCAGCAGGAGATGAAGCGCATCCACCGTCTGCTGGGACGCACCATTGTGCTGGTGACCCACGATATCGACGAGGCGTTGCAGCTGGCGGATAACCTGGTGCTGATGGATGGGGGCAGGGTAGTGCAGCAGGGGACGCCGCTGGAGATGCTCACCCGGCCCGCGAATGAGTTTGTTCGCACCTTCTTTGGCCGCAGCGAACTGGGCGTGCGCCTGCTCTCCCTGCGTAGCGTGGGCGACTATGTCCGCCCAGCCGAACAGGTCGCCGGAGAGCCGCTCGATGCTGCCATGACCCTGCGCGACGCGCTCTCGGCGTTCGTTGCCCGACGCTGCGAGGTGCTCCCGGTAGCCAACGCCGAGGGGGCATCCTACGGCGCAATCCACTTCCAGGATCTGCTTCGTGCGGAGGCCAGCCGTGAAAATCATTCGTGATCCGCTCCTGTGGCTTATCGCGCTGTTTATCGCCCTGCTGCTGGCGCTGCCCTACAGCGGCGGCCTGTTTAGCGCGCTCTTCCCGGAGTTATCACGGCCACTCTATCAGCAGGAGAGCTTTATCTCCCTGACGCTGGCCCACTTCTGGCTGGTAGGCGTCTCCAGCGCAATAGCCGTGGTGCTGGGCGTCGGCGCGGGCATTGCGGTGACCCGTCCGGCGGGGCTGGAGTTTCGCTCGATGGTAGAGACCATTGCCGCCGTGGGGCAGACCTTTCCCCCGGTAGCGGTGCTGGCGATCGCCGTGCCGGTGATGGGCTTCGGCAAAGAGCCAGCGATCATTGCGCTGACCCTCTACGGCGTGCTGCCGGTGTTGCAGGGGACGCTGGCAGGCATCGCTGCGCTTCCCGGTGGGGTGGTTAGCGTGGCGGAGGGGATGGGGCTGAGTGGATGGCAGCGCCTGATTAAGGTTGAGCTGCCGCTGGCCGCGCCGGTGATTTTGGCCGGCGTGCGTACGTCGGTCATCATTAACATTGGCACGGCGGCGATTGCTTCAACGGTAGGGGCAAATACGCTGGGAACGCCGATTATCATCGGCCTGAGCGGGTTTAATACCGCCTACGTTCTACAGGGGGCGCTACTGGTGGCGCTGGCGGCGATTATTGTCGATCGCTGCTTTGAGCGGCTGGCGCGCCGTCTTAGCCAGCATGCAAAATAACGGTGTAGCCCGCCAGCATCACGCCGCCGATGCCGCCCACGGCCATAAGAAAGAAAAGGGTAATGATAGAAATTTTGGCTGCGTTCATGGTGTACTCCTTATTCAAGCGGATAAGTATAACGTGAAGCGCAGCTGTTAATAAAACATTAAATGCCGAGCGGATAGATGGCATGCCCGGCGGCCTGCCACGTCGCCAGCTGCTGCCGCTGGGCCGGGGTAGGGGCGTCTCCGCACCACACCATCATCGTCTGGCCCTCGAACAGATCCGGACGCAGCTGATTTAGCGAGTTTGCCAGCACCTCCACGCGCCAGCCCTGCTCGCTCACCCGCCAGCCCTCCAGCCATAGCCGGGTAGTGTCGTGAATGTTCCAGCCCACCACCAGCGCATCTTTATTGTGCTTCTTTCGAGACGAGGCCAGGGCGGCAGAGATGTGGTTAATCAGAATGCCGTCCAGCAGGCTGAGCATTGCCAATAGGGTCGGTTGCTGGCAGCGCAGGCGGCGGCGGAGGGGAATGAGCAGATGAAGCGTGAGCGTTTCGGCAGGGTAGTCACGCGTTCGTTCCTTTAGCCACTGGCGTAAACGGGGAATATTGCCGTTTTGCAGTAGCTGGAGCAGCACTTCCTGCTGATCGCGCCAGCCGTTCGAGCCATCCAGCGACTCATTCAGCAGCAGCGCCTGGACTTTACTCACCGGCACGCCGGTGTCGATCCAGCGTTTTATCTCGCGGATGCGATCGATATCAGCATCGTTAAATAGCCGATGCCCGCCATCTGTGCGCTGCGGTTTCAGCAGTCCGTAACGCCGCTGCCAGGCGCGCAGCGTAACGGGATTGATATCACAGAGCAAAGCCACTTCACCGATCGTGTAAAGCGCCATGATTCCACCTTTGCCAGGATATTCCATTTGTCCAGGGGTCAATACCCAGCGTATCAGAAGGGACTGACCGTTTTACGTTCTCTTTGTAACAATTTCGTCAAATCAGCGGGCCGATTGTGTGATAGTGAGCACGATTTGCCGATTTATTGCAATGCTTAAAAGAAAGTTACACTCACTCACTGTATGTTACGCGTTTTTACCGTGATGGACGCACAGCTATGTATGAATTTAACCTGGTATTGCTGCTGCTACAGCAGATGTGCGTTTTTCTGGTTATCGCCTGGCTAATGAGTAAAACCCGGCTCTTTATCCCGCTGATGCAGGTCACCGTCCGGCTACCCCACAAGCTGCTCTGCTACGTGACTTTCTCTATCTTCTGCATTCTGGGAACCTACTTTGGCCTGCATATTGAAGACTCCATCGCCAATACGCGGGCAATAGGTGCGGTGATGGGGGGCCTGCTCGGCGGCCCGCTGGTAGGCGGCCTGGTGGGATTCACCGGCGGTCTGCATCGCTATTCGATGGGCGGCATGACGGCCCTGAGCTGCATGCTCTCTACCATGGTCGAAGGATTGCTCGGCGGGCTGGTGCACAGCATACTGATCAAACGCGGCCGCACCGACTATGTCTTTAATCCCCTGACGGCGGGAGCGATCACCCTGGTCGCGGAGCTGGTGCAGATGCTGATTATTCTGCTCATCGCTCGCCCCTTTGCCGATGCTCTGCATCTGGTGAGCAGCATCGCCGCGCCAATGATGGTCACCAATACCGTGGGTGCGGCGCTGTTTATGCGTATCCTGCTGGACAAGCGTGCCATGTTCGAAAAGTACACCTCGGCCTTCTCCGCCACCGCCTTGAAAGTAGCGGCCTCCACGGAGGGGATCTTACGGCAGGGGTTTAACGAAGAGAACAGCATGAAGGTGGCCCAGGTGCTCTATCAGGAGCTGGATATAGGCGCGGTAGCCATCACCGATCGGGAGAAGCTGCTGGCGTTCAAAGGTATTGGCGACGATCACCATCTGCCGGGCCGACCCATCTCCTCGGCCTGGACCAAAAAGACGCTGGAGACCGGCGAGGTGGTCTATGCCGACGGCAACGAGGTGCCGTACCGCTGCTCGCTGCACCCCCAGTGCAAGCTCGGCTCGACCCTGGTGATCCCGTTGCGCGGCGAAAATCAGCGGGTGATGGGCACTATCAAGCTCTACGAGGCCAAGAACCGTCTATTTAGCTCCATCAACCGCACCCTGGGGGAGGGGATTGCCCAGCTGCTGTCGGCGCAGATCCTTGCCGGACAGTATGAGCGGCAGAAAGCGCTGTTGACCCAGTCGGAGATTAAGCTGCTCCATGCCCAGGTTAACCCGCACTTTCTCTTTAACGCCCTCAATACCCTGAAGGCAGTGATCCGCCGCGACAGCGATCAGGCAGGCCAGCTGGTACAGTACCTCTCGACCTTTTTCCGTAAAAACCTGAAGCGCCCGTCGGAGGTGGTTACTCTGGCGGATGAGATTGAGCATGTGAACGCCTACCTGCAAATTGAGAAGGCGCGTTTTCAGGCCAACTTGCAGGTGATGCTATACGTGCCCGATGCGCTGGCCCATCAGCAGCTTCCGGCCTTTACCCTGCAACCGATCGTGGAAAACGCCATTAAGCACGGTACCTCGCAGCTGCTGGGCGTGGGGGAGATCACCATTCAGGCCAGCCAGCAGGAGGATCACCTGGTGCTGGATATCGAAGATAACGCGGGTCTCTATCAGCCGAAAACCGACGCCAGCGGGCTGGGCATGAGCCTCGTGGACAAGCGCCTACGGGCGCGGTTTGGCGACACCTGCGGTATCACGGTGCAGTGCGAGCCAGATCGTTTTACCCGCATTACCCTGCGACTGCCCCTGGAGGAGAACGCATGTTAAAAGTGTTGATTGTCGATGACGAGCCGCTGGCGCGGGAGAACCTGCGCGTTCTGCTTGAGGACGAGAGCGACATTGAGATTGTTGGCGAGTGCGCGAACGCGATAGAGGCGCTGGGCGCGGTGCACAAGCTGCGCCCGGACGTGCTGTTTCTGGATATCCAGATGCCGCGCATTAGCGGTCTGGAGATGGTGGGTATGCTCGATCCGGACCAGCGTCCTTACGTGGTGTTTCTTACCGCCTTCGACGAGTATGCGGTGAAGGCGTTTGAAGAGCATGCCTTTGACTATCTGCTCAAGCCTATTGAGGCGCCGCGGCTGGCGAAGACCCTCCAGCGCCTGCGCCAGGAGCGGGGCGTGCAGGATATCTCCCTGCTGCCGGAGAACCAGCAGGCGCTGAAGTTCATCCCCTGCACCGGCCACAGCCGCATCTGGCTGCTGCAGATGGACGACGTGGCCTTTGTCAGCAGCCGGATGAGCGGCGTCTACGTCACCAGCCACGAGGGCAAAGAGGGCTTTACCGAGCTGACGCTGCGCACGCTCGAGCAGCGTACGCCGCTGATGCGCTGCCATCGCCAGTATCTGGTAAATATGGCCCATCTGCAGGAGATCCGCTTTGAGGATAACGGCCAGGCCGAGCTGCTGCTGCGCGACGGCCATACCGTGCCGGTCAGCCGCCGCTACCTGAAAAATCTAAAAGAGGCGCTGGGGTTGTAAACTTCGGTGGTACACTGTGCGTTTGCGAAAATCACCGCCGACGAGACTATGCTGAACAACGATATTTTACGTAGCCTGCGCTACACCCTGAAAGCCAACAACACCGAGCTGCAACGGATCTTTACCCTTGGCGGCGCAGAGACCAGCGAGCAGCAGATTGCCGCCTGGCTGCGTAAAGAGGAGGAGGCTGGGTTCCAGGCCTGCCCGGACATCGTGATGTCGACTTTCCTTAACGGGCTGATCTATGCTCGCCGGGGCAAAGACGAGTCTACTCCTGAGCTGAAAGCCGAGCGCAAACTGAATAATAATATTGTGCTGAAAAAGCTGCGGATCGCCTTTGCCTTAAAAACCGACGATATTCTGGCTATTCTGACCGAGCAGCAGTTCCGCGTGTCGATGCCGGAAATTACCGCCATGATGCGCGCGTCGGATCATAAGAATTATCGCGAGTGCGGGGATCAGTTTTTCCGTTATTTCCTGCGTGGCCTGGCCGTGCGTCTGCACGCGACTAAATAAGATGTGACTGGCCCGGCAGCAGGCGCTGCCGGGCATTAAGCAGGTTATTTCACCTCTTTAAAACCACGAGACTCCAGCAGCTCCTCTGATTTCTTCATGCTGATACCCTCTTTGATTTCACCGGTAAACGCCGTGCCCTGCACTTTCTGCAGCGCATCGCGATCAACTTTGGTGTAATCAACGGTTAAGGTCTCAGTGGCATAAGTATCCTGGTAGTCCAGATCCTCTTCAACGCCTTTAATCTCTTTATACTGCTCGCTGATTGGCCCCAGACGCTGCATAGCCGCCTCTTTATTTGGGATCCCCAGCGCATCATAATGCAGGGTATTTTTCGCCGTCTGGCGCAGCACCACATCGTTTTTATAGTAATAGGTCAGCTCAACGTTGGTTTTACCGTCTGACCAGGTGAAGGTTTTACTCTCTTCTTTGTCGCCGCAGCCGCTCAAGGTAATTACCAGCAGTGCAGTAAACGCCGTAGCAATGATTTTTTTCACAATATTCATACTTTTCCCTTATTTAAAATAACCCTGTCCCTAAAATCATAGCGCAATAAAAAAAGGGCGCTCTGTTTAGAGCACCCTTTGCGGATTATTTAACCTGTTGTCCCGGCTGCGCACCGCTGTCCGGGCTAAGCAGGAAGATATCCTTCCCGCCAGGACCGGCGGCCATCACCATCCCTTCGGAGATACCAAAGCGCATCTTACGCGGCGCGAGGTTGGCGACCATCACCGTCAGGCGGCCCACCAGCACGGCCGGATCCGGGTAGGCGGAGCGAATGCCGGAAAAGACGTTACGTTTCTCGCCGCCGAGATCGAGGGTCAGGCGCAGCAGCTTGTCGGAGCCGTCAACAAACTCGGCGTTCTCAATCAGCGCCACGCGCATATCGACTTTCGCGAAGTCGTCAAAGCTGATAGTCTCCTGAATCGGATCGTCCGCCAGCGGACCGGTAACCGGCGCAGCGGCAGCTTTCACCTCCTCTTTCGAGGCCTCGACCAGAGCTTCAACCTGCTTCATCTCGATGCGGTTGTAGAGCGCCTTAAAGGTATTCACCTTGTGGCCCAGCAGCGGCTGCTGGATAGCATCCCAGCTCAGCTCGGTGTTGAGGAACGCTTCAGCACGTGCGGCCAGCTGCGGCAGCACCGGCTTCAGCCAGGTCATCAGCACACGGAACAGGTTAAGCCCCATGGTGCAGATAGCCTGCAGATCGGCATCGCGGCCCTCCTGCTTCGCCACTACCCACGGTGCCTGCTCATCAACGTAGCGGTTTGCCACGTCGGCCAGGGCCATAATCTCACGCACCGCTTTACCAAACTCACGGCTCTCCCACGCCTCGCCAATGCTGGCTGCCGCATCGGTGAAGGTTTTATACAGTGCCGGGTCCGGCAGCTCGGCCGCCAGTACGCCGTCAAAGCGCTTGGCGATAAAGCCCGCGTTACGGGAGGCAAGGTTCACCACCTTGTTGACGATGTCGGCATTCACGCGCTGAACAAAATCTTCCAGGTTGAGGTCGATATCGTCGATGCGCGAAGAGAGCTTGGCGGTGTAGTAGTAGCGCAGACTGTCAGCATCGAAGTGGTTCAGCCAGGTGCTGGCCTTGATGAAGGTGCCGCGCGATTTAGACATCTTCGCGCCGTTCACCGTCACGTAGCCGTGCACGAACAGGTTGGTCGGCTTGCGGAAATTGCTGCCTTCCAGCATCGCTGGCCAGAACAGACTGTGGAAGTAGACGATATCCTTGCCGATAAAGTGATACAGCTCGGCGGTGGAGTCTTTCTTCCAGTATTCGTCGAAGCTTAGGGTGTCGCCGCGCTTGTCGCAGAGGTTCTTAAAGGAACCCATGTAGCCGATCGGCGCATCCAGCCAGACGTAGAAGTATTTGCCCGGCGCGTTCGGGATTTCAAAGCCGAAGTAGGGCGCGTCGCGGGAGATATCCCACTGCTGCAGGCCGGATTCAAACCACTCCTGCATTTTGTTCGCTACCTGCTCCTGGAGCGCACCGGAGCGGGTCCACGCCTGTAGCATTTCGCTGAACGACGGCAGGTCAAAGAAGAAGTGCTCGGAGTCACGCATCACTGGCGTCGCGCCAGAGACCACCGACTTCGGCTCGATCAGCTCGGTCGGGCTATAGGTTGCCCCGCACACTTCACAGTTATCGCCATACTGATCCGGCGACTTACATTTCGGGCAGGTGCCTTTCACAAAACGGTCCGGCAGGAACATGCCTTTCTCCGGATCGTAGAGCTGAGAGATGGTGCGGTTCTTGATGAAACCGTTCTCTTTCAGGCGACCGTAGATCAGCTCGGACAGCTCGCGGTTCTCTTCGCTGTGCGTGGAGTGGTAGTTGTCATAGCTAATATCAAAGCCAGCAAAATCGGTCTGGTGCTCCTGGCTCATCTCACCGATCATCTGCTCCGGGGTGATGCCCAGCTGCTGAGCTTTCAGCATGATAGGCGTACCGTGGGCGTCGTCGGCGCAGATAAAGTTGACCTCGTGGCCGCGCATTCGCTGGTAACGGACCCAGACATCAGCCTGGATGTGCTCCAGCATATGGCCGAGGTGGATGGAGCCGTTTGCGTACGGCAGCGCGCACGTTACCAGAATTTTTTTCGCGACTTGAGTCATAGTGAGCATTACGTCTTCTGTAAAAAAAGGGGTTTTGATATTACCAAATGGGGCACTATTAAGTAAGCACAAACCTTTTTCTTTCAGGTAAACTTGTTACACGAGCTTTTCACCTACAAGAACAGAGGAGTCGGGATGAACTCTCAATCCCAGGCCAAATCACCGGAAGCCCTGCGAGCAATGGTTGCCGGAACGCTGGCAAATTTTAAGCACCCCACTTTGAAGCATAATCTCACCGCGCTAAAAGCCGTGCACCACGTTGCCTGGCTGGATGACACCGTGCACATCGAACTGCTGATGCCGTTCGCCTGGCGCAGCGCGTTTGAGGAGCTGAAGGAGCAGTGCAGCGCCGAGCTGCTGCGCATCACCGGCGCAAAAGCCATCGACTGGAAGCTGTCCCACACCATCGCCACGCTGAAGCGTGTAAAAAATCAGCCGGGCATCAACGGCGTGAAGAACATTATTGCCGTCAGCTCCGGCAAGGGCGGGGTAGGGAAGTCCTCTACCGCGGTCAACCTGGCGCTGGCGCTGGCCGCCGAAGGGGCGAAGGTCGGGATCCTCGATGCCGATATCTACGGCCCGTCAATCCCGGCAATGCTGGGCACCGAGGGCAATCGACCGACCTCCCCGGACGGCACCCACATGGCGCCGATCATGGCCCATGGCCTGGCGACCAACTCAATCGGCTATCTGGTGACCGATGACAACGCCATGGTGTGGCGTGGCCCGATGGCCAGCAAGGCGTTGCTGCAGCTGCTGCAGGAGTCAATGTGGCCAGATCTGGACTACCTGGTGCTGGATATGCCGCCGGGTACCGGGGACATTCAGCTGACGCTGGCGCAAAACATTCCGGTGACCGGGGCGCTGGTAGTGACGACGCCGCAGGACATCGCCCTGATCGACGCCAAAAAAGGCATCGTGATGTTTGAGAAGGTGGAGGTCCCGGTGCTGGGAATCGTTGAGAACATGAGCATGCATATCTGCAGCAACTGCGGCCATCATGAAGCCATCTTCGGCAGCGGTGGTGCAGAGAAGCTGGCCGAGCAGTACCACACCGAGCTGCTGGGACAGATGCCGCTGCACATTACCCTGCGTGAAGATCTCGATAACGGTACGCCAACGGTGATCCACCGTCCGGATAGCGAATTTACCGCGCTCTACCGCAAACTTGCCGGGCGCGTTGCCGCCCAGCTCTACTGGCAGGGCGACGTGATCCCGTCCGAGATCGCCTTCCGCGCGGTGTAAGCAGCGTCGGATTTGCATTTTGTAGGCCGGGTCAGGCGAAGCCGCCACCCGGCGTTACCTAAAGCAACCTATAGTGCAGTAAAAAGTAATTCCCTTCCGGCGCTTCGCCTCGCGCCTCGATATGCCAGCCGTGACGGCGATAAAACGCCAGCGCAGCTTTATTCTCAGCAAGACACTTTAGCGATCCTGAGCTGGTAAAGTACGACTGCACCTTTTGCAGCAGTGCGCTGCCCACGCCCCGACCCTGGTACGCCGGGTCAACGAACAGGTTGTGGACAAAATTATCATTCAGCGTGACCGAGGCGAAGCCCAAACGGTGACCATCCTCTTCGGCAACCCAGATACGCTCCCCGAGGGTGACGGCATCAAAATCTTCCAGCTGCCAGTCGCGGCCATCTTTCCATGTCCAGCAGGTACGGCGGGCGTGCAGGTAGAGCGTGCGGAGAAAGGGGCGATCGCTCTCCTGCCAGGGACGAATAATCATCGGTGGTAGAAAATCTCGCCGTCGTAGATTTTGAGGATCTTACCTTCGGGTTCGGTGATCAGCACGTAGTTGCCACCCATGTAGGTCCAGCGGCTTCCGGCATCCGGCGCGGGCAGGTTGCGCTGCTGCCACGCTTTGATGTTGTATTCATCGGTGAGGTACATCGGCGGAACGGTGTCGCCAATTTTGAATTTGGTAAAGTCAGCAACAAATTCCTGCAATTCGTACTTCGATACGCCCGAGGCGGCAGCGAGCTGTGGCGCTGCAAAAGCGGTGCTTGCTGAGACCAGCAGCGCACCAAGAAGCATCAGTTTAGTCTTACCCATGGTCTCTCCATATTTTGCCGGGCGGGCTGTTTTCGTCTGGCCCTTTCGTATTACGTGCGCGCTATCATCGCTGTGATTTCTCTCTGAAAGCAATAGCAAAAACTCTCTTGCTCGCGCGTGCTATGGGAAAAAGTGTAAGCAAATGCGGGAGAAAGCAGAAGCAGCGGATCGCTAAAACAGCCATCCGCTTGAGAAGAGCGATCCCTTTTGGGAGGATTCCTGGCGTTAGAAACCTTCCAGCACGAGCTTGCCCACTGTGCGATGGGATTCCAGCAGCCGGTGGGCCTTACGCAGGTTCTCTGCGTTGATTGCGCCAACGTGTTCGCCCAGGGTGGTCTTAATCACGCCGCCGTCGATAAGCGAGGCCACGCGGGTCAGCAGACGGTGCTGCTCAATGATGTCCTCGGTTTCGAACATTGAGCGGGTAAACATAAACTCCCAGTGCAGAGAGATGCTCTTCGCCTTCAGCGGGCGCGCATCCAGCGTCTCGGGATCGTCAATCAGCGCCAGTTTACCCTGCGGGATCAGCGCCTCAATCAGCTGCTGATAGTGCTCTTCGGTATTGTTCAGGCTGGCGACGTGAGTCACATGCTTAATGCCGATCCGCGCCAGCTCCTCGCTCAGCGGTTTGCTGTGATCGATAACGTGGTGCGCACCGAGGTCGGTCACCCACTTCTGGCTTGCCGGACGTGACGCCGTGCCGATCACCGTCATCTTGGTGAGCTTACGTGCAAGCTGGGTCATGATCGAGCCGACACCGCCTGCCGCACCGACGATCAGCAGCACGTCGCCTTCGTTACCGTTTTCGCTGATGCCCAGGCGATCGAATAACATCTCCCAGGCGGTGATGGCCGTTAACGGCAGCGCGGCGGCAGAGGCGTTATCCAGAGAGGTGGGCTTCAGGGCTACGATACGCTCATCCACCAGCTGATATTCGCTATTGCTGCCCGGACGGGTCAGCGCCCCGGCGTACCACACGGTGTCGCCTGGCTTAAACAGCGTGACCGCGTCACCCACTTCGGCCACAACACCTACTGCATCCCAGCCGAGAATACGCGGCCGATCGGCGTTAAAGCCTGCACGAACTTTGGTATCTACCGGGTTAACGGAGATCGCTTTTACCTGCACCAGCAGGTCGTGGCCGTGCGCGACCGGTTTTTCAATCTCAATCTCCTGCAGGGCATCAACGTTGCCGTCGGCCTGTGCCGCTGCGGTAATAGCAATAGCTTTCATAAATACTCCATAGCATGAGTGGCTTCAGATAGATGAGTGTAGGGTAACCAGCGCGAGGCGCGGGAAACAGCATCTGATAACAGCAGCACTTATCCTTCGGGAGTGAAAATAGCGTGCGACTGCGCTATTGTTGAGCCTTACTCATAAATAGTGGGACGGTGTTGATGCTTAAAGATAATTTTAACGATCTCTACTATCTGACCGTGGTGGCACAGGAGCGGAGCTTTACCCGGGCGGCGGCGAAGCTTGGCGTCTCCCAGTCAGCCCTGAGCCACGCCATTAAGGGGCTGGAGGAGCGGCTTGAGATCCGTCTGTTAACGCGCACTACCCGCAGCGTAGCCCCAACCGAGGCGGGTGAAAGGCTCATCAACACCATTGCGCCCCGCTTTAGCGAGATCGAGAGTGAACTGACTTCGCTGACCGAGATGCGCGATCGCGTCGCCGGCAATATCCGTATCAATCTTGGCGAGCACGCCCTGCAATCTACGGTCTGGCCAGCGCTGAAGCCTTTTTTGCTGGAATATCCTGATGTTAATGTTGAGCTAACTACTGACAATAGTCTGACGGACATCGTCAGCGGCCGCTTTGACGCGGGGGTTAGGCTGGGGGAGCAGGTCGCAAAGGATATGGTGGCGGTGAGAATCGGACCGGACTGGCGGATGCGGGTGGTCGGCTCCTCGGACTACTTTGCCCGTCATGGCAGGCCAGAGACGCCTCACGATCTTCAGCATCACCGCTGCATCAATATCCGTCTGCCGACCCTGGGCGGGCTTTATGCCTGGGAGTTCTCCCGCGACGGACAGGATCTACGAGTGCGGGTCGAGGGGCAACTGACGTTTAATAATCTGCCTGCTCGCATCGACGCAGCGATCTCCGGCATGGGGCTGGCGTTTGTACCAGAGGATACGGTCGCGGATGCGCTGGCCGAAGGAAAGCTGGAGGCGGTGCTGGAGCCGTGGTG
>NZ_DAMACX010000004.1:0-87410 GCF_031998825.1 Pseudescherichia sp.
ACATTTTCCTCAGTGTATGAGTAAAATGTGTCAACGCTATTCAGGACGGGTCACGGTAACAAAAAAGGGCCACCTCAGGGTGGCCCTTTTTTTATCGGAAGCGCGAGGCCGTAGGCCCGGTAAGCGGAGCGCCACCGGGCGCAAAGATCAGGTATTTGCTACCAGCAAACAAACCCGCCATCGACCAGCAGATCCACGCCGGTACAGAACGATGAGGCATCCGTGGCGAGGAAAATCGCCGGACCCGCCATCTCCTCAACCTTTGCCATACGCTGCATCGGCGTCTGGCTTTCAAACGATTTTGTCTGGTGCACCATCTCTGGACGGGTGTTCATTGGCGTCGCCGTGTAGCCAGGGCTGATGGTATTGACGCGGATATTTTTCTCCGCCCACTCCATCGCCAGGCTTTTGCTTAAGTGGATCACCCCTGCCTTGGAGCAGTTGTAGTGGGCCTGCTCCAGACCACGGTTAACAATCACGCCGGACATCGAGGCGATATTAATGATCGAGCCGCCGCCGCTCTCCAGCATCAGCTCCGCCTCGGCTTTGCAGCTGTTCCAGACGCCGGTCAGGTTGATATCGATAACCCGCTGCCACTGGTCCGGCTCCATCTCCAGCGCCGGATTAGCGTTGGCAATCCCGGCGGCGTTGAGGGCAACGTCAAGCCGACCAAACTGCTTTTTCACTTCGGCAATGGCGGCGCGCAGATGCGCAATGTCGCGTACGTCGCCGGTGTAAGCGAAGGCGCTGCCGCCCATCTCCTGAATGGTGCTTACCGTTTCCGACAGGCCACCATCCTCACGCAGATCGAAACAGGCGACTTTGGCTCCCGCGCTGGCAAAGCCGTAAGCAATCATTTGACCAATACCGCTGCCTGCCCCGGTGACAAACGCGACGCGATCGCTTAAGTCGAACAGCCGTTGGGAAAAGTGTTTATCCATGGTTTAACTCCAAATGTGTTAGGACATGATCAAGCCGCCATCAACGTTGATGGTTTGCCCCGTAATGTAGGCGGCGTCCTCGGACGCCAGAAACGCCACCAGCCCGGCCACGTCGGCGGGTTTGCCAGCCCGCTTAAGGGGGATCCCCTGCACCCATTCGTCCATAAGCTCGCCTTTTTTATACTGCTTCTCTGGCGTACTCAGGATCTCGCCCCACACGCGATCGTTGTAGTCCCACATATTGGTTTCGATAATTCCAGGGCAGAAGGCGTTAACCGTGATGTTGTGCTGAGCCAGCTCAAGCGCCAGGCTTTGGGTAATACCGATCACGCCCATTTTGCTGGCGGCGTAGTGCGGGGTGTAGATAAAGCCAACGCGACCCTGGCCGGAGGAGGTGTTGATCAGACGTCCGCTCTGCTGTTTCACCATATACTTCGCGGCTTCGCGACAGCATAGCCACACGCCGGTGGTGTTTACGCTGAGCACGTTGTCAAACTCCTGACGCGTCATTTTATCGAAGCGATCGATGGTGATAATGCCAGCGTTTTGAATAGAGACATCGATGCTGCCAAAGGTGTGATGCGCGAGCCGGTAAAGCTCGGTGACCTGCTCTTCATCAGTGACGTCAGCAACAAAGGAGATAATATTTTCGTGATACTCCTCCTTCAGCCGTTCGGCGGTCTCTGTCACCTCAGCCGAGTAGTCAGAGAGCACCAGATTCGCTCCCGCATCGGCAAATTTTCTGGCGATGCCCTCACCGATGCCTTTAGCCGCACCGGTAATGACGACCGTTTTATTTTCGAATACATATCCCATACTCTCTCTCCTCGCCTGCTATTCAGAATTTGTGTAGGGTTCTTTCGACGGCCTTTTGCCACTCCCGCCAGCGTTTTTGTAAACGGCCATGACGCTCCATGTTGGGGCGAAATTCGCTGTGCGGATAAAGGTACTGTTTCAGCTCATCGAGTGAGAGTTGCCCTCCGGCTTTGCGCGCTAAAAGTGCCGCCCCGATAGCAGACAGTTCGGGTACGTCGCTGCGCATGACCGGGCAACCCAGCAGGTCTGACTGATACTGCATCAGCCAGTCGTTTTTGGTCGGGCCGCCATCCACCATCAACGCCGTCAGCGTAAAATCGTTGTGCTGGCGCATGGCGGTCACTACGTCGGCGATCTGGTAGGTGATGGCCTCCAGCGCGGCCCGAATCAGGTGCGCCCGTTTTACACCACGGCTCAGACCGCAGATCACCCCGCGGGCGTTCTCATCCCACCAGGGTGCGCCTAATCCCGTGAGCGCAGGAACAAAATAGACGCCAAGCGTTGACTCCACCGAGGCCGGAAGTGAGTTCAGCTCAGCCGCCAGCTCGGCCTCGGGCAGCTCGCTCAGGCCCGTGCTGTCAGCCATCCACGCCACGCCGTCACCGGTATGGGGGATATTCCCCTCCAGGCCATAGATCAACTGCTCGCCGTCATGCCAGGCAATGGTGGTGGCCAGGGAGTGAATGTTGCACTGCGCAGAGGTAACCGGCGCCATGACCGATGAACCCGTGCCGTAGGTCGCCTTAACGCAGCCCGCCTCCCCTAGCGCGTGCCCAAACAGCGCGGCGTGGGAGTCGCCCACCATCGACATGATCGGGATGCCGTCGGGAATGCCCGCCACGTTTTTGGTGTAGCCGAAAAGGCCGCTGGAGGGTTTGATCTCCGGCAGCGCCGCCGCCGGGATCTGGAAGATATCTAGCATCTCCGGGCTCCAGCTTCCGCTTTGTAGATCCAGAAGCTGGGTACGGGCGGCGTTAGAGTAGTCGCAGTAGAAGCTTTCGCCTGCGGTCAGGTTCCAGAGCAGCCAGCTGTCGATGGTGCCGAGGCAGATCTCCCCGTTTGTCGCCAGCGCCTGGCCGTTTGGCGTCGACTCGATTAGCCAGCGCATTTTGGAACCCGAGAAGAGCGGCGCGACCGGCAGACCGGTAACGGCTTTTATGGTCGGCTCTTTATTATCGCGACGCAGCGCATCGCAAAAATCCGCAGTGCGCGAGCATTGCCAGCTGATCGCCGCATGCAGCGGCGTGCCGTTGCTGCGGTACCAGCCTATGGTGGTCTCGCGCTGGTTGCTAATGGCCAGCGCCGCAACATTTTTAGCGCCTACCGCGTTAATAGCCTGCGAGATCACCTTAACCGAGGCCTCAATCAGCGCCGCGCCTGACTGTTCAACCCACCCCTCGCGGGGCGTCTGAATAGAGAGCGGTTGGTTGAATTTAACGATAACCTTGCCTGATTCATCTAAGGCGACGGCCTTTGCGTTCGTCGTACCTTCATCAAGGGCAATGATAATGTTTTTGTGTGAAGACATAGGTTTCTCCGGAGAAGCGAACCTTCTATGAATATATATTCAGCACTGATTATTTATTTTGTAAACGATAGCGGGGATTGCTATCTGCTTCTACAGGCAAAAGCGACAAATGCGTATGGCATCACAATTCAATCAATCTCGCTGGACAGATCAACAGCAGGGGTTGTAGTATTATGAATATAAAGTCATGCGTGAATATATATTCTGAAGCACTACGGATCACTATTCACTCACGGTCAGGGAAACCTGGAGCAGCGGCCAGGGATCCATTTTTTTGAACCCGCCTGAATATATATTCAGAGCCGCATAATAATTCGGAGGAGTTCGATGAATCCGTTCTTACTTTCTGTACCCGAACTTGAAAACAAAGCCCGCGCCGTGCGCCGCCACATCATCTCCCTGAATGCCAACAGCCCGGCTGGTGGCCATACCGGGGCCGATCTCTCGCAGGTCGAACTGTTAACGGCGCTCTATTTTCGCGTACTCGACTGCGCCGTTGACCGCCAGGACGATGAAGAGCGTGATATCTACATTCAGTCCAAAGGTCATGCCGTGGGCTGCTACTACTGTGTTCTCGCTGAAGCGGGCTATTTCCCGGTGGAGTGGCTCTCAACCTATCAGCACGCCAACTCTCACCTGCCGGGACACCCGGTTAAGCAAAAAACGCCGGGCATTGAGCTGAATACCGGCGCGCTGGGGCATGGTTTCCCGGTGGCCGTCGGCCTGGCGCTGGCCGCCAAACGTAACAACAGCAAGCGCCGCATCTTCCTGATCACCGGCGATGGTGAACTGGCAGAGGGCAGCAACTGGGAAGCCGCCATGGTCGCCGCCCACTACAAGCTGGATAACCTGGTCATTATCAATGACAAAAATGGCCTGCAGCTGGCAGGTGCCACCAAAGACATTATGTGCACCGATCCGCTGGACGAAAAATGGCGCGCTTTCGGCATGGAGGTGACCGAGTGCCAGGGCAACGATATGGCCTCCGTAGTCAACGCGCTGGAGAATCTCCCCCAGACCGGAAAACCTAACGTCATCATCGCCCATACCACCAAGGGCGCAGGCGTCTCCTTTATCGCTGGCAAACCGGAATGGCACCATCGCGTACCTAAGGGCGACGAAATCGGGCTGGCCATGAGCGAACTGAACGATCTGATCGAAGAGGGCATGAAAAGTGAGTAATTCAGAACATCTTGCAAACGTGATGGTTGAAGCTTTCATTAGTGCGGTTGAGAGAGGCGTTGACCTGGTTCCCGTCGTGGCTGACTCGACGTCAACCGCCAAGATCTCGCCTTTTATGAAGCAGTTTCCGGATCGGATCGTTAACGTCGGCATCGCCGAGCAGACTCTGGTCGGGGCTGCCGCCGGGCTGGCGCTGGGCGGAAAAATCGCTGTAACCTGTAACGCCGCGCCGTTTCTTGTCTCACGCGCTAACGAGCAGGTGAAAGTCGATATCTGCTACAACAACACCAACGTGAAGCTGTTTGGCCTTAACGCCGGGGCCAGCTATGGCCCGCTGGCCAGCACCCACCACTCGATTGATGATATTTCGGTGATGCGCGGCTTCGGCAATATCCAGATCTTTGCCCCCTCTTCACCGTTGGAGTGCCGCCAAATCATTGAGTATGCCCTGGAGCACGTTGGTCCGGTCTACATTCGCATGGACGGTAAAGCGCTACCTGAACTGCATGATGACAGTTACACCTTTGCCCCCGGTGCGGTAGATGTTCTGAGCGAAGGCGATGAGATTGCGCTGGTGGCGATGGGCTCCACCGTTCATGAAGCCGTTGACGCCGCTGCACAGCTGGCGGAACAGGGTATTTCGGCCAAGGTCATTAACGTTCCCTCTATTCGTCCCTTAGATCGCGACGCGCTGTTTGCCGCTTTGCAGGACGTTAAACATATTATCAGCGTCGAAGAGCATAACGTGAACGGGGGCGTAGGCAGCATCGTCGCGGAAGTGCTGGCTGAAAACGGCCACGGCGCGGTGCTTAAACGGCTAGGTATTCCTGACGGCGAATACGCTATTGCTGCCGATCGCAAAGATATGCGGGCATACCATGGTTTTGATGTGGCGGGGATCGTTAATCAGACCCTGGCGCTTATTAACCGATAGCTTTAACAAAAGTACGTAATAAACGACAACCCTACACCTGTCGAACCGCCATAACTTACATTTTGAGAGAACATCTTATGAAAACGAAATTCCTGTTTTTAAGTGTGGCAGCAGCCTGTGCATTTTCGGTAAATGCCTTTGCCGCTGAAAAAGGCACGATCATGATTATGGTCAACTCGCTGGATAACCCCTACTACGCGGCAGAAGCGAAAGGGGCCGATCTGAAAGCGAAAGAGCTGGGCTACACCACCAGCGTGCTGTCGCACGGCGAAGATGTCAAAAAGCAGAGCGAGCTTATCGACGCGGCTATCGGTAAAAAAGTTCAGGGCATTATTCTTGATAACGCTGACTCAACCGCCAGCGTCGCGGCCATTCAAAAAGCCAAGGATGCGGGCATTCCGGTGGTGTTAATCAACCGTGAAATTCCGGTTGATAACATTGCGCTGGAACAGATCACTCATAACAACTTCCAGGCCGGCTCTGACGTGGCTAACGTCTTTGTCGAAAAAATGGAAGAGACAGGCAAGTATGCCGAACTGACCTGTAACCTGGCCGATAATAACTGTGTCACCCGCTCTAAATCCTTCCACCAGGTGCTGGATCAGTATCCGGATATGCAGAGCGTTGCGCGGCAGGATGCTAAAGGCACCCTGATTGACGGCAAGCGCATTATGGACAGTATCCTGCAGGCCCACCCGGATGTGAAAGGCGTCATCTGCGGTAACGGTCCGGTCGCGCTGGGCGCTATTGCCGCGCTGAAATCTGCGGGCCGTGACGACGTGATTGTCGTCGGCATCGACGGCAGCAACGACGAGCGTGAAGCGGTGAAAGCGGGCACCCTCAAAGCGACGGTGATGCTGCAGGCCCAGGCGATTGCCGCCCAGGGCGTGACCGATCTCGATAACTTTATCCAAAAAGGGACCAAGCCTGAGAAACAGCGCGTCATGTTCCGCGGCATTTTAATCACCCCTGACAACGCCTCAGGAGTTCAAGACTTCAATTTCAAATCCTGATGACCCGTTGCCGCGCCCGCTTCGGCGGGCGCAAAGGAGTAAAGAATGCACAGAAAACTCGCGCTGGCATTGATCGTTTTAGCGCTTGGCGGTTGCCGTATCGTATCGCAGAAAGAGCTGGCCGATCTCAAAAATCCCCCCAACCCACAAATGGCCAATATTCAGCAGACCTGGCAGCAAAAGATTGTGCCGCAGTATGTGCGTGAGGCTAAACCTGTCGCTGAATTGCTTAAAACGTTACAGGCCGAGAAGAGCTTTGATGAGGCCTGTAGTAAAGACGGCTACCGCAGCCAGAGCGAAAACCCCTGCGTCTTCAGCGTGCGTATTACCGGTGAAGTGACCAAGGTCAACACCAAATCCCGCAGCGGAAAGATGACGGTACGCGATGAGCAGGGTGGAGAGATCGTGGTCCAGATGGGGCCGATTATTCGCGGCACCAGCCTGCGGGATGGGTATAAAGGTGCCAGCTATCAGGACTTTAACGATCAGGTGCTGTATGGCGATTACGGTAAGGCTATCAACCAACAGGCTTCAGAAATGATGGTGAACTTCAAGCCCGCCGTCGGGGACAAGGTCACGATTTCCGGGGTATTTGCCGCCTGGGATATCCCGCAAACCATTCCAGACGTGACGGCTGCATCCATTGCACGGCAGTGAGGAGAGGGTTATGAACGAGCAACAGACCCAGCGGGATGAGGTAATTATTGAGACTCGCGACCTCTCTCGTATTTATCCGGGCGTAGTCGCACTCGATAACGTTAACTACCGCGTCTACCGCAATCAGGTCAACGTGCTGATTGGCGAGAACGGCGCGGGTAAATCAACGATGATGAAAATGCTTGCTGGCGTTGAGACGCCCTCCTCCGGCGAGATCCTGCTGGACGGGCAGCGGGTCACGCTCGGCTCCACTCACCAGGCGGAAAAGCATGGCATCAGCATTATTTTCCAGGAGCTGAACCTCTTCCCCAATATGAACGTGATGGACAACATCTTCATTGGCAATGAGTTTTTCCAGCGCGGCGTGATTAACGAAAAATACCAGTACGAGCTGGCTAAATCTTTGCTGGAGCGGCTGGAGCTGAACGTCGATCCCTACGCGCCATTAGGCGAGCTGGGGATCGGCCATCAACAGCTGGTCGAGATCGCCCGCGCCCTCTCCAAGGATACCCGAGTGCTGATCATGGACGAGCCCACCAGCGCGCTGAGCCAGTCGGAAGTACGGGTGCTGTTTAACGTTATCGCCCAGCTTAAGCGCCGCGGCGTCACCATCATCTATATCTCCCACCGGCTGGAGGAGCTGATGGAGATTGGCGATCACATCACCATCTTCCGCGATGGCCGCTTTATCAGCGAACGTCCCGTTCAGCAGGCCAGCGTGCCCTGGATCATCGAGCAGATGGTCGGGGACAAGAAAAAACATTTTGACTACAGCCCCGCCGCGCATGGCGAAACGATCCTCAAGGTCAACGGCCTGACCGCGCTGCATCAGAACGGCGGTTATAAATTGAACGACGTCTCCTTTGACCTGCGCAAAGGGGAAGTCATCGGCATCTATGGCCTGCTCGGCGCGGGACGCACCGAGCTGTTTAAGGGCCTGGTGGGGATGATGGGCTGCCAGTCGGGCACCATCAGTCTTGATGGTGAAAGTCTGGACAAGCGCTCTTTCCAGCAGAGGCTAAAGCGCGGCATCACCTTAGTGCCGGAGGATCGCCAGGGCGAAGGCGTGGTGCAACTGATGTCGATCAAAAGCAATATGACGCTGACCGACCTGAGCCTGCTGGGCTTTCGTCGCGCCCTGCGCCTGCTCAGTCCAGTTAAAGAGGAGCAGCAGGTCAACCACATGGTCGAGCAGCTGGCGATTAAGGCCGGCGACACGGAGCTGCCCATTACCTCGCTAAGCGGCGGCAACCAGCAAAAGGTGGTGCTGGGTAAGGCATTGATGACCGGACCCAAAGTGGTCCTGCTGGATGAGCCAACGCGCGGCATTGACGTTGGCGCGAAAACCGATGTGTATCACCTGATTGGCAAAATGGCGCATCAGGGGCTGGCCGTTATGTTCTCCTCCTCCGAGCTGGATGAGGTCATGGCGCTGGCTGACCGGGTTCTGGTTATGGCCGATGGCCGTATCACCGCAGATTTACCGCGCGCTTCCGTTACGCGGGAAAAATTAATCAGCGCTTCTACACCGCAAGACTGATGTCTGCTGGAGAGAGAAATGAACAAAAAGTATATGATCTACATGTATTTGCTCAAAGCGCGCACCTTCATTGCCCTGCTGATCGTCATGGGCTTCTTCAGCGTGATGGTGCCCAACTTCCTGACCATGTCGAACCTGCTGATCATGACCCAGCACGTTGCCATTACCGGCCTGCTGGCGATAGGTATGACGCTGGTGATCCTCACCGGCGGTATCGACCTCTCCGTCGGCGCGGTGGCGGGCATGTGCGGCATGGTTGCCGGGGCGCTGTTAACCAACGGCCTGCCGATCTGGGGCGAGCAGATCATCTTCTTTAACGTGCCGGAAGTGATCCTGCTGGTCGCCGGTTTTGGCATTCTGTTGGGCCTGATCAACGGGGCGGTGATCACCCGTCTGGGGGTTGCCCCCTTTATCTGTACCCTCGGCATGATGTACGTTGCCCGTGGCGCGGCGCTGCTGTTTAACGACGGTAGCACCTATGCCAACCTCGTGGGGATGCCTGAGTTAGGCAATACCGGTTTTGCGATTCTAGGCTCCGGCACCATTCTCGGCATCTATATCCCCATCTGGCTGATGGTGAGCTTCCTGCTGTTGGGCCTCTATATGACCCGCAAGACCCCGCTGGGCCGCTATATTTACGCCATCGGCGGGAATGAATCCGCCGCGCGGCTGGCAGGCGTTCCTATCATCAAGGTTAAGGTGTTTGTCTACGCTTTCTCGGGCCTGTGCGCGGCGCTGGTGGGGCTGATTGTGGCATCCCAGCTGCAAACCTCTCACCCAATGACCGGGAATATGTTTGAGATGGACGCTATCGGCGCCACCGTACTGGGCGGAACCGCGCTGGCAGGTGGACGAGGCCGTGTCTCCGGCTCGATCATCGGTGCATTCGTCATCGTCTTCCTCGCTGACGGGATGGTGATGATGGGGGTTAGCGACTTCTGGCAGATGGTGATTAAGGGTCTGGTGATTGTCACCGCGGTGGTTATCGATCAGTTCCAGCAGCGTCTGCAAAGCAAAGTGGTGCTGCTGCGCCGCCACGAGAAAAAATTGCAGGCAGAGGCAACGTAATGTTGCGCTGAGGCCTGGCAATAAAAAACGCCGCATAAGCGGCGTTTTTCTTTTCCGGGCGAGAGCAACTTATTCGCCGATTTTAGCCCAGGTATCGCGCAGGCCAACGGTGCGGTTAAACACCAGCTTCTCCGCCGTGGAGTAGCGGCTGTCGAGGCAGAAGTAGCCTTCACGCTCGAACTGGTACGCCTTGCCGGCTTCAGCGGCGTTCAGGGACTGCTCGGCGAAGCCCTGCTTGATCACCAGCGACTCCGGGTTGATGGTGGCGAGGAAATCCTCTGCCGCGCCCGGGTTCGCCACGCTGAACAGGCGATCGTAGAGGCGGATCTCAACCGGCAGCGCATGCGCGGCGCTGACCCAGTGGATCACCCCTTTCACCTTGCGACCGTCAGCCGGATCCTTGCTCAGGGTCTCGGCATCGTAGGAGCAGAAGATAGTGGTGATGTTGCCTTCCGCGTCTTTCTCTACGCGCTCGGCTTTGATCACGTAGGCGTTGCGCAGGCGCACCTCTTTACCCAGCACCAGACGCTTGTACTGTTTGTTCGCCTCTTCGCGGAAATCAGCACGATCGATCCAGATCTCGGTGCTAAACGGCACTTCGCGGCTGCCCATCTCCGGCTTGTTCGGATGATTCGGCATGGTCACCACTTCGCTCTCACCCTGCGGGTAGTTCTCGATAACCAGCTTCACCGGATCGATAACCGCCATCGCACGCGGGGCGTTTTCGTTGAGATCTTCACGAATGCAGGACTCCAGCGACGCCATCTCAATGGTGTTGTCCTGCTTGGTCACGCCGATGCGTTTGCAGAACTCACGGATGGAGGCGGCAGTGTAGCCGCGACGGCGCAGACCAGAAATGGTCGGCATACGCGGATCGTCCCAGCCCTCAACGATTTTGTCCGTCACCAGCAGGTTGAGCTTACGCTTGGACATCACGGCATATTCCAGGTTCAGGCGCGAGAACTCGTACTGGCGCGGATGAACCGGAATGGTGATGTTATCCAGCACCCAGTCGTAGAGACGACGGTTGTCCTGGAACTCCAGCGTACAGAGTGAATGGGTAATGCCTTCCAGCGCATCGCTGATGCAGTGGGTGAAGTCGTACATCGGATAGATGCACCATTTGTTGCCGGTCTGGTGGTGCTCGGCAAACTTAATGCGGTACAGAACCGGGTCGCGCATCACGATAAACGGCGAGGCCATGTCGATTTTGGCACGCAGGCAGGCGGTGCCCTCTTCGAAGCCACCGGCACGCATTTTTTCAAACAGCGCCAGGTTCTCTTCAACGCTACGATCGCGGAACGGGCTATTTTTACCCGGCGCGGTCAGGGTGCCACGGTATTCGCGGATCTGCTCCGGTGACAGCTCGTCAACGTAGGCCAGGCCTTTATTGATCAGCTCGACGGCGTAGCTATGCAGCTGGTCGAAATAGTCAGAGGAGTAGCGAACGTCACCCGACCAGTGGAAACCCAGCCACTGCACGTCATTTTTGATCGAATCAACGTATTCGATATCTTCCTTCACCGGGTTAGTATCGTCAAAGCGCAGGTTGCACTGCCCCTGATAGTCCTGGGCGATACCGAAGTTCAGGCAGATAGATTTTGCATGGCCGATATGCAGGTAGCCATTCGGCTCCGGCGGAAAACGGGTGCAAACCGTGCTGTGCTTACCACTGGCCAGATCTTCATCAATAATCTGGCGAATAAAGTTAGTCGGGCGGGCTTCTGCCTCACTCATCGCGGGTTCCTCAAAACGTAAACAACGTATAACGGAACATGATCTTATAAGCGGGACGCGGAGACAACCCTTAGATCAACAAAAAGCGTTAATGGTAGAGCGATCGCCGCACGCCGGGCAAAAAAAAGCGGCGGAGACAGGCTCCGCCGCTGTTTAATCGTAGGTTACGGCTATTTACCCTTCACCTCAAACAGCGGGGTCTGGCCTGCAACGACCTGACCTTCAGCCTGGAAGACCAGACCGCTGAAATCGTCGATGTTGCTGCACACCACCGGGCTAATCATCGAGCGCGCGTTGGCGTTGAGATAGTCGAGATCCATCTCCAGCACCGGCTGGCCTGCGACGACGTCCGCGCCCTCTTCCACCAGGCGGGTAAAGCCCTGGCCGTTCAGCGCAACGGTGTCGATGCCCATATGGACCACGATCTCCGCGCCTTTTTCGGTTTCCAGACAGAAAGCATGGTTGGTGTTGAAGATCTTAACGATGGTACCGGCGGCCGGGGAGACCACGGTTTTACCCGTCGGTTTCACCGCCACGCCGTCGCCAACCGCTTTGCTGGCAAAGGCCTCATCAGGCACCTGCTCCAGCGGAACAACCTCACCGGTTACCGGCGACACCAGCGCCGCAACGGTGACGGCGTTCGGCACGGCCTGCGGTTTAACCGCGGCGGCCGGAGCGTTAGCCGCGGGCTGGACGCTGGCGGCTGCGGCCACCGGGCCACGGGCGACCACACGCTTCATGGCATCCCCTACGGATTCCGCTTTTGCACCGACAATCACCTGAATACTCTGCTTGTTCAGCTTCACCACGCCAGAGGCGCCCAGACGCTTACACTGTACGTCGTTAACGCGCGCGGAGTCCGCCACGGTCAGACGTAGACGGGTAATACAGGCATCGATCGCTTTCAGGTTGTCAGTACCGCCAATGGCAGCGATGTAGCTGGTCGCCAGCTGATCGAGACCCTCGTCGGTATTGCTGTTGGCTTCAGAGGTGACCACTGCGTCGTCAGTCTCTTCGCGGCCCGGCGTTTTCAGGTTGAAGGCGCGGATAACGAAGCTAAAGACCACGAAGTAGATGGCGAAGAAGATCAGACCCATCACCACCAGCATCCAGACGTTGCTGCTGGCAGCAGGCAGGTTATACATCAGCGCATAGTCGATTGCGCCTGCAGAGAAGGAGAAGCCCGCATGGATCCCCAGCGCGGTGGCAACAAACAGGCTGATGCCCGTCAGCACGGCGTGCAGAAGATAGAGCAGCGGTGCCAGGAACATGAACAGGAATTCCAGCGGCTCGGTAACACCGGTCAGGAAGGCGGTGATAGCCACGGAGAGCAGCATGCCGCCAATCATTGGGCGACGCGCTTTCGGGGCGGCGAAGTACATCGCCAGCGCCGCACCAGGCAGACCAAACATCATGATCGGGAAGAAGCCGGACATGAACATGCCTGCGGTGCCGTCGCCCGCGTAGAAGCGGTTGATATCGCCGTGGAAGACAACGCCTGCGGCGTTAGTAAACTCGCCAATCTGGAACCAGGCGATGGTGTTCAGCACCTGATGCAGACCAGTCGGGATCAGCAGACGGTTAACGAAGCCGAAGATACCGGAGCCGACCGCGCCCATGGAGACGATCCACTCCCCGCCAGCGTGGATAGCGTTCTGCACCGGCGGCCAGACGTAGCCAAAAATGGCCGCCAGGATCAGACAGAAGAAGCCGGTGGCAATCGGCACAAAGCGTTTGCCGCCGAAGAAGCTCAGGAACTCAGGCAGCTTGATGTTGGACCAGCGGTTATAGACCGCGCCGCCCACCAGGCCGGTGATGATACCGGAGAGCACGCCCATATTGATGGCCGGGTTGATGGTAACCATCGCTTTGGTCATCACAAAGTAGCCTACCGCACCGGCCAGCGCTGCCGCGCCTGCGCTGTCTTTTGACCACGACGAGGCCACACCGATAGCGAAGATCAGGGCCAGGTTGTCAAAAATTGCCCCGCCCGCCTGGGCGATAAACGGGACGTTAAGCAGATCGGGCTGACCGAATCGCAGCAGCAGGGCCGCGACGGGCAGCACAGCGATAGGGAGCTGTAACGCCCGCCCCAGTCGCTGGAAGAAACCAAGAATATTCATTTTATACCCCCCTGTGAAACTCCGCTGAGCCTCATCACTAACCATTTTTTATAGTTAAACCAACCCTGTAATGCGGTCGTTTTACGCAGACTGTTCAAGTGTGTGGAAATTTAATTCGCCTCGCAAATTAAACGCGCATTTTTTGTGATTACAATCACCAAATATCGTTATTTACACTCCTGGTTACTGGCTAAGAACGAAAACTTATTTTATGATTCAAAAAATCAGGACGAACTGCCCCTCTTATGGCGCAATCTGGGTTACGCTTAAAGCGTACAGGCAGCAGTTCGCCAACGTTAATTTCACACTGTGTAGAGGTAAACAATGAGACTGATCCCCCTGACGAGTGCCGAACAGGTCGGTAAATGGGCCGCCCGCCATATCGTTAACCGCATCAATGCGTTCAAACCCACTGCGGATCGTCCGTTTGTTCTTGGCCTGCCCACCGGCGGCACGCCGCTTACCGCCTACAAAGCGCTGGTTGAAATGCATAAAGCGGGCCAGGTCAGCTTCCAGAACGTCGTGACCTTTAACATGGACGAATATGTTGGTCTGCCAAAAGAGCACCCGGAGAGCTACCACAGCTTTATGCACCGCAACTTTTTCGATCACGTTGATATTCCCGCAGAAAATATCAACCTGCTCAATGGTAATGCGCCGGATATTGACGCAGAATGTCGCCGTTATGAAGAAAAAATTCGTGCCTACGGCAAAATTCACCTCTTTATGGGTGGCGTAGGCAACGACGGGCACATCGCGTTTAACGAACCGGCCTCCTCGCTGGCCTCCCGCACCCGTATTAAGACCCTGACCCATGACACCCGCGTGGCAAACTCCCGCTTTTTTGACGGTGACGTCAATCAGGTGCCGAAATATGCCCTGACCGTTGGCGTAGGCACCCTGCTGGATGCCGAAGAGGTGATGATTCTGGTGCTGGGCAACGTTAAGGCGCAGGCATTGCAGGCGGCGGTAGAAGGCAACGTTAACCACATGTGGACAATCAGCTGCCTGCAGCTGCATCCGAAAGCGGTGGTGGTGTGCGACGAACCGTCAACGATGGAGCTAAAGGTGAAGACGCTCAAATACTTCACTGAATTAGAAGCGGAAAATATCAAAGGTCTGTAACATTTTTACCCGGGGGTTGTTATGTATGCTTTAACCCAGTGCCGTATCTTTACCGGCCATGAAACTCTGGACGATCACGCGCTGATCGTCGTTGATGGTCTAATCGACCGACTCTGCCCGCAGGCAGACCTGCCGCCAACGATTGAGCAGCGCTCGCTCAACGGTGCATATCTGGCCCCCGGTTTCATCGACCTGCAGCTGAACGGCTGTGGCGGCGTACAGTTTAACGATACCGCCGAGGCGGTGAGCGTAGAGACGCTGGAGATTATGCAGCGCGCCAACGAACAGTCGGGCTGCACCAGCTTTTTACCCACGCTCATCACCACCAGCGATGAGCTGATGAAACAGGGCGTGCAGGTGATGCGCGACTACCTGGCTAAGTATCCGCACCAGGCGCTGGGCCTGCATCTGGAAGGTCCCTGGCTCAACGTAGTGAAAAAAGGCACCCACGATCCTGACTTTGTGCGCACCCCGGACAGCGAGCTGGTCGATTTTCTCTGCGCCAATGCCGATGTGATTGCCAAGCTAACTCTGGCTCCGGAGATGGTCGATCCTGCCGTGATCCGCAAGCTAGCAGCGGCCGGGATTGTGGTCTCTGCCGGCCACTCTAATTCGACCCTTGTCGAGGCGAAAGCCGGTTTCCGCGCGGGTATTACCTTTGCGACTCACCTTTTCAACGCCATGCCCTACATCACCGGACGCGAACCGGGCTTAATTGGCGCGATCCTTGATGACGCTGACGTCTACTGCGGCATTATCGTTGATGGCTTACACGTTGATTTTACTAACGTTCGGATGGCGAAACGCCTGAAGGGCGATAAGCTGTGCCTGGTCACTGACGCCACCGCCGCGGCGGGTGCAGTCATTGACGAATTCATTTTTGCTGGTAAAACAATATACTACCGTAATGGACTCTGTGTAGATGAGAACGGTACCCTGAGCGGTTCGGCACTGACCATGATCGAAGGGGTAGCCAATCTTGTCGAGCACGTCGGCGTTGCGCTGGACGAAGCGCTGCGTATGGCAACGCTCTACCCGGCCCGCGCCATCGGCGTTGATAAACAGTTAGGCAGTATCGCACCGGGCATGGTGGCGAACCTGACCGCGTTTACCCACGACTTTAAAGTAATTAAGACCATCGTTAATGGTAACGAGGTCATCATCGAGTAAGTGAAAGTATGACATCAGGCGGACAAGCTCAAATTGGTAACGTTGACCTCGTAAAACAACTCAATAGCGCGGCTGTTTACCGCCTGATCGATCAGCATGGCCCCATCTCGCGGATCCAGATTGCCGAGCAGAGCCAGCTTGCCCCCGCCAGCGTGACGAAAATCACGCGACAGCTTATTGAGCGCGGTTTGATTAAAGAGGTTGATCAGCAGGCCTCGACCGGTGGTCGCCGCGCCATCTCTATTATTACCGAGACGCGTAACTTTAATGCGATTGGCGTACGCCTTGGCCGCTACGATACCACTCTGACGCTCTACGATCTGAGCAGCAAGGTGTTGGCGGAAGAGCACTATCCCCTGCCGGAGCGCACTCAGGAGACGTTAGAGCACGCTCTTCTCAATACCATCGCCACCTTTATTGATACCTGCCAGCGTAAAACCCGCGAGCTGATTGCGATTTCGGTGATCCTGCCGGGGCTGGTGGATCCGGAGAGCGGCGTGATCCGCTATATGCCGCATATTCAGGTAGAGAACTGGGGGCTGGTTAGCGCGCTGGAAAAACGCTTTAAGGTGACCTGCTTTGTTGGTCACGATATTCGCAGCCTGGCGCTGGCCGAGCACTACTTTGGTGCAAGCCAGGACTGTGAGGACTCTATTCTAGTGCGCGTTCACCGCGGAACCGGGGCGGGTATCATCTCTAACGGGCGTATCTTTATTGGTCGTAACGGCAACGTCGGCGAGATCGGCCATATTCAGGTCGAGCCGCTGGGCGAGCGCTGCCACTGCGGTAACTTTGGCTGTCTGGAGACCGTGGCGGCAAATGCCGCGATTGAACAGCGGGTACGCCATTTGCTTGAGCAGGGCTACCAGAGTCGCATCACGCTGGACGACTGCTCAATCAAAGCGATCTGTAAAGCGGCCAATAAAGGCGACGCGCTGGCCTGCGAGGTGATTGAGCACGTTGGTCGTCATCTGGGCAAAACCATCGCCATCGCTATTAATCTGTTTAATCCGCAGAAAATTGTTATTGCCGGTGAGATTGTCGAGGCGGAGAAGGTGCTGCTTCCCGCCATTGAGGGCTGCATCAATACCCAGGCGCTGAAGGCGTTTCGCAAAAACCTGCCGGTGGTGCGCTCTACGTTGGATCACCGCTCGGCCATTGGTGCCTTTGCGCTGGTGAAGCGCGCCATGCTCAACGGCTCGCTGCTGCAGCATCTGCTGGAGGAGTAGATATACTCTGTGTAAAAAAGCACGAAGAATATGTGGATCTAACTGTGTTTCCGTTCACTTTTAATCTCCTGCTTATCTGAAAATTCTACACCCGTGAACGTGCCAGGGTGGCTCGCCGCCACCACCCTGGCGACCCGGGCTCCCGGCCAGGAAAATCGCCGCTTTGCGGATTGCTCGCCCCATCCCTGGGGCTCACCCCTTCGGGACCAGCGCAAGCGCTGTCCAAAATTGCTCCCGGCAATTTTGTCCTCAGCTTATCCCTTCCGGCTTCCGGCTTCCGGGTCGGGCGTGAGGTAACTTCCCTGTAAGGCACGCCCTCAGCCCGCATCCATGCGGGCTGTCCCGGCCAGAAGTGAACGCCTCGGCGATTTTCAGCCGGACCCAACACCTCGCTTTGATATCGTGCTTATAGCGGCTTCAATGTTGCTGTAAGTTCCGGTCTAACAGCGCGGGTGTTGAGTCCCCGCTGAAACCGGCGAACCGGAGACCGGATGACAAGGACTGGACGCCAGGGAGGGCGGCCAGAGGCGAAACGAGACACGACGTCGAGTCGAGCCGGCCGTCGGTCAGCCGGACGGGAGGTGAGCGCAGTGCGCAGCACCGGTTTCCCCGCGGGGCCGCGGGGATCGATAAGGGGGCCGCGGTGGCCCCCTTATCCCGTTCACGTGTGAGACCCGTTATATGTTCTGCCCTCCATGAGGTGAACGGAACACATGCGTTAAAGTGACATATTTCCCTTATCATTATTGCTCCATAAGATAATCCGCATCAAAAAAAGCGCCTTAAAAATGAATAATCATCAATAACCAGCGTCAAAGTCTGTGCTTTTTTCACTATTCAACAATGGCAATTGCACTTTTTAATTTCGCCCCGCTAAAACCCTTGCGCCCGCCTGCGCTTTCCGGCATTTTCTTAATCAAGCAATAAGACAACGCGATGACGCAACGTCTGCAAACTCACAACACGAAGCAACATCACAGGGTTAACGGAGAAGGTTATGTGTTCAATTTTTGGCGTACTGGATATTAAAACGGATGCAGGTGAGCTGCGTAAGAAAGCGCTGGAGCTCTCCCGCCTGATGCGCCATCGCGGCCCTGACTGGTCCGGCGTATACGCAAGCGATAAAGCGATTCTGTCCCACGAACGTCTCTCTATTGTTGACGTCAACGCTGGCGCACAGCCGCTCTATAACGCCCAAAAAACCCATGCTCTGGCCGTTAACGGTGAAATCTACAACCATCAGGCCCTGCGCGCCGAATATGGCGATCGCTACGATTTCCAGACCGGCTCTGACTGCGAAGTTATCCTGGCGCTGTATCAGGAGAAGGGCCCAGAGTTCCTCGACGAGCTGCAGGGCATGTTCGCCTTCGTTCTCTACGATAGCGAAAAAGATGCCTACCTGATTGGCCGCGACCATATCGGTATCATCCCGCTGTATATGGGCTACGACGAGCACGGCAACATGTACGTGGCGTCTGAAATGAAAGCCCTGGTACCGGTCTGCCGCACCATCAAAGAGTTCCCGGCGGGTAGCTACCTGTGGAGCCAGGACGGTGAGATCCGCAGCTACTACCAGCGCGACTGGTTTGAGTACGATGCGGTAAAAGACAACGTGACTGACAAAGCCGAGCTGCGCAAGGCGCTGGAAGATGCGGTGAAGAGCCACCTGATGTCAGACGTACCGTACGGCGTGCTGCTCTCCGGTGGTCTCGATTCATCCATTATTTCTGCTATCACTAAAAAGTTTGCCGCACGCCGCGTGGAAGATCAGGAGCAGTCAGAAGCCTGGTGGCCGCAGCTGCACTCCTTTGCCGTGGGCCTGGAAGGCGCGCCGGATCTGAAAGCGGCCCAGGCGGTTGCTGAACATCTGGGTACCGTGCACCACGAGATCCACTTTACCGTGCAGGAAGGTCTGGACGCCATCCGCGACGTGATCTACCACATTGAGACCTATGACGTGACCACCATCCGCGCCTCAACGCCGATGTACCTGATGTCACGTAAGATCAAAGCGATGGGCATCAAGATGGTGCTGTCGGGTGAAGGCTCTGACGAAGTGTTTGGCGGCTATCTCTACTTCCATAAAGCGCCGGATGCTAAAGAGCTGCATGAAGAGACCGTGCGCAAGCTGCAGGCGCTGCATATGTTTGACTGCGCCCGCGCCAACAAAGCGATGTCGGCCTGGGGCGTGGAAGCGCGTGTGCCCTTCCTGGATAAAAACTTCCTCGACGTGGCAATGCGTATTAACCCGCAGGATAAGATGTGCGGCAACGGCAAAATGGAAAAACATGTGCTGCGTGAGTGCTTCGAATCCTACCTGCCGGCAAGCGTAGCATGGCGTCAGAAGGAGCAGTTCTCTGATGGCGTAGGCTACAGCTGGATCGACACCCTGAAAGAGGTGGCAGCACAGCAGGTGAGCGACCAGCAGCTGGAGACCGCCAGCTACCGCTTCCCGTACAACACGCCGACCTCTAAAGAGGCGTACCTGTACCGTGAAGTCTTTGAAGAGCTGTTCCCGGTTGCCAGCGCTGCCGAATGCGTACCGGGCGGTCCGTCCGTCGCCTGCTCCTCTGCCAAAGCGATTGAGTGGGATGAAGCGTTTAAAACCATGAACGATCCATCAGGCCGTGCGGTAGGCGTTCACCAGTCTGCCTACTGATAGATAAAGTAGCGTGATAATAGCGGGTCCTGCGGGACCCGTTTTTGTTGGTTTTGATCCTGTTATCTCTCAATTAAAATCAAGATATAACCAATAATTGCCGAATTATACGCCAGGCTGTTCGCAACCTAACCAAACAGTCACATTCCGGCAATTTTCGATGAAAAAGGTGTTGACGCTGAAAGGCCCAATACGCATAATGCGCCCCGCAACGCCGATAAGGTAACGCGAAAAAAAGAGGGCTACGTAGCTCAGCTGGTTAGAGCACATCACTCATAATGATGGGGTCACAGGTTCGAATCCCGTCGTAGCCACCATCTTTTTTTGCGGGAGTGGCGAAATTGGTAGACGCACCAGATTTAGGTTCTGGCGCCGCAAGGTGTGCGAGTTCAAGTCTCGCCTCCCGCACCATTCCCAGTAAGCGTTGCACGGATGGGGTATCGCCAAGCGGTAAGGCACCGGTTTTTGATACCGGCATTCCCTGGTTCGAATCCAGGTACCCCAGCCACTTTTTTCGACTCTCGTGTTAACACGTTTGTCTTGAGTAATTAGCAGTACAATTTGGCTACTTAGCTCAGCTGGTTAGAGCACATCACTCATAATGATGGGGTCACAGGTTCGATTCCCGTAGTAGCCACTCTATTCTGATGAGTATCGTTAAGATGCTTATGACGTAAAAAATTGTTGGGGTATCGCCAAGCGGTAAGGCACTGGATTCTGATTCCAGCATTCCGAGGTTCGAATCCTCGTACCCCAGCCAATTTAAAAAGACGTTTGCTCACGCGAACGCACCCTGTTGGGGTATCGCCAAGCGGTAAGGCACTGGATTCTGATTCCAGCATTCCGAGGTTCGAATCCTCGTACCCCAGCCACATAAAACAAAAAAGCTCGCTTCGGCGGGCTTTTTTGTTTTTGTGCTTTTACCAGATTGCTGTGCCGGGTTGCCCCGGCATCATCGTTACAGGCCTAGCGCATACTTCAGCGCCTGCGTTTTCAGCATCCCGGCGCGCTGGGCGGCCATCAGCCCCATGTTACGCAGCACGCGCAGCGGACCGAGGTTATTGCTAAATCCGGCATAGAAGAGATCCATGCCGCTCTGCATAATATAGTTGTCCATCATCCGCCGCGTCTGGTAGCGCTTAAGCACGCGCTGGCTGGCCCACTCCTCGCCCTGGCTGCGCGCAGTCGTTAACACCTCCAACAGCGCATCTACGTCGCGATAGCCAAGGTTCACCCCCTGCCCCGCCAGCGGGTGGATCGTGTGGGCGGCGTCACCCACCAGCGCCAGCCCCGGCTTCACATATTGCAAAGCGTGGCGGCGGGTCAGCGGGAAGGCACCGGCAGCAACCGGCGTTACCTTACCCAGCCGCGCCGGGAAGAACTTCTCAATCTCTCTTTGCAGCTGCGGCATGGTCAGGGTGCGCAGCTGGCGAATGCGCGCCGGGGTGTCGTACCACACCAGCGACGCCCAGCGATCGAACAGCGGCAGGAAGGCGTGCGGTCCGTGCGGGGTAAACTGCTGCCAGGTGCTGTCGCCGGGATCCTTCTCACACTCAACGGTGATGAGCATACAGGACTGCTGATACTGCCAGGCGTGAACGCCAATTCCCGCCCACTGTCGCACCTGGGAGTTTGCGCCGTCTGCGCCAATCACCAGCCTGGCCAGCAGCGTCTCGTCATTGTCAAACACCAGCTCATGCTGATGACCATGAGCGTGCATCGCCTTAAGCATTGCCGGGGCGCGCAGCGTCACCTGCGGATGGGCCTCCAGCGCCTCCCACAGCGCACGTTGCAGCACGTTATTCTCAACCATATAGCCCAGCTGCGGCAGCTTAACATCGCTGGCATCAAAGACCACGTGGGCGTTCTCCCACTCCCAGGTCTCCAGCCTGCGCCAGGGATGGCAGCGCATCGCCAGCACGCTGTCCCAGACGCCCAGCCCGCGCAGCAGTGCCACAGATGCGGTGCTTATCGCAGAAATGCGCACGTCCGGCGCTATACTGGCGTCAAACGCAGGGGGAGCGGCCTGCTCAATCACCGTGACCGCAAAACCATGCTGCGCCAGGCCAAGGGCCAGCGCGCTGCCGACCATCCCGCCGCCAACTACGGCTACTTCAGTTGGTTGATTTATCATGGTCAATTGTCCTTATCTGTAATTCCCTTAAGTTTACAGGATTTTCGTTTTTATGGGGTCGGGAGATGAACTATGGTCAGCGCCCGACCAAAGGATTACAATACGCGGCCTGAAATTCTCGCGTTTAATAGAGCAAGTCGATGACCAAAAAACTCCATATTAAAACCTGGGGCTGTCAGATGAACGAGTACGATTCATCGAAGATGGCCGATCTGCTGGATGCTACTCACGGCTATCAGTTGACCGACGTGGCGGAAGAGGCGGACTTACTGCTGCTTAACACCTGCTCTATCCGCGAGAAGGCTCAGGAGAAGGTGTTCCATCTGCTCGGGCGCTGGAAACTCCTGAAAGAGAAGAACCCCGATCTGATTATTGGCGTCGGCGGCTGCGTCGCCTCCCAGGAGGGCGATCTTATTCGCCAGCGCGCCCGCTGCGTCGACATCGTGTTTGGGCCACAGACCCTGCACCGCCTGCCGGAGATGATCAACTCCGTGCGCGGTAACCGCAGCCCGATTGTCGATATCAGCTTCCCGGAAATCGAAAAGTTTGACCGCCTGCCGGAGCCGCGTGCCGACGGCCCGACCGCCTTCGTCTCTATCATGGAAGGCTGCAATAAATACTGTACCTACTGCGTGGTGCCCTATACCCGTGGTGAAGAGGTCAGCCGTCCGTGCGACGACATCCTGTTTGAGATCGCCCAGCTGGCGGCGCAGGGCGTGCGTGAAGTTAACCTGCTGGGCCAGAACGTTAACGCCTGGCGCGGTGAGAACTACGACGGTACTACCGGCTCGTTTGCCGAGCTGCTGCGCCTGGTGGCCGCCATCGACGGTATCGACCGCATCCGCTTTACCACCAGCCACCCGATTGAGTTTACCGACGATATCATTGAGGTCTACCGCGATACGCCAGAGCTGGTGAGCTTCCTGCACCTGCCGGTACAGAGCGGCGCGGATCGCGTCCTGAACCTGATGGGCCGGACCCATACCGCGCTAGAGTACAAAGCGATTATCCGCAAGCTGCGCGCGGCGCGTCCGGATATCCAGATCAGCTCCGACTTTATCGTTGGCTTCCCGGGTGAAACCACCCAGGACTTCGAGCAGACCATGAAGTTGATTGCCGAGGTCAACTTCGATGTGAGCTTCAGCTTTATCTTCTCTGCCCGTCCAGGCACCCCAGCCGCGGATATGGTCGATGACGTGCCGGAAGCGGATAAGAAGCAGCGTCTCTACATTCTGCAGGAGCGCATCAACCAGCAGGCGATGGCCTGGAGCCGCAGAATGATCGGCACCACCCAGCGCATCCTGGTGGAAGGCACCTCCCGCAAGAGCATTATGGAGCTGTCCGGCCGTACCGAGAACAACCGCGTGGTAAACTTCGAGGGTACGCCTGACATGATCGGCAAGTTCGTGGACGTTGAGATCACCGATGTCTATACTAATTCATTGCGCGGTAACGTTGTGCGCACTGAAGCGGAGATGGGCCTGCGCGTAACCGAAACGCCGGAATCGGTCATTGCCCGCACCCGTAAAGAGAACGAACTGGGCGTCGGTCTCTACCAGCCCTGATCCCCCCGGCCTGCTCCTCCGGCAGGCCTTGTTTTTTCCGCCCATCGCCCCCATATCCCTATTCCATCCGGCCAGTCAGGTAAAAGAGGAATCGATTGAATACTGAAACCCGTGAAATCACCCTTGAACCAGCTGACAATGCCCGTCTGCTGAGTTTATGCGGCCCGTTTGACGACAACATCAAACAGCTTGAACGTCGACTGGGCATCGAAATTAACCGCCGTGATAGCCACTTTAAACTCACCGGACGTACGATTAGCGTGAACGCCGCCGCCGATATTCTGCGCAGCCTCTATGTTGATACCGCCCCGATGCGCGGCCAAACCCAGGATATTGAACCCGAGCAGATCCATCTGGCAATCAAAGAAGCCCGCGTGCTTGAGCAGAGCGCCGAGAGCGTGCCGGAGTACGGCAAAGCGGTCAATATCAAAACCAAGCGCGGGGTTATCAAACCGCGTACGCCAAACCAGGCGCAGTATATTGCCAATATTCTCGATCATGACATCACCTTCGGCGTTGGGCCGGCCGGGACAGGGAAAACCTACCTCGCCGTGGCCGCCGCAGTGGATGCGCTGGAGCGTCAGGACATTCGCCGTATTCTGCTTACCCGTCCGGCGGTAGAGGCCGGGGAGAAGCTCGGCTTCCTGCCAGGCGATCTGAGCCAGAAGGTTGACCCCTATCTGCGTCCGCTCTACGACGCTCTGTTTGAGATGCTGGGCTTCGAGAAGGTCGAGAAGCTGATGGAGCGTAACGTGATTGAAGTTGCGCCGCTGGCCTACATGCGCGGCCGCACGCTCAACGACGCCTTTATCATTCTCGATGAGAGCCAGAACACCACCATCGAACAGATGAAGATGTTCCTGACGCGTATCGGCTTTAACTCGAAAGCGGTGATCACCGGGGATATCACCCAGGTCGACCTGCCGCGCAGCACCAAGTCCGGCCTGCGCCACGCTATTGAAGTGCTGGCAGAGGTCGATGAAATTAGCTTTAACTTCTTCCACAGCGAAGACGTGGTACGCCACCCGGTGGTTGCCCGCATCGTGACCGCCTATGAGGCGTGGGAAGAGACAGAGCAGAAACGTAAAGCCGAGCTGGCCGCCGAGCGTAAGCGCGAAGCCCAGCATCAGGAGCATGAGCAGAAATGAGTTCGGTAATCCTCGATTTACAGCTGGCGTGTGATGACGCGAGCGGCCTGCCAGACGAAGCACAGTTTCAGGGCTGGCTGAACGCGGTTATCCCGCAGTTTCAGGAGGAGTCCGAAGTGACGATCCGCCTCGTAGATGAGGCGGAGAGCCACGAGCTTAATCTGACCTATCGCGGCAAGGACAAGCCCACCAACGTGCTCTCGTTCCCGTTTGAGGCCCCGCCGGGTATTGAACTGCCGCTGCTTGGCGACCTGATTATCTGCCGCCAGGTAGTAGAGCAGGAGGCGAAAGAGCAGGGAAAACCGCTGGAGGCGCACTGGGCGCACATGGTGGTGCATGGCAGTCTGCATCTGCTGGGCTACGATCATATTGAAGATGACGAGGCCGAAGAGATGGAGAGCCTGGAAACAGAGATAATGCTTGCTCTGGGCTATGAGGATCCGTACATTGCCGAGAAGGAGTAGCCGGTAGCCCGGCTGCCCCTGAGCCGTCTGGCGCTGCGTTTACGCGCCGGACAACACATTTATTAACATGAGAACCCATACGACGCCATGAGCGACGACAATTCACACAGTAGCGACCCCCTTAACAGCAGCAAAAAGGGATTCTTCTCCCTCTTACTGAGCCAGCTCTTTCACGGCGAACCAAAGAACCGTGACGAACTTCTGGCGCTGATCCGTGACTCCGGGCAGAACGAGCTTATCGATGAAGATACGCGCGACATGCTGGAAGGGGTGATGGATATTGCCGACCAGCGCGTTCGCGACATCATGATCCCCCGCTCGCAGATGATCACCCTGAAACGTAATCAGACGCTGGATGAGTGCCTCGATGTCATTATCGAGTCCGCCCACTCCCGCTTCCCGGTGATCAGCGAAGATAAGGACCATATCGAAGGGATTTTGATGGCCAAGGATCTGCTGCCCTTTATGCGCAGCGATGCCGAAGCCTTCAGCATGGAAAAAGTGCTTCGTCCGGCGGTTGTCGTTCCGGAGAGCAAACGGGTCGACCGGATGCTGAAAGAGTTCCGCTCACAGCGCTACCATATGGCGATCGTTATTGATGAGTTTGGCGGCGTCTCGGGCCTCGTGACCATCGAAGATATTCTTGAGCTTATCGTCGGCGAAATTGAAGATGAGTACGACGAAGAGGAAGATATCGATTTCCGCCAGCTGAGCCGTCACACCTGGACGGTACGCGCCCTGGCCTCCATTGAAGACTTCAATGAGTCCTTTGGGACCCACTTCAGCGATGAAGAGGTGGATACCATCGGCGGGCTGGTGATGCAGGCCTTTGGTCATCTGCCAGCGCGGGGCGAAGCGATCGATATCGATGGTTACCAGTTCAAGGTCGCCATGGCCGACAGCCGTCGTATTATTCAGGTTCACGTAAAAATGCCAGAAGACGCAGCGCAGCCTAAACTGGACGAGTAATCCACCTGGACGAGTAATGTAAATGGTATTTGCCTCACTGCTTGAGCGTCAGCGCGTACGTTTGCTGCTGGCGCTGTTATTCGGAGCCAGCGGAACGCTGGCTTTTTCTCCTTATGACTTCTGGCCCGCCGCGCTTATCTCTCTTATCGGCCTGCAGGGGCTGACGCTTAATCGTCGCTCGCTCCAGGCGGCGGCGATTGGCTACGCATGGGGATTCGGCCTCTTTGGCACCGGCATTAACTGGGTCTACGTCAGCATCGCCCAGTTTGGCGGCATGCCAGGGCCGGTCAACGTCTTTCTCGTGGTGCTGCTGGCGGCTTATCTGTCGCTCTATACCGGCCTGTTCGCCGGGATCCTCTCCCGCCTCTGGCCGCGTACTAACGTTATCCGCATGGCCATCGCTGCGCCGGTGGTCTGGCAGCTCACCGAATTCCTGCGCGGCTGGGTGCTGACCGGCTTCCCGTGGCTGCAGTTTGGCTACAGCCAGATTGATGGCCCGCTGAAGGGGCTGGCCCCGGTGATGGGCGTCGAGGCGATCAACTTCCTGCTGATGATGGTCAGCGGCCTGCTGGTGCTGGCGGTGGTTCACCGCAGCTGGCGCACCCTGGCGGTAGCGGTGGTGCTCTTTGCCCTCCCCTTCCCGCTGCGCTATATCCAGTGGTTTACGCCGGTGACGGAGCGCACTACCCAGGTCTCTCTGGTGCAGGGCAATATTCCCCAGTCCCTGAAGTGGGATGAGGGACAGCTGGTCAATACGCTGAATATCTATCTCGACGCTACCGAGCGGGAGATGGGCAAGTCGCAGCTGATTATCTGGCCGGAGTCGGCCATTCCGGATTTGGAGATCAACCAGCAGCGCTTCTTAAGCACGATGGACGATCTGCTGCGGGCGAAGGACACAACGCTGATCACCGGCATCGTTGACGCACGCCTGAACAAGCAGAACCGCTACGACACCTACAACACCATCATTACGCTGGGTAAAGAGAGCGCGTATAGCTACAACTCCACGAATCGCTACAACAAAAACCATCTGGTGCCGTTTGGCGAGTTCGTGCCGCTGGAGTCTATTCTGCGTCCGCTGGCCCCGTTCTTTGATCTGCCGATGTCCTCGTTCAGCCGCGGCCCCTATGTGCAGCCGCAGCTCTCGGCCCATGGCTTTGAGCTGACCCCGGCCATCTGCTATGAGATCATCCTCGGTGAGCAGGTGCGGGATAACTTCCGCCCGAACACCGACTTCCTGCTGACCATCTCCAACGATGCATGGTTCGGTAAGTCCATCGGCCCGTGGCAGCACTTCCAGATGGCGCGGATGCGCTCCCTGGAGCTGGCGCGTCCGCTGCTGCGCAGCACCAATAACGGCATTACTGCGGTGATTGGTCCGCAGGGTGAGATTCAGGCGATGCTGCCGCAGTTCACCCGTCAGGTATTGACCACCAGGGTGACGCCGACCACCGGCCTGACGCCGTACGCCCGTACCGGCAGCTGGCCGCTGTGGATCCTTACCGCGCTGTTCGGCTTTGGCGCGGTAATTATGAGCCTGCGTCAGCGTCGTAAATAGCCATCCTCCCTCCTTACCCGGCCCGATTTTGTAGGCCGGGTAAGGCGCAGCCGCCATCCGGCAATCCCCTCCTTCCATCGCCAACCTGGCACAGCAATTGCTTAATAATATCAGGCAGCTGCGGATCGTTGCCGATGCGCCATAACGGTGCACCAGCAGTGAACGCATGAAGCACTAAAAAGGTGCAATCGGCATTTTCTGCCTCGAAATGGTGCGGTGCGCTTCGCAAAACTAAACAATAAAGCAGCAAAATGTTTACACCAAGCCACACTAAATGTTAACAAACACGCATAACACTGCATGCTTGTGCTGCAGGATATAACAACACAAACACACACTGGGTATCAATGCGTCCCTGGCGCTGATGATGAAGGAGTTGGATATGCAATTACGTAAACTGACCGCGGCAATGCTGTTAGTGGGAATGAGCGCCGGTCTGGCACATGCCGAAGATGCAGCAGCGCCGGCAGCCGGCAGCACGCTCGATAAAATTGCCAAAAACGGCGTGATCGTGGTCGGCCACCGTGAGTCTTCCGTCCCGTTCTCTTACTATGACAACCAGCAGAAAGTCGTCGGCTACTCACAGGACTACTCCAACGCGATCGTTGAAGCCGTTAAAAAACAGCTGAATAAACCCGATCTGCAGGTCAAGCTGATCCCGATCACTTCACAGAACCGTATTCCGCTGTTGCAGAACGGTACTTTTGATTTCGAGTGCGGCTCTACTACCAACAACCTCGAGCGCCAGAAGCAGGCTGCCTTCTCTAACACTATCTTCGTGGTCGGCACCCGCCTGCTGGCGAAAAAAGGCGGCGACATTAAAGACTTCCCGGACCTGAAAGGCAAAGCGGTGGTGGTCACCTCCGGTACCACCTCTGAGGTGCTGCTGCACAAGCTCAACGACGAGCAGAAGATGGATATGCGCATCATCAGCGCGAAAGATCACGGCGACTCCTTCCGTACCCTGGAGAGCGGGCGCGCGGTGGCCTTTATGATGGATGACGCCCTGCTGGCGGGTGAACGTGCGAAGGCGAAGAAGCCAGACAACTGGGAGATCGTTGGCAAGCCGCAGTCTGAAGAAGCCTATGGCTGTATGCTGCGTAAAGACGATCCGCAGTTCAAAAAGCTGATGGATGACACTATCGCCCAGGCGCAGACCTCCGGCGAAGCGGCGAAATGGTTTGATAAGTGGTTTAAGAACCCAATTCCACCGAAAAACCTGAACATGAACTTCGAGCTCTCTGACGAGATGCAGACCCTGTTCAAAACGCCGAATGATAAAGCACTTAACTAACTAGAAACACAGGGCGGGTTTTCCTGCCCTCTCGATTGACGGGAAGCACGGACAGACTAGACGCTGGAGGGTCGTTCCCCCATCCGGCGCGACGCTTACGCATAAAAAGGTGCGTAAAGCTTCTCACCAATCTTCGAGGGTAGCGCTGCTACCCTTTTTTTTCTGAGGTACATGTATGTCAATAGACTGGAACTGGGGTATTTTCCTGCAACAGGCCCCGTTCGGCAACACCACCTATTTAGGCTGGCTGTGGAGCGGTTTTCAGGTCACGGTCGCGCTATCGATTACCGCCTGGATCATCGCATTTCTTGTCGGCTCGCTGTTCGGTATTCTCCGCACCGTGCCCAACCGTTTCCTCTCCGGGATCGGTACCCTCTACGTTGAGCTGTTCCGTAACGTTCCGCTGATCGTGCAGTTCTTTACCTGGTATCTGGTGGTGCCTGAGCTGCTGCCGGAAGATCTCGGCATGTGGTTCAAGGCGGAACTCGACCCGAATATTCAGTTCTTCCTCTCGTCGATGATCTGCCTCGGGCTGTTTACCGCGGCGCGCGTCTGTGAGCAGGTGCGGGCGGCCATTCAGTCGCTGCCGCGCGGGCAAAAGAACGCCGGTCTGGCGATGGGGCTGACGCTGCCGCAGACCTATCGCTATGTGCTGCTGCCAAACGCCTACCGCGTGATTGTGCCGCCGATGACCTCCGAGATGATGAACCTGGTGAAAAACTCCGCCATCGCCTCGACCATCGGGCTGGTGGATATGGCCGCGCAGGCGGGCAAGCTGCTGGACTACTCCGCCCACGCCTGGGAATCCTTTACCGCGATCACCCTCGCCTACGTGCTGATTAACGCCTTCATTATGCTGGTGATGAATCTGGTGGAACGTAAAGTTCGCCTGCCGGGCAATATGGGGAGCAAATAACGATGTACGAATTTGACTGGAGTTCCATTCTCCCGGCGATGCCCTACCTGCTGGACGGGCTGGTCATCACCCTGAAAATTACTATTACCGCGGTGCTGGTCGGCATCGTCTGGGGCACCATTCTGGCGGTGCTGCGCCTGTCGAGCTTTAAGCCGCTCGCCTGGTTCGCCACTGCCTACGTCAACGTGTTCCGCTCTATTCCGCTGGTAATGGTGCTGCTGTGGTTCTATCTGATTGTGCCGGGGCTGCTGCAAAACGTGCTCGGCCTGTCACCGACTACCGATATCCGCCTGATCTCAGCGATGGTGGCCTTCTCGATGTTTGAAGCGGCCTACTACTCAGAGATTATCCGCGCCGGTATTCAGAGCATCTCGCGCGGGCAGTCCAGCGCGGCGCTGGCTCTCGGCATGACCCACTGGCAGTCGATGAAGCTTATCATCCTGCCGCAGGCCTTCCGCGCCATGGTGCCGCTGCTGCTCACCCAGGGGATCGTCCTGTTCCAGGATACCTCGCTGGTGTACGTGCTCAGCCTGGCAGACTTCTTCCGTACCGCCTCCACCATCGGTGAGCGTGATGGTACTCAGGTGGAGATGATCCTCTTTGCCGGCGTGGTCTATTTTGCAATTAGTCTCAGTGCTTCACTGTTGGTCAGCTATCTGAAGAAAAGGACAGTTTAATGATTTCCCTGAAAAACGTTTCAAAATGGTATGGTCACTTTCAGGTGCTGACCGACTGCTCCACGGAAGTGAAAAAGGGTGAAGTGGTGGTAGTCTGCGGGCCGTCCGGCTCCGGTAAATCCACGCTGATTAAAACCGTTAACGGCCTGGAGCCGGTGCAGCAGGGTGAAATTTTGGTAAACGGCACCAAAGTGACCGATAAGAAAACCAATCTTGCCGAGCTACGCTCCCACGTTGGAATGGTGTTTCAGCACTTTGAACTCTTCCCACACCTGTCGATTATCGAAAACCTGACCCTCGCCCAGGTGAAGGTGCTAAAGCGCAACAAGGCGGCGGCGCGGGAGAAAGGTCTCAAGCTGCTGGAGCGCGTCGGGCTTTCCGCCCATGCCGATAAGTTCCCGGCCCAGCTCTCCGGCGGCCAGCAGCAGCGCGTGGCCATTGCCCGCGCCCTCTGCATGGATCCGGTGGCGATGCTGTTTGACGAACCGACTTCTGCCCTCGATCCCGAGATGATCAACGAGGTGCTGGACGTCATGGTGGAGCTGGCGCAGGAGGGGATGACCATGATGGTGGTCACGCACGAGATGGGCTTTGCGCGCAAGGTGGCGACACGGGTGATCTTTATGGACGAGGGGAAAATCGTTGAGGACTCCGCCAAGGAGGATTTCTTCGCTAATCCGAAATCCGAACGCGCGAAAGATTTCCTCGCCAAGATCCTGCACTAGGCCAGTATCGGGTACCGCCGCTATTTGTAGGCCGGGCAAACGCAGTGCCGCCCGGCATAACATCAGCCAATAAACGCCCGGTGGCGCTACGCTTACCGGGCCTACACCTGGCACCGTGCCTACCGGGCGTTACAACTCGCATTACGGCTCAAACGGTCGACGCTGGAACTGGTCATGGCCGCACTTCGGACAGAGCGGCAGCGCATCCGGGGTGTAGACCGCCAGGTGATAGTGGCACTTTTCACAGACCAGGTTTCCCAGCCCGACGACTTCGCCGCTGTGGTAGACCCCGTGATGGTTCAGATCCTGAAACACCTCGCGCCACTCTAGCTGGGTTTTATCGGTAATATCCGCTAGCTCCTGCCACAGGCTCTCTTTGATCACCCGCATAAAGACGCTGTCGGTCACCTCCCCCTGGCTCTCGTTATAGCTGCGGGCAAACTCTTCGAGATCGCGACGCAGGGCGCGCGTCAGCTCCTCGACCTCGGTCGGCGTTAACTCGCCCGTCTGGGTGACGCGCAGCCGCGCCTGCTCTACCAGCGCATCGATATCCCGATCGCCGCTGCGCAGACGCTCGGTCAGCGTTGCAACCTGTTCACGATAATATTGAGCAACCTTGTTCATCCTTTCGCCTCCGGGCTGGGTAACGTCTTCTAATAATAGACCTTATTTCCCCACCGCTTTGCTACCCTGGGCACAGCCTGTGTAAATTCGTGCAATAATGCCCGCCAGCCCTTTTCACCCCCGTCAGCGCGAAAGGCTGTTTTGAGACTGGCGTTTGGGCTATGCTATGCGGATCTTACACACCACATCTTAATGCTACGCTTGTAGCTGTATTGAAAACAGGACCACTGGCTGCCATGCAAGAGCAATACCGCCCGGAAGAGATAGAATCCAAAGTCCAGCTTCACTGGGAAGAGAAGCGCACATTTGAAGTCACTGAAGATGAGAGCAAAGAGAAGTATTACTGCCTCTCTATGCTTCCCTATCCTTCTGGCCGGCTACACATGGGCCACGTGCGTAACTACACCATCGGCGATGTGATCTCCCGCTATCAGCGCATGCTGGGTAAAAACGTACTGCAGCCTATCGGCTGGGATGCATTCGGCCTGCCGGCTGAAGGTGCGGCGGTGAAGAACAACACCGCGCCTGCCCCGTGGACCTACGACAACATCAACTACATGAAAAACCAGCTCAAGATGCTGGGCTTTGGCTATGACTGGAGCCGCGAGCTGGCAACCTGCACCCCGGAATACTACCGCTGGGAGCAGAAGTTCTTTACCGAGCTGTATAAGAAAGGCCTGGTCTATAAAAAGACTTCGGCGGTGAACTGGTGCCCGAATGACCAGACCGTGCTGGCTAACGAGCAGGTGATCGACGGCTGCTGCTGGCGCTGCGACACCAAGGTTGAGCGTAAAGAGATCCCGCAGTGGTTTATCAAAATCACCGCCTACGCTGACGAGCTGCTGAACGATCTGGATCATATGGATCAGTGGCCGGACACCGTTAAAACCATGCAGCGCAACTGGATCGGCCGCTCTGAAGGCGTGGAGATCACCTTCGACGTTGAGAACAGCGACGACAAGCTGACCGTCTACACCACCCGTCCAGACACCTTTATGGGCGTCACCTACCTGGCGGTTGCCGCGGGCCACCCGCTGAGCACCCAGGCGGCGGCCTATAACCCGGCGCTGGGCGACTTCATTGCCGAATGCCGCAACACCAAGGTTGCCGAAGCAGACATGGCGACCATGGAGAAGAAAGGCGTCGACACCGGCGTGCGTGCTATTCACCCGCTGACCGGCGAAGCGATCCCGGTCTGGGCAGCGAACTTCGTGCTGATGGAGTACGGCACCGGCGCAGTGATGGCCGTTCCGGGCCACGACCAGCGCGACTACGAGTTTGCGACGAAATATGGTTTAGAGATCAAGCCGGTTATCCTTGCAGCCGACGGCACCGAGCCGGATCTCAGCGCCCAGGCGCTGACTGAAAAAGGCGTGCTGTTTAACTCCGGCGAGTTTGACGGTCTGAACTTTGAGGCCGCGTTTAACGCCATTGCCGACAAGCTGGCCGCTAACGGCGTTGGCGAGCGTAAGATCAACTACCGCCTGCGCGACTGGGGCGTCTCCCGTCAGCGCTACTGGGGCGCGCCAATCCCAATGGTGACCCTGGAAGACGGCACCGTGCTGCCGACGCCGGAAGACCAGCTGCCGGTGATCCTGCCGGAAGATGTGGTCATGGACGGCATCACCAGCCCGATCAAAGCCGATCCCGAGTGGGCAAAAACCACCGTGAATGGCCAGCCTGCGCTGCGTGAAACCGACACCTTCGACACCTTTATGGAGTCCTCCTGGTACTATGCGCGCTACACCTGCCCGCAGTACAACGAGGGGATGCTGGATCCGAACGCCGCCAACTACTGGCTGCCGGTAGATATCTACATCGGCGGGATCGAACACGCCATTATGCACCTGCTCTACTTCCGCTTCTTCCATAAGCTGATGCGTGATGCAGGCATGGTGAACTCTGATGAGCCTGCGAAGCAGCTGCTCTGCCAGGGCATGGTGCTGGCGGATGCCTTCTACTATGTGGGCGCAAACGGCGAGCGTAACTGGGTTTCGCCGAAAGAGGCCATCGTCGAGCGCGATGAGAAAGGCCGCATCGTGAAAGCGCAGGACGCGGCGGGTCATGAGCTGGTCTATACCGGCATGAGCAAGATGTCCAAGTCGAAGAACAACGGCATCGATCCTCAGGAGATGGTAGAGCGCTACGGCGCGGATACCGTGCGTCTGTTTATGATGTTCGCCTCGCCGGCGGATATGACCCTCGAGTGGCAGGAGTCCGGCGTTGAAGGGGCAAACCGCTTCCTGAAGCGCGTCTGGAAGCTGGTCTACGAGCACACCTCCCAGGGCGATGCTCCGGCGCTGGACGTTGCCGCGCTGAGCGAAGATCAACAGGCGCTGCGCCGTGACGTGCATAAAACCATTGCCAAAGTAACCGATGATATTGGTCGCCGTCAGACCTTCAACACCGCCATTGCGGCGATCATGGAGCTGATGAACAAGCTGGCGAAAGCGCCGCTGGCAGGCGAGCAGGATCGCGCCCTGATGCAGGAAGCGCTGCTGGCGGTAGTGCGTATGCTCAACCCGTTCACCCCGCATGCCTGCTTTACCCTCTGGCAGGAGCTGAAAGGCGAAGGCGATATCGACAACGCGCCGTGGCCGGTAGCGGATGAGCAGGCGATGGTCGAGAACACCACCCTGGTTGTCGTCCAGGTGAACGGTAAAGTACGCGGTAAAATCACCGTGCCGGTCGATGCCAGCGAAGAGCAGGTTCGCGAACGTGCGGCTCAGGAGCCGCTGGTAGCAAAATATCTTGATGGCGTTACCGTACGTAAAGTGATTTACGTTGCAGGTAAGCTGCTCAATCTGGTCGTTGGCTAAGCGCGGGAGGAAGCGTGCGATTTTTAACAACATTACTGTTGTCATTGGCGGTGCTGGTCACCGCCGGATGTGGCTGGCACCTGCGCAATAGCTCAGCTATCCCTGACGAGATGAAAACCATGATTTTCGACTCGGCAGATCCAAACGGTCCGCTAAGCCGCGCGGTACGCGCGCAGCTGCGCCTGAACGGCGTGACGCTGGTAGAGAAAAGCTCCGTACGTCAGGATGTGCCCTCCCTGCGTCTGGGTACATCAACCGTTAGCCAGGACACCGCCTCCATCTTCCGCGACGGCCGTACGGCTGAGTACCAGATGGTAATGAGCGTCCAGGCGACGGTGCTGATCCCGGGTCAGGGGATCTATCCGCTGCACACCAAAGTCTATCGTTCATTCTTCGATAACCCGCAGACCGCGCTGGCGAAAGATGCCGAGCAGGAGATGATCGTTGCGGAGATGTACGATAAAGCCGCCCAACAGCTGATCCGTCAGCTGCCAAGCGTGCAAACGGCAGAGAAGCAGGAGAAGATTGCGGAAGCCAACGCGGAAGCTACCTCCTCTCGCGTCTCCACGACGCTGGGTAACTGATGTTAAAGCTGTACCCTGAACAGCTCCGCGCGCAGCTCAATGAAGGGCTGCGCGCGGCGTATCTGCTGCTAGGCAACGATCCGTTGCTGCTTCAGGAGAGCCAGGATGCGGTGCGCCAGGCGGCCGCAGCCCAGGGCTTTGATGAACACCACACCGTTGCTCTTGATGCCAGCACCGACTGGACCGCGCTCTTCTCCCTCTGCCAGGCCATGAGCCTGTTCGCCAGCCGCCAGACGCTGCTGCTTCAGCTGCCGGACAACGGGCCGAATGCAACTATCAATGAACAGCTCGTGACCCTGACCGGACTCCTGCATGACGATCTCCTGCTGATCGTGCGGGGCAATAAGCTCACCAAAGCGCAGGAGAACGCCGCCTGGTTTACCGCCCTGGCGAACCGATCCGTACTGGTCACCTGCCAGACGCCGGAACAGGCGCAGCTTCCACGCTGGGTCGCAAATCGCGCAAAACAGAATAACTTGCAGCTTGATGACGCGGCTAACCAGCTGCTCTGCTACTGCTATGAGGGTAACCTGCTGGCGCTGGCCCAGGCGCTGGATCGGCTCTCTCTACTCTGGCCCGACGGCAAACTGACTCTGCCCCGCGTTGAGCAGGCGGTGAACGATGCCGCCCACTTTACCCCTTTCCACTGGGTAGATGCCCTGCTGGCGGGCAAGAGCAAACGCGCCCTGCATATTTTGCAGCAGCTGAAGCTTGAGGCCAGCGAGCCGGTGATCCTGCTGCGTACGTTGCAGCGTGAGCTACTGCTGCTGTTAAACGTAAAGCGCCAGATGGCGCATACCCCGCTGCGCGCTCTTTTTGATAAGCACCGGATATGGCAAAACCGCCGCGCCGTCACCACCGAGGCGCTAAACCGCCTCAGCCATGACCAACTTCGTCAGGCGGTGCACCTCCTGAGCCGTACCGAACTCACGGTTAAGCAGGACTACGGCCAGTCGGTCTGGGCCGAGCTGGAAGGGATCTCTCTGCTACTCTGTCATAAGACGCTGGCAGACGTATTTATAGAGGGATGAGATGGATCAGCTGCAAGCCCTGTTTGGCGGGACCTTCGATCCCGTTCACTACGGCCACCTTTTACCGGTAGAGGCGCTGGCAGAGGCGATTAACCTTTCTCGGGTTATCATCATGCCAAACAACGTGCCGCCGCATCGTCCGCAACCGGAGGCCTCCAGCCAGCAGCGTAAAGCCATGCTGGCGTTGGCTATTGCCGACCGCCCGCTGTTTACCCTCGACGAGCGGGAGTTACAGCGCGACACGCCGTCGTACTCGGCCGAAACGCTGGAGGCATGGCGTCAGGAGAGCGGCCCTGCCCGCCCGCTGGCCTTTATTATCGGCCAGGACTCGCTGCTCAACTTCCCGACCTGGTACCGCTACGACAGCATTCTCAGCGCCTGCCATCTGATTGTCTGCCGCCGCCCCGGCTATGCGCTGGCGATGCGCGACGCGACGCAGCAGCGCTGGCTGGAGCAGCACCTCACTACCGATGTCCAGGCGCTGCACACCCTGCCCGCCGGAAAGATTTTTCTCGCCCAGACGCCGTGGTTTGATATCTCCGCCACGCAAATTCGTCAGCGACTGCGGGAGAATCACGCCTGTGACGATCTGCTCCCCCCTGCCGTGCTCGACTACATTATGCAGCAGGGGCTGTACCGCTAAGCCTGCGATTAATACATTAGGAGATTGACACGATCGTCAAGACTGCTATCCTCCGCTGCCAGACTTTTCCCTCCGCAGCAGTTCCATAGAAATTGTTTTACAAAAATGGCGATGCAATCTCGTGCGGAGGGTGGGATGATAGCCCACTTTCAGACACATATGGGCAACTCTTGTCCCGAAAAGGCCGGGTTTCAGGTATACTGGCTGACTATCTATTGATTATCGTTATTTGCATCCACCCAGGGGGAACACTTGCAGGGTAAAGCACTCCAGGATTTTGTTATCGACAAAATTGACGACCTGAAAGGTCAGGACATCGTCACCTTAGATGTTAAGGGTAAATCAAGCATCACCGACTGCATGATCATCTGCACCGGTACGTCCACGCGTCACGTTGTCTCTATCGCCAACCATGTGGTGCAGGAGTCCCGCGCGGCGGGTCTGATCCCGTTTGGCGTTGAGGGCGAAAACGTTGCCGACTGGGTCGTGGTCGATCTGGGCGATGTCATTGTTCACGTTATGCAGGAAGAGAGCCGCCGTCTCTACGAGCTGGAAAAACTCTGGGGCTAATGGGTGAAGCTGCAACTGGTCGCCGTCGGCACAAAGATGCCCGACTGGGTACAAACCGGCTTTACTGAATATCTGCGTCGATTTCCGAAAGATATGCCGTTTGAGCTGGTAGAGATCCCTGCCGGCAAGCGCGGCAAAAATGCCGATATCAAACGCATCCTTGATAAAGAGGGTGAGCTTATGCTCGCTGCGGCAGGAAAAAACCGCATCGTCACCCTCGATATTCCAGGCAAGCCCTGGGATACGCCGCAGCTTGCAAACGAGCTGGAGCGCTGGAAGCAGGACGGACGTGACGTCAGCCTGCTGATCGGCGGCCCGGAGGGGCTTTCCCCCGCCTGCAAAGCGGCAGCAGAACAAAGTTGGTCACTCTCCGCGTTAACGCTCCCCCACCCGCTGGTCCGGGTTCTGGTGGCAGAAAGCCTCTATCGCGCATGGAGCATTACGACCAACCATCCCTATCATCGTGAGTAACGAAGAGCCTTAGGTAGATTACGCAGCGGATGAAATTACAGAACTCTTTTCGCGACTATACGGCTGAGTCCGCGCTGTTTGTGCGCCGGGCGATCGTCGCCTTTACAGGGATCCTGCTGCTCAGCGGCGTGCTTGTCGCCAACCTCTATAATCTGCAGATCGTCCGTCACACCGACTACCAGACACGCTCCAACGAAAACCGCATCAAGCTGGTACCCATTGCCCCGAGCCGCGGCATCATCTATGACCGCAACGGTATCCCGCTGGCGCTCAACCGGACCATCTACCAGGTTGAGATGATGCCGGAGAAAGTAGATAACGTGCAGCAGACGCTGGACGCGCTGCGGGACGTGGTCGATCTCAATGATGATGATATCGCCAACTTCAAAAAAGAGCGCGCCCGCTCGCACCGCTTCACCTCTATTCCCGTAAAGTCCAACCTGACGGAAGTCCAGGTGGCGCGCTTTGCGGTAAACCAGTACCGCTTCCCGGGCGTGGAAGTCAAAGGCTACAAGCGCCGCTTCTACCCCTATGGCTCTGCCCTCACCCACGTCATCGGCTACGTCTCCAAAATCAACGATAAAGACGTAGATCGCCTCGACAAAGAGGGCATCCTTGCCAACTATGCGGCAACCCATGATATCGGCAAGCTGGGGATTGAGCGCTACTACGAGAACGTGCTTCACGGCCAGACCGGCTATGAAGAGGTTGAGGTGAATAACCGTGGCCGCGTGATCCGCCAGCTGAAAGAGGTGCCGCCCCAGGCCGGACATGACATCTACCTGACGCTGGATCTTAAGCTGCAAACCTACATCGAAACCCTGCTGGAGGGGAGCCGTGCGGCAGTGGTAGTGACCGATCCGCGTACCGGCGGCATCCTGTCGCTGGTCTCCATGCCAAGCTATAACCCGAACCTGTTTGTGGATGGTATCTCCAGCAAGGATTACAACGGTCTGCTGCACGATCCCAACACGCCGCTGATCAACCGTGCAACGCAGGGCGTCTACCCCCCGGCGTCCACCGTTAAGCCTTACGTTGCCGTATCAGCCCTGAGCGCAGGGGTGATCACCCGCAATACCAGCCTGTTCGACCCTGGCTGGTGGCAGCTCCCCGGCTCCGAGAAGCGCTATCGCGACTGGAAAAAATGGGGCCACGGTCATCTGAACGTCACCAAATCGCTGGAAGAGTCCGCCGATACCTTCTTCTACCAGGTCGCTTACGACATGGGGATCGATCGACTTAGCGAGTGGATGGGTAAGTTTGGCTATGGCCACTACACCGGTATCGACCTCTCGGAGGAGCGCTCCGGGAACATGCCGACCCGCGAGTGGAAGCTGAAACGCTTTAAGAAACCGTGGTACCAGGGCGATACCATCCCGGTAGGCATCGGCCAGGGCTACTGGACGGCGACGCCGATCCAGATGAGCAAGGCGATGATGATCCTGATAAACGATGGCATCGTCAAAGTGCCGCATCTGCTGATGAGCACGACCGAGAACGGGCAGCAGGTGCCGTGGAAACAGCCTGAGCAGCCGCCGGTGGGCGACATCCACTCCGGCTACTGGGAGATCGCCAAAGATGGCATGTACGGCGTAGCTAACCGTCCCAACGGCACCGGCCATAAATACTTTGCCAACGCCCCCTACAAGGTGGCGGCTAAATCCGGTACGGCACAGGTGTTTGGCCTGAAGGCCAACGAAACCTATAACGCGCATAAGATTGCGGAACGCCTGCGTGACCACAAACTGATGACGGCGTTTGCCCCCTATGACAAACCCCAGGTAGCGGTGGCGATCATTCTGGAAAACGGCGGTGCCGGCCCGGCGGTCGGGACCATCATGCGCCAGATCCTCGACCACATTATGCTGGGCGATAACAACACCGACCTGCCGGCGGAGAATCCGTCGTCAGCAGCGGCTGAGGACCAATAACCATGACGGATAATCCGAACAAAAGATCGTTCTGGGATAAAATCCACATCGATCCGGCGCTGCTGCTGATCATTCTGGCGCTGCTGTTCTACAGTGCCATCGTCATCTGGAGCGCCAGCGGTCAGGATGTCGGCATGACCGAGCGCAAAATCGGCCAGATCGCTATGGGCCTGGTAGTGATGGTGGTGATGGCGCAGATCCCGCCGCGCGTCTATGAAGGATGGGCACCCTATCTCTACATCTTTTGCGTGATCCTGCTGGTGGCGGTTGACGCCTTTGGCGCGATCTCGAAAGGGGCACAGCGCTGGCTCGATTTAGGCATCGTGCGTTTCCAGCCCTCGGAGATTGCGAAAATCGCCGTACCGCTGATGGTGGCGCGCTTTATCAACCGCGACGTCTGTCCGCCGTCGCTGAAAAATACCGGTATCGCGCTGGTGCTGATCTTCATGCCTACGCTGCTGGTGGCCGCCCAGCCGGACCTCGGCACCTCGATTCTTATCGCCCTTTCCGGTCTGTTTGTCCTCTTCCTGTCGGGCCTCAGCTGGCGGCTGATCGGTATTGCCGCCCTGCTGCTGGCGGCGTTTATCCCGATCCTCTGGTTCTTCCTGATGCACGACTATCAGCGTCAGCGCGTCATGATGCTGCTCGATCCAGAAACCGATCCGCTGGGAGCAGGCTATCATATTATTCAGTCTAAAATTGCCATTGGCTCCGGCGGCCTGCGCGGCAAGGGTTGGTTGCACGGGACCCAGTCGCAGCTCGAGTTTCTGCCCGAGCGCCACACCGACTTTATCTTTGCCGTACTCGGCGAAGAGCTGGGTCTGGTGGGGATCCTGATCCTGCTGGCGCTCTACCTGCTGCTGATTATGCGCGGCCTGTGGATCGCCGCCCATGCGCAGACCACCTTTGGCCGCGTAATGGCCGGTGGCTTAATGCTGATTTTATTCGTTTATGTGTTTGTAAATATCGGTATGGTGAGCGGTATTTTACCGGTGGTGGGCGTGCCCTTACCGCTGGTAAGCTACGGTGGCTCAGCCCTGATTGTACTCATGGCCGGGTTTGGTATCGTAATGTCGATCCATACCCACAGAAAAATGTTGTCGAAAAGCGTATAAGAGGTTCGCAATGCGGAAGCTTTGCCTTGCAGTTTGCGTAGCAGCAGGATTATTGACAGCGTGTTCAAGTACCGAGGAGAGCCAGCAGCCTACTGCCGCTGCGCCGCAGCCTGCGGTCTGTAACGGCCCGACGGTAGAGATCGGCGGGGCTGAACCTCGCTACGAGCCGCTGAACCCGTCGGTTAACCAGGACTACGAGCGCGATGGCAAGTCCTACAAGATTGTGCAGGACACCTCGCGCTTTACCCAGGCCGGTCTTGCCGCCATCTATGATGCGGAGCCGGGCAGCAACCTGACCGCCTCCGGCGAAGCTTTCGACCCGATGCAGCTGACCGCGGCACACCCGACCCTGCCGATCCCCAGCTATGCACGTATTACCAACCTGTCTAACGGCCGGATGGTGGTGGTGCGGATCAACGATCGCGGCCCCTACGGTAACGACCGGGCGATCTCCCTCTCCCGCGCCGCTGCCGACAGGCTAAACAACTCTAACAACACCAAAGTGCGTATCGATCCAATTATTGTCTCGCAGGATGGTTCATTCTCAGGCCCCGGTACGGTCTGTACCACGATCGCCCAACAGACCTACGCCCTACCCGATCGCCCGGATCTGAGCGGCGGCATGGGCAGCGCCTCTTCTGCGCCGCAGCCTGCCCAGCCAGCGGGCGATGTTCGTCCTATCAGTAACGATACGCTGCAAAGCGACGGCGCAACCGGTGCACCGGTTGGCGGCAGCGGCTTCCTCGGCGCACCGACCACGCTGGCTTCCGGCGTGCTGGAGGGCAACGAGCCACCAGCGCAGCCGCAGACCCAGCCAGCTGCGGCCACCGCCGGTGGCTACGTTGTGCAGGTTGGCGCGGTGAGCGATAAAGCGCGTGCCGAGCAGTATCAGCAGCGTCTGGTCCAGCAGTTCGATGTGCCGGGCCGGGTGACGCAGAACGGTGCCGTCTGGCGTATTCAGCTTGGCCCGTTCAGCAGCAAAGCCGACGCCAGCGCGCTCCAGCAGCGTCTGCAGAGCGAAGCGCAGCTGCAATCGTTTATTACCAGCGCACAGTAAGCGCTTCAGAGGGCGTCTGGCTTTGTCAGTTTGTGTCAATTTCAGTCACAAAGTCATGCTGAAAGTCAGATGCCTGCCTGTATAGCTTTTGCTATAGTAAGGCACTTTTTTTAATTTCATCACGGATGTCGTTGTTCTGACCATGAAGACCACTTTTTCCGTTCGTCTCGTGAAGCGCCTGGCGCTCACCACCGCGCTGGCCGCCGCCACGCTCTCCGCTGCCCATGCTGATGATCTGAACATCAAAACCATGATCCCGGGCGTTCCGCAAATTGACGCAGAGTCGTATATCCTGATCGACTACAACTCTGGCAAAGTGCTGGCGGAACAGAACGCCGACGCACGTCGCGATCCGGCCAGCCTGACCAAAATGATGACCAGCTACGTCATCGGTCAGGCGATGAAAGCGGGCAAATTCAAAGAGACGGATCTGGTCACTATCGGCAACGATGCCTGGGCGACGGGCAACCCGGTCTTTAAAGGCTCCTCGCTGATGTTCCTGAAGCCTGGCATGCAGGTGCCGGTCTCCCAGCTGATCCGGGGTATCAACCTGCAATCCGGTAACGATGCCTGCGTGGCCATGGCCGACTACGTCGCCGGTAGTCAGGACGCCTTCGTAGGCCTGATGAACAGCTACGTCAACGCGCTGGGACTGAAAAACTCCCACTTCCAGACGGTACACGGTCTTGATGCTGATGGTCAGTTCAGCTCCGCCCGCGACATGGCGATGATCGGTCAGGCGCTGATCCGCGACGTGCCAAACGAGTACACCATCTACAAAGAGAAAGAGTTCACCTTCAACGGTATTCGCCAGACCAACCGTAACGGCCTGCTGTGGGATAACAGCCTGAACGTTGACGGTATCAAAACCGGTCACACGGACAAGGCGGGTTACAACCTGGTGGCCTCGGCAACCGAAGGCCAGATGCGCCTGATCTCCGCCGTGATGGGCGGACGCACCTTTAAGGGCCGTGAAGCCGAAAGTAAAAAGCTGCTGACCTGGGGCTTCCGTTTCTTTGAAACCGTTAACCCAATCAAAGCAGGCAAAGAGTTTGCCTCTGAGCCAGCCTGGTTTGGCGACAGCGATCGCGCCTCGCTGGGGGTGGATAAAGACGTCTACCTGACCATTCCCCGTGGCCGCATGAAGGATCTGAAAGCCAGCTACGTGCTGAGCAACAGCGAGCTGCATGCCCCACTGGCGAAAAACCAGGTGGTGGGCACCATCAACTTCCAGCTTGATGGCAAAACCATTGAGCAGCGTCCGCTGGTGGTCCTGCAGGAGATCCCAGAGGGGAATTTCTTCGGCAAAATCATCGACTATATCAAGCTGATGTTCCACCACTGGTTTGGTTAAAAAATACGCACTTGAAAGTGTGATTTCCATCCCCATATACTATGCATCGTTTAATATGCATCGTTGACACTCCCGCCCTCTGGCGGGAGTTGTTCTTTTATTACCCCGGAGCTGACATGAAAACCAAACTTAACGAACTGCTTGAATTCCCGACCCCCTTCACCTACAAAGTGATGGGTCTGGCGAAACCTGAGCTGGTTGATCAGGTGGTGGAAGTGGTACAGCGCCATGCGCCAGGTGATTACTCTCCGCAGGTAAAACCGAGCAGCAAAGGCAACTACCACTCGGTCTCTATCACCATTACCGCTACGCACATTGAGCAGGTTGAAACGCTGTACGAAGAGCTTGGCAATATCGAAATCGTTCGTATGGTTCTGTAATCGTCCAGCGCCGATCCGCTGACGCGTTGCCCGGCGCTGGCCGGGTAACACCCTCCCTGTGATATACTCCCCCTACCTTTTGTTCTCCCCCGGAGATGCTGTTTTGCTTCAGGATACGATCCTTATCCGCCATCTGGGCTTACAACCATACGCGCCTGTTTCCGAGGCGATGCACGCCTTTACCGATAACCGTGACGCCTCCACCCCCGATGAGGTATGGCTGGTCGAGCACGAGCCGGTATTTACCCAGGGACAGGCCGGTAAAGCGGAGCATCTGCTGATGCCCGGTGATATTCCCGTTATTCAGAGCGATCGCGGTGGCCAGGTGACCTATCACGGTCCGGGCCAGCAGGTGATGTATGTGCTGCTCGATTTGAAACGTCGCAAGCTGGGCGTGCGCGAGCTGGTCACCGTGCTTGAGCAGACCGTGGTTAACACGCTGGCCGAGCTGGATATTGATGCCCACCCGCGTGCGGATGCGCCGGGGGTGTATGTCGGCGAGAAAAAGATCTGCTCGCTGGGCCTGCGGATCCGTAAAGGCTGTTCGTTTCACGGGCTGGCGCTCAATATTGCCATGGATCTTGCACCGTTCCGTCGAATTAACCCCTGCGGCTATGCGGGAATGGAGATGGCGCAGGTTAAAGAGTGGATCGAAACCGCCACGCCCGCTACGCTCGCCCCACGACTTATCGCAAACTTACTTAATCTGCTAAATAATCCAGCGCATCAATATATTAGCGAATAATATATCCTATATCCGCCGGTAATTATTTTGTCGGCGGTTTAAAAATCTCATTGACCCTCTGTATAAAAAGACCGATCCTGTCATTTCATCCCCCTGTTACTAAAGGGGAATTTAGGTAACGCCGAACAGAATGTAGCGGTAGTCAACCTTTTAGCAGGTGATAAAAGCACCTGCCTTATTATTAACTTGTTGAAATACAACGGAATGCGCGTATCCACTGAGTATGTGGGTACATTAATGACACAAGAATATAATTTCAACTATCATTCATAATGTGAATGAATATGGAGTTTGAGCGTGGATGATAACGGTCTGTCGGACAAACGAATAGCCGAGCGTCGCGAAGAGGATAGGCCCCAAATCTTCCGTACGCTGCGCAATATTGATCTCAACCTGTTGACGATCTTTGAGGCCGTGTATGTTCACAAAGGCATCGTTAACGCGGCGAAGGTGCTTAACCTGACCCCTTCAGCGATTAGCCAGTCTATTCAAAAATTGCGTGCCATCTTTCCCGATCCTTTGTTTATCCGGAAAGGCCAGGGCGTGACCCCCACGGCGTATGCCACGCATCTGCACGAGTATGTTAGCCTTGGGCTGGAGTCCATTCTGGGCGCGCTGGATCTTACCGGCAGCTATGATAAACAGCGTACTATCACCATCGGTACACCGCCTTCATTAGGCACCCTCCTGATCCCACCTATTTATAAAGCAATTAAAGAGGCCCATCCACACCTGCTGATCCGTAACATCCCCATCCTCGATGCTGAGAATCAGCTAGGCCAGTTCCAGACGGATCTGATCATCGATACGCATGTGCAGGGCACCCGCACCCTTAACCACCATACTCTCTATACCGACCAGCTGATCCTGATCTGCCGAAAGGATCACCCCTGCCTGCAGCAGCCGCTGACCGAAGCGACGCTGAGCCAGTATGAACATACTCTACTGATGCTGGAGGGACAGAGTATGGGTACGATGCGGCAGAAGGTACGGGAGCTGTTCCCGGAGCAGCCAGTAAGCTTTAGCAGCTACAATATGTTCACAATTGCGGCACTCATCAGTCACAGCGATATGCTGGGCCTGATGCCGTCACGCTTGTTCACCTTCTTTAACTCTTGTTGGCCTCTGACGGAAATCGATTTCCCTCCGCTGCACAATGCATCCGTGGAGGTTTCGCTCTATTACAACAAGTTAAGCTTACGGGATCCGGTGCTGGAGAACGTCATCAGCGTGATTCGAAATGCCTTTGAGGGGAAATAGCCGCCTGGCCTGATGCCCGACGCTCTCTGGACATAGGGCACAAAACAACAACTATTTTACAATTTGCCGGGCTGGCAGGCTGCTTTATCGCCTCTATAGATGATATACTGCCGCCCAGCTAATTCAAAAATAGTTGAGAAATACAACATTCCCTTGAATTGAAATGCTCCCTTCGTTATTCGCAACTGGAACACGCACGCTATGAGTAAACCCATTGTGATGGAACGCGGTGTTAAATACCGCGATGCCGATAAAATGGCCCTTATCCCGGTTAAAAACGTGGTAACAGAGCGCGAAGCCCTGTTAAGAAAACCGGAGTGGATGAAGATCAAACTGCCGGCAGACTCCTCCCGCATCCAGGGTATTAAAGCGGCCATGCGCAAAAACGGCCTCCATTCCGTCTGTGAAGAGGCGTCCTGCCCTAACCTGGCGGAGTGTTTCAATCACGGTACGGCGACCTTCATGATCCTGGGCGCAATCTGTACCCGCCGCTGCCCATTCTGCGACGTTGCCCATGGCCGTCCGGTTGCCCCTGATGCCAACGAGCCGCTGAAGCTGGCGCAAACTATTGCCGACATGGCCCTGCGCTATGTGGTTATCACCTCCGTTGACCGCGACGATCTGCGCGACGGCGGCGCTCAGCACTTTGCCGACTGCATCAGCGCCATCCGCGAGAAGAGCCCGAGCATCCGCATTGAGACCCTGGTTCCTGACTTCCGTGGCCGTATGGATCGTGCGCTGGATATCCTCTCCGCCACGCCGCCGGACGTCTTTAACCACAACCTGGAGAACGTGCCGCGTATCTACCGCAAAGTACGTCCAGGTGCGGACTACAACTGGTCCCTGAAGCTGCTGGAGCGCTTTAAAGAGGCCCACCCGGATATCCCGACTAAGTCAGGCCTGATGGTTGGCCTGGGCGAGACCAACGAAGAGATCGTGGACGTGATGCGCGACCTGCGTCGCCACGGCGTGACCATGCTGACCCTCGGCCAGTATCTGCAGCCAAGCCGTCACCACCTGCCGGTACAGCGCTACGTTAGCCCGGAAGAGTTTGACGAGATGAAAGCCGAAGCGCTGGCAATGGGCTTTACCCACGCGGCCTGTGGCCCGTTTGTTCGCTCCTCTTATCATGCCGATCTGCAGGCAAAAGGGATCGAAGTTAAGTAGTTCTGCAATAACTACTTACACTATCGCAATAAAAAAACCGGCCTGAGCGCCGGTTTTTTTTATCGCAAGCCATTCGGCATTGCCATTACTCTTTGTGAGAGAGCTTCTCTGCCGGGATGTCACCGTCAACGCTCTTTTTCGCGCTGGTGTCATCGTCGTTCATCGCTTTCTTAAAGCCTTTAATGGCTGCGCCGAGGTCACCGCCGAGGGTACGCAATTTCTTCGTCCCAAACAGCAAAACAACCAGTGCGGCAACTACCAGCAGCTTAGTAATACTAATCTCACCCATAAATACCTTCTTTACTGAAAACAGGCTGCGTAATGCGCCGTTGAAACCTGACTCTATTAACGGATATTCGGCGCGCGCACACAATAGCAATCTGTAACAAGGTGAATCAAGCGTTGTTTAAAAAAACATCACAACAGCTGCGGGGGTGCAAAGCGGCGATGACGCAGCACCGGCAGCTTCTCCCGCGTCTCCTGCACCCGTGCAGCGCTCACTTCAGCGCAGATCAGCTGCGGCTCCTGCGCCGCGGCCGCTATGGTCACCCCCAGCGGATCGACAACGCGACTCTGACCAATATTTTTATTGCCGCACTCGCCGGCGGCCACCAGGTAGCAGGTGGTATCCAGCGCCCGCGCCGCCAGCAGCGTCGCCCAGTGCTGCTCCTTCAGCGGCCCGCGCACCCAGGCGGCAGGCAGCACCAGCAGCTCCGCACCCTGCAGGGCCAGGCTCAGCGCCAGCTCGGGAAAGCGCAGATCGTAGCAGGTCATCAGCCCAACCTTCATGCCCGCGACCTCAATCAGCGGTGGAATGGCGCTGCCCGCATCCACCCGGCTCGACTCGAGGATGCTGAAAGCGTCGTAGAGATGTAGCTTGGCGTAGCGGGCAACGATCTCTCCTGCCCGTAGCACAACCAGGGTATTCGCCGCCCTGCCCTGGGTAGAGGGCACGTGTATGGTCAATACCGTAGTCATGGCGTTTTTCCGGCTCTCCGCCAGCAGCAGGGTCAGAAAGCCGCCGTCCAGCGGCTGCGCCGAGGCTACCGAGAGACCCGGATCGCTGTCGCTGCGAGCCAGCAGCGCCTCAGGCAGCACCAGCAGCGCGGCCCCCCGCTTTGCCGCCTGCGCCATCAGCGCGACGCAGGTCCGGGCATTGCTCTCCCACTCCGCCGTCACCACAAACTGTCCCGCTGCCACAATCATCTTCTCACCTCTCTGCCCGTTGCGTTAAACTTAGCGACCTGACACATCAAATAGCAGGAATCGGTAGTGATACAACTGTTTTTTGCGGTTTTTATCGGCGGCGGGACCGGCAGCGTGCTGCGCTGGTTTCTCGGTATGAAGCTTAACCCGTTACACAACGCGATCCCTCTCGGTACCCTGACGGCAAACCTGGCGGGGGCATTTATTATTGGGATGGGGCTGGCGTGGTTTAACCGCATGACCCACATCGATCCGCTGTGGAAACTGCTCATTACCACCGGCTTCTGCGGCGGCCTGACCACCTTCTCGACCTTTTCCGCTGAGGTGGTATTTCTGCTGCAGGATGGCCGTGCGGGCTGGGCGCTGCTGAACGTGGCGGTGAACCTGCTTGGCTCTTTTGCGATGACGGCGCTGGCCTTCTGGATCGTCTCTGCTACGCACGCACAGTAGCGCCATCAGGCGTTATGCAGGAATTCAGACGAAAAAAAACCCGCTTTCCAGCGAGTTTTAGAGTTCTGTCTTATCGCTAACTTAGATAGGCATTACGTTAGCAGCAGAAGGGCCTTTGGCACCGTTAGTGATTTCAAACTCTACGCGCTGACCTTCAGCCAGAGTTTTGAAACCATTGCTCTGGATTGCAGAGAAGTGTACGAACACGTCTTTGCTGCCATCTTCCGGAGTAATGAAACCGAATCCTTTGGACTCATTAAACCACTTAACGTTACCTTTAATCTTAGACATCAAAATTACCTTTACATGAAAAACGACACAAATGCTGTGTCGGGTATCAGTACAACAATTGTCATGACTTTTGTCCAGTCGATATTCATTAAAAAGTGATAAATGTCGCTATCTTTTTTTATCCAGCTGCAATATTTGCTGTTTTTTCAGCGGGGAAGTGCGATGGATTAAAAAATAGAGCGCCGGGATGACAAACATCGACAGCAGGGGCGCCGTGAGCATTCCGCCTATCATTGGGGCGGCAATTCGCCGCATCACTTCTGCTCCGGTGCCATCGCCCCACATGATCGGCAGTAGCCCCGCCATGATGGTGGCAACGGTCATCACCTTTGGCCGTACGCGCAGCACCGCCCCCTCATGAATCGCCTGAATTAACGAGTGATTTTCGGCGTTCCCAGCATAGACACCACGCCGGACCAGCGCCTGGTTAAGATAGAGCACCATGATCACGCCAAACTCGGCGGCCACCCCCGCGAGAGCAATAAACCCAACAGCCCCGGCCACCGACAGGTTATATCCCAATAGCCAGAGCAGCCAGACGCCGCCAATCAGCGCAAACGGCAACGTGCCCATAATCAGCAGCGCATCGGTTATCCGCTTGAAGGTCAGATAGAGCAGCACGAAAATAATCGCCAGCGTCACCGGCAGGACCATTTTTAACGTCGCCGTTGCCCGCTCAAGGTACTCAAACTGCCCGGCCCAGGAGAGCGTTACCCCCTTGGGCAGCGAGACCTGCTCCGCTACCCGCTGCTGCATATCGGCTACCGCGGATTTCAGATCGCGCCCGCGCAGATCGACGTAAATCCAGTTCGACAGGCGCGCGTTTTCACTTTTCAACATCGGCGGCCCCTCGCTGACTACGATCTCCGCCAGCTCGCCCAACGCCACCTGGCTGCCGTTTTCGGTTACAACCGGCAGCATACGCAGCTTGCTAACGCTGTCGCGCAGATCGCGCGGATAGCGAATATTGATCGGGTAGCGCTCGCGCCCGGCCAGCACTTCGCCGACGTTCTCCCCGCCTACCAGCGTCGAGACCAGCGACTGTAGCGCCTTCACCGACACGCCATAGCGCGCCGCCTGCTGACGATTAATTTTGATATCGATATAGCGCCCGCCCGCCAGCCGCTCCGCCAGCGCAGAGGTCACGCCGGGCACGCTTTTCACCACCTGCTCTATCTGCTGCGCCGCCCTCTCGATATCGGCAATTGAATTACCGTTCACCTTAATCCCCACCGGACTTTTAATCCCGGTCGCCAGCATATCCAGCCGGTTGCGGATCGGCGGCACCCAGACGTTAGCGATCCCCGGCACGCTGACGGTTCTGTCCAGCTCCTCTACCAGCTTCGCCGGGGTCATGCCCGCACGCCACTGGTCGCGCGGCTTAAAGCGGATAGTGGTTTCGATCATGGTGAGCGGCGCGGGATCGGTGGCCGTCTCCGCCCTCCCTGCTTTGCCCATCACGCTCGCTACCTCCGGCACGCTTTTGATCAGCCGATCGGTCTGCTGAAGCAGCCTTGCCGCCTCACGGGCCGAGATGCCCGGCAGCGTAGAGGGCATATAGAGCAGGTCGCCCTCGTCCATCGGCGGCATAAATTCGCTGCCGAGACGGCTTAGCGGCCACAGCGTCGCCAGCAGCAGCAACAGGGCCAGCGCCAGAGTGGTTTTCGGCCACGCCAGCACCCTGTCCAGCAGCGGCGCGTAGGCTCGCGTCAGCCAGCGGTTAAGGGGATTGGCCTGCTCGTCGGGAATACGTCCGCGAATAAACAGCCCCATCAGCACCGGCACCAGCGTGATCCCCAGCCCCGCCGCTACCGCCATCGACCAGGTTTTGGTGAAGGCGAGCGGGGAGAACATCCGCCCCTCCTGCGCCTCAAGCGAGAAGACCGGAATAAACGACAGGGTGATGATCAGCAGGCTACAGAAGAGCGCCGGACCCACCTCCACCGCCGCCTGCTCGGCGATCCGCCAGTACTCTGTCCCTGCGGGCTGACGCCCTGGATGCTCGTGCCGCCACTGCTCCAGCACCTTGTGCATGTTCTCGATCATCACGATGGCGGCATCAACCATCGCGCCGATGGCGATGGCGATGCCGCCCAGCGACATGATATTGGCGTTGATCCCCTGATAGTGCATGATGATAAACGCCCCGAGGATGCCCAGCGGCAGCGAGACAATGGCTACCAGCGCCGATCGAAAATGGAACAGGAACAGGGTGCAGATCAGCGCGACAACAATAAACTCCTCCACCAGCTTATGGCTAAGGGTCTCTACCGCATGCGCAATCAGCGCCGAGCGGTCATAGACTGACACAATCTCCACCCCCGCTGGCAGGTTACGCTGGAGATCGCGCAGCTTAGCCTTCACCGCGTGCAGGGTCTCCAGCGCGTTTTTGCCGTAGCGCATCACGATAATGCCCCCGGCCACCTCGCCTTCGCCGTTATACTCCGCGACGCCGCGACGGATCTCCGGCCCGTTGCGGAGGGTGGCGACATCCCCCAGCAGCACCGGCACGCCGCCGCGGCTGTCGATAAAGATCTGGCGAAACTCAGCCAGGCTATGAAGATAGCCGGTGGTACGTACCATATACTCAGCTTCGCCCATCTCCAGCAGCGCGCCGCCGCTCTCCTGGTTCGCCGCCTGGACCGCATCAATCATCTGCTGGTGGGTGATATTCAGGGCACGCATCCGTGCCGGATCGGGAATGATTTGATACTGGCGCACCATGCCGCCGACGCTGGCCACCTCCGCCACGTTGGGCACGGTTTTCAGTTCAAACTTCAGCGTCCAGTCCTGTAAAGCCCGCAGATCGGCAAGACTGTGTTTACCGCTGCGATCGACCAGAGCATATTCGTAGATCCAACCGACGCCGGTGGCGTCCGGCCCCAGCCCGACGTTAACCCCGGCAGGCAGCTGCTCCTGGATCTGGCTCAAATACTCCAGCACCCGGGAGCGCGCCCAGTAGAGATCGGTCCCATCCTCAAACAGGATGTAGACATAGGCATCGCCGAACATCGAGAAGCCGCGCACCGTTTTCGCTCCCGGCACCGAGAGCATGGTCGTAGTGAGCGGATAGGTCACCTGATCCTCAATAATCTGCGGCGCTTTGCCCGGATAGCTGGCGCGTACGATGACCTGCACGTCAGAGAGATCGGGCAGCGCATCCAGCGGCGCGCGCTGAAGCGACCAGAGTCCCCACACCGCGATAACTGCGGCGGCAAGCAGGATCAGCAGACGGTTGCGCAGCGACGTGCGAATGACGGCGGCGATCATGGCATCACCTCCCCGCCGTGCATGGCGTGGTTATGGTCATGCTCCATCGCCGGGACGGCAACCGGCGGTGCGTCCACCGTGGACTGCGGCAGGGCGCTGCGCAGGCTGGCTTCGGAATCAATCAGGAACTGGCCGGAGGTCACTACGCTGTCACCTGCCTTTACGCCGCTGAGGATCGGCGTCCAGCCCCCGGAGGCGATCCCGGTTGTGACGTTGACCGCCCTGAAGTGGCCCTCTCCGGTTGCCAGCAGCACACGGGTCTGGGTACCGGTATCAATCACCGCCTCCTCCGGGACCGCCAGCACCGGCTGACGGGCGGCGCTCTCCGGCAGGGTTACCGTCAGGAACATGCCGGGCTTAAGCCTCTGCTGCGGGTTATCCAGTACGATGCGCGCCTTCAGGGTGCGGGTGGTGGTCTCCAGCTGCGGGAGCAGCTCGCTCACCCGGCCATGAAATGCCTCGCCGGGCAGGCTTTCGGCGGTCGCGATAATCTCGCTGCCGATGCTCAGAGTCTGCATCTCTCCTGGCGCGTAGTCCACCACCAGCCAGACCGGATCGAGGCTTGCCAGCTCAAACAGCGGCTGCGTTGCCTCTACCCGTGCCCCCTCGCGTACATCAAGCTTCACCACGTAGCCACCGCGTCCCGCGCGCAGGGTCAGGCGCGTCTGCGGTTTGCCGCTGCGCTCCAACTCGCGCACGATGGCATCGGGCATAAACTGCAGGGCCAGGCGCGCTCGGGCGGCCTGGGTCAGGGCGGCATCCCCCAGCTGGCGTACGGCCAGATACTCCTGCTGCGCTGCGGTCCACTCCGGGATCCAGAGACGGGCCAGCGGCTCGCCCGCTTTCACCCACTGCTGAGGGGCGCGTACGTAGAGGGACTCAACCATCCCCGAGGCGGGCGCAGGGACAATCTGAATACTGCGCTCGTCGGTGGTCACTGTGGCATAGGCGGAGAGCGCCGGAGCAAGGGAGCGCATCTGTGCCTGGGCGGTGGTCATGCCGAGGTTTTGCTGCTGTCGGGCGCTGACTGCAACGCCGGTCTCCTCCGGTGCGTCATCGGCGTAGCGCGGCATCAGATCCATATCCATAAACGGAGACTTACCCGGCTTATCGAAACGCTGCTCAGGCACCATGGGATCGTACCAGTAGAGCACCTTGCGTGCGGGCGGCTGCTCCACGGCGGGAGCCTGCTCGTGATGTCCGGCAAGATAGCCCGCCCCGGCGGCCAGCGTGGCGACAAGGGCTAACAAAATCACTAATTTTTTCATTGCGCCTGCTCCTCGGGGATCAGCCAGTGGATCGCGGCCCACGTCCGGGCCATCTCTTTTTCCGCCTCGTTGGCGGCCAGCTCGCTATTCAGCACGCTACGCCGGGCCTCCAGCAGCGCTGTGAGATCGGACTGTCCGGCGCGATACTGCGCCGTCAGCAGGGTCAAACGCTGCCTGAGCAGGGGTAATACGTCATGCAGCTGGCGCGACCAGCGGAGCTGCGCCGCACGATAGTCGGCCACCAGAGTACGCACCTGGGCGACATGCTGGCGCTCGGTCAGCGCCAGACGATCGTTGGCCTGCATGGTGCGCGCCAGATCGGCGGCGTGATTTTTATCCTGCCGGTGCGACTGAAACAGCGGCATATCGACGGTAAACATCACCCCCGCGAGGTCGTCATTGCCTTCAGAGCGGCGTCCGTAGTAGACCTCTACCTCAACGTCCGGGATTGCCGCGATGGCAGATTCAGCGGAGCGGGCCCTGGCGGTATTGGCCTCCCGCGTGGCGGCCAATACTTCCGGATGCAGGGTGACGCCCTCCTCCAGCGCACTCTCCTCTGCCGGAAGTCGCTGGTAGAGGGGCATCTTCCCAACAGCGGCAGTGATCGTCTGCCCGGTAAGTTCGTACAGGCGGGTTTGCGCGATCTGCACGTCGCGTTCGGCAAGAGTGACGTTGTCCCGCATCGCGCTTTCGGTGATGCGCAGCGCCAGCACGCTCTCCGGCGCGGCGCTGCCCGCGCCAACGCTGGCTTTTTGCACGCTCTGCTGGCGGCTGGTTTCGGCCAGCAACCGGCGGGCCGCCTCCAGGGCACGGGATGAAATCGCCAGATCCAGCCAGGCCTGGGCGGTATCCCGCTGCAGAGCGGCGCGGATCGCCTGGCCCTTCGCGTTGACGCTTTGCGACTCTGCCTGCAGGGTTTGCGCTTTCCGCTCGCGCTTATCCGCGCTGACGTACTGCTGCATAACGCCGACGCGCTGCATGGTCATCCCCTCTCGGGTAAAGCGGCGATCGTTACTGCCCTGCACCGGCAGGTTTTCAAGACCAAACTTCAGCTTTGGATCGGGCAGCTCGCGGGCCGATTCCGCCATGGCGTTAAGCGCCTGCGCCTCGTTACGGCTGGCGGAGAGTTCAGCGGAGTAGCGCTGAGCGGCAGCAAGGGTTTGCGTGAGGGTATACGGCTCCGCCTGCGCGACGGAGACGAACAGCATAAACAGCACGCCAGAGAGCGTACTGCATGTAAAAGAGAACATAGTAGAACCTCTGTTAATCGTAAATTGGGTAAATTCAACGAATTAACAGGTATCTACTCCCGGAACCGGCAAAAACGGATCGTTGCCGGCGGCCCTGCTGCGGGTGGGGTGAGCGACCATTCGGTGGGAGGCGTATCAGCACAGGCGGGCAGATTGATGGCAAGGGTGATCTCCACCGGCAAGGCCGCCAGCGATCCGTGCCCGGACTCCTTCTGCATCGCATCCGGCACGCAGTGCTTATCGCACAGCGGTGCCTGGAGCGCCTGGGCCGCTGGGACCTCCGGCATCTGCATATGATCTACATGCTGGAGCATGGCGCTTTCACCCTGCATATCCAGCGTGCAGTCGTGGGAAGCAATCGCCACCTGGCTCTGGAACAGCAGCCAGCCGAACGCGATCAACAGCATCAGAAGATGCCGTTTGAGAAAGCGTAGCCGCCGAAGCCAGGGTGCGTGCATAAAGACCACATAAAGAGGGTGAGTTTGCCGAGTATACGCAGCGATTAATTAATACTTAAAGACTTTTTTAAGCGATTTCACTTAGCCATATACAGAATTTCTACCCAGGTAGCCAATTCGTCAGATAATCCGTACTACTTAGCTATTTATTGATTTCAGTCAGCTACCGGTTCGCTTCTGTTGGGCACATTGCATGCCTTAATGATGAGAGGGAACCATGTTGACCTTTATTGAACTCCTGATGGGCGTGGTGGTGATTGTTGGCGTTGCGCGCTACATCATCAAAGGCTACTCGGCGACCGGCGTACTCTTTGTCGGCGGCCTGGTGCTGCTGATCGCCAGCGCGCTGATGGGCCATAAAATCCTGCCGTCGAGTGCCACCAGTACCGGCTACAGCGCCACCGATATTGTCGAATATATCAAGATCCTGCTGATGAGCCGCGGCGGCGATCTCGGCATGATGATCATGATGCTGTGCGGGTTTGCCGCCTATATGACCCATATCGGGGCCAACGATATGGTGGTCAAGCTGGCCTCTAAGCCGCTGCGCTATATCAATTCGCCCTATGTACTGATGATCGCCGCCTACTTTGTGGCCTGCCTGATGTCGCTGGCGGTCTCCTCGGCCACCGGGCTTGGCGTGCTGCTAATGGCAACCCTCTTTCCGGTGATGGTCAACGTCGGTATTAGCCGTGGCGCGGCGGCGGCCATCTGTGCTTCACCGGCGGCGATTATCCTCTCCCCCACCTCCGGGGACGTGGTGTTAGCGGCCAAGGCCGCAGAGATGCCGCTGATCGACTTTGCCTTCAAAACCACCCTGCCCATCTCCATCGCTGCGATTATTGCGATGGCGATTGCCCACTTCTTCTGGCAGCGCTGGCTGGACAGAAAAGAGAGCATCTCTGCGGAGATGCTGGACGTCAGCGATATCACCACCAGCGCCCCCTCGTTTTACGCCATCCTGCCCTTTACCCCCATCGTCGGCGTGCTGATCTTTGATGGCAAATGGGGACCAGAGCTGCATATCATTACTATCCTGGTGATCTGCATGCTGCTGGCGGCGGTGCTGGAGTTTATGCGTGGCTTCAATACCCAACGGGTCTTCTCTGGACTGGAGGTGGCCTATCGCGGTATGGCGGACGCCTTCGCAGGGGTAGTGATCCTGCTGGTTGCCGCGGGGGTCTTTGCCCAGGGGCTGAGCACCATCGGCTTTATCCAGAGCCTGATCTCTATCGCCACCTCCTTTGGGTCGGCAAGTATTATCCTGATGCTGGTGCTGGTGACGCTGACCATGCTGGCAGCGATGACCACCGGCTCGGGCAATGCGCCGTTCTACGCCTTTGTGGAGATGATCCCGAAGCTGGCCAGCGAGGCAGGCATCAATCCGGCCTACCTGTCGATTCCCATGCTGCAGGCCTCTAACCTCGGACGCACAATATCTCCGGTCTCCGGCGTGGTGGTTGCCGTGGCCGGGATGGCGAAGATCTCCCCCTTCGAGGTGGTAAAACGCACGTCGGTGCCGGTTCTGGTGGGGTTAATCGTGGTGATTGTTGCCACGGAAATACTGGTCCCCGGTACGGCCCTGCGTTAAGCACCACACGAAAAAGCGCCTGTCCGGCGCTTTTTTTATGCTTTAATAACTTTCTGGAACTATTTAAATATATTCATCAGGAATTGAAATGTTCAGAAAGGAGTTCGTCACTCTGCTTGCCGCAGCAACGGCCATGCTCTGGGCCGCCGCAGCGCCTGCCGCCCCGCTGAGCGCCACCCAGTACGGTGATTTCGATCGCTATGTGCTGGCGCTCTCGTGGCAGACCGGGTTCTGCCAGAGCCAGCACGATCGCCGCCAGCGCGAGCCGGACGAGTGTCGCCTGCAAAAAGAGAGCGATAACAAAGACGATTTTCTGACCGTTCACGGCCTGTGGCCCGGCCTGCCAAAATCTATCGCCGCGCACGGGGTCGACGATCGCCGCTGGATGCGCTACGGCTGCGCCACCCGGCCGATACCCAACATGCCGGAGGCCCGCGTTGGGCAGAAGTGCGCCAGCGCAGAGACCGGCCTGTCGCTGGAGAGCGCCGCAAAACTTAACAGCGTGATGCCGGGAGCCGGGGCCAACTCCTGTCTCGAGCGCTATGAGTATGCCAAGCACGGGGTCTGCTTTGGTTTCGATCCGGATGCCTACTTTGGCGTGATGGTGCGCATGGCCAGCGAGATTAAACAGAGCACGCTGGGTAAGTTTATTGCAGCTAACTACGGAGAGCGCGTCAGCCGCAGCGACTTTGACGCCGCCTTCGCCCGGACATATGGCGTCGCTAACGTGAAAGCCGTGAAGCTAACCTGCAACGGTAACCCGGCCTACCTGACGGAAGTACAGATCACCCTGAAGGCGAGCGCGATTAACCAACCGCTCTCTGCCACCTCGTTTATTGCCCAGCCGCACCCTGGCAACTGCGGCAAAGAGTTTATTCTGGATGAAGTGGGATATTAACAAGAAACAGCCTACCCTCTGGGTATTATCAGAGGACAGGCTGAGTAGAGGACGCCTTACGCTGGCGGCAGGTTGATATTACCGTTGCTCAGGGCCGTTACGCTGGCTCTCGCCGCTTCCGGACTTTGCGCGCCAGGAACCAGAATGATTTTGCGGCAGTCATCCTGGCGTTTATCGAACATCTCATAGCCGCGAGCCGCATCTTCAAGCGGCAGATAGTGGGTAACGATCTCCTCCGGCTTCAGCAGACCCTGCTCGATCAGCGGCAGCAGCTCCGGCAGCCAGGCGTGAACGTGGGTCTGGCCCATGCGGAACGAAATGCCTTTATCGAAGGCGTCACCAAACAGGAAGCCGTGGATAAAGCCTGCATAGACGCCCGGTACGCTGACGATCCCGCCCCGGCGCACGGCGGCAATGGACTGGCGCAGCACCTTCCCGCTGCTGCCCTCCAGCTTAAGGTTTGTCAGCACCGTTTCGGTGGTGCTACCTTTCGCCTCAAAGCCGACAGCATCGATCACCGCATCTACGCCGCGATTGCCCGGCGTATTTTCGATGATAATTTCGGCCGGATCGTCATGCTTATCGAAGTTGATAGGGATAACGCCATAACGCTCTTCAGCAAAGCGCAGACGGTAATCGTTGTGGTCGACCATAAAGATCTGTTCGGCTCCCAGCAGACGGGCACAGGCAGCGGTAAGCAAGCCCACCGGGCCAGCCCCATAGATCGCAATCCGCGAGCCTTGTTTGACGTCAGCGTTTTTGACTGCCTGCCAGGCCGTCGGCAGGATATCAGAGAGGAATAGCGCTTTATCATCGGAAAGCAGCTGCGGCACCTTGAAAGGGTTGACGTCGCCCTTAGGCACGCGGACATACTCTGCCTGGCCACCCGGCACGCCGCCGTAGAGGTGGCTATAGCCAAACAGCGCGGCCGGCGGTGGGATCTGTTTTTTATTCAGGGCCGCGCCTTTGCCGCCGTTGGTGGTTTCACAGGCGGCATACTGGTGCTGCTGACAGAAGAAACAGCTGCCGCAGGCAATCACGAAGGGAATCACCACCCGCTCGCCCTTCTGGATATTTTTCACGTCGCGCCCGACTTCGACCACTTCGCCCATAAACTCGTGGCCGAAGATATCACCATGCTCTGTTTTAGGAATTTTACCGTGGTACAGATGCAGGTCGGAGCCGCAGATGGCGGTCGCGGTAATGCGCAGAATAATGTCGTCCTGCTGTTCAATAATCGGATCCGGCACGCTCTCGACGCGAACGTTATGGGGACCATGATACGTCAATGCTTTCATTCATACCTCCGCTACCCCGTTAGATCGGGAGAGTGAAAATTAGGCTTGCACGGATCAAGGTTAGTCAGTCCAGACGCTAATCTGGGCGGCAGGGCGAATCGACGGCGGTTTTGGGAGTAATCTTAGCGGAAAAAAGACGTGATAAAAAAAGAGGCTACCCGAAGGTAGCCTCGCTGCTCACAGTGCAGGTGTCTTACTTGCTTATTATACTGTCGTGCGGATCAGGTGGTCGAACGCACTCAGAGAGGCTTTCGCACCTTCACCCGTGGCGATGATGATCTGTTTGTACGGCACGGTGGTGCAGTCGCCAGCCGCGAACACGCCCTTCACGCTGGTTTCGCACTTCGCATCGATGATGATCTCACCCATACGGTTACGCTCAACCGCGCCCTCCAGCCAGTTGGTGTTCGGCAGCAGACCGATCTGCACGAAGATACCTGCCAGTTCGATGTGATGCACATCGCCGCTCACGCGGGCACGATACTCAAGGCCGGTCAGTTTGGTGCCGTCGCCTTTCACTTCGGTGGTCTGGGCGTTGAGAATGATATCGACGTTTTTCAGGCTGCGTACTTTATCCTGCAGCACCTTGTCGGCTTTCATCTCTGGCGCAAACTCCAGCAGGGTAACGTGTTCAACGATACCGGCCAGGTCGATAGCTGCTTCAACGCCGGAGTTACCGCCGCCGATGACCGCGACGCGTTTACCTTTGAACAGCGGGCCGTCGCAGTGCGGACAGTAGGTTACGCCGCGGGTACGGTACTGCTCTTCGCCCGGCACGCCCATGTTGCGCCATTTTGCACCGGTAGCGATGATCACGCTGCGTGCCTTCAGCACCGCGCCAGAGGCGGTTTCAATCTGATGCAGGCCGCCCTCTTCTGCTGCCGGGGTCAGTCTGGTTGCGCTCTGGGTGTCGATAACGTCAACATCATAGTCATCAACGTGAGCCTTCAGCGCGCCGGCCAGCTTCTGGCCTTCGGTTTTCGGCACGGAGATGTAGTTTTCGATATCCACGGTGTCGAGGACCTGGCCACCGAAACGCTCGCCCATCAGGCCGGTACGAATACCTTTACGTGCAGAGTAGACCGCTGCCGCTGCACCTGCCGGGCCGGAGCCAACGATCAGCACATCGTAAGCATCACGTTTGTTCAGCTCTTCCGCCGCGCGTTTTTCCGCACCGGTATCCACTTTAGAGACGATTTCGGTCAGGGTCATACGGCCTGAACCAAACTCAACGCCGTTCAGGAATACTGCCGGAACGCCCATGACGTTGCGATCGGTGATTTCGTTCTGGAATACGCCGCCGTCAATCGCCGTATGCTTGATGCGTGGGTTGAGCACGGACATCAGGTTCAACGCCTGGACCACGTCCGGGCAGTTGTGGCAGGAGAGCGAGTAGTAGGTTTCGAACTCAAAGTCCCCTTCCAGCGCGGCGATCTGCTCAAGCATCTCTTTCGCTTCTTTAGAAGGATGACCACCGGTCCACAGCAGCGCCAGAACCAGAGAGGTAAATTCGTGGCCCAGCGGAGAGCCGGCAAAGCGCGGACCCTGGTTTGAGCCTGGGTTAGTAATCAGGAATGACGGTTTACGGACCGCCAGCTGATTGTCCTCTTTAAAGGAGACTTTATCAGACAGCTCGGCGATCTCCGCCAGCAGTTCCTTGATCTCTGCCGATTTAGCGCTGTCGTCCAGCGTAGCAATCAGCTCAACAGGTTTAGTCAGACGCTCAAGATAAGCCTTAAGCTGGGTTTTCATTGTAGTGTCGAGCATGAATTATCTCCTGCGTAAAAAACATCATCATGCAAGCTGCCTCAATAGGGCTGCCTGAATGCAACTTGAATCATGTTGTTAGGGAAAAACGGGTGCATAGCGCACCCGTAGTATGTAGGCCCGTGCAAGCGCAGCGCCGCCGGGCTTTTTCAGACTTAGATCTTACCGACGAGGTCCAGAGACGGAGCCAGGGTCGCTTCGCCCTCTTTCCATTTAGCCGGGCACACTTCGCCTGGGTGAGCAGCAACGTACTGAGCCGCTTTGATTTTACGCAGCAGGTCAGATGCGTCACGACCAATGCCTTCTGCAGTCACTTCGATCGCCTGGATGATACCCTGCGGGTCAACGATGAAGGTACCGCGGTCAGCCAGACCTTCGTCTTCACGCATGTTTTCGAAGTTACGGGTCAGCGCGCCAGTCGGGTCACCGATCATCGCATATTTGATTTTTGCGATGGTGTCAGAGCTGCTGTGCCACGCTTTGTGGGTGAAATGGGTGTCGGTAGAGACGGAGTACACGTCCACGCCCAGTTTCTGCAACTCATCGTAGTGATCGGCTACGTCGCCCAGCTCGGTCGGGCAAACGAAGGTGAAGTCAGCCGGATAGAAGAAGAAGACGCTCCAGCGGCCTTCGGTATCTTTCTCGGTCACTTCGATGAATTCACCGTTTTTGAACGCCTGGTTTTTGAAAGGTTTGATCTTGGTATTGATTAAGGACATCTATACTTCCTCCGTGGTTTCGATGAGATGTAAGGTACCGAATTTTGACGACATCGGCTAATGCGTTTGCTTTATCAAATCAATCAGCGATATCTAACAACGTAAAAGCCGTAACGGCGTCGGGGATTACATCACTCCCCCGATCAAAGGGCAATGCGCGGCTGTAAGGTGTGACCTATGGCTGTGATAGGTTGCGCCGTTATGAGTACACTTTAGGACACATCGTTTAATATCGGTCTTTTCATGGTATATTTCTTTCCGTCCTGAGATCGTTATTAATAAGCAGCAGTACGGCGAGATAAAAATGGCTAACCTCTACGATTTAAAAAAATTCGATCTTAATCTGCTGCTTATATTTGAGTGTATTTATCAGCATCAGAGCATCAGTAAAGCAGCCAAGGCGCTCTTTATTACTCCCTCCGCCGTAAGCCAATCCTTGCAGCGTCTTCGCGCCCATCTCGACGATCCGCTCTTTGTCCGCAGCGGAAAAGGCGTGACGCCGACAACGGTGGCGATCAACCTGCATATGCATCTCGAGGAGAACCTTAACCAGCTTGAGCAGACCATCAATATGATGAACAGCAACGAGCTGAGTAAAAAGTTTGTGATTTTCACTCCACAGCTGCTAATAAGTGAAGGAAGCATGGCGCTGGTCACCACCCTACGCGATCAGGCCAGCTATGCCATAGAGCATCATGATATTTTTATCACCCCGCAGTCGGCCGAAGAGCTGCTGACCTACCGCAAGGCCGATCTCATTATCTCTCTCTTTCCGATTGCTAATCCAGCCATCGTCTGCGAAAAGCTCTCCTGCGAGCCGCTGGTGCTGGTATGCAGTGCAGATCACCCGCGCCTGAATGGAAAAGTAAACGTGAGCGATGTTCTGGCCGAGGGATTTACCTTTTACAGCACGCCAGAAAAAGGGGCGCTGGCGTTACAACGAGAAATTGCAGCGCTATTGCCGCAGCGCAATATTCTTTTCAGCAGTGACTCATACATCTCTATTATTAATATTATTAACGAGTCTGCACTTATCGGGATTATGCCGCTGTCTACCTTTAACCACTATAAAAAGATAATGAGTTTAAAAATAGTGGATGTCGATATCACCCTGCCCGAATTAGATATATTTATGCTTTATAACCGGGCATCGCTAAACGGCAGCGCCTTCGCCAGCCTGATCGATACGATAAAGCTGGCGGATCGTTAGATTAGAGCTTACAGAGACGCTCCGCGGCGGCCAGCAGCGTCGCCTCCTGTTTGGCAAAGCAGAGGCGAATAAGCTTATGCGGGAAGGGATCGGCGCAAAATACCGACAGCGGAATGGCCGCTACCCCTACCTCTTTGGTGAGCCACTGGCAGAAGCTGACGTCATCCATATCGGAGATGGCGCTGTAGTCCACCAGCAGGAAGTAGGTGCCTTCACAGGGTAGGATCTCCAGCCGGCTCTGGCTCAGGGCATTCATCAGCAGATCGCGTTTTGCCTGGTAGAATGCAGGAAGCTGCTGATAGTGCTCCGGCTCTGCCCGCAGCATATCCGCCAGCGCCAGCTGGGCCGGGGTGTTAACCGCAAAGGTCAGGTACTGATGTACCTTACGCAGCTCAGCGCTGATGGCCGCCGGGGCGACGCAGTAGCCCACCTTCCAGCCGGTCATATGGTAGGTTTTACCGAAGGATGAGACAGCCACCGCCCGCTGGCGCAGCTCCGGATGAGCAAGGGCGCTGGCGTGGCCTGCCGGATCAAAGCAGATGTGCTCATAGACTTCATCGCTCAGCACATAGATTTCGCGCTCTGCAATCGCCTGCCACAGCGCAGCAAAGTCCTCGCGCTGCCATACGGTGGCCGACGGGTTATGTGGCGTGTTGAGAATAACCAGCCGGGTCTTATCGCTCAGCAGGGCGGCAAAAGCCTGCCAGTCAACGCGAAAGTGCGGTGGCTGTAACGCAATACGTTTTACTCTCCCACCCGCCAGCTCAACCGCAGGGGCGTAGCTGTCGTAGCTTGGATCGAAGCAGATCACCTCATCACCGCTGCGCACCAGCGCGGTAATGGCGGCATAGAGCGCCTCGGTGGCGCCAGCGGTCACGGTGATCTCGCTGTTCGCATCCGGCTGGTAGCCATACAGGGCAGCGGTTTTATCGGCAATGGCCTCCCGCAGCGCCTGCACGCCGGCCATCGGCGCATACTGGTTTGCCCCCTGAGCCACGTGAAACGCCAGACGCTCCTGCAGATAGCGCGGACCATCATAGTCAGGAAAACCCTGGGAGAGATTGATCGCCTGATGCGCCTGCGCCAGGGCGCTCATTTGGGTAAAGATAGTTGTACCCAGATTGGGCAGTTTACTCTGCGGGATCAGTGTGTTATTGCTCATGAATGCCTGCCTGCGTGTAATACTGATGTTGCTGCCACTATATCACGATGTTAGTATTTGGCAATCAAGACGCTTAGACGTCTAAACAATAATGTTATTCCCCTGCTCACACTATTCAGGAGCGTTATGACATATCCTCTGCAACTCCCGGCGCTCGTCGAAGCCTGCCACTGGCTAGGGGCAAAGGGCTGGGCACCGGCCACCGGCGGCAATATGTCGGTGCGGGAAAACGCCGACTGGTGCTGGCTCAGCGAGTCCGGTAAAGATAAGGGCAGCCTGACGGTGGATGACTTTTTGCAGGTAGAGATCGCCACCGATCGCGCCCCCTCCGGACGGAAACCCTCCGCCGAGACCGGCCTGCATACGCTGATCTATCGCCTCTATCCGGAGGCTAACGCCGTGCTGCACGTACATACCGTGAATGCCACGGTGCTATCGCGCATTGAGCACTCTGCAGCGCTACGCCTGCAGGGCTATGAGATGCAGAAATCCCTGAGCGGGCAGACCAGCCACCTCGATACGGTCTCTGTCGCTTTGTTTGATAACGACCAGGATATCCCCGCCCTTGCCCAACGCATCGAGGCTTATGCTCGCGAGACCCCGCTGAGCTACGGCTTTCTGCTGCGCGGTCACGGTCTGACCTGCTGGGGACGCAGCGTGGCAGAAGCCCGCCGCCACCTTGAGGGGCTGGAGTTTTTATTTGAGTGTGAAATGCAGCGCCGACTGCTGGAGAGATGATGATCCGCGCCATAGTTACCGATATTGAAGGCACCACCAGCGATATCCGCTTCGTGCACGACGTACTGTTTCCCTACGCCCGCGAGCGGCTGGAGGCGTTCGTCACCGCCCAGCAGTATGCCGAGCCGGTAAAATCGATTCTCGATAACCTTCGGGATGAGATTGCCCAGCCGGAGGCCACCACCGCCGAGCTGGTTGCGACGCTGTTCCGCTTTATGGATGAGGACCGTAAGTCGACGGCGTTGAAGGCATTGCAGGGAATTATCTGGCACGACGGCTACGTCAACGGCGACTTTACCGGCCATCTCTACCCTGACGTGCTGCCCGCGCTGGAGAGGTGGAAGGCGCAAGGGATTGATCTCTATGTTTATTCCTCTGGCTCGGTGGCGGCGCAAAAACTGTTATTTGGCTACAGCGACGAAGGTGATATTACTCATCTGTTTAGCGGCTACTTTGATACCCGCATAGGTGCCAAGCGTGAAGCGCACTCCTACAGCAACATTGCCGAGCAGCTGGCCCTGCCGCCGGTGTCGATTCTCTTCCTGTCGGATATCCACCAGGAGCTGGATGCCGCCGCGGAGGCCGGTCTGCGTACCGTGCAGCTGATCCGTGGCGATGATGACGCCGCCAGCCAGCATCACCAGGTGCACAGTTTTAACGACATCAACCCGGAGCAGATCCCCTCATGAGCGCGTTAACGATTTATTCTGATAAAGAAGCCAGCCAGCCTACGTGGCACAGCACAGACGCCGCCGCCATTGCCGATAAACTGAACGCTCGCAGCGTGCGCTTTGAGCGCTGGCAGGCCGACCGTGACTTAGGCCGCGATCCGGCCCCGGAAACGGTAATTGAGGCCTACCAGCACGCCATTGATAAGCTGGTTGCCGAGAAGGGCTATCAGAGCTGGGACGTGATCAGCCTGCGCGCCGATAACCCCAACAAGCAGGCGCTGCGGGAGAAGTTTCTTAACGAGCACACCCACGGCGAAGATGAAGTGCGCTTTTTTGTCGAGGGTGCGGGCCTGTTCTGTCTGCACATTGGGGATGAGGTCTACCAGGTGCTGTGCGAGAAGAACGATCTGATCTCGGTTCCGGCCGGGACGCCGCACTGGTTTGATATGGGGTCCGAGCCGAACTTTACCGCCATCCGGATTTTCGACAACCCGGAGGGATGGGTTGCGCAGTTTACCGGCGACGCCATTGCAGACGGCTATCCGCGCCTGCCGTAGTTTTTATCCCCGGTGGCGCTGTGCTTACCGGGGCTACGACTTAAAACATCCCGCCGCCACTTCATCCGGCGTGACGACGCCGGTATCCAGCACCCAGCCGCTGATCAGCGCGGCGGGGGTGACGTCAAACGCCGGGTTATAGACCAGCGTCGATTCGGGTGCCCACTGCACCGCCCCGAAGCTGCCCGCCACGCCGGTCACTTCGCTGGCCGCGCGCTGCTCAATAGGGATCGCCTCCCCGTTCGGACAGAGCGGATCCAACGTGGTCTGAGGGGCCGCAACGTAAAACGGAATGCCGTGATAGCGGGCCAGTACCGCCAGCGAGTAGGTACCAATCTTATTCGCCACGTCGCCGTTGGCCGCAATGCGATCCGCGCCGACCCACACCGCATCCACCTGGCCCTGCGCCATCAGGCTGGCCGCCATGGAGTCGGTGATCAGCTGGCAGGGAATGCCCAACTCTGCCAGCTCCCAGGCCGTCAGACGGCCACCCTGCAACAGCGGACGCGTCTCCCCTACCCAGACGTTGACCACCTTGCCGTCAGTGAAAGCCTGTGAGATCACCCCCAACGCCGTACCTACGCCAGCGGTCGCCAGTCCACCGGTGTTGCAGTGCGTCAGCAGCTGGCTCCCTGGCGCCACCAGGGCGCTGCCCGCCTCGGCGATCCGAGTGCAGAGCTGCTTATCTTCCGCTATCAGCCGCTCGGCCTCAGCCACCAGCGCCGGAACAAAATCCACCTCCGCCAGCGCCAGCTTCATGCGGTCAAGGTTGTTCATCAGGTTCACCGCCGTTGGCCGGGCCGCCCGCAGCGTCTCCAGCGCCTGGGCCAGCGTGGGTTTGCTCTCGCCCCGCTCGGCCAGCAGGGCCAGCAGCAGGCTGGCGGAGAGGCCAATCAGCGGCGCGCCGCGTACCCGCAGAGCGTGGATGTGGCCTACCAGCGTCTCTACCCTGTCGGCGGGCAGCCAGCGTTTCTCCTGCGGCAGGGCCTGCTGATCGAGAATAAAGAGCTGATTTTCAGTGACGCGCAGACTGGTGGTCTGTAGTGGCTGCATAGCGTTAAATCCCTGTTGCGTTGATGCATCGTATTGTGTCAGGATGAATTACAGATGTATAGACGTCTGAATGGCTTTATAAACAGAAAATTGAGGATACTGGCAATGTCGCAATACCGAACTTTCAACGCCGCCGACGCGGTGGCCTATGCCCGGCAATTTGCTGGTCTGGAGCAGGCATCCGAGCTGGTTAGCGCGCATGAAGTCGGTGACGGCAACCTGAATCTGGTCTTTAAAATTTTCGACGCCGAGGGTGTAAGCCGGATCGTCGTCAAGCAGGCCCTGCCCTACGTGCGCTGCGTGGGCGAATCCTGGCCGCTGACCCTGGATCGTGCCCGGCTGGAGGCGCAGACCCTGGTAGAGCACTATCAGCACTGCCCGGCGCACACGGTGAAGATCCACCACTTCGATCCTGAACTGTCGGTGATGGTGATGGAGGATCTCTCCGATCACCGCATCTGGCGCGGGGAACTGATCAAGGGTGCTTACTATCCGCAGGCCGCCCGCCAGCTGGCAGCGTACCTGGCTCAGACCCTGTTCCACACCAGCGATTTCTATCTCACCCCGGCGCAGAAAAAGGCCCAGGTGGCGCAGTTTATCAACCCGGAGATGTGCGGCATCACCGAAGATCTCTTCTTTGACGACCCGTACCGCGTTCACGAGCGCAACAGCTACCCGACGGCGATTGAGGCTGACGTCGTTGCCCTGCGCGACGATACCGCCCTGCTGCTGGCGGTCGCCGCCCTCAAACAGCGCTTCCTCTCCCATGCCGAAGCGCTGCTGCATGGCGATATTCACAGCGGCTCGATTTTCGTTGCCGAAGGTAGCCTGAAGGCGATTGACGCCGAGTTTGGCTACGTGGGACCGATTGGCTTTGACGTCGGCACCGCTATCGGTAACCTGCTGCTCAACTACTGCGGCCTGCCGGGGCATCTGGGCATCCGCGATGCCGCTGCCGCCCGCGAGCAGCGTCTGATCGATATTCAGGAGCTGTGGAACACCTTCGCAGAGACATTCCTCGCGCTGGCCGCGGAGAAGACCCGTGACCTGGCCCTGGCCCATCCCGGCTATGCCGCTCAGTTCCTGCAGAAGGTGTGGCACGATGCGATAGGCTTCTGCGGCACGGAGCTGATCCGCCGCAGCGTTGGCCTCTCTCACGTGGCGGATATCGACTCCATCGCCGACGAAGAGATGCGCCACGAATGCCTGCGCCACGCCATCCATTTAGGCAAGGCGCTGATCGTTATTGCCGATCGTATTCACAACGTTGATGAGCTGATTGCCCGGGTCAGACAGTACAGTTAACGATTGACGTTAAGGGTTTTGTAGGCCGGGTAAGGCGAAGCCGCCACCCGGCGATTTATCATCCCAAATACTCAATAATCGACAACCCACCGTTGTAGTCGGTGCTGTAGATAATTCCCTGCGCGTCGACAAACACGTCGCAGGACTGGATCACCTGCGGACGGCCAGGACGGGTATCCATCATCTTCGCTGGCGCGGCGGGCACTAGCGCGCCGGTCTCCACCGGACGGTACGGGTTGGAGATATCGTAGGCCCGCACGCCTGCGTTCTGGTAGGTGGCAAAGATCAGCGTCGAGCTGATAAAGCTCCCCGGCCGGTTCTCATGCAGGTTGTGCGGCCCAAAGTGCGCCCCTTTCGCCACGTAGTCGATCTCATCCGGCTGCGGGAAGGTAGAGATGCTTACCGGATTAGCCGGGTCGCGAATATCAAACAGCCAGATCAGCTTCTCGCCGTCCTGCTGGTTATCCAGCACCGCCTCGTCCAGCACCACCAGCAGATCCCGGTCCGGCAGCGGCAGCGCGGTATGGGTTCCGCCGCCAAACGGCGGGCTCCAGTTACGGTGGCTGATGAGCGTCGGCGCGCTGCGATCCTTCACATCCAGCAGCGTCAGCCCGCCGTCGCGCCAGCTGCCGTAGGCGGTGTCCCCGGCAATAATAGCGTGGTGCAGAGCGTAGCGCTTGCCCTCTGGCCACGTCGGGGTTTCGCCCGCCGCCTGGTTCATCCCCGGCAGCCACCAGCGCCCCGCTACCTCAGGCTTACGCGGATCGGCAAGGTCGATGGTCAGGAAGATGTAGTCGCTGAAGCCGTCAATCAAGGCGGAAACGTAGGCCCAGCGGCCGCCCACGTACCAGATGCGGTGAATGCCGATGCCGTCCAGCCCCAGAAAGCCAATCTCTTTCGGCTGGTCCGGCGTGGAGATATCAAACACGCGCAGTCCGGCACTCCAGCCTTTGTCCTGCACGTCGCTCACCGTCTCCCCTACCGAGCGGGTGTAGTAGACCTTCTCGTCGGCGAAACGGGCGTCGGCAAAGAGATCCCGGGCGTTGATCACCAGCAGCAGATCGTCATGGGCCTGCAGATGGACGTTCCAGGTTCCCGGCGGCGCAGGCACGTAGCCTGCGGGGCGCGGGTTTTTCGGGTCGCGCACGTCAACAATCGAGAAGCCCTGGGAGACCATATGGCCGATGTAGGCAAAGCCCCGGTGCACCATCAGCTGCACGCCGTCGGGCCGCCCGCCCTGATCTGAGTGACCAATCAGCCGCATATTGCGGCTATAGTCAGGCGCAGGTAGCGCACTCATTTGTTTTTCGCTTGCAGGGTGGCGAACCACGGGGCGATAAAGTCTTCGGTCTGGCCCCAGCCCGGAATGATTTTACCCAGGGTGGCGACGTTGACCGCGCCCGGCTGGGCAGCCAGCAGCGCCTGTGGAATTGCAGCAGCTTTGAAGTCATAGGTGGCTGGCGTCTGCTCCCCGGCGAGCTTGTTGGCGATGAGACGGACGTTGGTCGCGCCAATCAGCTTCGGATCCACCGCCACGCTCACCTTCCACGGGCTGTTGGACTCGCGCATCAGCTGCAGATCCTGGTTGGAGACGTCGATGCTGTAGAGTTTGATCTCGGTGCGGCCATTCTCTTTCAGCGCCTTGTACGCGCCCTGGCTAAAGGCGTCCCAGGTGCCCCAGATCGCGTCGATCTGCCCTTTCGGGTACTTCGCCAGCACCGCGCCAACTTTGTTGGCCGTATCGCCCTGCACGTCGGAAGAGACCGCCCCGATAGACTCTAGCTCTTTAATGCCCGGATTTTGTTTCAGCAGCGTCTGGTAGGCGGCCTGGCGGCGCTCCATCGGCGGGAAGCCAGCCACCCACAGCTTGATAATATTGGCCTTGCCGTTGAAGTCCTTCACCAGCTCGCCAAAGGAGAGGTTAGTCAGCGAGGCATCATCCTGCTGGGTCACGGTCACGCCGGGGATCTCGCCATTGATAGCGGTATCAAATACCGAGACGGCAATGCCCGCCTCCACCGCTTTTTTCACCAGCTCGGTTGAATAGGGATCGCGGCCCTGGGAGAGAATGATGCCGTCATACTTCTGGCTGATAGCCTGGTTAACAAAATCCTGGAATTTGGCGTCGTCGCCGTTGCTGAGGAAGGTGCTGACTTTAAAGCCGAGCTTTTTGCCCTCCGTCAGCGCACCGGAGACGAACTGGGTGGTGTTATCGTCCGATCCCAGGTTACGGATCAGCGCAATGCGCACCGGTCCGCTGTGGTTAGCCAGCGCGGCCGGAACCGGAGCAGGCGTCGCCGCGTAGCCTGGAATTGAACTCAGCAGGCCCAGCGCCAGCAGTGAGAGTGCAAATTTTTTCATTTTTGTTTCCCCTGATAAAAGTAAATTAGCGACGCTGGAAATAGGTCAACGCCAGAGCACCGGCCAGCACCAGGCCCTTAATAATGTCCATTGCGTAGTAGGGCACGGAGAGCATCACCAGCCCGTTTGACAGCACCCCGAGGATCACCGCCCCCACCAGCGTGCCGAGCGCGTTAGGCTTACCGGATCCGGCCAGCGAGAAGCCAATCCACGCCGCCGCCACCGCGTCCATCAGGTAGCCGCCCCCGGCGTTCACCTGGGAGGAACCGATGCGCGAGGCCAGCAAAATGCCGCCGAGTCCCGCCAGCAAGGAGGCGATAACGTAGGCCGCCACCTTGTAGCGGGTGGTGCGAATACCGGAGAGGCGCGCCGCCTCCGGGTTGCCGCCGATGGCGTACATCCGCCGCCCATGGGTGGTCAGCGACAGCCCAAGCTGGGCCACCACCGTGACTACCAGCATGACAATAACAATAACCGGCACCTGACCGAGCAGGCTAAAGCCCGCCGGGATCAGCCCTTCGGCCATCTCGCCGCTCGGCAGCAGCATGTTTTCGGTGATCGATCCGCCGTAGCTGTAGGTCATCGCCACGCCCTGAATGACAAACAGGCTGCCGAGGGTAGCGAGCATGTCAGGAATACGCAGAACGACGATCAGGAAGGCGTTAAACAGGCCGACCAGGGTACAGAGCGTCAGAGTCACGAGGATCGCTTCGGTGGTGCCGAAGCCGTGCCAGACGAAGAGCGAGATCACCAGCGCGTTGGCCAGCGACGCCGTTGACCCCACGGAGAGATCGAATCCGCCGATGGTCAGCGAAATCGAGACGCCGACGGCAATCACCGTCACGATGGCAATCGACCGCAGGATGTTGATGATGTTAAAGGGGTCAAGGAAGTTATCCGAGGCGATGCCAAAGATAGCCACCAGCACCACCACGGTCAGCAGCATGCCCCACTTATAGAGAAAATCGAAAAACTGCTGACGGCCCGACGCCGTTGCTTTTACTGAAAGGGCTTTGCTCACGCCGCCGCTCCTCCGGTCGAATAGTAAAGTAGTGTCTCTTCCCGGGCCTCTGCTCCGGCTATCTCCGCCACGATGCGGCCATCCCACAGAACGCAGATGCGATCGCAGAGGCCCACCAGCTCGGCAAACTCACCGGAGGCGTAGACGATCCCCTTACCCTCCCGGGCGAGGCCGTCAATCAGGCGGAAGAGATCGGTTTTGGCTTTTACGTCGACGCCCTTGGTTGGCTCGTCGAAAATCACCACGCTGGCGTTGCCGCGCAGCCATTTGCCTATCGCCACCTTCTGCTGATTGCCGCCGGAGAGGCGACGCAGGATCTGCCCCGGGCCGGTGGTGCGCACGCCAACGTGCTCAATCACCGTCTGCGCCCAGCGCCAGGCTTTGCGATGGCCGAACAGGCTCCAGCGGGAAAAGCTGTTGTCCGCGCTAACCGCCAGGTTCATGGCGATCGGCTCGTCAATAAAGATGCCCTCTTTGCGCCGCTCCTCGGGGATCAGCGCCATACCGCGAATAACCGAGTCTGCCGGATCCCGGGGCCGCCACGGCTGACCGTTCAGCTCCCCGCGGGCGACGCGGCTTTTCTCTGCGCCAAACAGCGCCTTACAAAGCTCGGTTTTACCCGCCCCCGCCAGGCCCGCGATGCCAAGGATCTCGCCTTTGCGCAGGTGCAAAGAGATATCCTTCAGCAGCTTCTCGTCATGCAGCCCCTCCACGCGCAGCAGGGTCTCCTTCCCGTGGGGCGGACGGCGCGGGGGATAGATATCGTTTAGCTGGTGGCCGAGCATCTTCTCCACAATCTCCTCTCCGCTCAGGGCAGCCATCGGGCCGGACTCCACCAGCCTGCCGTCGCGCAGCACCGTCAGGGTGTCGCAGATCGCCTTCAGCTCGTGAATACGGTGGGAGATAAAGACCACGCCGATCCCCTGCTGCTGCAGGCGTCTTACCACGGTAAACAGGCGCTCGCTCTCGTGCTGATCCAGCGGCGCGGTAGGCTCATCAAGGATCAAAAAACGGCAGCGATGGGAGAGCGCGCGGGCCAGCAGGATCTGCTGCTTCTCGGCGAGGGTGCAGGTGTCGATAGCGCGTCTGACGTCGAGGGTGACGTCGAGCAGGGCCAGCGCATCCCGCGCATGCTGACGCACGGTGGACCAGCGCCAGGCATAGCCCGGCTCGGCCAGCTTATCGAGCATAATGTTTTCCGCGATGCTGAGGCCGGGAACCAGCGCCACGTCGACCTCCTGCTGCACCAGGTGAATGCCGAGACGTTTGGCATCCAGCGGAGAGCGGATCGAGACCGGCTGGTCATCAATGGCGATCTCACCCTCATAGCCTGCCCAGGTGCCGCACAGCACCGCCATCAGCGTGGATTTCCCCGCGCCGTTGGCCCCGGTCAGGGCATGCACCGATCCGCCGCGCATGCTGAAGTTCACCTGCGTCAGGGCATTAACGCCGGCAAAGGCGAGGCTAATCGCGCGCATCTCAAGATGGTTAACGCTCATTGAAGAGGGCTTCCTGGGATTAATAGATTGATTTAACGAATTTTTCATAGCCGCGCTTGACTGGCAACAGCAGAAAAGGCATAAGATAAAGCAAAATAATATTAGCCATCCGGATGTCCAGACATAACATCGGGTTAGCGATTCCGCACAAGGACAGAGACATGAGCAACACTGATATCCGCGTTGTACCCGGCCCGGCCAACTACTACTCCCACAGCGGCAGCCTGGCGCGCCTGAACGATTTTTATACCCCTGAGCAGCTCTCCCGCGCGGTCTTAATCTATGGCGAACGCGCCATCGCTGCCGCCCGCCCGTACCTGCCGGAGAGCGTTAACGCCCCGGGAGCGAAGCATCTGCTGTTCAAGGGCCACTGCAGCGAGCATGACGTTACCGCGCTGGTGAACGACGCGGGCAGCGACCGCAGCGTGGTGATCGGCATCGGCGGCGGCGCGCTGCTGGATACCGCGAAGGCGGTGGCGCGGCGCTTAGGGCTACCGGTAGTGGCTATTCCAACCATTGCCGCCACCTGTGCGGCCTGGACGCCGCTCTCTGTGTGGTATAACGACGCAGGTCAGGCGCTACACTTTGAAATTTTCGACGACGCCAACTTCCTGGTGCTGGTGGAGCCGCAGATTATTCTCGACGCCCCGGTGGAGTACCTGCTGGCGGGCATCGGCGATACGCTGGCGAAGTGGTACGAAGCGGTGGTGCTGGCCCCGGATCCGGACAGCCTGCCGCTGACCGTGCGGCTGGGGATCAACGGCGCGCTGGCGATCCGTGACGTACTGCTGGAGAGCAGTGAAACCGCGCTGGCGGACCAGCAGCGTGGAGAGCTGACCCAGGCATTCCGTGACGTAGTGGATGCGATTATTGCCGGTGGCGGGATGGTAGGTGGCCTCGGCGAGCGCTACACCCGCGTCGCCGCAGCCCACGCGGTGCATAACGGCCTGACGGTGCTGCCGCAGACCGATAAGTTCCTGCACGGCACCAAAGTGGCCTACGGCATTCTGGTGCAGAGCGCCCTGCTCGGCCAGGACGCGGTGCTGGCCCAGCTGATCGCCGCTTTCCAGCGCTTCAACCTGCCGACTACCCTGGCGGCGCTGGAGGTGGATATTCACAACCGTGATGAACTGGATCGGGTTATCGCCCATACCCTGCGCCCAGTGGAGTCGATTCACTACCTGCCGGTGACCTTAACGCCAGAGACCCTGCGCGCGGCGTTCGAGAAGGTTGAGAACTGGGCGCGATAAGGCTTAGTGCTGCTCCACCATATGGCCTGTTTTATCCGTTAATCCAGATAAAACGGCCAAAATCAGGGCGATAGTAGACAGCACAGCTCCCGCCCAGTTAGGTGACTGTAGGCCGAATCCTGCTGCTATAACCGCACCGCCAAGCCAGGCACCCAGTGCGTTGCCGAGGTTAAAAAGTCCTATATTGACAGCGGAAGCCAGCGTCGGCGCACCTGCCGCACGGGCTTTATCCATAACAAGTTTCTGGATAGGAGACACGGTAGCAAATCCGAATGCAGCCATAAGGAAGATACAGATGGCTGATACGATCTGACTGTCTGCGGTGAAATTAAAAATAACCAGTACGATTGCCTGCGCGGCCAGGGTGACGTAGAGCATGGGCATCAAGGCCCGATCGGCATAACGGCCTCCAAGCTGGTTTCCGACAAAAAGACCCAAGCCGAAAAGTAGCATCAACCCTGCAAGGCTACTTTCGTGATAGCCAGCCAGCTCGGTCATCATGGGGGCGATATAGGTTATTGAGGTAAAAAAAGCACCCGGTCCAAAAATAGTGATCCCCATCGCCAGCAGTACATTCACATTGCGAAATGCGTTGAACTCTTGAGCGAAATTCTGGTGCTGAGAGCGGGGCTGATGCGGAATGAGCCATCCGATACTGATAACCGTAATGACGCCAATCGCAGCGATCGCCATAAAAGCGTCGCGCCAGGAGAGATGCTGTCCTATCCATGTGCCAGCAGGCACGCCGATTAAATTGGCAACTGTTAACCCCATAAACATGAAAGCGATAGCCCGCACGCGTTTAGTAGGATCCACCATATCGGCTGCAATAATAGAGCCGATGCCAAAGAATGCGCCATGCGTCATGGAGGTGATAATTCGCCCCACAATCGCCACGCTTAATGAGGGAGCAAAGGCGGTGACAAGGTTGCCAGCGACGAAAAGGAGCATAAGAGAGACCAGCATTGCTTTTCGCGGAACTCTGGAGCCAAGAATAATCAGGGCTGGGGCGCAGACAAACACGCCCATAGCGTAGGCAGTGGCCAGGTTACCCGCGACGGGGATAGTTACGCTGAATTCTTTGGCGATGACGGGAAGTAAACCAGCAATAATAAATTCGGTGGTGCCGATACCGAATGCACCTATCGCTAAGGCCCAAAGTGCTAATGGCATAATAGATATCCTGTCTGTGTTAAACGGCTGTTATAACCGGAATAAAGACAGACAGGATAAAAGCTTAATAGTGAGCGATAAACAGCCCGAAAATCGTCTGAGCGTAGAAATTATGTCTACCTTAAAGAACCAAAATGTCCCTCTTCGGCCTTAGCGAGCAGGCGATCAACGATAAGCCGGATTTTAGGAAAAAGATGCTTCGCTTTTGGCCAGACGATATTGAGATCTGCGGGATCGGGAGCGTATTCAGACATCACAGGAACAAGGTCGCCTTTTTCGAGGTATTCAGTCACCATTGATTCTGGAAACTGTGCGATGCCCAGGCCTGCCAGGCAAGCCTGAAGCATGGCATCGCCATCACTTATCTCATGAGCGGAATCAGCTATGAAGCGAATCTCTTTATCGCCTTCAGGCTTGAAACGCCATGCAAGAGGTGCCCCGCGACGGTAACCCATAATGCAGCGGTGCTGCTTGAGACTGTCTATATCTACCGGCATACCCTGTTGCTCAAGATAAGCTGGCGTGGCGCATAAAACGAAACGCTGTCTGCTCAGACGACGGGCAATCAGCTCATCGGTGCTTTGTAGCTCTCCCAGACGGAGCACCAGGTCTATTCCCTCCTGCACTGGGTCAATGAGCCTGTCATTAAATGTCAGCTTGAGCCGCAGGGCCGGATACTGTTTAACAATATCGAGTAACAAAGGCATCATCAGATTTCTCCCGAATGAGGCGGGCATATCGATTCGAACGTTTCCAGAGGGAATTTCCTGTCGTTTGCAGAGCGCGTGTTCCGCTGTATCGAGAATGTCCAGCGCTGACAGACAGCTTTTAAGATACGCCTCTCCGTCAGTTGTCAGGCTTAGTTTACGTGTCGAGCGATGAAACAGGCGGGTACCGAGCCTCTCTTCTAAACGCGCAATACTTTTTCCTACCGCAGATTTAGTGATGCCGAGATTTTCAGCAGCTTCTGTAAAGCTACGGGAGTGTGCTGCAACAACGAAGTTAGTGATCCCACGTAGTGTTTCAGCAGAAAAATTGATGGACATTAAGTTGCCTCAGAGGCGTCGTGATACGGCATTGTGGTTGATTAACTCTACACTAAATCTAATCAGCCAGCTGCGTTTGCGAAGGTAGAGACGTTTAATCAGTAAGCGTTTGGCCTTATTGGCAGGCGCTAATAAGAGCGTATAACGTGATGGTGTACCCTCCACCTATCAGGAGTCACCATGCAATACGATCTTAACGGTAAACGTGCGCTGGTTACCGGCGCGAGCCGGGGTTTGGGGAGAGCCATTGCGCTGTCGCTGGCGCGGGCAGGCGCGGACGTCGCCATCACTTACGAAAAATCTGCCGAGAAAGCCCAGGCGGTAGCGGACGAGATCCGCGCCCTTGGGCGCACCGGCGTGGCGATCCAGGCCGACAGTGCAGATGTCAGCGCTATCCAGACGGCGGTGGCGCAAACCGTCGCACAGCTTGGCGGGCTGGATATTCTGGTCAATAACGCCGGAATTGCACGCGGCGGTCCGCTGGAGGAGATGTCGATCGAGGATATTGACGCGCTGATTAACGTCAATATTCGCGGCGTGGTGATTGCTACCCAGGCGGCGATCCCCCATCTCGGCGAAGGTGGGCGGATTATTAATATCGGCAGCTGTCTGGCCAACCGCGTGGCCTTGCCGGGGATTGCCGTCTATTCGATGACCAAATCGGCGCTTAATTCGCTGACGCGCGGGCTGGCCCGCGATCTGGGCCCGCGTGGCATCACGGTGAATCTGGTGCACCCCGGCCCGACCGACAGCGATATGAACCCGGCGGACGGAGAAGGTGCCGACCTGCAACGCCAGGGCATTGCGCTGGGGCATTACGGTGAGGCGGAAGATATTGCCGACGCGGTAACGTTTCTCGCTGGCCCGGCCGGGAAGCATATTACCGGCACGGGTATTGACGTTGATGGCGGGCTGAACGCCTGATCAGCAGCAGCGCGCTCCGCCTTTACCGCCGTAGCGCGCATCCTGGCGATCGCGGAAAAAGTCTTCGTAGCTCATCGGGGTCTGATCCGGGTGGTTAAGCTGCATATGGGCAACGTAGTTGTCGTAATCGGGGACGCCGACCATCATTTTAGCGGCCTGGCCTAAATACTTTCCGGCCTTTGCAAGGGTATCAAACATCGTATTCTCCCTGCCCCTCCCCCTGCCGGGAGAGGGGCATTATTACACTCAGTGCGCCCGTTTTGCCTGGGCCACTACCTGCTCAGCGTCGGCGGGCATCGGCTCGTACGGGGTCTCTTTCGCCGTCGGCTGGCGCTCTTTCAGCGCCGCCAGCGCGGTTTTCAGTGAGTAAACCGCCAGCACCACGACCACCACCATAAAGAAGATGGTCAGCCCGGCATCCAGACGGTTGTTGAACACCAGCTGACGCAGCTGCGACTCGGTGTACTGGGCCGGAATGCTGCCGCTGTCGATCATCCCCTGAAAGCGGTTAGCGATCGCCAGGAAGCCAACTTTTACGTCCGGGCTAAAGGCTTTCTGCCAGCCTGCGGTCAGGGTACAGACCAGCAGCCATGCGGTAGGCACGAGAGCCACCCACGCGAAGCGCTGGCGTTTCATCTTGAACAGTACCACTGCACAAAGCATCAGCGCCATCCCTGCCAGCATCTGGTTGGCGATACCAAACAGCGGCCAGAGGGTATTGATCCCACCGAGCGGATCCACCACTCCCTGATGAAGGAAGTAGCCCCACGCCAGCACGCAGAGCGCGGTCGCCAGCAGGTTAGCGGGCAGCGAGTCGGTACGCTTCAGCCCTGGGCTGATTACCCCCAGCAGATCCTGCAGCATAAAGCGCGCCGCACGGGTGCCCGCGTCCACCGCCGTCAGGATAAACAGCGCCTCAAACAGAATAGCGAAATGGTACCAGAAGGAGACGTCCATCAGGCCGCCCAGCGCGCCGTGGAGGATATAGGCCATCCCTACCGCCAGGGTCGGTGCGCCCCCCGCGCGGGAGATAATGGTCTGCTCGCCCACCTCGTTAGCGATCTGGTTGAGGGTGTCCGGGGTGATGCTAAAGCCCCAGCCGCTCACCACCTGCGCCGCCGAAGCGACCACGTCCGCCGTACCGGCAGGGGCCAGCACCGCCATCGGGCTGTTCATTGCAAAGTAGACGCCCGGATCGATAATGCAGGCTGAGACCAGGGCCATGATCGCTACGAAGGACTCCATCAGCATTCCGCCATAGCCAATCAGGCAGGCCTGGCCCTCATTGGCCAGCATCTTCGGCGTGGTACCGGAGGAGATCAGCGCATGGAAACCCGACACCGCGCCGCAGGCGATGGTGATAAACAGGAACGGGAAGAGGTTACCGGTCCACACCGGGCCGGTGCCGTCAACAAACTTGGTCAGGGCCGGCATGGTCAGCGTCGGACGCATGATCAAAATACCGATCGCCAGGCCAATGATGGTGCCGATTTTCAGGAAAGTAGAGAGATAGTCACGCGGAGCCAGCAGCAGCCACACCGGCAGCACCGCCGCGATAAAGCCGTAGCCTACCAGCATCCAGGTCAGCTGCACGCCGGTAAAGTCGAACATCGGTGCCCAGGTCGGGCTTTCCGCTACCCAGCCGCCAGAGATGATAGCGAAAATCAGGAAGAAGAGGCCGATCACCGACACTTCACCAATGCGACCGGGACGCAGGTAGCGAATATAGATCCCCATAAAGATCGCCAGCGGGATGGTAAAGGCTACGGTGTAGGTTCCCCACGGGCTATGGGTCAGGGCCTTGACCACGATCATCGCCAGCACCGCCAGGATGATCACCATGATCATAAAGCAGGCCACCAGGGCGATCACCCCTGCCGTCGGGCCCATCTCCTCTTTCACCAGCTCACCCAGCGAGCGGCCGTCGCGGCGGGTAGAGACAAAGAGCACCATAAAGTCCTGCACTGCCCCAGCGAGCACTACCCCGGCGAGGATCCAGATCATCCCCGGCAGGTAGCCCATCTGCGCCGCCAGCACCGGCCCCACCAGCGGCCCTGCCCCGGCGATCGCCGCAAAGTGGTGGCCGAACAGCACCTTTTTATCCGTTGGCACGTAGTCCAGCCCGTCGTTATGGCGTACGGCGGGCGTCATGCGGGTCGGATCCACCGCCAGCACGTTGCGGGCGATGTACTGCCCATAGAAGCGATAGGCGATCAGGTAGATACAGACCGCCGCCACCACAATCCAGAGGGCATTGATCTGTTCACCACGGTTAAGTGCGATATAGCCGAGGGCAAAAGCGCCTATTACCGCGAGCAATGCCCAAATAAGGTATTTCCCTGAGTTTTGCATAGTCGTTATCCGTTGGCTGAGGCAGGAAGATGTTACATTTTGTTTCTAGATCAGACGGCGGGTTTTAACAATGCTGTTACGTCAGAAAGCAGAGGGGCAACCGTTTATTTACAACACTCTGTAATGGAGATCACTTATGCAGGATGAAACGCGCAGGAAGTTGTAGGCCGGGCAAACGCAGTGCCGCCCGGCGTTATAACGTTAGCAGAGTCACGCCCGGTGGCGCTTCGCTTACCGGGCCTACAAACTGCACCGTGCCCGCCGTAGGCCGGGCAAACGCAGTGCCGCCCGGCGTTACGCCCGGTGGCGCTACGCTTACCGGGCCTACACGAGGATTAGCCTAAAACCGCAGTGCTCAGGCGGCAGGTGCAGCAGCGCCGTCCCTGCTCGTCAAACACCACGATCTCCCAGCTCTGGCTCTGGCGGCTGAGGTGCAGGGGCTGGCAGACGCCGCGCACTTTGCCCTGCGACACCGGGCGGTGATGGGTGGCGTTCAGCTCGGTGCCGACCACGCACTGGCCGTCGCGGGTCATCAGGTAACCCGCCATTGAGCCGAGGGTCTCGGCCAGCGCCGCCGAAGCGCCGCCATGCAGCAGGCCAAACGGCTGGTGGGTACGCGCATCGACGGGCATCTCCGCCTCCAGCAGATCGTCGTCCAGCCGGGTATAGACAATCCCCAGATGGGCAACAAGGGTGTTGCTGCTGGTAGCATTAAGCTCATCAAGCGTGAGATGACGTTTCCAGATCATAGTCAGGCTCCCAGCGTCGAGCCGCCGTCCACCACGATGTCCTGCAATGTGATGTGGCTGGCGAGATCGGAGGCGAGAAACAGAATGGTACTGGCGATCTCCTGCGGGCGGGCAATTTTGCCCAGCGGGATCCCCAGCTTGAACTGCTCCCCAAAGCCGCGAATGCGCTGCTGCTCGGCGTCCGGGCTGGTCCACAGCGTGCGCTGCATATCGGTGTCGGTGGAGCCTGGTGAGACGATGTTGCACCGCACGCCGCTGGTGGACAGCTCCAGCCCCACGGTCAGGGCCAGGCTCTTCAGCGCCGCCTTCGAAGCTCCATAGGCGCTCATGCCGATGCGCGGCGTATGGGCCGCATCGGAGGCGACGGTGACAATCGCCCCGCCCCGCTGGGTACGGAACTGGGCCATGGTCTGCTGGAAGAGGTTAAACGCGCCGCCAACGTTGACCGCCAGCGTCTGCTGCCAGTCGTCCTGAGAGAGCTGGTCCGTTGCCCCCATGCGTAAAATTCCCGCCGCATTCACCAGCACATCGAGACGCGGGGTGGCGACCAGCAGGCGCTGGCATACCGCTGCCACCTGTTCGGCGTTGGCGATATCCAGCCCCTCACAGGCGAAGGGATACGCGGCCTGGCTAAAGTCACGATCGAAGCCGGTAACCTGCGCTCCCGCCTCGACAAAGGCCAGCGCCGTCGCGTAGCCAATGCCTTTCCCTGCGCCGGTGACCCACACGATCTTGCCGTTGAAATCCAGCCCGGCCACTATTTCACCTCGCGGGAGAGCAGCGCCCACCAGGCATCAATGGTGGGATTTTTCGCCAGCATGACAAAATCGATATCGCCGTAGACCTTGCGCCAGCGCGCGGCCAGCGCCATCATCCGCACCGAATCGAGGCCGTAGTCAATCAGGTTCTCATCATCCATCGGCTCATCGGACTCGTCGAGCAGGGGCAGCACCACGGCACGCAGCGCCGCCTTGCTGACCGGCACCGGGAGCAGATCCTCGGTCATCACTACCCGTCCAGAACGCCCGGCCACGTAGTTGAGCGCCATCAGGTGCTCGTCGCGGCTAAAGTCCGCCAGCGCGTCGGCCACCATAAAGGGCTTGATGTCGCGCATAAAGGCGTCGGTGGCGGTGGTCATGCAGCCGATGTGGGCGTAGACACCGGTGATGAGAAGCTGGTTGCGCCCGCTCTCTTTCAGCATCTGCTCCAGCGGCGAGCGGTGGAAGGCGCTGTAGCGCCACTTCACCAGCACGGTGTCATCTTCGTCCGGGGCCAGGGCGGCAACCACCTGCTGCTCCTCCGGTTTACGGGTCAGCCCCGGCCCCCACATATCGTTCAGCAGGGCGCGATCTTCATCGCTCTGCTCTTTCGGCTGAGCGGTGTAGTAGACCGGGATATTGTGCTGCTTGCAGAATTCACGCAGGGCGGCGATGTTCGCTACCACCTGGGCCATCATCGGGCAGTTTTCACCCCAGAAGTTGATGAAATAGTCCTGCATATCATGAATTAACAGCGCGGCGCGCTCAGGCTCAAAGGCCCAGTTAACCTTGTTCTGCGGGATCTCGGTGGCCGCAGGCAGCGCGTAGCCGGTTAATTTTGGGATTGCCATACTTCTCTCCTTTGTTACGCCTGTGACCGTTCGGCCAGCCGCAGGCGCAGCTCTTTCTTATCGACCTTGCCGACCGGCGTCAGCGGCAGTGCGTCCACGCACTCCACGCGATCGGGCAGTTTAAATTCGGCGACGCCCTGCTCACGCAGGAAGCGGCGGATCTCCACGGGACGCACCGGCTGGGATACCACCAGGTACGCACAGCTCTTCTCGCCAAGCAGGCTGTCCTCCATGCTCACCAGTGCGGCATGGATAATAGCCGGGTGGCGCAGAAGCAGATTCTCGACCTCTTCGGCGGCAATCTTCTCGCCCCCGCGATTGATCTGATCCTTCTCTCGCCCCTGAACGGTAATGTAGCCCTGCTCGTCGATGGCGATCAGATCCCCGGAGCAGTAAAAACCGTTCTCGTCGAAGGCGCTGGCGTTGTGCTGCGGGCTATTGAAGTAGCCGCGGAAGGTGTACGGCCCGCGCGTCATCAGGCGACCCACCTCACCGCGTGGAAGCGGATTGCCGTCGGCGTCGGCCACCCACACTTCGTCATCCGGACACATCGGGCAGCCCTGGGTGTTGTTGATGCGCTCAATACTGTCATCAAGGCGGGTGTAGTTCACCAGCCCCTCGGCCATGCCGAACACCTGCTGTAGCTGGCAGCCTATCTCAGCCGGAATGCGCGCGGCGAGGGTCGCGGAGAGCCGCGCGCCGCCTACCTGCAGCAGCGTGAGAGAGGCCAGTTGGGCGTTACTGCCCCACTCATGAATGGCTTGCAGCCAGAGGCTAACGGCAGGCGGCACCAGCGCGGTGACGTTGATCCGGTGCTTCTCGATCAGCGGGAAGCAGAGGGTGGCGCTGGGATCGGCTGCCAGCACCACGCAGCCTTCGGCCAGGAATACGCCGAGCGCGCCGGGGGAGCTCATCGGATAGTTATGCGCCGCCGGTAACGCGCAGAGGTAGCGTGTCTGACTATCGAAATGGCAGATCTCATTGCTGCGGCGGATGCTGTAGTAGTAGTCGTTATGCGTGCGCGGGATCAGCTTTGGCGTGCCGGTGCTGCCCCCGGAGAGCTGGAAGAACGCCACCTCATCGGCAGGCGTCGGTGCGTTGACGGCATGCTCCGCCGGACGGTCGATGGCCGCCGCCAGGGCTTGCTCGCCTGACTCATTACGCAGCAGCACGACCCGCAGCGATCCGTGTTCCTCTACAAAGCCATTAAGAAACTGGTCGTCATTAAACAGGGGGTGATCGCGGTCAGCCACCAGCAGCGCCGGTTTGATCTGAGACGCATAGGCGTTCAGCTCGCTGCGCTGATGGCTGAAGAGCGCGTTCACCGGCGCGACGCCAATTTTCAACAGGGCAAAGAGGGTGATGTAAAACTCCGCCACGTTACCCAGCTGCACCAGTGCGGTTTCCCCCGTGCGAAGGCCTTTCGCCTGCAACGAGGCCGCCAGGTTATCCGCCGCCTGATTCAGCTGGCGGTAGCTAAACTCGCGATCGCCATCAATGACCGCCAGCGCATCGCTCTGGGCGTGGCGGGTCAGAATATCGCTCAGGGGCAGATCCTGCCAGTAGCCTTTCTCACGGTAGCGCCGGGCAAATTCATCGGGCCAGCGGGTAAAGGGAATTGTCATGATTGCTCCTTAATGCAAACCAAAAACGTTGAGCATGGTGGTGAGTTTTACCCCGGTCTCGCGCCATTCGGCTTCCGGTGAGGAGGCCGGAACGATCCCGGCGCCGGCAAACAGGCGGACCTGGTTTTCGAGCAGGCGTGCGCAGCGGATAGTGACCACCCACTCGCCGTTACCGTCGGCGTCGCACCAGCCAACGATGCCGCCGAACAGGTCGCGGTTAAACGGCTCCAGCCCGGCAATCAGCGCTTTTGCTACCTGATGCGGGAAGCCGCTCAACGCCGGGGTCGGATGCAGCAGACAGGCCAGCGTCAGGGCGTTCTCTTCCGCCTGTGCCACTCCCTCAATAGGGGTCGCCAGATGCCAGAGCGTCGGGGTATTCACCAGCTGCGGCGAGTCCGGCAGCGTCAGCTCACGGCTGCGAGGCGCGAGTACGGTTTTCATCGCCTGGGTCACCAGCTCATGCTCGTGACGATCTTTCTCAGAGGCCAGCAGCTTGTTGCCCGCCTCGCGGTCCAGCATGTCATCCGGCTGGCGGCGAGCAGAGCCAGCCAGCGGCAACGAACTAAAGTGCGATGCCTCTTTGCGCAGCAGCAGCTCCGGGCTGGCACCCAGCAGCACGCCGCCGTCGGGTAACGGCACGTGGAAGTTAAAGCTGGCCGGGTTCTGAGCAATCAGCCGCTCCAGCAGCGCTCCGCCGTCTACACGCTTGTCGGTGGTGATATCGATTAGACGCGAAAGCACTACCTTATCCACCTGCGGGGTAGCGGTCAGGGCAGCGGCGCGGGCTACCATATCGGTAAAGACCGGGTGCTCAGGAATGGCCTTGCGGGTTACCACGTTGAGGGCGTCGCCCCCCTGGAAGTAGCGCGCGGAGAGCTGCTTCGCCGGACGGGAGAAGCTCTCCCAGCTGCGGGGGATAAACAGCGCGGAGGGTTGAGTGGTATCAAACGGAATGGCCCCCACCACAATCGGCTTCGCGATCCCCTGTTTTTTGGCCTCGCTGAACGCCTGGGCCAGCGTCTGCTGGAACGCGCCGTTGAGGTCATCCCCGCCGTTAGCCGGCTCGCTGATGCGCATAACGCAGCCCGATGTACTGAAGCTGCGATACGGCGACATAAAGAAAAATTGGTCTGATGCCAGCGTGTTCACGGTAAGCTGAGTCTCCTCCGCCAGTGACGAATCCATATCCTTCTCCGAAAACGATAAAAGTAGTAAGAATTATTATCATTTATATTTTGGTCGGTAAGCTAAGAGTTATCCCGAGCGATGTCAACCTCAGAGGGCGCAGTTTTGTGCTGCTAAAAACTTGCATCCGGCGGCGCAATGATGAAAATGAGAAGCATTAGCCGCACAATAACAGGATGCACGCCGTGAGACTCTCCCCGTTTTCGCTTAAGTCCCTGCTGACGCTGGGCCTTTTTGTTTTAGGACTTTCTGTAGCCCAGGCCGCTGGCTGGCCCCGCCAGATCGCCGACAGCCGTGGCGTTCATACGCTCGATCATAAACCTCTGCGCATTGTCTCCACCAGCGTCACGCTCACCGGCTCGCTGCTGGCGATTGACGCCCCGGTGGTCGCCAGCGGCGCAACCGCGCCCAACAATCGCGTTGCCGATGAGAACGGCTTCCTGCGCCAGTGGGGCGAGATTGCCAAAGCGCGTAAGCTGACCCGGCTCTATATTGGCGAACCGAACGCCGAGGCGGTTGCCGCCCAGATGCCGGATCTGATCCTGATCAGCGCCACCGGAGGCGACTCGGCGCTGGCACTCTACGATCAGCTCTCCGCGATTGCCCCGACCCTGATCATCAACTACGACGATAAGAGCTGGCAGACGCTGCTCACCCAGCTTGGGGAGATCACTGGCCAGGAGCAGCAGGCTAAAGCCCGCATTAGCGATTTTAATCAGCAGCTGGCGAAGGTGAAACAGCAGATGACCCTGACCCCGCAGCCGGTCAGCGCCCTGGTCTATAACCCGGCGGCGCATAGCGCCAACCTGTGGACCGCCGACTCGGCCCAGGGGCAGCTGCTCTCGCAGCTGGGCTTTACCCTCGCCACCCTGCCCGACGGGCTGCACGCCAGCCAGAGCCAGGGCAAGCGCCACGATATCGTCCAACTGGGGGGTGAAAACCTCGCTGCCGGGCTGAACGGCGAGGCGCTGTTCCTCTTTGCGGGCAATGAGAAAGACGCCGAGGCTATCTATGCCAACCCGCTACTGAGCCATTTGAGCGCGGTGCAGAACAAGCGGGTCTACGCCCTCGGCACCGAGACCTTCCGCCTCGACTACTACAGCGCCACGCTGCTGCTTAAGCGCTTCGCCACGCTGTTCAGTTAAGCGTCAACGGGTGGGCTGTGGCGAAAACGCCGCAGCTCACCCAGCACCAGAATCAGTACCGCCCCCGTCACCGCCAGCACTACTCCGCCGACGCTGGCCGACGCCGCAGGCGTCATCGCCACGCTCATCCCGCCCAGCAGCGCCGCACCAATCGCATCTCCGGTAACGTTCTGCGCCGTCCACAGGCCGTTGATCCTCCCCAGCATCGCCTCTGGCGTCTGGGTTTGCAGCAGCGTGTACTGTAATAGCGAGCTGATGGCGCTCAGCCAGCCTGCCAGAGCCAGGAACAGCACCCCCAGCGGCCAGACCGGCATCAGGCTAAACAGGGCGATGGCGACAAAGGCCCCGAGGGTAGAGAAAAGAATGATCGCGCCGGGGCGCGGGCGCTGGACCAGGTTGCCGCTGGTGAGCGCCCCCAGAGCGGCACCCAGCGGCAGAGCCGCATAGAGGATACCGATCTCGGCGGCTGACATCTGCCAGTGGATCGCTAGTGCCGGATAGAGCACGCGCACGGCGCTGGCCATCGTCAGCAGGCCGCCCAGCAGAGCGATGCCGCCGATCAGCGGGCTACGCAGCAGGAAGCGAAACGCCGCCAGCAGCGATTTTAACGGGTGCTCACGGGGCTGGGGCGGCGGCGGCAGCTGGGGCAGACGCAGCAGGGTCAGGGTGGTGATAAAGGTTCCCGCAGCCGCCAGGGCGTAGTTCCACACCACGCCGCCGGAGGCGAGGAGCAGGCCGCCAAGCATCGGCGAGATAACCGACCCCAGCCGCACGGTAAGCATGGTAATCGCCCCGGCCTGCATCAGGTTCTCTCTTCCTACCAGCGCCGGGGTCGCCGCCAGCAGCGCCGTGACGCCCAGCGCACCGAAAAAGCCGTCCCACAGGCCGAGCAGATAGATCGCCAGCAGAGAAGGTTCAGGCAGCGCGGCGTTGAGGCAGAGACCAATAAAGCCAATGCCGCAGGTACCGCGCGCCAGCAGGATCAGGCGCTTGCGCTCGTAACGGTCCGCCAGCACGCCGCCGACCATCAGACCGATAAACATCGCCCCGCCGGTGAGGGTTACCGCCAGCCCCACCAGCCAGCTGGAGTGAGTCATAGCCTGGATCTGCACCGGCACGGCAACGCCGAGCAGCCCCAGCGACACGATCGAGATAAAACGAGCAATAAAAACAGCGCGAAACGCGGGATGGGTTCTCAACAGGCTGACGTTAATCAGCCAGGATTGTCGGGTCATAACAAAGCCTTAATGCGAACTTTTGATACCAGTTTTCAGGCCGCACATGCTAACATACCGCAATAAGATCGATAACGATAATTACTATCATTATCACGTCAGGGACGTTGTTATGTCGCTTTCCGTTAATCCGGCACGCCCGTGGGTC